>JAUHYP010000063.1 GCA_030426265.1 Gammaproteobacteria bacterium | reverse complement strand
AAACACTTCGGGCAGGAGACGTGCAGCTCGAACCGGGGCGATTCGCGATCCTCGGCGGTCAGCGGCATGCGGCATGCCGGGCAGACCTCCAGGTCGCCCTGGCGCAGGGCGTGGTCCACCGTCACGCGGCTGTCGAAGACGAAGCAGTCGCCCTCCCACAGGCTGTCGGCGGGGTCGACCTGCTCGAGGTAGTTCAGAATGCCACCCTGCAGGTGGTAGACGTGCTTGAAGCCCAGCGACTTGAGGTAGGCCGTCGACTTCTCGCAGCGGATGCCGCCGGTGCAGAACATGGCGACGTGCTCGTCCTTCTCGGGGTCCAGATGCCCCTTCACCCAGTCGGGAAAATCCCGGAAGGACCGCGTGCCCGGGTCCTCGGCGCCCTTGAAGCTGCCCAGGTGCACCTCGTAGTCGTTGCGGGTATCGACCAGGCGCACGTCCTCGCGCGCGATCAGGGCGTTCCAGTCCTCCGGCGCCACGTACTCGCCGACCTCCCTGGACGGGTCCAGGCCGGGGACGCCCAGGGTGACGATCTCCTTCTTCAGCCGCACCTTCATGCGGTGGAAGGGCGGCTCGTCGGCCCAGGAAAACTTCGCTTCCAGCGCGGCCAGGCGCGGGTCGGCGCGCAGGCGCTCCAGCAGGCGGTGCACGCCCTTTTCAGGTCCGGACACGGTGCCGTTGATGCCCTCGCGCGCCAGCAGGATGGTGCCCCACAGGCCCAGGTCCTCGCAGCGCTGGCGCAGCGGTTCGCGCAGGGCCTCGAAATCGTCCAGCGTCGCGAAGCGGTAGAAGGCCGCGACGAGGGCCTTGCCCTCGCCCGCGCCGGGCTGGGCGGACGGGTCGTTCACGCCAGTGGCCGGATGCCCACGGCGTGGCGGATGTCGGCCATGTAGGGTGTGGCGAAGGCGCGGGCCTTGTCCCGCCCCGTCTCCAGCACTCCTTCGACCTCGGCCGGCGTGGCCATCAGGGCCTGGTAGCGCTCGCGCGCTTCGGCCAGCTCGCCGTCGATCAGTTCGAAGGCCTGCTGCTTGGCCTGGCCCCAGGCGATGCCGTCGGCATAGGCCTGGCGCATTTCCGCGCGCTGTTCCTCGCTGGCGAAGGCGGCGTAGATCGTGAACAGGGCGGAGTCGGCCGGGTCCTTGGGCTCGCCCGGCTCCAGCGAGTTGGTGACGATCTTCATGATGGCCTTGCGCAGCTGCTTCTGCGGCAGCCACAGGGGAATGGTGTTGTCGTAGCTCTTGGACATCTTGCGCCCGTCCTGGCCGGGCAGCACGGCCACGTGCTCCTCGACCACGGCCTCGGGCACCACCATCAGCTCGCCGAAGTGGTGGTTGAATCGCTGGGCGATGTCGCGGGCCATCTCCAGGTGCTGCACCTGGTCGCGGCCGACCGGCACCTTGTGCGCCTTGAACATCAGGATGTCTGCGGCCATCAGCACCGGGTAGCTGAACAGGCCCATGGTGATGCCGAAATCGGCGTCCTCGCCCGCGTCCAGGTTCTCCTGGACGGCCGCCTTGTAGGCATGGGCCCGGTTCATCAGGCCCTTGGCCGTGTGGCAGGTCAGGATCCAGGCCAGCTCGGTGATTTCCGGCACGTCGGACTGGCGGTAGAAGGTCACGCGGCCCGGGTCCAGGCCCAGGGCCAGCCAGGTGGCGGCGATCTCCAGGGTCGACTGTCGCACGGCTTCCGGATCGTGGGACTTGATCAGGGCGTGGTAGTCGGCGAGGAAGAAATACGAGTCCGTGCCCGGGTCGCGGCTGGCCAGGATGGCCGGCTTGATGGCGCCGACGTAGTTGCCGAGATGCGGGCTGCCGGTGGTGGTGATGCCGGTGAGGACGGTTTGCTGGGTCATGCGGGTGTTCCTGCGCCCGGGTGGGGCGGGTTCGTGATCGCGCTGCCGGGGCGGCGCCCGGTTCGTACGGCGGTGGACGGAAAGGCGCAATTCTACGGGAAGGGCGCGCCGTGGTTAAGGCTCGGTGCGCGGGCCCGGGGCTGATGCGGGTTCTTCATCGGCCGGAACGCCCGTATCGCCGGACGGTTCGACTTCCGGTGCATCGTCCGGGCAGGCCTGCCGGTCCTGTTCGTCCTGTCTGGAATCCGGCCAGCCCCGGACCTCCCAGCGCAGGCAGTGAATCAGCCGCTCCAGATCGCGCTGCACTGCGCGGCGCGTCATCCAGCGCGGCGTGGGAAAGCGTGGGCGCACCCGTGCTTCATGACTGACCAGCAATGCGCCGTTCTCCAGTTCCGTGAAGCGCCAGCTGGCCTCCAGGGACTTGAGTTCGCCCTCCACCAGCCGGATGCGAATCCACTCGTAGGGCTCGCGCACCGTCTCGAATTCGTAGTCCAGCGTGGGCAGGAGCAATCCGGGCTTGAGCCGCTGGCGGGTGAGGGCCGTGCGCTCGTCCTCAGAGAGGAGTTCGCACTCGCGCAGGCCGCGGACGAATCTCAGGTTCGCCGCGCAGTTCCCGATGGTCGCCCAAAGCGACTCGACCTCCACGTGAAACACGGCGTCCACGCGTGCCGCGCCGCCCGACTCGTCTACCCGGGCATATTCGACGATTACCTCCCCTGCCTGCAGTCGTTGCAGCGCACCGGGGCCGGGCGGCGGCAAATTCGGGGGCTCCGGCCAGGGACTGGCCGCCACCGCCGCCGACAACCCGAGGCAGAGCGTGGACGCCAGCCACAGGAAGGTCACCCGGGCCTGGAAGGCCGCCTCCCTGGTGGGCGCCCTGCACGGTCCGAACCAATCACCATGATTGATGGCATCTATTGGATATATACTTTTCATTGCTGGAGAATATGGATATCCACCCATTCGGAGCAACGCAGCGCACCGATGAACCTTCGCGCCCTCAAGTATTTCGTCAAACTCGCCGAGCTCAAGCACTTCAGCCGTGCCGCGGACGCCTGTTTCGTGAGCCAGCCGACGCTGAGCACCCAGATCCGCAAGCTGGAGGAGGAACTCGGCGTGCAGCTGGTCGAACGGGCCCCACGCAAGGTGCAGCTGACCCCGGTGGGCGAGGAGATCGCGACCCGGGCGCGCCACGTGCTGCGCGACATCGACCAGATCACCGCCGCGGCGCGACGCAGCCGCGACCCCGAAACCGGGACACTGCGCCTGGGCCTGTTCCCCACCCTGGCGCCCTACCTGTTACCACACGTGGTGCCGAGGATCCGTGAACGCTTCCCGCAACTGCGCCTGGAACTCTCGGAAGAAAAGACGCCGGACATCCTGTCCATGCTCGACAACGGCAAGCTCGACGCCGCCCTGATCGCCCTGCCGGTGGAGGACGCCGGCCTGGAACACATCGTGCTGTTCAGCGAGCCCTTCTACCTGGCCGTACCGGAATCCCATCCGCTGGCGGCCCGGGAAACCGTCAGCAAGCCGGACCTCGAAGGCGCGGAACTGCTCCTGCTCGAGGACGGCCACTGCCTGCGCGACCAGGCCCTGGAGGTCTGTGCGCTGGCCGGGGCACGCGAACGCGTGGATTTCCACGCCACCAGCATGGAGACGCTGCGCCAGATGGTCGCCGCCGAAGTGGGCGTCACCCTGATGCCGGCCCTGGCGGTCGAGCCGCCGATTCCACCGACCCGCAACATCGTGCTGCGGCGATTCCAGGCCCCGGAGCCGAACCGCACCATCGCCCTGGTGTGGCGCAAATCCTCCCCGCTGGGCCCGTTGATGACGAAGCTCGCCGGCTGTTTCAAGCAGCTTCCGGCGCCCTTGAAAATCGCTTCGTGAGCTGAGGCGCGCACCGGACCTCCGGGCCCGACCATACGCGGTCGGTGAGCCTGGAAATCCGCCCTGCGGATTGGAGAGGCACTCAGACCGTGTCCGATTCCTCGGTGATGTGCCCGAACAGCGGCGTGGACAGGTAGCGCTCACCGGTGTCGGGCAGCATGGCGAGGATGCTGCTGCCCGGCTCGGCCTCGGCCGCCACCTTCAGCGCCGCGGCGAAGGTTCCACCGGAAGAAACCCCACAGAAGATGCCCTCCTGGGTCGCCAGGTCGCGCGAGCAGGCCATGGCCTCGTCGTCGGTCACCGGGATGATCCGGTCCGGCACACTGCGGTCCAGCACCGCCGGGACGAAGTCCGGGGTCCAGCCCTGGATCTTGTGCGGCTGCCATTCGGCGCCCGACAGCAGGGCCGCGCCGGCCGGCTCGGTGGCGATGATCTGCACATCGGGCCGCGCGGCCTTGAGGACCTTGCCGGCGCCCGTCATGGTGCCGCCGGTGCCCCAGCCGGTCACCCAGTAGTCCAGTCGCCGTCCGGCGAAATCGCGCAGGATTTCCGGCCCCGTGGTGTTGCGGTGGTAGGCCGGGTTGGCCTCGTTCTCGAACTGGCTGGCCAGGAACCAGCCGTTCTCCTTCGCCAGGCGGGCGGCCTCCTCGACCATCCCCGTGCCGCGCTTCTCGGCCGGCGTGAGCACCACTTTCGCGCCCAGGAACTTCATCAGCTTGCGCCGCTCGACCGAAAAGGATTCGGCCATCACCATCACCAGCGGATAGCCCTTGGCCGCGCAGACCATGGCCAGGGCGATGCCGGTGTTGCCGGATGTGGCTTCCACCACCGTCTGGCCGGGCTTGAGCACCCCGCGGCGCTCCGCATCCTCAATGATGCCGATGGCCAGGCGGTCCTTGACCGAGGAAAGCGGGTTGAAGGCCTCGACCTTCACGAACAGGTCGATGCCCTTCGGGGCCAAGCGGTTGATGCGCACCACCGGCGTGCGGCCGATCGTGCCCAGGATGCTGTCGTGGATCATCGCGAACTCCGTGGATGGTGTGTTTGAGGCTCGAGCCGTTGTTTACTGCAACATAGCCGACGCCTGTCCAGCGTGCAGGGCGACAGTCTGCCGCCCCGGGCCGCCCAGGGGAAAGACAGCTTGCTCATGGCCTTATGCCGAGGCGCTATAAGGCCCGGTCACCGATCGAGTGTGGAATGAGAAGTGGTGCTGCTGGCCCGGTCGGTGGCAGCGCTCAGGCCGGCGCGCCGGCCAGCTCCGGAATCGTCACGCCACGCGCCAGGCGCGGCGCATTGGGACCGAGGCCGGCGGCCCGGCGCAGGAAGGCTTCGCGCAGGGTCCAGCTGCCGTTCACCAGGCGCATGCCGAGGCTGCGGGGCAACGCCAGGGCGCCGGGACGGAACAGGGCGCCGATGGCGTGCACCCCGCCGGCGATCATCGCGGTTTCCGAGCGCCGCCAGCGGTCGAAGCGCGCCAGCGCCCTCGGGTCGGCCAGATCGACGCCGCTGCTACGCTGCGCCACCAGGGTTTCGACCAGCGCCGCGACATCCGCCAGGCCGAGGTTCACTCCCTGCCCTGCCAGGGGATGAACGCCATGAGCGGCGTCACCCAGCAGGATCACCCGGCCGGCCACGTAACGCTCTCCCAGGTGCATGCCCAGCGGAAACGCCGCGCGCGGACCCACCGAATCGACCCGCCCCAGCCAGCCGTCGGAAGCGGCGCCCAGCTGTTCCATGAAGTCATGCTCGTCCGCCGCGACCAGGGCCTGGGCTTCGCGGGTCGGCAGTGTCCAGACGATGGACGAGGCGCCGTCCGACAACGGCAGGAAGGCCAGCGGGCCACCGGGCAGGAATCGCTGCCAGGCCACGCCCGGATTGGGTCGCGATTTGCGCACCACGGCCACCAGGCCATGCTGGTTGTAGCTCCAGGCCGAACCGCCGATGCCCGCCGCGCGTCGCACGCGGGAGCCGGGGCCGTCGCAGCCGACCAGCAGGCCGGCCGTGATCACCTGGCCGTCCTCCAGGGTGCAGTGCGTGCCGGCGGCGTCCTGCGCCACCTCCGCGACCCGCGCGGGAGCGAATACCTCTGGTCGCGTTCCCTGCGGCCCGGGGTCGCCCAGCGCATCCCACAGCGCGGCGCACAGCAGGTCGTTCTCGACCAGGGTGCCGAGCAGATCCAGCCCGAACGGCGCCGCCTCGAATTCCAGCAGGCCCTCGCCCTGCCCGTCTTCGACGTGCATGCGTCGGTAAGGACAATGGCGGGCTGCGCGGACGCGATCCCAGGCCCCGGCCTGGGTGAGCACGGCCGCCGAACCGGGGGACAGGGCGGACACACGAAGGCCCACCGGGTCGGCGTCGCTCCAGGCAGGCCGCCCGGCCGCATCCACCAACGCCACTGCGAACCCGGCCCGCGCTAGGAGGTTGGCCAGCGTCGCGCCCACCATGCCCCCGCCGACCACGGTGACATCGAAGGGGTTCACGAAGCGGCCTCCCCGGGCGCCAGCAAGGGCTCGCCCAGCGCCAGGCGGGGCACCTTGCCGCGATAGCCCATGGCGCGGCTGGCCAGGCGCCGACGCAGGGGCGGCAGCAATCCCACGGCCGCCAGCCCGAGACTGCGCGCACCACGGGCGAGGACCGATTCGCTGCCGAACACGCTGACCATGTCATGGGTCCAACCGATGGTCGCTTCACGGTCCGGACGGCGCCAGGCCGCGTAGGCCTCGAGCAGGGCCGGCGCGCCCGGGTCGGGCGCTTCGCCGGCGTCCCGGGCATCGGCCACGTGAGCAGCCAGCAGTTCGGCCAGCACGGCCACGTCCCGCAGTCCCAGGTTGAAGCCCTGGGCGCCCACGGGATGAATCGCGTGCGCCGCATTGCCCAGCAGCAGCACGCGGCCCAGCGTGTCCCGCGACGCCCGCACCTGCTTCAGTGGATAGGCGCTGCGGCGACCCAGGCGGCGCAGCGTTCCCAGGGCCCCGCCGGAACGCTCGGTCGCACGGGCCAGGAACATCTCTTCGGGCAGGGCCAGCAGGTCCGCCGCCTCGGCATCCGGCACGCACCACACCAGGCCGCAGCGTTCACCAGCGTGCGGCAGCAGGGCGAAGGGGCCGGTGGGGGTCATGCGCTCGAAGGCACGGCCCCGGTGGGGTTCGGTGGGCGTCACGTTGCAGATGACCGCAGCCTGGGCATAGTCGTGAACCTCGGCCGGAATGCCCAGCAGTTCGCGCACCATGGAATCCGCGCCGTCGGCGCCCACGACCAGGCGGGCCTTCAGTTGCATGGGGCCCGACTCGCCTTCGACGCTGACGTGAACCGCGTCCGGCGGGGTGGCAGGCCCTGCTTCGTCCCGATCAGCTGCGCCGGCGGTAACAGGCGCCCCGGTCTGCAGCGCGGTGGCGCGCGCGGGACAGAGGAAATCGACGCCTTCGAGGGATCCGACACGGTCCATGACCGCCACCCCGAAGGCCCTCGCCTCGACCACGGCGCCGAAGCGCTCCAGGCCCATCTCGGCACTATCGAGCGTGACGCGACCGGGCGCACCCAGTTCGCTGACCACCACCTGGCGGATGGAGGTCGCGTTCGGTTCCAGGGCGTCCCAGAGTCCCAGGCCTTTCAGGATCAGGCAGGACGCCCGGCCCAGGGCCAGGGTACGGTCGTCATAACTGGGGGATGAGGGCGCCCGGGGCGGCACGGCCTCCACCAGGGTGGTGCGCAGCCCGAGGGAAGGCAGGACGCAGGCCAGGCTGGCCCCGACCAGCCCGCCGCCGACGATCAGGACATCCGTTTCCAGCTGCTTCATCGACGGGTCACGGGGCGGGCCAGGCTCACCCCGCCATCAGGGCCTCGATCTCGTCCATCGCCTTGGGCACCCGGTTGGTCAGCACCTCGGGCTCATCGCGGGTCACCACGACATCGTCCTCGATGCGGATGCCCAGGCCGCGCCAGCGCTTGTCCACCCGCGTGTCGTCGGGGCGGATGTAGATGCCCGGCTCGATGGTCAGCACCATGCCGGCTTCCAGGATGCGGGAGTGCCCGTCCACCTGGTAGTCGCCCACGTCGTGGGTGTCCAGGCCCAGCCAGTGGCCGGTCTTGTGCAGGTAGTAGTTCTCGAACAGCCCCTGCTCGATCGCGTCCTCGCGGTCGCCATGAAGAATGCCCAGTGCGAGCATCCCGTCGGTGAGCGCTTCGACGGCCACGTCATGGATGTCATCCCAGGGCGTACCCTCGCGCACGGCGTCGATGGCCTGCTCCTGGGCCGCCAGGACGATCTCGTAAAGCTCGCGCTGCGGTCCGGTGAAGCGCCCATTGATCGGGAAGGTGCGGGTGATGTCGCTGGCGTAGCCGTCCAGCTCGCAACCGGCATCCACCAGCAGCAGGTCGCCGTCGGCCAGGGGCTGGTTGTTGGCCGTGTAGTGCAGCACGCAGGCGTTGGCGCCCGCGCCCACGATGGGCGGGTAGGCAGGCTCGCACTGGTTGATCATGTACTCGTGCACCAGCTCGGCGTGGATGTTCGCCTCGTTCAGCCCGGGGGCGCAGGCGCGCATGGCGCGCGACATGGCGTTGGCGGCGATGCGGCCCGAGCGGCGCATCACGGACAGTTCGCCGCGGCTCTTGAACAGGCGCATCTCGTGCAGCAGGTGGCCGAGGTCCACGATCTCATCGGGGATGTGAAAGGTGCGCCGCGGCTTGCCGCGGAAGTCGTTGATCCAGCCGATCAGGCGGTGATCGAAGTCGATGTCGTGCCCCAGGTCGTGGAACACGCGAACCCGGTCGTGCAGCAGTTCCGGCAGCCGGCGATCGAGCTCGGTCACGGGATAGGCTTCGTCGACGCCGTACTCGTCGACCGCCGCTTTCGTGCCGGTCATGGCGCCGTCCCACATTTCCTTCTTGGGATCCTTCTCACGACAGAACAGGATGCTGCGGCCGCCCTTCTTCTCGGGCAGCAGCACCAGCATGGCCTCGGGCTCCTTGAAGCCCGTGAGGTAGAGAAAGTCGCTGTCCTGCCGGAAGCGGTAGTGAACGTCGCTGTTGCGGATGCGCTCGGGTGCGGCCGCCAGCAGCACGATGGAGCCCTCTCCGGCCATGCTCATGAGCTGGCCGCGCCGACGGGTGAATTCCTGGGGCCTGATCACGGGGTCAGTGAATGCTCTCGCCCGGAGCCGGCCCGCGCAGGTCCTCTCGCAGGATGAGCACGGCGACGCGGATGTATTCGACGATCTCGGCGAAGGCGCCCTCTTCCTCCTCGGTGTCCTCTTCTTCCTCCTCCACCTCGCCGCCGATCTCGGCCAGGGCGATCTCCTGGATGTCCGCGAGGGCCTCGGCCGCTTCGCCGGAGAGGGTTTCCAGCCGTTGGTCGTCGCCGGCGCCGATGCTGGCCAGGAAGCCGTTGCACCACTGGGCCAGCGCCTCGGTGCGTTCTTCCAGGCTTTCCTCGTCGTCCGGCAGCCAGATGGCCAGTTGCATCTCCACGTCGCGCAACTGGTTGCGGCTGGCCTGCAACACCTCCAGCAGGGACTCGTGCAGGGCCGGACCGGGCGAGGTCACGATCTCCAGCATCTGCAGCAGTCCGAGGTAAGCGTCCGGCGTGGCGTCGGGCTGGCGTACCAGCAGGCCGCAGGCCACGCCGTGGCACTCTGCCAGGCTGGCCGCGTCGAGATTGCCCATGGCCATGGCCAGGCTGTGACCGAAGTCGGGCAGGGGTTCGCTTGCCATGTGGGCTCTCCGGGGCGGGCGGAACCTCCGCCCTGCGTTGATTGACCGAAAATACCCCTCAAATTATAGTGCCTGCATGGACTCCATTGAACAGGCCAACGCCGACCTCGAACGGCTCGAGAAGCAGCTCAAGCAGCTGCTGGACCAGATTCGCAAGCTGCGCGAGGAGAACGACTCCCTGCAGGCGCGACAGGAAGCCCTGGTAACCGAGCGCGCCGCGCTGGTGGCCAAGAACGACGAGGCCCGCAGCAAGGTCGAAGGCATCATCCATCGCCTGAAAGCGCTGGAACAGATTTGACGGCGCCGCCGCGCCGCGTGCCGGCCGGCCGGGTTTTCGCCGCTACCGGAACACCCCGATGAGTGAAGAAATGAAACCGATCTCGGTCATGATCCTGGACCGGGAATACCAGTTCACCTGCGGTCCGGAAGAACGCGCCGCACTTCGCGAAGCCGCCGAGCTGCTGGACGCGCGCATGCGCGAGATCAAGGCCAATGGCCACCTCATGGCCCTGGAGCGGATTGCCGTCATGGCGGCGCTCAACATGTCGGACGAGATCATCAAGTTGCGCAAGGCAGGTGTGACGCGCACCGAGACCGTGGACCGCAAGATCCGCATGCTCGCCGACCAGCTCGATGATGCACTGGCCGGGTCCATCGATTAGAATAAACGAGCCCTCTGCGGTGTTTGCCAGTGGACTCGATAAATGCCTTGTCCCTACTTATTGACCTTGGGTTCGCATCGCTGGCGTCGGTGTGCATGTTCGCTCTGAAGCGAAAAGCCTGAGACCCGGTTCGCTGACCCACCTGAACCATTGGTTCAAGGTCACCGAGGCCACAGCGGCATTCGTGGAGGGCCTCTTCTCTTGTCCAATCTCCCCGCCAACAAGCCCCGGCTCCGGGCGCATTTCCGTGAATTGCGCGCCGCGCTGCCGCGCACCCGTCGCCAGGCCTGGGCCGCCGAACTGAATCGACACCTGCTGGATGCACAGGCCGTGCGCGATGCCGGCGTGGTGGCCGGATACCTGGCCTTCGACGGGGAGCCCGACATCCGCTTCAGCCTGACCCAGCTCTACCGACGCGGGGCGACGGTCGGCCTGCCCGTTCTGCCCGAGCCCGGCGGCGAGCGACTGGGTTTCCGCTCCTGGATTCCTGCCACACCGCTGCGCGCCAACCGGCACGGCATTTCCGAGCCCAGGGATACTCCCGAGATCGCACTCACGGACATGGACCTGCTGTTCATCCCTCTGGTGGCTTTCGATCGCGCGGGCGGCCGGCTCGGCATGGGCGCCGGCTGGTACGACCGCACCCTGGCGGGCCATGCCACGAAGCCCCTGCTGGTCGGAGTCGGCTGGAGCCTGCAGGAGCTGCCCGAAGTCCCGGTCGACGAATGGGACATTCCCCTCGACGCCGTGGTGACCGAGCAGGGCTGGTTTACCTGCCCCGGGTGAACCGCGACAATGGCCGGCCCCTGAAGCAACACAGCGGAGACCCACCATGAGCCAGGATGACTGGAAACGGGAAGTCGGCGAAGCCGCCGTGGACTACGTCCGCGAGGACAGCATCCTGGGCGTGGGCACTGGCAGCACCGTCAACGCCTTCATCGACGCCCTCGGCGCCAGCGGCAAGCGCCTGGAGGCCGCTGTTTCCAGTTCCGAAGCCACGACGGCCCGACTGCAAGGCCTGGGCATCGACGTGATCGAGCTCAACGCCGCCGGCACGCTGGACCTGTACATCGACGGCGCGGACGAGTTCGACGCCCACCGTCGCCTGATCAAGGGCGGTGGCGCCGCCCTCACCCGGGAAAAGATCGTCGCCGAGGCCAGCCGGCGCTTCGTGTGCATCGCCGATGAAAGCAAGCGGGTCGGCGTCCTCGGCAAGTTTCCCCTGCCTGTGGAAGTCATTCCGATGGCGCGCAGCCTCGTCGCGCGCAAACTGGTGGCCCTGGGCGGCCAGCCGGAATGGCGCGAGGGCGTTGTGACCGACAACGGCAACCTGATCCTGGACGTGCACAACCTCGACCTCGTCGACCCCCTCGGCATGGAGCGCTCCATCAACGACATTCCCGGCGTGGTGTGTTGCGGCCTGTTCGCGCGCCGGCCCGCGGACACGGTGCTGGTGGGTGGCCCGAACGGCCTCCAGACCCTGTGAAAAATAATTTCAAAAAAAATTAGACAAACTCGGCTAATTTATGTAACATTCAACTCCCGCCTTGGGAAATGGCGGCCAGGATGGCCGTTCCAAGGGGTGTATCCAAGCGGAACAAGGATGTGACACATGTTGGATCTCAAGCGAGACTTCAAACCCACGATGCTTCTGGCACTGGCCTTTTTCATGGTCAGCGCGCCCAATCCTGACGCCAATGCAGTCGCCGAAATGACGGCGGGTTTCATTGTGCCGAAGAACGAGCACGCCCTGCAGGCAGCCGAACTGGCGCAGCGCCCCGAAGAGGCCGCTGCCGAAACCATCGCTGACTGACACCTTGCAGCGCACCGGCGTCAGCCGGTCACGCAGCACCCTGGTCGACGAGGGGGGGAAACGGCCAGGGTGTTGCTTTGAGCCCTTGTGGCGCACAAGGGGCAATCTCTCTATACTTGCGCCCTGAATCCGGGGGGGGACAAGCAATAACAAACCCGGAGGCCCCGGCCGACAATGCAATTCACGCGCTTCACGGACTACGCGCTGCGTGTCCTGATTTTCGTTTCCCAGCGTCCCGACGAGTGGGTCACCATTCGACAGGTCGCCGAGGCCCATGATATTTCCCGCAATCACCTGATGAAGGTGGTGAGCTATCTCGGTGCCCGTGGTTACCTGGTCTCCCAGCGAGGACCCGGCGGCGGCGTTCGCCTGCAAGTTCCCGCCGAACAGGTGCGCCTGTCCGACGTTATCCTGGACACGGAAGGCGAACTCGATCTGCTGCCACCCGAGTCCGACATCGTCGATGAACTGAGGGAGCCCCATGAGCGCCTCGGCAATGTGATGCGTGAGGCCGTGGACGCCTTCATCCGTTCGCTCGAAAGCAGCAGCCTGGCGGACCTCGTGGAGCCCGTTGCGGCGCCCCAGCGCATCAGCGCCACTTCCTGAACACCCCCTTCCCGCCACAAAAGCAAAGGGCGCCGCGAAGGCGCCCTTTGCCCATCAGGCCTTGTTGTTGGTGCTTACGAACGCTGCCTCGCGAAGCGCAGGGCGCCTCCGAGCAGGAGGAACAGGCCACCCATGATCGCCAGCCAGCCGGCGTTGCCGGCCGTGGTCGGCATCATCGGTTCCGGCTCAGGCTCCGGCGCGGGCGGCGGAGGCGGAGGCGGCGCGGCGGCAGCCACGGGCTCGGGTTCAGCCGGCGGCGCCCACGCGCGTTCCGGCAGGTAGACGTGCACCACCTGGCGGGGTTTCAGGTCCGGGATGGCGATCGGCGTGCCGCCGATCAGGGCTTCGAAGCCTTCCGGCGGTTCGATCTTGCGGCTAGGGGTCTTGGAACCGTCGTTGAGCGTGTAACGCACGTACGTGCCACTCGGGCTTTGTGAGACGACTTCCGCCTCGAACTTGGCGTAGGGCTTGCCATCGCGAATCACGATTTCCTGGCAGCCCTCATCAGCATGCGGCCAGCGGTCGTACACCGCCGGAACGAAAGTGATGTCACCACAGGTAATCTCCTGTGCGGACACCGTCGTCGTGGTGAAGCCCGCACAGGCAATCGCGCCCAGGGCCACCTTCAGGGTCAACTTCGACATAATCTCCTCCTCTATGAATTGACCTGATTGTTGATCGCTTCAGCTTTTACGATGAAGCGCTGTGGTGCATGACCGACATAGTAAAAAGGATAGCAGGTCACCAGAGTGACCGTCGGCGTGTCGGTGGGCGCCAGGACATGCAGGTCGGAAGGGTCCACGATCTCGATCGAGGTGACTTCGTAGACATCCGTACCGTAATAGGTTTCAAGGGTGAAGCGATCGCCGAGCTCGATGTCCTTGAGCGGACGGAAGAACCCGTCCCGATGGCCCGCGATGCCGAGGTTGCCGACCTCGCCAATCCGGCCGGTACCGACGATGCGGGCCACGCCGCGGTTCAGGTTGAATTCTTCCGCTCCGTTGTACACGGGGACCCGGATGTTGAGATGGTCGATGTCCAGGACCGCGTGGGGCGCGTCTTCGTCCTGGGCCGCCAGGGCCGCGTTGTAGTCGTCGATGCGCTTGGAAGACCACATCGAGGTGTCGGGTACGCCGGACCATTGGTTGGCGGCCGCCGCGGTCGTGGCTGCGATGGACAATTCACCCATGGGTTCCGCCGCAACGGCGCTGGAAATCACCGCAGCCGAACGCGCCTGCTCGAAGGCCTCCAGTCCCGCGGCGCTCTGGCTGGATGACCAGCCCCGCACGCCCAAGTAGGACGCAATAAAGGCCCCACCCAGCAGCAGCAGGGCGTTGCCCAGCGTTTTACGTGTCTTTGTGCGCCCCCCCCGGGGGTCTTGCATCGCGCTCATCAGGGCGTAGAGTCCATCCATTCACGAAGCTTCCACTCGGATAATAGACCAAATCCTCTCATGCAACGTATACCCGGCAGTGACCTGAATTCATGCACCCGGGACTCCCATTGAGCCTGGAATCCCTTTCTGCGCGCCGTGCGCGATTGCTCGGCCCGGCTTACCGCCTGTTCTACGACCATCCGCTCCACCTCGTGCGCGGAGAAGGCGCCTGGGTCTGGGACACCGAGGGACGGCGCTACCTGGATGCCTACAACAACGTCCCGCACGTGGGCCATTGCCATCCCCGCGTGGTGGAGGCCATCCGGGCGCAGGCAGCCACGCTGAACACACACACGCGCTACCTGCACGAAGCGATTCTTGCCTGCAGCGAACGGCTGCTGGACCGGCTTCCGGCCGTCAATCGCGGAACCGGCCCTTCCGCCTCCCCGGACTGGCAGGTGATGTACGCCTGCAGCGGCACCGAGGCCAATGACCTGACCCTGCGTATCGCCCGGGCGGCGACCGGCAACGAGGGCGTGATCGTCACGGAGCACGCCTATCACGGCAACTCCGGCGCCATCACGCCGCTTTCCACCGAAGACACCCCGTCGAAACGACGCGGCGACCATATCGTGACGATCCCGGCGCCGTGCCGCTATCGATGCCCGGTGGATGGGGCTGCGGCGGCGGCGCACTACCTCGAGGCCGTCGACCGGGCCATCGAAACGCTGGCGGAACGCGGGCATCGCCCCGCGGCCCTGTTCCTGGACACGGTGCTGTCCAGCGAGGGCGTGCCGGATGTGCCCGAGGGCTGGCTCGCAGCCGCCGTTGACCGGGTGCGCGCCGCCGGGGGGCTGTTCGTGGCCGACGAGGTGCAGGCCGGTTTCGCACGGACCGGGACCCACTTCTGGGGCTTCCAGCGGCTGGGCGCCCTCCCCGACCTGGTCACGATGGGCAAACCGATGGGCAACGGACACCCGGTGTCGGCGGTGGTGGCGCGCCCGGAGTTGCTGGCGCGGTTCGCCGCGGACCAGCACTACTTCAACACTTTTGGCGGGAACCCGGTGTCCTGCGCCGCGGTACTGGCCGTACTGGCGGTGATGGGCGAGGAAGACCTGCAGGCGCGGGCGGTGCGGACGGGGGAGGTGTTGCGGGCCGGGCTGCTGGAACTGGCGGGGCGGTTCGAGGTGATCGGCGATGTCCGGGGGAGCGGCCTGTTTTTCGGGGTGGACCTGGTGCTCGACCGGGATTCCAGGGCGCCGGATGCGGGGTTGGCGCGGCGGGTGATGAACGGGATGCGGGAGGCCGGGGTGCTGGTGGGGGTGACGGGGGCCGGGGGAAACGTGGTGAAGGTTCGGCCGCCGATGGTGTTTGGGGAGGGGGAGGTTGGGGTGTTGTTGGGGGTTTTGGAGGGGGTTTTGGGGGCGGAGGGGGGTTAGGCGTCCCCTGTTAGTTAGCTTGAATGGGTCATGGCGAGAGGAAAAGGGATTTGGAAGCCCTCGCACTAATGGAACTTCGTCTGGGCATCGCGAAGGGGAGAGGGATTACGCGGCCCATCCCTGGGCCGCGCCCTTCGGGCTCGCTTCGCTCGTGCAAATTCGCTCCCGGCGAATTTGTCGAACCCCCAAGGCACCTGCGGTGCCAGGAGCTTCTGCTATCCCTCTCCCCCAGCCATAAAGAAAAAGCCCGCTCGAGGCGGGCTTTT
>JAUHYP010000062.1 GCA_030426265.1 Gammaproteobacteria bacterium | reverse complement strand
GACCGGAGCGACTGGGGTCAGATGGCCAGGGATGGCCATCTGAGCCCGCCCGGGCAGGGATGCCCGTGCGGGCGGCCCCACCAAGCGCAGGGAAGTGAGGGGAGCCGAAGGCCAACGGGCCGAGCCAGGTGCAGGGGGGTCAGGGTGCGGGGCGCCAACGAAGCCGCAGTCCAGCGGTTCGAGCCAAGTGCAAGGGGGTCAGGGTATGGGGCGACCCTACGTCGATTCGTTTTCGAGGTAGCGGCGGACCCAGGCGCGGGCGAAGCGGAGGCGGCGTTTGGCGGTGGCTTCGGAGACGCCGAGGAAGTCGCCGATTTCCCGGTAGCCGTGGCCGCCGAAGTAGTGGAGTTCCAGCACCTGTTCCAGGTCGGGGTCGAGATCAGCCATGGCTTCCAGGGCCTCGTGCAGGTCCAGGACCTCGGTGTCGTCCGGCGCGTCCGACAGCTTTCCTTCTTCCATGGTGATGCGCAGCTGCCCCCCGCCCCGCTTGGCCGCGCCCCGGGACTGGGCGTGGTTGACCAGGATGCGCCGCATCATGCGCGCGGCCAGGGCGTAGAAATGGCCGCGGCTGTCGAGGTCCGGCCGGGCGCCGGCCAGCTGCAGCCAGGCCTCGTTGAGCACGGCGGTGGGCTGCAGGGTGTGGTCGGGGCCTTCCCGGCGGAAAGCGGATTCGGCCAGGCGGTGCAGGTGTTCGTAGACCAGCGGGGCGAGTTCATCCAGCGCCCGGGTCTCGCCGGCGCGCCAACGCGAGAGCAACTGGGTGATCTCCAGGGCCTCGTCGGTGTTCTCGGGCTGGTTGTCGCTCATGGCCCCGCGCTTCAGGCCTCCGCCATGCCGGCGTCGACCAGCGCCTGCATCTCGGCGGCCAGCTCCGGGCGATCCGTGGTTTCATAGAGCTTGACCAGCCGCCGGCGGACCTCGATCACCCGCGGTGCGTTGTCCGGCTCGCGGGCGGAGAACTTTTCGTGCGCCTCCACCAGCAGGGCCTCCGCCTCCGCCAGCTCGCCCAGCTCCAGCAGGGAGCCCCCGAGGTCGCTCTTGAGCTCGGTGATGAGCCGGTGGTCCTCCTCGATGAATTCGCGCCGGATCTCGAGCATGTCGCGGAAGATGGGCACGGCCTCGGCGTGCCGGTTCTGGAACTGGTAGACCTGCGCGATGCCGGCCGTCGGGAAGGATCGGTTGAAGTGCCTCGGTGGCAGGCCCACGGCGTCCTGCATCTCCAGGGACTTCTCGAAGTTCTCCAGCGCCTCCTCGTACCGGCCGGCCTCCGAAAGCATGAACGCCCGGTTGTTGTAGGCCGGTCCCAGGCTGGGATGCATGCCGTAGTTGCGCTCGATGATGCCCACGAAGTGCTCGTTGGCGGCCAGGGCCTCGTCCTGGCGATCCGTCTTCATGAACAGCTGGCTGTAGCTGTTCCAGGTCACCGCCACCTCGTAGTGTTCGGGGCCCAGCAACTCGGTCTGCAGGGCGATGACCTCCTCGTACAGCGGCTCGGCCTCCTCGAAGCGCGAACCGTTGCGCAACAGCCCGGCCAGCTGGCGCATGGCCTTGGCGGCCTGGGGGTGACGGCCGTCGTACATGCGGTCCGTCATCGCGATCACTTCGCGCAGCATGGGCTCGGCCTGCTCGGGCTGATCCACGGTGCGGTAGAAACCGGCCAGGTCGTAGATGGCCTTGGCATGCAGGATGTCGTCGCCGGGATAGAGTTGCTCCGCCATGGCCAGCGCTTCCTGGTACTTGGCCTCGGCGGCTTCGAATTCGCCGACAGTTTCTTCCAGGAAGGCCTGGGCGGCCAGCACCTCGTACACCTGCTCGTGCACCGGGCCGTATTCGGCGACCCGGGCGGCCATCGCCTCGTCATAGGCCGTGCGTGAAGCCTCGTAGTCACCGGCGTTCTGGGCGATCTGTCCCAGGCGCAGGCGCGCCGTCACAGCCTCGCTGTGATCGGGGCCCGTGGTCCGTGAAAAGCCGTCCAGGGCCTCCTCCAGCAGCTTCTGGGCTTCGGCCTCGTTGCCCAGCGAGTAGTACACCTCGCCGAGTACGCGCTTCATGGTGGCGCGCAGCTCCGGCTGGTTCTCGAGCTCGGTATCGACCTGCCGGCGGCCGGCCTCGAGAATCTGCCGGGCCGTGACTTCCTCCCCGCGGGCATTGTCCGGGTCGGCCTCGGCGAACAGGTCGATCACGAAGCGCACCACCTCGTTGGCCTTGGCCTCTTGCAGCAGGGCCGCGTCACGCTCGGCCGCCAGGCGGTCCACGTGGTAGAGGCCGAAGACCACGAACCCGACCAGGGCCAGCAGGCTGACGGCCACGCCCACGCGGTGGCGACGGATGAACTTGCGCGCCCGGTAGGCCATGGTGCCCTGGCGGGCGCGCACCGGCTGGCCGGACAGGTGCCGGTCCACGTCGTCCGCGAACTGCTCGGCCGAGGCGTAGCGGTCCGCGGGCTCTGGGCGGATCGCCTTGAGGCAGATGGTGTCCAGGTCGCCACGCAGCATCTGGCGCAGGCGCTGGCCGCTGACCGAGCGCGTCTTGCCCAGCTCGTCCAGGGTATGGGCGTGGCGGGCGCCGCTGACCGCCGTCTGCGTCACCAGCATGCTCGGGCGGGGGGCGTTGCCGGAGAGCACCTCGTCACGCAGCTCGGTTGCTGACTTGACCGGCTCGTAGGGCCGCCGGTCGGTCAGCAGTTCGTACAGCACCACGCCCAGGCCGTAGACATCGGTGGCCGTGGTCACGTCCAGGTTCAGCAGCTGTTCCGGTGCGGCATAGGCCGGTGTGAGCAGCTGGCGCCCCGTGCGGGTCTTGTCCGGCGCGCTGTCGTCGAGCAGCTTGGCGATGCCGAAGTCCAGCAGCTTCACCTCGCCCGCCGTGTTCACCAGGATGTTGCCGGGCTTGAGGTCGCGGTGGACCACGAGGTTGCGGTGGGCGTGGTGAACGGCGCGGCAGACGTCGCGAAACAGCTCCAGGCGTTCGCGGACGGTCAGCTGGTGGCGGTCGCAATGCGTGGTGATGGCCTGGCCGTCCACGTACTCCATGACGAAGTAGGGACGCCCGTCGGCGGTGACGCCGCCGTCCAGCAGGCTCGCGATGTGCGGATGGTCCAGGCGCGAGAGAATGCGGCGCTCGTCCTCGAAGCGCCGCACGATGCGGTCGCTGTCCATGCCGCGACGCAGGATCTTGACCGCCACCTGCCGCTCGAAGACGCCATCGGAACGCTCCGCCAGGTACACCTCGCCCATGCCCCCGGCGCCGATGCGGCGCAACAGGCGATAGGGTCCGAGATCGGTGTTGGCGAGAGAGTCGCCCTGGCTGATGGTGCGGGGCCGTTCGGGCGCGGGCACCGTGTCACCGTCGCTGTCGTCGGCCTCCAGCAGCGCCAGGACCTCGGCGAGCAGGTCGGCGTCCCCATCGCAGGCCTCCTCGAGAAACGCGCGGCGTTCCTCCGGCGGATGCTCCAGCGCTTCGGCAAATAGTGTCTGCAACCGATCCCAATCCGACACCGGTCTCCCCCCGGTCAGCGCTAGGCATTCAATTCATTCTAGCGCAGGGATTCTTCGATGGTGGCCAGCATCAGGTCGCCGCGCTGCATCACGACGCGGGCCAGCAGCGCCCGGCGCCCATCCGGCGAGATGGTCATGCCGTATTCCGGGACGGTGTCCAGCACCTGGAGGGTGTCCACCGAGCCGTCGTCCCAGCGCCAGCGGCGAATCTCGTGGTGCTCCGGCAGGACCGCCAGGAAGTACACGCCGTCCGGGCCCATCGCCAGGCTGTGAACCGGACCCTCTCCGGTATCGATCGCCCGGACGGGGCCGCCGTTCGTCGATACGCGCCAGAGTCGCTCATCCAGCTCGGAGCCGGCGCCCAGGTAGAGCCATTCCGCGTCGGGGTCTTCGCCGAGCACGCGGTAGGCGCCCTCGGTCACGACCCTCGCTTCGGACACGCCCATCTCCAGGGCCCAGACCGCCCGTTCGACGTCCCCGCGGCCACGGGAGGCGACGTACAGGGTGCGGCCATCGCCGGACCAGGCCAGGTTCATGTCCGTTCCCGGCGCTTCGAACACGGCCCTGGGGGGCGCCAGCGGTTCGGGCCGCACGAAGGCCTGCATCCGGCCGTCCACCTCCACGGTGTAAGCCATCAATCCCAGCGTGGCGGACCAGGACGGTTGCCAGACGTAGGAACTCTGGTGGTCGGTCCACTGCCTGGGGTTGCCGCCATCGGCGTCCACGGTCCAGATTTCCCGGTAACCGCTGCGATCGGTCAGGAAGGCGATGTCGCCGTTGGTGAAATATCGGGGAAACCGCTCCCGCTGGGTGCTGCCGAACAGGCGCCGGCTGTCACCGCTGTCCAGGTCGATCGCCCAGATGTCGTTTTCCAGCGCCAGGCGCGAATAGACCAGCTGCCAGTCGCCCCCGCCGGCCTGCGCCTGCACCGTCGGCTGCACCCCGCCCTCCCCGACCCCGGTCATGGGAACGGGCGCAGACTCACCCGTTGCCGGGACGCGCCAGATGCCGGTTCGGGGCCAGCGACCGCTGGTGAACACCACGTCCCTACCGTCCGGGGTCCAGGCCGGTTCGCTGTTCCAGGGCGTGGCGCCCGGCAGGGACCGCGGCTCGGCGGCGGCCCGGCTGTCCGGATCCAGATCGAGCACCTGCAGGTCCGCCAGCAGGGGAGCGGGTGAACGGGCGAACACCAGGCGGTCGCCCGAGGGCGAAAACGCCGGCGCCACGTCCAGGGTGCCCACCGGCGGATCGGTCAGCGCGACGCGATCACCACTATGGAGGTCGATGAGGGTGAGCCATTGCCGGTAGGGTGATTCCGCGCCCTCGGTCACCACCAGGAAGCGGCCGTCGGGCGACCAGTCGACCGAGGCCTCGATGGTCCGGGCGACGTCCAGCGCCACCGGGACACCGAACTCGCCCAGCAGGCGCTCCTGCCCACCCAGGGCGGAGATCTGGACCAGCTCACGCCGGTCCACGCCGGAACGGCGCAGGAACACGATGTAGTCGCCGTCGGGCGACCAGGCCGGGCCCTCTTCGATCGCCGCCGAGTCCGTCAATCGCAGTGGACCGTCGACGCCCACGAGGCGGACGTACAGGTCGACCTGGCCGGAATCACCGTCCCAGGTGTAGACCACCTTGCGCCCGTCCGGGGACAGGGCCGGGTGGCGCTCGAGACCGGCGTCGGTCGTCAGCAACTGGGGGCTGATCGGTGCGGTTTCGACGCGCCCGGTCGTCGGGGTCTCGGGCCAGTACAGGACCGCGGCGGCGGCCAGGGTGACGAGACACAGGGCCGCGAGCCCACCGAGCCACGGCACGGGTCGACGCGGCGCATCGGGTACCGGTCCGGAATCCACGGCGTCATTCGCGGCGACGGCAGAAGGCGGCGAGTCGCCCGGACCGTCCGGCGCCCCGTTTGCCGTTCCGGCGCCCGCCGAATTGTCATGCACGACCAGGCTGCGGCGGTTCAACCACCGGTCGATTTCATGCTGGTAGGCGAACACCGTGGCGCCGGCGTCGTGCACGATCCGTCGCACCGGAAGGCCTTCGTTCTCCTCCCAGCGCTGGACCGTCCGCACGGTGCGTCCGAGGTAGTTCGCGATTTCCTTCCAGGAGTCCAGTCGCTTGCGGGCATGCGCCTCGCTCGTCGACCCCCGGAACGTGGAGCCAGGAGGCTTGATCCCTCCCATTCTTCACCCCTTGAGCCGGCTTTCCCCAAGCTGGCTGTCCGCCTTGTTCATCCCTTTGTGTTTCATGCCGCCCATGGACCCGGGCGACGGTCCCCATGTGCAAAATTAGCGGATGAACCCACCCATGTCACGCAATGTCGTGGAATGTCAGACATTGACGTTCCTCCCCAAAGCCGCGCCGTTGCTAGGGTGAACGGGTCGTCCGCCGGACCGGATCGAACCGGTCCACGGACCTGTTATCGACCCGACCAGGGGAGGGAGACACCGATGAACGAAAGGAACGGCACGTACCGACTGAACCTCCGGCTTAAGACCGGACTGATGGCCGGACTGGTGTCCGGTCTGATGCTGCTGGGCACCGGAGGGGCGGCGGCCGGCGCGGGCGGCATTCCCGGCGAGATCGCGCGGATCAAGAAAGACGTCGCCCGCAACGCCAAGGGGGTCAAGAAGAACGCCAGGGACATCGACGCGCACGCATCGTTCCTGCAACGCCACAAGGATGAAATTCTCGCCAACCAGACCCTCATCGCCACGAACCACGCGCTAATCTTTGCCAACCAGGAAGCCCTCGCCGTCCAGGCCCAGGGCCTCGAAGAGATCACCCACCTGGGCCAGTTCCTGTTGCAAGCGGTCGATGAGGTCAACGTGCGCTCCATCGACAACATGCACGCCATCTCGTCCAACCAGCAGGAGATCCAGGTCTACGCATTCGATCTCATGCGCACGCAGGAAGACGTCGGTGACATCGACCAGAAGATCATCGACATGACGCTGTTGCTGGACTCCGCGGGACAGACGATCCTCGACCTGCAGCAGCGCTCCGAGAACCTGCGCCAGTACACCCGCGCCACGCGCCGCTGGGTGCGGGCCATCTCGGCCGCTCGCGAAATGGAAGCCAGGGCGGCGGAAACGACCTTCATCCAGTCAGCCCTCTTGAACGGACTGGGACCCGAAGAACTGCCCGCCGACTACTGGGCGCGGTGGATCGAACTGGCCCGGGACATCGTCGAGGCGACCCGCTGCCGACTGGACGACGAGGGTCTGTACCCCGAACTGGAACGCGGAAACGCCGACTGCATCCTGACCGACGGCAGCGAAGTCGTGCTGCCCGAGGGCCAGGAAGACGGCGTCATCCTGAGCAGCGAGGATTCGACGTTCGCCGCGACGCAGGTGGTCCAGCACCTGGAGATCGCGATCGAGAACGCCTACACGGAACTGGACCTCGCGGTCTCCGACAGCACCACGCCGGAATGCATCCACTACTACGACACGTGGTTCAACACCTATCGCACGGTTCTTCCCGAAGGCAACCCGCAGGCCGTGGCCGATTACCGGGCCTGCCTGCTGACCCTCGATCACATCGCCGAACAGGTCCATGCGATGAAAAACACCACGCAGAACGTGGTGAACAACGGCATCAAGACCATCGTCGTCGGCGGTGACGATGGCATCACGGCGCTGGACGAGTGCGAACAGACCCTGTTCGCCTACGGCGAGGCCATCGACGCCTGCGCCGCCGAGGAAGCGGCCCTGGCCGAACAGTGGGAAACGATCGAGATCAAGGGTGAAAAGGAGAAGGACAAGACCACCGACTGCGACCTGAAGTACTTCATCTTCGGGTTCGACGGTGACGGCTGCATCTTCACCAACTGAAACCACCGCATCCAGGCAGCTGTAAAGATGCCGGTTCCGGGCCGCATCCCCCCCGCGGCCGCGGAACCGGCTGGAGGATCAATCCACCAGGTGCACGCGCTTGTTGAAGTTGCCGGAATGCCCGGCGTCGGCCTCGCCCTCGATCTTGATGCTGTCGTAGGGGGCGGAGTACTCCATCCGGAACTCCTCGTTGCGCTTGTTGGGCTGGGTCCAGCCCGTGTTCTCGAACACGTCCAGGTCCTGCAGGAGCAGGTCGGCGCCCCGCCCCTCGCGGAAGCCGATGATGGTGCGGGTTTCGCTGCCCCCCAGGCCCGGGCGCGTGAAGCGCAGGCGCAGTGAACGGATCCACAGTTCGCTCTCGAAAATCCCCGAGCAGTTGCCGATGCCGTCGTCGCGCTCCAGCAGTTCGGTTTCGATGCGCAGCCGCATGTGCCAGGGCACGGGAAGATCGCCGCTGACCGTCCGCCAGGTCTCGTGATTCTGGGTGTTGCCGCTGACGGTGAAGCGGCTGACGTAATTGCCGTCCAGGTCGAAGAAGGCGATGCGCGTGCGGTGGGTGCAGTCACCATCCGGCACGTCGTAGCGGTATTCCATCGTGGCCGTGGCGCGCACGCGGCGCTCACTCTCGCGGCAACTGTTTCGGTCGCGGGGGCCGGAGTAGCCGATGTAATAGCGGTCGCCGACCTCGCCGGTCTCCATCATGCCGAAGGCCTCGGCGCGGCAGTGGGGCGAGCCCCAGAACCAGGGCAGGAAGGTCACGTTGCCCTTGTCGCATTCCGGGTCTTCCCAGGCGATCTTGTCGCCGGTGGCGCAGTAGGGATAGTTGTCGGCCCTGGAACCTTCGCCCCGGCGCCAGTCGTTGCTGGCCAGGCCTTCGGTGTAGGTGCCGCCGTAGTTGTTGTGGTGGTCGATGCGCGACTCGAACGGGTTGGCCCCCGAGGAACGGCTCTCGCGAATCCAGCCCGGGAACTCCCAGCGCTCGGGCATGCCCAGGCCATTGAAGCCGCTGCCGGTGTACACCGCCACCTCGTCGTTGAGGAAGGTGATGCCGACCAGGTTGTCCGAGAGCTTGTGGATGTGGCCCAGCGAACCGCGCTTGCCCGGGCGGATGTCGGCCCGGTCGTCGATGTCCACCGAGGTGCGCCCGGGCTGCGCGAAGGCGTAGAACGGGATATCACGGAACTCGCTTTCGTCCGCGACCAGCGCCACGGAGTGCGAGCCCTTGCTGTGGCCGAACACGCGGATGGACTGCGTGCCGGCCCGGCGCAGGCCGCGCAGCAGGTGCATTAGTGACTCCCGCGCGTCGATCACGCCCTGGTCGTACTTGGCGCCGTCGAGGTTCTGCAGGTCGTTGTCGGCTTCGCGCGCGTCCTCGTACTGCAGCGAGACGTGCCCGCGGTTGTTGTCCATGTTGAATAGGTGGTTGAAGCCCTTCCAGGCGCCATGCTCGGCATTGGTGCCGGGCACGTACACATCCACGTGGGCCATGCAGCCCGGGGGCAGCGCCTGCGACACCTGGCTGCCGATGCAGGACTCGATGCTCGCGTCCGAAGAGCGGCTGGTGCAGATGTCGGCATTCTCCTTGTCCAGCTCGTCCTGGCTGAGATTGGCGATGACGGCCCCGACGTGGTCGCAGGCCAGCGCCGCCGTGAAGGGCGCCAGGCCGGCCAGGAGCGCGGCCAGCAGCGTGAGGTGCTTTGCGTGTTTCATGGCGGTCTCCCTCAGCGAATGGCGATGACCGGCGCGCGCTGCGCGCCGTCGGTGGCGGTGCTGACCAGGAATCCCGTGCCGGCCTGTCCTCCGGGGCCGATCACGGTGCCGAGCACGCGGAAGCCCGCGTTGGCCACGAGTTCTTCCCAGGCAACCACGATGCCGCCGTCGCTATCGATGCCGACGGAGGGCCGGGCATGGAAATGCAGGGGTTCGTTGCTGGCCAGGACCGGGTCGAAACGGGCGGTCCCGTCCCGCCGATAGCCGCGCACGTAAACCTCGTCACCCCGCCCGATCCAGGCGACGGCGAAACCACTGCCGTCAGTAGCGATGGCGACAGCAGGCTGCACCTGGCTGCCGACGCGGGTCGGGTCCGCGCTCAGGTCGCCCGTCAGGGCCGTCCCGCCGGCGTCGAAGGGCCGGACGTAGACCTCGGGGTGCTGGTCATCATCCAGGTCGGTCTGCCAGGCGACGGCGAAGCTGCCGTCGGCCGCGGCACTCACGGATGGAGAATGTTCGTCGCTGCCTCCATCCGCATTGACCCGAAACTGGCTGCCCCGGGCCGCGCCCGTGTGGCGAAAGCGCCGGGCGGCGATGTCGTGGAAGCCGTTGGCATCCTGGTCGTCGGTCCAGGCAACGACGAAACCGCCGTCCTGGTCCATGCCGATGGCCGGCTGTGACTGATGCCCGGCACCCTCCTCGTTGACGGTGATGGGCGCGAAACGCTGGGCGCCATTGGCGTGGAATCCGCGGGCGAGGATTTCACCGAAGAAGT
Organism: Gammaproteobacteria bacterium; assembly: GCA_030426265.1. Taxonomy (GTDB): domain Bacteria; phylum Pseudomonadota; class Gammaproteobacteria; order Xanthomonadales; family SZUA-36; genus Marinihelvus. The sequence goes on along the minus strand of JAUHYP010000062.1, from coordinate 5,805 downwards.
TGTTGTCGTAGTCGTCTTCCCAGACCACCACGAACTCGCCGTTGTCGGCCATGGCGACATCCGGGCGCACCTGCTGTCCCGCGCCTTCCACGTTGACGGTGATCACGCCGAAGCGCTCCGTGCCGTCGGGATTGAAGCCGCGGGCGTGCACCTGGTAGGCGCCGTTGCCGTCGGCGTCATCGGTCCACACCACGACATGGGCCCCGTCCGGCGCCACGGCCACGGCCGGTTCGATCTGCTCTCCGGCGGCAGTGGCGTTCACGGTCCGTTCGGTGAACGGCGACCCGGGCGCGGTGGAGGCGACCACGTCCGGCCAGTCCTGGCCGTCCAGGGTGTCCTCCCAGGCGGCGACATAGCGGGTCTGGGCGTCGATGTTCACGCCGGCCTCGTACTCGCCGATGGCGTCGCCGTCGGACAGGCGGTACAGGCTGAACTCGCGCAGGAACTCGCCGTAGGGCGGTTCGGGGTAGAGCAGGTCGAGCAGGGCGCGGTCGTTGCCGCTGTCAGGCGCGCGGGTGCGGTCACGGTCCAGCGACAGGCTGCCGGCCGGCGACGGGTCCACGCTCAGGGTCGGGCACTGACGGCAGTAGCCGAGATAGTGGTTGAGCTCGATGCCCAGGCCATCCGACGGCGCGGCGCCCAGGGCCCAGCGCGGATCACCTTCGCTGTCGTAGTAATAGACCAGGGCGGTGACGGTGTTGCCCATGTGGGCCATGGTGAAACCGTATCCGGCTTCCTCCCCGCCGCCGTACCAGATGCCGCCGTAGTAGGGGTTGCCGCCGGGTGAGGGCCCGACTTCCAGCAGTTCCGTGCACCAACTGCCGTTTTCCTCGCCGATGCGCCAGGTGAATTCGGACACCTGCTTCGCATCGGCGCGGTTCACGCCGTCGTCGCAGGCCGGCGCATCGAGGCCACGCGTGAAGTCGAGGGTGAATTCGCCGCTGAACGCCGGGTCCAGCGTGGCGGCGGGAGTGTCGTTCACATCGTAGGTGTAGCGCCCGAACTCCCCGCGCAGCACCCCGGCGCGCATCTCGGCCGTCCCCAGGTACCACTCGGGATCGCCGCGGCGATCGTAGGTGTAGAAATACAGGATCCAGACGTCGCCGGCCTTGTGCAGCTCGAAGCCGTGGCCATCGCGCGAGCGGTCGTAGCCCAGGCCGAGGATCACCTCCTCGGCCAGCACCGGGGTCGCGCAGGCCCACAGGGCCGCGAAGGCCGCCAGCACCGCGGATTTCAATGTGTGTTTCGGGTTCATGTCCGTCCTCCATCCGGCATGAGCGGGCGCGGTCGGAATGCGCCCTCACGAGGGAATGCAGGATCGGAACGAAAATCGGGTCAGGCGGTGAGCAGGTCGGCCAGGTGGCGGGCCATGAAGCGGGCGTCCGACGCAGCTATGCTTGGGGCAAAACAACGCGAGGGCGGGGCCATGTTCGAGAACATCCTCCACACCATCGGGCGCACGCCCATCGTGCGCATCAACCGGCTGGGGCCACCGGGCGTGAACCTGTTCGCCAAGGTCGAGGCCTTCAATCCCATGGGCTCGGTGAAGGACCGCATGGCCCTGTCCACCATCGAAGCGGCGGAGCGTGCCGGCGTGCTGGCGCCCGGCCAGACGGTGATCGAGGCGACCAGCGGCAACACGGGCATCGGCCTGGCCATGGTCTGCGCGGTGAAGGGCTATGCGCTGGTGGTGACCATGTCCGAGAACTTCAGCATCGAGCGGCGCAAGGTGCTTCGCTTCCTGGGCGCGAAAGTGGTGCTGACGCCGGCGGAGCTGAAAGGCAGCGGCATGCTGGCCAAGGCCGAGGAACTGGCGGCAGCCCACGACTGGTTTCTGGTGCGGCAGTTCGAGAACGAGGCCAATGCCGAGGCCCATGTGCGGACCACGGCGGAGGAAATTCTTGCCGACTTCGCCGACCGGCGGCTGGATGCCTTCGTCACGGGCTACGGGACCGGCGGCACCCTCAAGGGCACCAGTCGCGTGCTGCGCGAGCGCAGCCCGCACACGCGCATCGTGGTCTGCGAACCGGACAATTCACCGGTACTGGGCTCCGGTATTCCGCAACCCAAGGGTGCCGACGGCAGGCCGGACGGCAGCCACCCGAGTTTCCGACCCCACCTGATGCAGGGCTGGTCTCCGGACTTCATTCCCCGGCTGGTGGAGGATGCCCGAGCCGCCGGCCAGGTGGACGACATTGTCGCCGTCGACGGCAACCGGGCCCTGGAAGTCACCCGCCAGCTGGCTCGCCAGGAGGGCATTTTCTGCGGCGTTTCCGGCGGGGCGACGCTGGCCGGCGCCCTGGACGTCGCAGCCGGCTCGCCCGAGGGCAGCAACATCCTATGCATGTTGCCGGACACGGGAGAGCGCTACCTGACCACGCCGGTGTTCGAGGACGTCCCGGTGGAGATGACGGAAGAGGAACTGGCGATTTCCCGCTCCACCTCGGGCGGACGGTTCGACGCGCCGAAACCGGCTCCGGCACCCCAACCGGTGGCGACCGCGCCGCCGGAACCTGAACCGGATCCGGAACACCCCGCCGTCGATGCCGAGGCCGAACGTGTCGCCCGCGAAGCCATCGACGACCTCGACACGCCGGTGGTCCTGTTCGCGCTGGAGTGGTGCGAGTTCTGCTGGGCGGTGCGCAAGCTGTTCCGCAAGCTGGACATTCCCTTCCGCAGCCTGGACCTCGATTCGGTCGCTTTCCAGGAGGGAGACCTGGGCGGGCGGATTCGCGCTTTCCTGCACCGGGACACCGGCGCGCCCACCATTCCGCAGATCTACATCGGCGGTGCCCACCTGGGCGGCGCCTCGGACCTGTTCGAGGCCTACGGCAGCGGCGAACTCGCCCGCCGACTGGCGCCGCTGGGCCTCACGCCGGCCCCGGTCGAAACCGATTTCGAGGCCCGCTCCCTGCTGCCGGGATGGCTGCACAAACGTTGAAGAAATCGATGAATTAATTCGCGACGAAAACCGCGAAAAACCCTACAATCTCGCATCGGCGTATTCCGCCGTTCACCCACCCTGGAGGCCCCGCCATTCGCCGCCGACCCCTGGTCGGTCGATGTTGTGTGGGCGTCACCATGAACGAAGTCATGTACGACATTCCTTCCTTTCAAATCGCAGCAAGGCCATGGTGGAGGAGACCAATGCCATCGGTACGGCCTGGCTGCGCACCGACCTGCTGCCGCGGGAGGTGCGCCCGGGCATCCAGAAGGAACTGCTGCACTACCTCGACCTGAGGGTCAGGGACGGGGCGGTGGACCTGACCGAGGACCACGAGCGCGAGGCCATCCTGGCGCGCACACAGCAGGTGCTCGACGCCATCTGGGCCCGGTCCGTGCGCGCGGCCGCCGACGAGCCCAACCCCGTGACCACGGGCCTGTTCATCCAGGCGCTGAACGAGATGATCGACGCGTGGGGCAGCCGCGACGCGGCCCTGTCCCGGCACGTTCCCGAGACGGTGCTGTTCCTGCTCTACGGCACCTTTTTGATGAGCGGCTGCGTGGTCGGCTTCACCGCGGGACTGTCCGGACACCGGACCAGCTTCGTGACCTACATCATGACCGGCCTGATCGTGATCCTGGTGTTCATCATCGTCGACCTGGACCGCCCGCGCCGCGGCCTGATCCAGGTGGACCAGCACCAGCTGATCGCCTTGCGCGAAAGCCTGCGGATGGCGGACTGACGCTGCCTGGCCCGAATGCGGCGCGCCGGGCCGCCCCACCTGCCGCATGCAGAGCGGGATACTTCAGTTTTGTTCGATATTGAAGGTTTTAAACTTTGATTTTGTTGTTGTTTGTTGTTAGGATTCAGGCATCGAACAGGCAACAACAATCTGACGGTTTGTTCGCGCCGGCGCTCGCGTCGAGCGCACTGGACAGGGATCGGAATGCCCCTCGCCAAACCGCCCAGGCCATTTCGATACCTTGTTCCTGACCCCGGGCTCGCGCTCGGGGTCTTTTCTGTTCAGCCGCCCTTCAGGCTGCGCTACGATAATCCACCCATCGCTCGAACCATCGGGAACCGCACCATGAACCGTACCTACCCCCTCGCACTCGCTTTCTCACTGGCCCTGTTCGCACTGCCCGTGGCCGCCCAGGAAAAATCCGCCGGCGAACACGTCGACGACACCTGGATCCACACCAAGGTGAAATCCGCCCTGACCGTCAAACAGGGCGCCAGCATCAACATCGAGGTGTACAAGGGCGAAGTGCAGCTCGCCGGCTTCACCGGCGACGCCGACGCCAAGAAGCGCCTCCCCGAAGCGGCCGCCCGCGTTTCCGGCGTGAAGAAGGTCTACAACCAGATCATCGTCGTGGACTCCGGCCGCACCGCCGGTGAACACCTGGATGACGGTGTCCTGGTCACCGCGGTCGAGGCCGCACTGGCCGACGCCGAGCCCACCAGCTTCTCCGCCAAGGTCAACACCGAGGTCAACAAGGGCCGGGTGCTGCTCAGCGGTTTTATCGACTCCGAAGCCGAGCGCGCCGAGATCCTGAAGATCGCCAAGGGCGTGAAGGGCGTGAAGGAAATCATCGACGGAATGAATCTCAAGTCCGACGCCTGAGGGCGTCGGCGCCCCACTCACCCTTCCAATCCGGAACCCGGGCACTCGGCTCATCGCACGCCCTGTCCCGGGTTCCGCCCGTTCGTCGTGCTCCTTCGGCCTTCCGGCGAAACACGGATGTCCTCGTTCCCTGCTCGCGGCAGACTGGCGCGCGTCATCACCGCATGTCCCCTCCCCGGCCGGCACGTCGCCGAACCGGACCGCAGGGGCCAGTGAACCGGGAACAGGAGGAGTTTCATGAAGCTGTCCGTCGATCGCACCAACCTGCTCGCCAAGTCCTGTGGCGCCCTGAGCCTCGTGGCCGCCGTCGCCACCGCCGGCTTTCCCTGCCATGCCATGGGCGGGGAATCGATTCCGCTGGAGGCAGTGAACAAGGCGAACACGGTCATCGACGCCGTCATCGAGGCTTACGGTGGCGAGGATGCCATCGACGGGCTGAATTCCGTGGCGCGCAAGAGCCGCTTCACCACCTGGTCCACCTTCCAGAGCCTGCGCCCCGAGCCGCCCTGGGACGAGGGCACGCAGGCGAACTTCGCCGCCATCGATTTCGCGAACGAGACCTTCGTGGGCCGCCAGACGGGAAGCCAAGGCGGTTTCGACTTCGACAACGTCCAGGTGGTCGAGGGTGAAACCGGCTGGAATATCGATCACCGCGCAGAAACGGTGACTGCGCAAGCGAACCCCGATTTCAACAACAACAGCGGTCCCTTCATCCGCGTGACGGCCCCGCTGCTGGTCAAGCAGCTCAAAGAGCGCCGACACACCAGCCACTGGCTGGGCGAGGCGGAGATCGACGGACGCCCCCACGACATCGTCACCCTGGTCATGGAGGTGGGTCCCGCGCTCAGTCTCTACTTCGACCAGGAGACGCGGATGCTGACCCGCTCCGAACGCGTGCTGCCGCCCTTCGGACAGGTGGACTACCGCTTCGCCGATTACCGCGACGTCGACGGCATCCCCTTCGCGCATTCCTTCAAGCTGTACGCGAACGACGAACCCAACCTCGTCATCCACTACGAGTCCATCGAGGTGAACCAGTCCCTGGCGAAGTACACCGCCCTGCCGCAGGACTACGCGCCCCTGGACGCCGTTGCACAGCCCACCGAGGTCGCGCTGGACGAGTTCGAGGAGGGCGTGTTCCTGGTCGGCGCCAACGGCACCTACGCGATGTTCGTCGAGATGGAGGACCACGTGGTCGGCGTGGGCGGCACGGCGGGCATCGAGGAACGCATCGCGG
>JAUHYP010000061.1 GCA_030426265.1 Gammaproteobacteria bacterium | reverse complement strand
ACGTCCAGGTTCGTCCGCACGTCGCCCATGTTGGTCCGCCAGCGCAGCTTGGCCTTCAGGCCGGCCGGCACGGTGAGTTCCACGTCCCCTGCCCAGGAATTGAGCACCAGCGGGCCCGGCAGGTCGGCGGTGGCGAGTTCGACCGTGAGGTCGTCGGTGTGCGCGTGGATGACCGCGGCGTTGCGCAGGCCGCGGACCTCCACCGGACCGTTGGCGTTCTGGATCTCCATCTCCCCGTCGACGTCCTCCACGGAGACGGCACCATCGTTGCCCGTGTGGATGCTCAGGCGCGCGTCGCGGGGCACCTGCACGGTGATGCGCGCCGATTCGTCCATGCTGCCCGCCCGGACGAGGACCTCGCCGCCGTCCTGCCGGACGACGAGATTCTGGCCGCCGTTGGGCAGTGTGCGCATGCCGTCCTCGTCGGGTTCGGAGCTGACGCCGTCGGCCGATGAGCTGATCGCGGACACCAGCACCTCGTCACCGTCGTAGCCGCGAACCTCGACCGTGCCGCTCATGAGCTTCACGTTCAGGTGCCGGTCGGACTGGCCGCTCCAGTCGAACATGAAGTCTTCGGACTGGGCCAGGGCCGAGGCGGGGAACGCGAGGGCGCCGGCCGCTGCGCTCGCCAACAGCGCGGCCAGGGCGAAAGTGGAAACTGTGGTTTTCATGTCGATCACTCCTTGTGTCATGTCGTTGTTCCCCCCGGAATCCGGTTCTTGACGAATGGCGTTCACGTTCTCGTTCCGCCGGCGGCTTCATCACGGCCATCGGTCTCCGGCGCACGGGCTTCGCGCAGCAGCGCCTCCACCATCGGGTTGCCCTGCGGGCGGTCCAGCAATTCGATGACCAGGCCCTGCACTTCCGGCTGCCGGGCATGGGCCAGCAGGGCCTCGAGCGCGGCGATCTGGATACCGGCGCTGCTGTCCGGGTTCGCGACCAGTCCCGCCAGCGCGGCGGCGGCCGGACCAGGCAGTGACTGGGCCTCGCGCAGGTTCACGATCGCGCCCAGCCGCGCCGCCGTAGTGGCGCCGCTGAGCAGCTGTGTTTCGAGGCGCAGGTCCGGCACCGGGGTATCCGGCGTCGGAGGCGGTACCGGCACGAACAGCAGGCGGCCCAGCACCAGGCCCACGACCAATGCCGTCGCCATGCCCGCCATCGAGAGGCCTGAACCCCATGCCCGCAGGCGCTCGGCCAGGATCATGCGGCGCAGGCCACGGCGCAGCCGGCCGCTGGGCGGCTCCGGAAGCACCTCGTCCAGGTCATCCCACAGGGTGTCGAACACCCTTGCCTCGGCGCCGTCCAGGCCTTCGCGGAATTCCGCCGGCAGGTGCTCTTTCCGCGGGGCGCCGACTTCAGGCACGTTTTCTTTCATGACCGCTCTCCGGTGATTCATCCAGTTCGCTCCACGCGCGGGCCAGGGCCTTCATGGCGCGGTGCATGCGGACCCGCACGGCGCCGTCCTCGGCGCCCACCACGCGGGCAATGTCTTTCGAGGTCATCTCCTGGTACCGCGCCAGGACGATGACTTCGCGATAGGCCGGCGCAATGCGCCCCAGGGCCCTTCGCAGCCGGTCCCGGTCCTGGCCCGAGGCCAGCAACTGCTCCGGGCCCGGGCCGGTATCGACTTCCTCGTCCGGCGGCTCCAGGGGCTGGTCCGGCAGCAGGTCCATGGCGGCGTTGCGGGCGATGCGGAACAGCCAGCTGCGAAACTGTCCGCCCCGGTAGCTGCGCCGGTACTGCAGCACGCGCCGGAAGGCTTCCTGCACGCAGTCCTCGGCGATGCCCGCATTGCCGCCGATGGCCATGCAGTACTTGAACAGCCCGCGATGATGGCGCTCGAACAACTCCCCAAGCAGGCCGAGCTCGCCGGCGCTCACGCGCTCCATCAATGTTTCGTCGTTCGCCATGGCTCCCTCGGGTCCGGCGTTCCAGCCAGTCTATCCGTGGGACCGGCGGCTTTGTTCGGTGTTCGGGGGAAATACCGGGATGTGGGGTGGGGTGTTACACCCCGGTGATCGAATGTCGGTGATCGTGCATGGCACGCTCAAGGCACAGACCTGGAATCAGTGTTCATTCTCCGGGTTGAGCTTCAGGCCGACCTTGAGAATCTCGTTGCCATTCACTTCCCGAATCACGAATTCCACGACACCGAGACGAATACGATCCCCCACCACCGGACGGGGAAATCGCTGTTTCAACACGTCACCGATGGAACGCTTCATGTCCTCGTCCGCCACCCCGAAGCCGTAGATTTCGTCGAGGGCGCCGAGGCTTGCATCGGGTTGGATCACGAAATCGCCAAAGAAGGCCCTTTCGCCCAGGCGCTTTGGATCACGCTCGGCAAGGATGCGGCGATCCAGGAGGCTCATGTCCGCCGACCGCGCCAGGAAATACAACTGGTCACTGTTCTCGAGTTGCGCCAGTTCGTCAGCCGGGATTGCGTGGCCATGACGCACCACCAACAGCAGGCGGGTATCCCCGGGCCACCCCAGGCGGGACGGGCTTGCGCCCAGCAATGGGCTGTCGCGGTCCATCCGGTAGCCGACCAACTCGAATTCTTCCCGGCCTGGCATACCGAGCTCGACCCGCTGCAGGCGACCCGTCCGGGAGGGCACTTCCTGGCCCGTCCATCGCGCCATGGGACTTACGGTCCAGCCTTGCACCAGAAGGCTGACCAGAACCACGAAAAAGGCCACATTGAAATAAATCTGCCAGTCGTCGAGCCCCGCGATCCAGGGAAACATCGCGAGGATGATGGGCACGGCGCCCCGCAGGCCCACCCAGCCGATGAAGGCCTGTTCCCGCCACGCGAACCGGAACGGCGCCAGGCACGCGAACACCGCGAGGGGGCGGGCGACAAAGATCAATGCCAGACCCACGACCAACGCTCCGGTTGCATGCGGCAACAGGTCGGCCGGGGTGACCAGCAGACCCAGAATCAGGAACATGCTGATCTGGCTGAACCAGGCGGCACCATCAATGAACCGCTGGATGTTGTAGAGGCCCCGGGAGATTCGCCCGGCCATGGTCAGGCCGGCGAGATAAACGGCCAGGAAGCCGCTGGTATCCAGCCACGCGGCAACGCCGAAAATGAACAAGGCGCCAAACAGCACCAGCAAGGGATAGAGCGCCGCGTTCAGGACCACGCGCCGCACCACCGCGGCCAGGGCCATGCCCGAAACGGTGCCGATCACGGCGCCGCCCGCCATCTGCCACGCAAAGGTGCCGATGGCGCTCCATCCTGGAAGCTGCTCCCGGGTAACGGCCTCGACCAGCAGGAGCGTGAGGAACACCGCCATCGGGTCGTTCACCCCGGACTCGATTTCCAGCGTCGCGCCGACGCGTTCCTTGAGCACCATGCCCCGGCCATGGAGCAGGGAAAACACGGCGGCGGCATCGGTCGAACCGACGATGGCGCCGAGCAGCAGCGCCTCGAGCCACCCCAGGCCCAGCACCCAGGCAGCAATCACGCCCACGAGCGCCGCCGTCGCCAAAACGCCCAGCGTGGCGAGGGTCATGGCCGGGGCCAGGGCCACGCGAAATGCCGCGGGGTCGGTCCGCAGCCCGCCATCGAACAGAATGACCGCCAGGGCGGCACTGCCGACCAGGTAGGCGGTGCCGACATCGTCGAAACGAATACCCAGTAGGCCGTTCTCGCCGGCCAGCATTCCGACACCGAGATAGAGCAGCAGCACGGGAATCCCGAGCCGGGGGCTCAGGGCGGTGGACAGCACGCTGACGAGGAACAGCAGGCTGACCAGGGTGATGATGCTTCCGGCGGTTTCCATGATGGAAAGATTGTATCCGAGCCGGCTGAATTTCAGCGCCGATGGGCGCCTCCATTTCTTGCGACTCAGAACGGCCGAACGAACGGGCCGGCGGCCCGGTGTCAGGACTGGACGGCGTTCCAGATCCACAGCAGGACGGCGACGGCGCCCAGGGCGAGACCGGCATACCAGGCGAACCAGGGAATGATGCCGGCCATTTCATCGAAGGCTCTCTGGCCGGCCTGGCTGCGGGAGCCCCAGTAACCGAAGGTGATGAGGGCCAGCGCGAGCAAGGTGAGAAGTGTTGCGGCGAGTTTCATGCAAGTGGTTTGATGGGTCGGGCGTGCCTGAACTCTACAGGGGATTCGAACCAGGGGTGAAGATGAAGGACGAAAGGACACCATCATGAAACTCGAAGCGATCCAGGCCGACATCACTGCCCTGGAGGTCGACGCCATCGTCAATGCGGCGAACCCGACGCTGCTGGGTGGTGGTGGCGTGGATGGGGCCATCCACCGGGTGGCCGGTCCCGAGTTGCTGCAAGCGTGCCGCGGGCTGGGCGGTTGCGAAACAGGAGACGCCAAGCTGACCGGGGGCTACCGCTTGCCGGCCCGGTTCGTGATTCACACGGTGGGTCCCGTATGGGGTGGTGGCGCGAATGGAGAAGCGGAATTGCTCGCCTCCTGCTACCGGCGATCGCTGGAGATCGCGGTCGATGCCGGAGTCCGGTCCATTGCCTTTCCGGGTATCAGTACCGGGGTCTACGGCTACCCGGTCGAGGCGGCGTCCCGGGTGGCCGTCGCTGCGGTCGGTTCGTTTCCGGCGGCTGGTACCTGTTTGGACCGGGTGGTGTTTTGCTGTTTTTCGGTGGGGGATTTGGCCATCTACGAGGGCTTGATTTCGTGAGATGTTTCGACCGGTTTGCGGTCTCACCTTGTCACTGGATCGAAGCCAAGGGGAGATTTACTGATGTCCGAAGGGCGGCTTTATTGGAGATTGTGGGTCTGGAGGTTGGTGGGAGGGATTGACTCGGCCCATCCCTGGGCCTCGCCCTGCGGGCGTTTCGCTGCGCGAAACGTCCAAAACGGCAGTCCTGCCGTTTTGTCGAACCCTAGGCGCTTCGCGCCGGGGTTCTGAATCCGAACTCCCTCTCCGCCAGTGCACAAAAAAACCCGCTCAAAGCGGGTTTTTTTGTGCACTGGCGGAGAGGGAGGGATTCGAACCCTCGATACGGTATTAAGCCGTATACTCCCTTAGCAGGGGAGCGCCTTCAGCCACTCGGCCACCTCTCCTGATTCTGGTTCCGCGCCCGGTGGGACGTGGGAACGGCGTTCAGGGGGAACGCCAATTTCGGTCGGTTCAGACCGCACCCCGAACAAAAAAAGCAGGCGAACGCCAAAGCACTGCGCCGCCCCTGTTTCAGGGAGGCGCAAGTCTACCGTTCATGGGGGGTGAGGTAAAGGCGAAAACGCCTTCAGAACCGGCCGGAAGAAGCCTCCGGCTCGTCCCGTTCAGCCAGGATTCGCTTGAAGATTTCCTCCCGATGGACCTGCACCTCCGGTGGCGCGTCGATGCCGATCCTGATCTGATTTCCCTTGACGCCCAGTACGGTGACTGTGACGTTTTCCCCTATTACGAGCTTTTCCCCTACTCGCCTTGTGAGTATGAGCATGAGTACCTTCCTTTGGCCTCAGGCCATTCAGTCCCTATTAGCAAAGATGTTATTTGGACTTGTTCACTGTCCTTTGCGTCTACTAAAGGGCCCGCTCAACCTTTGCGACACGTTGATTACAGCATAACTGATGCTATTTTTCCTCTACCCAGGCCTTCACTGAGGCCAACGCTTCTGTGAGCGCTTCGGGATCATTGCCGCCGGCCTGCGCGAAATCCGGGCGTCCTCCGCCCTTTCCGCCGACCTGCTGCGCTACGAAGTTTACCAGATCGCCTGCTTTTATCCGAGCGACGAGATCGGGGGTCACGCCGGCCGCCAGGCGGACCTTGCCCTCGTCCACCGCGCCGAGCACGACAACCGCCGAACGAAGCTTGTCCTTGAGGTGATCCACGGCCTCGCGGAGGTTCTTCGAGTCGGACCCGTCGAAGCGCGCCGACAGCAATTTGAAGCCGTCCAGGGCGACGGCGGCGTCCAGCAACTGGTCGCTGCCCGAGGCGGCCAATGAGGCCTTGAGGGCTTCGAGTTCCTTCTCCAGGGCCCGGCTGCGCTCCAGGATCTGGGCCACGCGCTGGGTGACGTCTTCGGGACCGACCTTCAGCGCCCCGGCCACCTGCTGCAGGCGGTCTTCCTGGGCCTGGATGGCGGCCACGGCCTCGTCGCCGGCCACGGCGATGATGCGGCGGATGCCGGCGCCCACGGCGGATTCGGAAACGATCTTGAACTGCCCGATGTCACCCACGCGGCTCACGTGCGTTCCCCCGCACAGTTCCACGGACAGGTCGCCAAAGCTCAATACCCGAACCTCGTCGCCGTATTTCTCGCCGAACAGCGCCATGGCGCCGGTTTCCAGGGCCTTGTCGAAGGGCATGACCTCGGCGACGGCATCCGGGTTCTTCCGGATGTCGCCGTTCACACGCCGTTCCAGGGCGCGCAGCTCGGCGGTGCTGACCTGCTTCGGGTGGGAGAAGTCGAAGCGCAGGTGGTCCGGCGCCACCAGCGAGCCGCGCTGTTCCACGTGGTCGCCCAGCAGGTCCTGCAGGGCCTTGTGCAGCAGGTGGGTCGCGGAGTGATGCAGCACGATGGCTCGCCGGCGCGCCTCGTCGATCTGCGCTTCCAGGGCCTGGCCGACTTCCAGGCGGCCCGAGGCCAGGCGGCCGATATGGCCATGGAACTTGCCGGCCAGCTTCTGGGTGTCGGCCACCTCGAAGCGGACGCCCTGCCCTTCCAGCGCACCGGTGTCGCCCACCTGTCCGCCGGACTCGGCATAGAAGGGCGTGCGGTCGAGGATCACCACCGCCTCGGCGCCGGCCTCGAGTTCGGGCACCCGGCGTCCGTCGACCAGGATGCCGACCACCTCGGCCGGGGCCTTGCCGGTCTCGTAACCGAGAAACTGCGTTGCCGGCAGGGTCTGGGCCGCGTCGGCGCTGATCTGGCCCTGGCCCTTGAAATGGCCGGCGGCGCGTGCGCGTTCGCGTTGTTCGTCCATGGCAGCGTCAAAGCCCGCCTTGTCCACGCCCAGGCGGTGCTCGCGCGCGATGTCCTGGGTCAGGTCCAGGGGGAACCCGTAGGTGTCGTACAGCAGGAAGGCCGTGTCGCCGCCGATGTCCCCGCCGGGTTTCACGCCGGCGATGACCTTGTCCAGGATGCCCAGGCCCGTCTCCAGGGTGCGGGCGAAGCGGCGCTCCTCGTCTTCGAGCACGCCGGCGATGCGCTCGCCATCCGTGCGCAGCACCGGGTAGGCCTCGCCCATGATCTCCGCCAGCGGCGTGACCATCTGGTGGAAGAACGGTTCGCGCTGGCCCAGCATGAAACCGTGGCGTACCGCGCGACGGATGATGCGGCGCAGCACGTAACCCCGCCCTTCGTTGGAGGGCAGGATGCCGTCGCCGACCAGGAAGGCGCAGGCCCGGATGTGGTCGGCGATGACGCGCAACGACTTGCTGTCGGTGTCGGCGGCGCCGGTGAACTTCGCCGCGGCCGCGACCAGCGCCTTGAACTGGTCGGTCTCGTAGTTGTCGTGGGTGCCCTGCAGCACGGCGGCGACCCGCTCCAGGCCCATGCCGGTGTCCACGCAGGGCGCGGGCAGCGGGGTCAGCGTCCCGTCGGACGCCCGGTCGAACTGCATGAAGACCAGGTTCCAGATCTCGACGTAGCGGTCGCCGTCCTCGTTTTCGGAGCCCGGCAGGCCGCCCTCGATGTGCGCACCGTGGTCGAAAAAGATCTCGCTGCACGGACCGCAGGGACCGGTATCGCCCATGGCCCAGAAGTTGTCGCTGTCGTATTCCTTGCCACCCGGCTTGTCGCCGATGCGCAGGATGCGCTCGGGCGCCACGCCCACGACATCGCGCCAGATCTCGAAGGCCTCGTCGTCGGTGTGGTAGACGGTGACCCAGAGCCGCTCCGCCGGCAGTCCCCAGACGCCGGTGAGCAACTGCCAGGCGTAGGCGATGGCGTCCTTCTTGAAATAGTCGCCGAAGCTGAAGTTGCCCAGCATCTCGAAAAAGGTGTGGTGGCGGGCCGTGTAGCCCACCTGGTCCAGGTCGTTGTGCTTGCCGCCGGCGCGCACGCACTTCTGGGAGGTCGTTGCGCGGTTGTAGGCGCGCTTCTCAGCGCCCAGGAACACGTCCTTGAACTGGTTCATCCCCGCGTTGGTGAACAGCAGGGTCGGGTCCTCGGCAGGCACGAGGGAACTGGACGGGACCACGGCATGGTCTTTGTCCGCGAAGTAATCCAGGAATTGCTGGCGAATCTGTTGGGAGGTTTTCACGGCATCAGGCGCAAAGGGTTCTCATGCCGTGGAAGGTAAGGGCGAGGAGGGAACAAGTCCACCCGGGAGCTGAAAAAATTGTAGCGCCCTACTCTTCCCCAGACGCCAGACTGCGGAGGTGGTCGATGGCGCGCATCACCTGGTCGTGGGAAAAGCCGCGGTTCAGGCCGGCCCGGTAGAGGCGGGCCCGCGCCTTTTCGTCGAGGACGCCGCGATGGCGGCGTTCGGCCCATTCGCGGGCCTGTTGGTGCCAGTCCATCTCCGCCTCATCGTCACCCGCAGCTTCGGCCAGCACCTCGGCGGCCAGCGACTCGTCCACGCCGCGTTGCCGGAGCTCTCCCCGGATGCGCGAGGGGCCGTAGCCCTTCTGCACCCGCTGGCGCACCCAGGCCTCGGCATAGCGGCGATCGCTCACCAGGTTCTCGGCGACCAGTTCCGCCACCACGGTCTCGGCAATGGCGGCGTCGACACCCCGCAGGCTCAGTTTACGCTGGAGTTCCATCGCGGCGTACTCGCGCCGCCCGAGATAGCCGATGGCCATGGCACGGGCGTCGGATGCGGTGGGTGGATCTTTCTCAGGCTTCACGGCCCGGCTTTCGGATGGTCAGGGATGTTCGCCGTCCGGCCCGGGTGCAGACCCGGGCCGAGAGCGGCGACGGCCTCACTCGGCCGGCACCTCTTCCTCGCCGGCGCGCGACTTGGGCGTCGGGCCGGGCAGCAGGATTTCGCGGATCTTGCCTTCGATCTCCTCGGCGATCTCCGGGTTCTGCTTGAGGAATTCCCGGGCGTTTTCCTTGCCCTGGCCGACCCGGTCGCCATTGTAGCTGTACCAGGCGCCGGACTTGTCGACGATGTTGTGCGCCACACCCAGGTCGATGATTTCGCCCAGGCGGGACACGCCCTCGCCGTACAGGATTTCGAACTCAGCCTGGCGGAATGGCGGCGCCATCTTGTTCTTCACCACCTTCACGCGGGTCTGGTTGCCGATGACCTCCTCGCCCTTCTTGATCGCGCCGATGCGACGGATGTCCAGGCGCACCGAAGAATAGAACTTGAGCGCGTTGCCCCCGGTGGTGGTTTCCGGGCTGCCGAACATCACGCCGATCTTCATGCGGATCTGGTTGATGAAGATCACCGTGCAGTTGGAACGCTTGATGTTGGCCGTGAGCTTGCGCAGGGCCTGGGACATCAATCGCGCCTGCAGGCCGACGTGGGAATCGCCCATGTCACCCTCGATTTCCGCCTTGGGCGTGAGGGCCGCCACGGAGTCGACCACGACGATGTCCACTGCGCCGGAGCGCACCAGCATGTCGGTGATCTCCAGGGCCTGTTCGCCGGTGTCAGGCTGGGAAACCAGCAGGTCCTCCACGTTGACCCCGAGCTTCTCGGCGTACTGCGGGTCCAGGGCGTGCTCGGCGTCCACGAAGGCGGCCGTGCCGCCGGCCTTCTGGGCTTCGGCGACCACGTGCAGGGTCATGGTCGTCTTGCCCGAGGACTCGGGCCCGTAAATCTCGATGACGCGCCCGCGGGGCAGGCCGCCGATGCCGAGCGCCACGTCCAGGGTCAGCGAGCCGGTGGAGGTGACCTCCACGCCGGCGCCCTGGGTACCGTCGCCCATGCGCATGATGGCGCCCTTGCCGAACTGGCGTTCAATCTGTGTCAATGCGGCCGCCAGGGCCTGTTTGCGGTTGTCGTCCACGTTCGTTCCTCTCCTCGGTTCCGTGCGGTATGGCTCCGCCTGCGGGTCATTATACATAGCACCCGGGGCACTTCCGGCGCCCCTGCGACAGGGGGTGCATGTCCTACGAGAAGGATGGAGGAAGTGATTCTCAAATCACGATAAAGGGCGGATTTCGGGTGCGCCGACACGTCGCCGAAGGGCCGGAAATCGTCAGTTCAGGACGATGTCGACGGCCTCCAGCACCACGTTGTCGTCGATGCGCCAGACCTTGATCACGTGGTTTCCGGCCGTGACGCCCCCGAAGTCGGCCGTGAGTTCGACGCGGTTGTCGATGACCGCGGCGTACCAGCGCTGCTTCCCGGGGGTGTCGGGATCGCAGCAGGTCGGCTCGAGGGCCGATACGAGTTCCGTGACCGGGCCCTCGTCCAGCGAGACACCGAGGCGCAGGCCGCCCCGGCCGTTCGTGTCCAGGGTCGGTGACAGGCGCAGGCGCACCGAGAGCTTGGCGGCCTCCGGCAGGTCCAGCGCGTACTCCAGTCGGGGCCCGTCCGGAACCGGGGTCGCAGGCCGGCCCTGTGGCAGGACCACCATGCCCGCCTCGCCCTGCCCGAGATCCGGGATGGCGGCCCAGGCGAGCCCCCCGGCAGGCACCTGCCGCTCGAAGGCGGACGCCTCGATCGACACGACGGCGGAATCGCTCTCGGCATCGACGAACACCACGGGTGCGTCGCGCCGGCCCTCGGGCGTATCGCCCGCGGTGCGCATCAGTGTCGGCGGGGACTGGCGCACCGGGTCGTTCCAGCTGACATAGTTCATGTGCACCTGTTTCATCATGTGGTTCCACTTGCCGCCGTTCAGGGCGTGATAGCGTGCCGTCAGCGCCTCGTCGCGGGCGTAGGCCGCCTCCGCGTCGGCCAGGAAGGCGTTGCCACGGGGGTCGAAGCGGGCGGCCAGGGCGTGGTTCCAGGCCGTGGCGAAATGCATTTCATACAGGTTCGCCATCGAGCGGATGGGAAACGCCACCAGCTGGTAGAAGGCATCCCCGTATGACGGCGGCACCCGGGGCTCGACCGCGTCCAGGTCGGCGACCAGGGCGCGCCAGGGGGCCAGCGCCGCGCTCCATTCGCCGCGCACCAGCGCATCGGGGCGGATGGCGCCGGTCGCCCAGGTTTCGGCGTCCAGCAGTTCGGGCTTGCGCCGCGCCGACAGGCGCGAGTAACCGCTCAACAGGCGGCCGATGTCCGCGGCAAGCTCGGGCCCGAACTGCTGCGCGGCCCAGTCGCGGGGCCAGTCCGCCAGGGCTTCCGGGCCCATCGCCTCCGGCGCCCAGGCCATGTCCATGAACAGGCTGAGGGGCGTTTCCATCGGCTTGATGTCGCCCACGTTCACGATCCAGACATTGCGGGCGCCCCGTTCCCAGGCCAGGTTCATCTGTTGCCAGACCTTGCCCAGCTGGTTGGTGTTGGTCCACTTGTAGCTGCGCGGCGCGCCCACGTAGTCGAAGTGGTAGTAGACGCCGAAGCCCCCGGCACGACCCAGGTCCTTTGTCGGCAGGCGCCGGACCTGGCCCCAGTTGTCATCGGCAAACAACAGCGTGACGTCGTCGGGCACGGTCATGCCCTGGTCGTAGTAGTCCTGCACCTCCTTGTACAGTGCCCAGACCTGTGGCGACGCTTCGGCCGGCCGGCCCGTGGCCTCCGCGATCAGCGCGCGCTGGTCGGCCACGACGGTCTCGAGCAGTTCGATGGCCGTGCCCTCGGTCATGGCCTCGTCACCATCGCCGCGCATGCCGACGGTGAGCAGGTTGTCGTAGCCGGCACCCCCGGCGCCCGCGGCCAATCGTTCGAGGCCTGCCCGCCAGAATGCCCGCAGGTTCTCGCCATTGCTCGGATAGTCCCAGGCGCCGCCGGCGAAGGGTTCGTCCAGCCGGTGCCACTCGGCTTGCGCCCGCGTCAGCGGCTCGTGGTGCGAGGTCCCCATGACGACGCCCATTTCGTGCGCGAGGGCCGCATTGCGGGGGTCATCGAGGTGGAAGGCCTTGGGCGCCCACATGGCCGGCCAGAGGTAGTTGCCCTTCAGGCGCAGCAGCAGTTCGAAGATGGGCTCGTACAGCGCCGAATTGATGCCCCCGAAGCGCTCGTGCGCCCAGTCGTTGAAGGCCGGGTTCTCGTCGTTGATGAAAAAGCCCCGGTAGCGCACGCCCGGGCGGTCGCTGCGCGTCCCTGCCGTGACATGGACGTCCGCCTGGCGCGCCACGGGCACATCGGCGAACCACGTCCAGGGGGACACACCGATCCGGCGCGACAATTCATAGGCGCCGTACACCGCTCCGCGGCGATCCGAGCCGGCGATGACCAGGGCCCTGGGCACGCCCGGCCAGGGGGCATCCACGACCGCCAGGGTGTGGGCCTCCCAGGCGCCCTCGATGCCGGCGAGGTCCAGTCGGCCGGCGGCGACCAGTCCGTCAATCATCGGACTGTCGCCCAGCACGCCGATCACGACCACCGGGCCGCCGCTCGCCTTCGGATCCGCCAGCACCTCCGGCCGGAGACCGCTGACCCTTTCCAGGTCACCGGCCAGGCTCGTCGCGACCCGGTGCACCGCGGAATCGGCGGCGGGATCGACCAGGATCCGGGCCGGAACGCCCGCCTCGATCAGCGCAAAGTCACCGGCGGTGCGTGCGGAGCAGACCACGGCCTGGGCCATGCAGTCCGGCGGGCGGACCTGGGCCTGGCCGGCCCGGGCATCACCCAGGGACAGGCTTGCCAGGAAGGCCAGCGCCAGGACGCAAACAGGGAACCGGGAAATCACACCGGCACGCGGGACGGAAAGGAAAGGGACAGGGCCACTCACCGGGCGCCCTGAACGGTCATGGGTCGGAAGCTTGCTCGTCCAGAATGTCGAGCACGCCCTGCAGGGCGTAAAGCACGGTCTGCCGGCGCACCTGCTCGCGATCGCCCTCGAAGACCTGGCTGGCGGTCCGGATGCGGCCACCGATGACCGACCAGCCGAAGCACACCAGGCCCACCGGCTTGTTGGGCATGCCGCCGCCGGGACCGGCGATGCCCGTGGCCGCCACGGTGATGCCGGCGGCGCTGCCGCGGCGCGCGCCCAGCGCCATCTGCGAGGCGATCTCCTCGCTCACCGCGCCGTGCTGAACGAGGTCGTCGTGGATCACGCCGAGCATCTGTTCCTTGGCCGGGTAGCTGTAGCAGACGTAGCCGCCGTGAAACCAGTCGGAACTGCCGGGAAGATCGGTACAGACCTTGGCCATCCATCCGGCGGTGCAGGACTCGGCGGTGCACAGGGTCCATTGCCTTTCACGGAGGGCGGGTCCGAGCTGTTTCACGACCTCGGCGATGTCGCGGTCGATGGCTGCGGCGTCATGCTGGCTCATGGGCGTCCTGTTCGTCGTCCTGCGTGTCGTTGTCGTCGCGCCGGGATGGGCCGTGGTGGCCGCGATCCCCGCCGACTCGCCTTCATCGGGTCAGCGCCGTACGTTACACTTCCGCCGATGTCAGCGCCAGCCAGCGAAGCCCTCAGCGGGCACACCCCCCTGATGCAGCAGTACCTCCGCATCAAGGCCGACTACCCCGACACGCTCCTGTTCTTCCGCATGGGAGATTTCTACGAGCTGTTCTATGACGACGCGCGCCACGCAGCGTCGCTGCTGGACATCACCCTGACGACCCGCGGCGAGTCCAATGGGCGCCCCATCCCGATGTCCGGCGTGCCCTACCACGCAGTCGACGGTTACCTGGCGCGGCTGTTGCGCAAGGGCGAGTCGGTGGCCATCTGCGAGCAGGTCGGAGACCCGGCCACCAGCAAGGGCCCGGTGGACCGCGAGGTGGTACGCATCGTCACCCCGGGCACCGTCACCGACGAGGCCCTGCTGGAGGAACGACGCGACAACCTGCTGGCCGCCGTGGCCACGCATCGCGGCCGCCTGGCGCTGGCCTGGCTGGACCTGGCGGCGGGACGGTTTTCCGTCCGCCCGCTGGCTTCCGCTTCTGAACTCGACACCCAGCTCGAGCGCCTGCAGCCGGTTGAATTACTGGTGGCCGAGGACGACGTCCTCGCTGACCGACTCGGCAAACGGGGCGGCACACGGCGGCGCGCGCCCTGGCATTTCGAGACCCCGGCCGCGGCGAAACTGCTGTGCGAACAGTTCGGCACCCGCGACCTCGCCGGCTTCGGCCTGGACGAAACACCCGCGGCCATTGCCGCCGCCGGCGCCCTGCTGCAGTACGCCCAGGAAACTCAGCGTGGCGCCCTCCCCCACCTCCAGGGCCTGCAGCTCGAACAGGTGGACGCGCAACTGCACCTGGACGCCGCCACGCGGCGCCACCTGGAAATCCTCACCCACCCCGAAGGCAACGAGGCCCACACCCTGGTGGGCGTCCTGGACACGTCCATCACGCCCATGGGCGGACGCCTGCTGAGGCGCTGGCTGGTCAACCCGGTGCGCGAGCGCGCCCGCCTGGCGGCCCGGCACCGCGCCGTGGAGGCGCTGGCCACCACCGGCGTGCTTCAGGACCTGCGCGAGATCCTGCGCGGCGCCGGCGACGTGGAGCGCATCCTGACGCGTGTCGGCCTGGGTTCGGCCCGGCCCCGGGACCTATCCACCCTGCGCGGCACCCTGGGCTGCCTGCCCCGCCTGCATGAAACCCTGTCCAGGGGCGCCGGCGGCGGTGAGAACGAACTGAACGCCCTGCGCAAGGCCATCCAGTTGTTCCCGGACGTCGAGGAACTGCTGATTCGCGCCCTGGTGGCCGAACCGCCGGTGCTGGCGCGCAACGGCGGCGTGATCGCCGAGGGCTTCGACCCGGAACTGGACGAGTTGCGCGCGCTCTCGGAAAACGCCAACGAGTTCCTGTTGCGCTACGAGGAGCAGGAGAAGGAGGCCACCGGCATCGGCGGTCTCAAGGTCGGCTACAACCGGGTGCACGGTTACTACATCGAGCTGTCGAAGGCGCAGGCGGAGAAGGCGCCGGCGCACTACACGCGCCGCCAGACCCTGAAGTCCGCCGAACGCTATATCACCGAGGAACTGAAGGCCTTCGAGGACAAGGTGCTCTCGGCCCGTGATCGCGCCCTGACGCGCGAACTGCACTGCTTCGAGCAGCTGGTGGGCGAATTGCAGGGGGTGTTGCCCGGCCTGCAGGCCATGGCTGCGGCCCTTGCCCGGCTGGACGTGCTCTGCGCTTTCGCCGAGCGGGCCCTGGCGCTGGATTACTGCCGACCGGAGCTGGTGGAGACACCCGGCCTGGACATTCAGGGCGGGCGCCACCCGGTCATCGAGGCCGTGCAGGAAGACCCCTTCACACCCAACGACATCCGCCTGGACCCGGAGCGCCGCATGCTGGTGGTGACCGGCCCGAACATGGGTGGCAAGAGCACCTACATGCGCCAGGCGGCGCTGATCGTGCTGATGGCCCACGCCGGCAGCTGGGTGCCCGCATCGGCAGCGCGCCTCGGCCCGGTCGATCGCATCTTCACCCGCATCGGCGCCGGCGACGACCTCTCGCGCGGGCGCTCCACCTTCATGCTGGAGATGACCGAGACCGCCAATATCCTGCACAACGCCACGGAGCAGTCCCTGGTGCTGATGGACGAGATCGGCCGTGGCACCAGCACCTACGACGGCCTGGCGCTGGCCTGGGCCTGCGCCGACCACCTGGCCACGAAGGTGCGCGCCTTCACGCTGTTCGCCACGCACTACTTCGAGCTGACCCAGCTGGCGGCCGAACGCGAGGGGGTGTTCAACGTGCACCTGCGCGCCGTCGAGCACGGCGAGCGCATCGTGTTCCTTCACGCCGTGGAAGAAGGCCCCGCCAGCCAGAGCTACGGCCTGCAGGTGGCGGCCCTGGCGGGCGTGCCGGCCGCAGTGCTGAAGGCAGCCAAGCGGCACCTGTCACTGCTGGAGGCGCAGGGGCATTCGGGGCCGCAGATGAGCCTGTTTGGCGGGATTCCCGTACCGGAAGACGAGGAACCGGACCCTGCCGGGACCGCCGCCCCTGACGCGCTTCGAGCCGCCCTGGCCGAGACCGATCCGGACAGCCTGAGCCCGCGTGAAGCCCTCGAACTCCTGTACCGTCTGAAAGCGCTTGGCGACGACGCCTAGGCGTCCCGCTCCGTCTTGAACCGAACGATCTGCCGCCGCTGGCGTTTGTCAGGACGGCGGCCCGGGTCGCCCATGGC
>JAUHYP010000060.1 GCA_030426265.1 Gammaproteobacteria bacterium | reverse complement strand
TTCATCGAGGAAGTGGAGCAATGGACCCGCGAATACGGCGAGTACGCCGCCCGCGTGGCCTGGGTCCAGGCGACCAACATCACGTTCGACACCAACTGGCTGGCGACCCGTGCCGATACCGAGGCCACGGAAAAAGGCGTGGCCTACGCCAATCGCGCCAAGGACTTCAACGACCTCGATCTGCCGGCGGACATGCGCCGCAAGCTCGAGGCCATCAAGCTGGGCGTGAACCTGCCGGCGCCCACCCGGAAGGGCGCGGCCGGTGAACTGGCCGAGATCAACACCCGGATGGGCTCCACCTACGCCACGGGCAAGATCGAGCTCGACGGCGAAATGGTGCCGCGCAACGATCTGGAGGCCATGATGGGCACGGTGCGCGACGCCGACAGGCTCCAGGAAATCTGGACCAAGTGGCGGGAAGTGCCGGTCGCGGCACGCGCCGACGGCGGGAACATGAAAAGCGACTACGCCGCGATGGTTGCCCTGTCCAACGAGGGCGCACGCGAGCTCGGCTTCGCCGACGTGGGCGCCATGTGGCGGTCACGTTATGACCTGCCCCCGGACGAGTTCGCCGCCGAGACCGACCGGCTCTGGGGACAGATCAAGCCGCTGTACGACGAGCTGCAATGCCACGTCCGCGCCCGCCTCAACGAGCACTACGGCGACGAGGTCGTGCCCCTGGACCAGCCGATCCGCGCCGATCTGCTGGGCAACATGTGGGCGCAGAGCTGGGGCAATGTCTACGACCTGGTGGGCCCGGCGGAAGCCGACCCCGGCTACGACCTGACCGATTTGCTGGTGGAACACGAGTACACGCCGCTGAAGATCGTCGAGACCGGCGAGGCCTTCTTCTCCTCGATGGGCTTCAAGCCGCTGCCGGAGACCTTCTGGGAGCGCTCGCAGATCACCAAGCCGGCCGACCGCGAGGTGGTCTGCCACGCCTCGGCCTGGAACCTGGACAGCCAGGACGACATCCGCATCAAGATGTGCACCAAGGTGAACGAGGACGACTTCAACACCGTGCACCACGAACTCGGCCACAACTACTACCAGCGCGCCTACAAGCACCAGTCGCCCATCCTCCAGGGCGGGGCCAACGGCGGCTTCCATGAAGCCATCGGTGACATGGTGGCCCTGTCCATCACGCCCGAGTACCTGCAGACCATCGGCCTGCTCGACACCGTACCGCCCGCCTCCAGCGACCTGGGCTTGCTGATGGCGCGGGCGCTGGACAAGGTCGCCTTCCAGCCCTTCGGCCTGATCATGGACAAGTGGCGCTGGCAGGTATTCTCCGGCGAACTGACGCCCGAAAAGTACAACGACGGCTGGTGGGCCCTGCGCACCGAGTACCAGGGCATCCGGCCGCCCGTGGAGCGCTCGGACGATCATTTCGACCCAGGCTCGAAGTACCACATCCCGGGCAACGTGTCCTATACGCGCTACTTCATCGCCCACGTGCTGCAGTTCCAGTTCCACAAGGCCGCCTGCGAGATGGCCGGCTGGGAGGGCCCGCTGCACCGATGCTCCATTTATGGTTCGACGGAAGTCGGGGAGCGCTTCAACGCCATGCTGGAAATGGGCGCGTCCCAGCCCTGGCCCGAGGCCCTGGAAGCCTTCATCGGCACCCGCGAAATGGACGGATCCGCCATGGTGGAGTACTTCGCGCCCCTGAAGACCTGGCTCGAGGCACAGAACGCCGACCGGACCTGCGGCTGGTAACGCCGTAGGGGCGCTATTCGGCGGGAAACGCCGCCAGGGGATGGGTGGTGACGATGCGCACCGCGACCCGGGTCTCCGGGGCGATGCGATGTTCGTGGCTGGTGCGCGCTTTGACGACAGGGCCGTCGTCCAGGGTCACCGCGTAGAGCCAGCTGCCACCCTCGTAGCGGGCGAGGCTGACATGGCCGTGCCCGCCCTCGCCGACCGGCTCGATGGCGCAATCGTCGGGTCGCAGGAGCACGTCCACGGTCCCGGTGGCGCCCGCCACCGGCGTCGCCGGAACGTCGCCCAGCCCGGTGCTCACCCGGCCATCCGCCAGTTCACCCCTTAGAAACGCGGCCTCTCCGAGAAAGCCGGCCACGAAACGCGTGGCGGGCAGGCTGAAGCAGGTTTCCGGCTCGTCCAGCTGTTCCAGGCGGCCTTCCCGCAGGACGCCCAGGCGGTCGCCGACGGACAGGGCCTCGTCCTGGTCGTGGGTCACCCAGATGGCCGGCACTCCGGCCGCTTTCAGGGCGTCCCGAATCTCCCAGCGCAGGCTCTCCTTGAAGGCCGCGTCCAGGTTGGACAGCGGTTCGTCCAACAGCATGTAGCTCGGCTCGTGGGCCAGGGCCCGGGCCAGCGCGACGCGTTGCTTCTGGCCGCCCGACAGGCGGCCGGGCTTGGCCTGGCGGAAATCGTCGAGCCCGAGACGGGCGATCCAGCGCTCGCCCACGGCATGGTCGGCCAGGCGAAAGCGAACGTTCTCCTCGACGCTCAGGTGCGGGAACAAGGCGAAATCCTGAAACACCATTCCCACCTTGCGCCGTTCGGGGGGAACGGGCTGGTCCGGCGTGGCGGTCCAGTCGGGATGACGGACGGCTCCGGTCGCCATCGGCACCAGACCCGCCAGGCCATTGAGCAAGGTGGTCTTGCCACAACCCGTCGGGCCGACGAGGGTCAGGATCTCGTCCGCCGCCAGTTCGAGGTGAACACCGTTCACCACCCGGGTGGACCCGTAGTCCACGCTCATGTCGGTCACGCTCAGCATCAGGAGCGATTATCCCCTGAAAGGCCGAACTCCGCCCGCCGCTCGCCCCCCAGCATGACGGCCAGGCCGAGACCGGAAAGCAGCACCAGCAGCAGGCCCGGCACCGCGGCGCGACCGAAGTAGCCTGCCTCGTACATGCGCCACAGGTAGGTCGCCAGGGTCTCGAAGCCCGTCGGGGCCAACAGCAGGGTGGCGGGCAGTTCGCGCATGGCTTCGAGGAACACCAGCGCGGCGCCCGCGATCACGCCTCGCCGGGTCAGTGGCAACGTGACGCGAAAGAACACTTCCCGCGGGCCGGCGCCGAGCACCCGCGCCGCCCGCGCCAGGCCCGAATCCAGGGATTCGACGGATGAACGGATCGAGCCCACCGCCAGCGGCAGGAATCGCAGCACGTAGGCCAGCACCAGCAGCGCCAGGGTCTGGTACAGCGGTGGCAGTTGCAGGCCCAGGTAGACCAGCGCCGTCCCCATGACGATGCCGGGCACGCCGAATCCGAGAAAGGTGACCCGCTCCATCAAGCGCCCGAAACGCCCTGCCCGCGCGGCCAGGGCCACCGGCAGGGCCAGCACGACAGCGGCCAGCGCCGCAAGGCCCGAAGCCAGCGCGGAGTTCCAGGCGAAGGCCGGCTCGAAGCCTCCCGCGCCGTCCCGGACCAGCCACAGGAAGAACACCGCCAGCGGCAGCACCAGGGCCAGCAGAATGACCGGCGAGATCGCCAGCAGCAGCGCCGGCGCTTGCCAGGCCCGTGGCCACAGGACCAGCGCCCGTCCTGGCCGCTCGGGCGTGGCCGCCACGCGTGACTCCAGGAACAGCACGAGTCCGACAATGGCCAGCAACTGCAACGACAGCAAGGCCGCACGGCCCAGGCCGAAGGCGTTGTACTCGACGTAGATCATGCGGGTGAAGGTATCCACCCCCATGATGGCCGGCGTCCCGAAATCCGAAAGCGTGTACAGGGCCGACAGCAGCGCCCCGGCGGCGACGGCCGTGGCGGCCCGCGGCAGCACCACGCGCCACAGGCAGGCCGCCAGCGGCATGCCCAGGGTGCGCGCCGCGGCCACCAGGCTGGCGTCCTGCCCGAGCAGGGCCGCACGGGTCGTGAGCAGGACGAAGGGATAGGTGTACAGCGTCATCACCAGCGTCGCGCCCCAGAGCCCGAAGACCGACGGAGTCTGCAGGCCCAGGACGTTCTCCAGTTCGCCTCCCATCCCGAAGGCCGCATGCAGGGTAAAGGCGCCGAGGTAGCTGGGCATGGCCAGCGGCGCCGCCAGCAGGACCAGCCACAGGCGATTCCAGGGCAGGCGCACGAAGGCCGTCAACAGGGCCAGGGGGACGCCGATGGCGATCGCCCCCAGGGCCGTGAGGCCGGTCAGCAACAGGGTGTTGAGCAGGAGACGGAGGTTGCGCGCCTCCAGCAGGGACTCAGGCGACTCCGCCAGCCCGAACAGCACCACCACAGGCAGCACCGCGAGCACAGCCACGACCAGGGCGGGCACATAGGAGCCCGGCCAGCGATTCATAGGACACCGGCGTCCCGCATCAGGTCGAGGGTGGGCCGCAGGTCCGCGAGCCGCGTCAGGTCCAGTTCGGGCGGCGACAGGCTGCTCAGCGGGGGCAGGCCGTCCGGCGGCGCGACGCCGTGGACCAGGGGGATTTCCGCCGCCTCGCGCGCCAGGTACGACTGGACTTCGCGGGTCAGCAGGTAGCGAATGAAATTGACGGCCAACTCGCCCTCGTTGACAGCCAGGACGCCCGAGGCATTCACCAGGCAGCCGGCGTCACCCCGTGTGAAAGCCATGTCCACCGCGGCATCGGGTTTGCCCGCTTTCAGTCGCAGGGTGTAATAGTGGTTGGCCAGCCCCGCATCCACTTCGCCGCGCTCGACGCCCATGACCACGCCGAGTTCGCCGGCGTAGCCCCGGGCGTTGCGCGCCATGGCCTGCAGCCATGCGGCGGTACGTTCTTCGCCCTCGAGCAGGCGCATCGCCGTGACGAAGGACTGGAACGCCGCGTAGGCCGGCGCCCAACCCAGGCGCAGGCCGCTCTCCGGCAGCGCCATGATGTCCGTCGGGACGTCCTTGGCGCTGAATCGCCCGGTATGAAAGGGCACGCTCCGGACCCGCCCGGTGATGGGAGCCCAGCGTTCGTATCGGAAGACGGGGTCCAGCAGGCCGGTCAGGTCGCCCGGCAGGGGCTGGGCCAGACCGGCCTCGTTGACCAGGCCGATGGCCCCGGAGTCCACCGCCCAGAACACGTCCGCGCGGCGCACGCCGGCCTGGCCTTCGGCGACGATGGCGTTGGCCAGGGCAGCCGTGGGTCCGCGGCGGATGCCCAGTTCCAGGCCGGGATTGCGCTTCTCGATGGCCTTGAGGACGTTTTCGTACAGCCCGCCCTCCCCCGTGCCCAGGTACAGCGTGAGCTTTCCTTCCAGGGACGGCAGGGATTCGACCGAGGGGGCGTCGGCCAGGGTGGCTTTCGCAGCCCCGCCAGTCTCACTGGCGTGTACGGGCCACCCGGGAATTCCGCCCAGGGCGCCCGCGGCGCCGGCCGTCGCCAGGGCCCCGATGAAGTGCCGACGGCGCATTCAGAACACGTCGGCGCGGTTCGCTTCCGCTTCTTCTAGCAGGCCGCGTGCACGGTCCAGCTTGACGTGCATGGCCTCGACCACGCCGCTGACCTCGTCCACCGAGGCCCCGTCCTGCATGGACTTGGGCAGGGTCACGTTGAAGTCGAGCTCGAGGTCCACCACGAGGTCCGCATCCTGCTCGATCAGCATGCCCTCGATGCCCTCGAAGCGGTTGAGGTAGGTTTCCTGCACGATGGTATTGGCCTCGTCGGGGAGCTGTTCGGCGTACTTGGCCACGACCCGTTCGAGTTCGCGCTTGATGATGTCGATGGTTTCCATCGGCGTGGCGGCCTCGGTGTGGGCCACGGCCGGCACCAGCCCGCGCTGCTGGAACTGTGCGGCGACCTTCACAGCGCCCAGTGCCTGCCAAAGCGTCTGCTCCAGCTTCACCTGTTCAGCGCGCACGGCGTCCACCGGCTGTTCCTTTTCGATGGCCTGGCGCACACCATAGAGGCCCTGCCAGATGCCGGCGTACAGCGGCACGTAGTTGGTCTCGATGGCGGAATGAAAATCCACCGCTTCCCAGTGATCGTTCACGGCCTCCGGCCTGGCGGCCGACAGGCCACCGGCCTCGTAGGCGTCCACGATGCCGTCGACCTGTTCGATCAGCCAGTTCACCTCGGTGGTGTACTCGTCGAGGTGGGCCTGCAGGTCGTTGACGTGTTCGCCGACGACCCCGTCAGCCAGCGCTGAGCCGCCGGCCAGGAAGGAAAAGATCGCGGCGAGCCGCAGGACGCGGCGGGGCGCGGAACGTCGTTCGGTGGATCGGTGCATGGCGGGATTCCCGGATTCGTTTCAAATGCGAATGGTACTCATTAAGGACCTGACGAACAAGCAACGGGATCACCCGCCATGGCTTATTCGAGGTGGCTGCGCAGCATCCAGGCGTTCTTCTCGTGGACGTCCAGGCGACGCGTGGCAAGATCGGCCGTGGCCTGGTCCGGAATGCCCTCGGCCGCCTCCACCAGATCCCGGGCGATGTCCACCACCGCCTGCTGGTCCGCCACCAGGTTTTCGATCATTTCGCGTGCCGGCGGGCTGCCCGTGTCCTCGGCCACGCCGCTCAGCCGGGCGAACTCGCTGTAGCTGCCAGGCGCCCGTGCGCCCAGGGACCGGATGCGCTCAGCCAGCTCATCGACTGCCAGGGCGAGTTCCGTGTACTGCGTTTCGAAAAGGTTGTGGAGCGTCGTGAACATCGGTCCGGTGACGTTCCAGTGGTAGTTGTGCGTCTTGAGATACAACGTGTAGCTGCTGGCGAGCAGTTTTTCGAGCTGTTCGACCACTTCCTGGCGTTCGGCGTTCATGGGATCTCCTTCAGTGTCGGATGCCTGAGAACTGGTGTTTTCCTGCCGGATTTCAATGCCCATGGCGCTCAGTCGTCGAGCCGAAGCCGTCCGACGCGCACCCGGGACGCCTGCGCTCCTTCGCCACTGTCCGTCCAGGCCAACAGCATCGAACCATCCGCCAGGCCGAGCAGCCGGGGAAAGCCGCTGCCGCGTCCACTGTCCAGTGCGGTGAGATCATGGATGGCGGCGGGTTCACCCCACCCTTCGAAATGGGCCAGGCGCATCACGCCACCGTCCCGCTGGTTCATCCAGACCATCACGAAGCCGTCACCGGCCCAGGCCAGGTCGACGCGCCCCAGGGCCTCCCCTTCATCCAGGGTGAGCGGGGTTTCGAAACTGCGACCCGCATCCCCGGACCGGGCCAGGCGCACCCGGGGTACCGCATCGTCACCCAGGGTGAACCAGGCCACGATGACCTCCCGGCCCCGGGCGATCACGGCCGGACCGTTCACCGGGCATCCTGCGATGCGCCAACCGTCCTCGTGCACGCGCACCGGATCCGACCAACCGACTTCGGTGCGGCGAACCAGGTAGGTGTCGCGGACTTCGTCCTCACTCCGGTCGCGATAGACCACCACGGGCCCATCCTCGGTCAGCGCCGCGCCGGTGTTGCAGCAATCACAGACCCGCCCGTCCAGCAGGGCCTCGTCCGCCAGCGAGCCATCGGGGCCGACGGTGGCGGTCCGAAGCGTCATGGCGCCGTGCTGGCCATGATGCTCGTGACCCGCCGGCTGGTCCGCTTCGGCGGGCGCCGTTTCGCGGCCGTCCAGCCAGGCGAGGCCAAGCCGTCCGGCGCCCGGAAGAAAGCCGCTGACGAAACCGTGTTCCGTCAGGGTCCCGTCGCGATGCGGCGTGAAGGAATCCGACCAGTTCACGCCCCGGTCCAGGCTGACGGCGACGCGCACGTCGTAGGCATAGGTGCCCTGCCCCGAACGCTCGAGCCAGTGAGCGAACCAGGGTCCTTCGGGTGTCGTGACCAGGCCCGGGGTGTCCGCCCAATTGGCGAAGAAGTTGCCCGACGCGATCGTTCGCGCCTTACCGAATCCCTCGCCATCGAATTCCGAGAACACCAGGCGATGCCCGGCCGCGTCTCGCTCCAACCAACTGAGCACGGCGCGGTCGCCCTCCATGGGGGCGAGGCGCGGCGCCAGGCTGGACGCAGCGGCCGGCGTTTCCAGCGACTCGAGCGAAACCGCGAACACGGGAGAGGACGCCAGGAGCGCCATCACGGTGAACAGGTGTACGGCGCCACGCGCCGCCGAAAGAAACGTCGTCGGGTTCATCCGGGAATGATGCCAGCACGGGCCAGGCCTTCCCAGACCGCACCCACCAGGGCGCCGGTGAACAGCACGGGAAGCATGGGCGCACGAAACCGCATCAAGGCCACGATGGCCGCCAGGGCGATGACCGTGGCCACCGGGTCCAGGGTGGACCAGACGGGCACCAGCAAGCGACCAGGGCCCAGGGAAACGGCATGCAGTTCCCCGAACAGGACATGCAGACTGAACCACAGGGACAGGTTCAGGATGACGCCCACCACGGCGGCCGTCACAGCGCCGAGCGCGGTACGCAACATGACGTTCCCATGGAGGCGCTCCACCCAGGGAGCGCCGAGAAAGACGAACAGGAAGGACGGCACGAAGACCACCCAGGTCACCAGGACGGAGGCGGCCACGCCGCCGGCCCATGATGGCAACTCACCGAATCGCGCGCCCGCCAGGTAGGCGACGAACTGCGTGACCTGCACCAGCGGACCCGGCGTGGCCTCGGCCAGCCCGAGCCCGTCGATCATTTCCCCGGCACTCAGCCAGGCATGGGTCTGGACCGCCTCCTGGGCCATGTAGGCCAGGGCCGCATAGGCGCCGCCGAAGGTCACGACAGCGAGCCGCGAAAAGAACACCGCCAGTTGCGTGAACACGTCATCCGGGCCCAGCCAGGCCCAGAGCAACGCCACCGGCGCCAACCACGCACCGCCGAACAGCAGCAGGATCGCCAGGGAACGCGTCCAGCCCGGGCCGGGCGCCGACCGCGCCCCCGAATCATCCTCCGCGGTGTCGTCGTGCCCGGCCGCGATAAAGGCGTCCGGCCACCACTGCCCAACCGACAGTCCGATCAGGAGGGCGCCACCCACGATCCAGGGAAACGGCAGTCCGAACACGAAGATGGCCAGGAAGGCGGCGAGGGCGATCAGGCCATGCGCCCGCGTCAGCGACGCCTTGCGCGCCATCTTGACCAGGGCGGCGAACACGATGGCGACCACCACGGCCTTGATGCCGAACAACAGCGCCGCCACCGGACCCAGGTCCCGCCACGCGAGGTACAGGATGCTGAGGGCAAGGATGCTCAGGAACCCGGGCAGCACGAACAGCCCGCCCGCGACCAGGCCGCCCCGGATACCGTGCAACAACCAGCCGATGTAGGTGGCCAGTTGCATGGCCTCCGGGCCGGGCAGCAGCATGCAGTAGTTGAGCGCGTGGAGGAAACGGCGTTCTCCGATCCAGCCCTTCTCCTCGACCAGGATGCGGTGCATGACGGCGATCTGGCCCGCAGGCCCCCCAAAGCTCAGGGCGGCCACCCGGGTCCAGGTGCGCACCGCTTCCCGGAATGGGACCGCCATGGGGGTCAGCGTCGAATCGGTGGGCCGTCGGAGTCGCGACGCACCAGGTGGTAAGGGATCACCTGGTCACGGGCCGTCTGCCGGACCACCACGGGATCGTCACTGAGCAGATCCGCGAGCAGGTCCACCGCCGCGTGCGCCAGTTGGGCGGCCGGAACGTGAACGGTGGTCAGCGCCGGCCAGGTGGTCGCGGAAAACGGCGCGTCGTCGAAGCCACAGACGGACAGTTCCCCGGGCACTTCCACGCCCAGGCGATGGGCGACCGAGATCACCGCGGCGGCCATCTCGTCATTGGCGGCGAACACGGCCGTGGGGACATACTCCCCACCCAGCAGCCGCTCGGCCGCGTCGAGTCCGGACCGGTAGGTGAACTGGCCGGGGACGATCCATTCCTCACGCACCGGCAGGCCCAGGCTGGCCATGGAGTCGCGAAAACCCTCGAGACGGTCCTGGCTGGCGGCATGGGCCGGGTGGCCGGTGATGAAACCGATGTCACGATGGCCCAGGGACACCAGGTGCCGGACCACTTCCGCGGCGGCCTTGTAGCCGTCGACACGCACGGTGGGCAGGCCGGTCCGCTCGCTCGCCGAGGTGACCAGCACCATCGGCAGATCGAGGCGCTCGAGCAGCGGGAGAAAGGTCCGTGAATCGGACAGCGGTGGCGCCACCAGCAGGCCGTCCACCCCTTCGTCGACGATGCGGCGCAAGTCCTCGAAGGTCGCGGTCCGGCCATCCAGCAACTCGACAATGAACTGGGCCCGGATCTGGCGGGTGCGTTCGAGGGTTCCGAACAGCACGTCGGAAATGTAGATCGTGGGCTTCTCGTAAATCATCGCGAGGTGCAGCGGCCGGGTTCCCGCCAGGCTGCGTGCGGCCTCGTTGGGACGAAAGCCGGTGGCGCGGATCGCTTCCCGGACCCGCTCCCGGGTCTCCGGCAGCACCGAGTCCTTGCCGTTGATCACGCGCGACACGGTCATGGCGGACACACCGGCCCGACGCGCCACGTCGCGGATGGTTGGGGCCTGTCCACGCTTGCGGGTCGGCTTGTTGCTGCTTCGTGTGGTCATGTCCAGGGGCCGCTGCGCCCGCTATTTCAAGGTGTGCCCATGATAACGCGGCAATCCGACCGGACGATCGTGCCGCAGGCTGTGTACACTCCGTTCCATCGGACCCGACCGCAACGGCGCGCTCGGGCGCCTGATGCGGGAAAACCGCCCGCCAACGGCCCTGGGAGCGCCATGGAAGTTCGTCTCATCACCATCGTCGGAACGACCCTGGACGGGAAGCGGTTCCGGCCCAGCGACTGGACGGAGCGGCTTTACTACGCCGTCGCCAGTTACGACCGCAACGGGCGCATCCGCTTCAATCCGCTGATGAGCATCCGCATGCGGGACGATGCGCGTTGCATCGTCGTGGACATGCGGCTGCGTGACGAGGACCCCGTCACCTACAGTTTCGTGGCCGGATTCGCCCGCGACAACGCCCTGCAGACCTTCGACCAGGACGACCAGCCCTTCGTGCTCAACTAGGGACTGTCAAAAGGCCCTGGGCATCATGCGGCGGGTGCGCCTTCCGGTGGCCACTCCGAGATGTACCGCTTGAGCATCTGGTTGTGCCGTTCCAGTTCGGACATGGTCGCGGCGATGAGGTCGCGGATGGACAGCACCCCGACCAGATTTCCCTCCACCACCACCGGCAGGTGGCGGATGTGCCGGTCGCGCATGTCGCGAATCACCAGGTCCATGGGCGCGTCCAGGTCGGCCGTGTACAAGCGCCGGGACATGACCTCGTCGACCAGCGCGTCCTTCCAGTCGTCCGGCCGTTCCTTGAGGGTACGGACGATGTCGCGCTCGGTGACGATGCCCATGAGGTTCCCGCTCGTGGAGAGCACGACCAGGCAGCTGACCTTGAGGGCCAGCATCGCCTCGACCGCGTCCTGGAGTCTCCGGTCCGGCGTGGTCGAGTGCACCACACCTCCCTTTTCCTGCATGATGGCGCCAATGTGCATGTTGGTTCCCGTGAGCCCGTGCTGATGGTTTGATCATAGCCGCAGCGCGGCCACAAAACCTCGGATCGTGTCATGAAATGCCCACATCGGAACAACTAGACTGGACGATGCATGACGGATGAAGAACAGCAGGTCGAACTCAAAGAGGTGATCAAACTCCTCCGAACGCTGGAGGATGACGAGTTGATCGCCCACGGATTCGCCGTGCGCGAGTCCCTGGACGAAGTCGACGACCCGATGCTGATCGGCCCGGACGGGCTCCCGGTGGACAGCTGGCGCGAGGGCTATCCCTATCGGAAGAAGCTCGGGAACGACGCGTACAACCGTGAGAAGCGCCTACTCCAGGTGGAACTGCTCAAGGCGCAGGACTGGATCTGGTCCACCGGCGAGCGGGTCGTGGTGCTGTTCGAGGGCCGCGACGCCGCCGGCAAGGGCGGCACGATCAAGCGTTTCCTCGAGCACCTCAATCCGCGCTACGTGGACAACGTGGCCCTGTCCAAGCCCACCGAGTGGGAGATGGGGCAGTGGTACTTCCAACGCTACATCCAGTACCTGCCCACGCGAGGGCGCCTGGTGCTGTTCGACCGCAGCTGGTACAACCGCGCCGTCGTGGAGCGCGTGATGGGCTATTGCACGACCGAGGAATACAAGGATTTCATGGTGGCGGTGCCGGAGTTCGAGCGCATGCTCACCCGGGCGGGCATCCACCTGATCAAGCTCTGGTTTTCCGTGTCGCGCCGGGAGCAGATCACCCGATTCGCCATTCGGCGCATCGACCCGGTGCGCCAGTGGAAACTCAGCCCCACGGACCTGGCTTCGCTGGACCGGTGGCACGACTACACCCAGGCCAAGCAGGACATGTTCGACCACACGAGCACCCCGCAGGCCCCTTGGACCGTTGTGCGCAGCAACGACAAGAAGCGTGGTCGCCTCGAGGCCATGCGCCACGTCCTGAACCAGTTGCCCTATCCCGACAAGAACCCGTCGGTGGTGCGCCGGCCCGACCCCCTGATCGTCGGCTCACCCCATGAGATCGACACCGAAGTCGGCGAGAAGACCCGCAAGCGGCGGACCCGCTGACCACCGTTCGAACCCCTCCCCCACCCGCCGGAAAATTCCACGGCCGTCTGCTATGTTTCGGGGGAAGAAGAAAACCCTTCGACAAGAAAAAACCTTGACCATGCGGAACTGAACGGCGCTGGCCCCGAAGCGGCGGGGTGGCGCGCCGATGTGCCGTGCTGCCCGCGAGGGCAACCCCGATGAGTCGAGGAAAGTTCCATGCAACTTGAAAAGCAAGTCCACAAACCCATGCACGGCACGGCCAAGGCCCGTGGCTGCGCCCATGCCCGTCTGGGCAATTTCTGCAAGATGTTCCCCAAGCTGCCGAGCTGGGCGAAGGAATGCGGCGTGACCGAGCAGTGCGTGGCCGAGGCGGTGGCCCGGGCCATCGGCGGCGTCGGCGGCCTGATGCACGATGTCCGCAACGAATCCGGTGACAGTGGCATCCCCGCGGGTTACACCTTCTTCGCGCAGTTCGTCGACCACGACATCACGCTCGACACGACCAGCCCGCTGCACGGCAAGGTGGACGACGACAAGATCGCCCACCTGCCCAACCTGCGCTCGGCGTCCCTCGACCTGGACTGCGTCTATGGTCTCGGGCCCGAAGCCCAGCCGTACATGTACGACGGCGCCCAGCCGGGGCGAATGCATGTCGGCAGTTCCGTGGGCGGCGTCGACAACCACGACGACGTCCCCCGCAACGCGTCCGGCCGGGCGATGATCGGCGATCCGCGCAATGACGAGAACCTGTTCATTTCGCAGCTGCAGGCCATGTTCCTCAAGTTCCACAACCGCCGGCTGGTGACCTCCAACTTCGAGAAGGCCCAGGCGGATACGCGCTACCACTACCAGTGGGTCGTGCTGTACGACTTCCTGAAACGCGTCTGCCACCCCGACATCTACGCCTTTGCCCTGCCCCTGATCGAGGGCAATGCCAAGGGCAAGAAGAACGTCAAGAAGTACCCCTTCTGCGACATTCTCGACCACTGCAAGCGCATCTGCATGCCCGTGGAGTTTTCAGTGGCGGCCTTCCGCTTCGGCCACACCATGGTGCGCTCGACCTACCCGGCCAATGGCCAGTACCCCCTGATCGAACTGTTCGACGAGCGCTTCGGCACCCTCGGTTTCGGCCCGGTGCCGCCCCAGCTCAACGTCGACTGGCGCCTGCTGCTGGACATGGAGGATTGCCACCCCTACGCGAAGTCCAAGGCCATCGACCACCTGCTGGCCGACGAACTGAACCGTCTGCCGGACCCCGTGGTCGGCCGCAACACCAGCACGGACGACCGGGCCCTCGCCTTCCGCAACATCCTGCGCGGCCACGCCCTGGGCCTGGCCAGCGGACAGAAGGTCGCGGCCGAACTCAAGGCCAAGGGCTATCCCATCAATCCGAAGCAGAATCTGGAATTCGACAAGATCGAAAACTGGAGTTGCCTGACGAAGGACCTGCCCTGCGACATCGCCAAGTGCACGCCGCTGTTCTTCTACCTGATGCGCGAAGCGGCGGTCATCGGCAAGGGTGAAACCCTGGGACCGGTCGGTTCGGCCCTCCTGCTGGAGACCTTCGGCACGATGTACGTCTACTGCAGCACCTTCCTCAAGGAGAAGGACTGGGCGCCTGACCCCTGTGTCGCCGGCAACGGGAGCATGACCCTCGCGGACATGGCCCGCTACGCCCGCGGCTGACCCCTGCCGGGGTCGTTTGCCGGGGCCGGGTCACGTCGCATCCCCTCGACGGGCCCGCCCCGGCAGCTTTTTCAGGGAGAAACGGGCGGCCGCTCCGTGAAGGGACGGATGCCGACCTCGCGGTAGATTTCCGTGGGGAAATACACCCGCCCGCCGGCCACGACCAGCGACACGGTCTTGAGCGCCTTCAGGTCCTGCAGCGGGTCGCCCGGCACCAGGAAGAAGTCCGCCAGCTTGCCGGCCTCGATGCTGCCGAGTTCCTGGCCCTGGCCGGTGTACTCGGCCATGTCCAGGGTGGCGCGCTTCAGGACTTCGCCGCGGGTGAATCCCGCCATTTCGTACAGTTCCAGCTCGCGGTGCAGGTTGAAGGCGCCGCCCATGTCCGTGCCGAACACGATGAAGATGCCCGCTTCCCGCATCCGGCGGATGGTGTCGATGATCCTGTCCCAGGCGGCGCGATAGGCGATGTCGTCGGCTTCGGTCGCGATGTCCGCCCAGGCCACTTTCGCATCGCGCTGGACGCCCACGGGCATGTGGTCGATCCAGTCCACGGCGCCGGCGCGCACCTCGCCGTTGCGGCCCAGCAGCAAGGCCTCGTGGATGGCCAGGGTGGGATCGATGGCCGTCCCGTTCTCGACCATCAGGGCGATCGTCTCCTGCACCGCCTCGCTGTCCAGGTCCAGGTCCTCAAGGCGTTTCAGGGCCGTGAGGCGCAACAGGGTGCGGGTGTCCTCGCCGTCTTCCAGCACCCAGCCGAGCATGACCTGGTTGATGTGG
The DNA here is from genome assembly GCA_030426265.1 of Gammaproteobacteria bacterium. GTDB lineage: Bacteria > Pseudomonadota > Gammaproteobacteria > Xanthomonadales > SZUA-36 > Marinihelvus. The sequence continues at coordinate 1,405 of JAUHYP010000060.1, read as the reverse complement.
GTCATCTCGTCGTAGCCGCCGATGATCATGTCGTTGGCCCAGGCAAAGGCCGGAACGTGCCCGGCCACCCGGAGCCCGCGCTGGTGCGCACGCTCCACCAGGGCGGGCACCCACTCGCCCTGCATGGAGTTGTAGATCTTGATCTGCCAGAAGCCCTGGTCCGCATAGCGGTCCACCCACACCAGGGCCTCCGCTTCGCTGTCGACCACGACACCGCCGTTGCTGCTGTAAGGACTGCGGCCCTCGATGATGCCGGAGCGGACCACGCGGGGACCGGCCACCTCGCCGCGCCCGATGCGCCCCACGAGCTCGGCCAGCACCTCGTTGTCGTTGCCCATGTCGCGCATGGCCGTCACGCCGGCGGCGATGTTGAGCAGGGCGTCCTGCTGGTCCATGTGCGCGTGCATGTCCCACAGGCCGGGCAGCAGCGTGCCGCCGCCGCCGTCGATGACCACTTCGTCCCCGGTCGGGCTTGCGCCGGTTTTCACCACCGCGACGATGCGGTCACCTTCGACGAGCACGTCCGACGGCGCCGTCAGGGCCAGGGTGGCCGGGTCGAACACGCGCACATTGGCCACGCGCACGGGCCGGTCGTAGTCATGGGCCACCCGGGCGCCGATGTCGGCCCAGTGGTTGGCGGCGAGGTCCGCGGCGAGATCGCCCAGTGCCGCGGCATTGCCTTCGAAGCCTTCACGCAAGACCTGGAACCGGGGCGTGAACAGGCCGAAAAATCCCGCATCCCCATCGAGCAGGAAGTACACCGGCTCCAGCTCGGTACCGGACAGGGCGAACGCACGCACGGTGTGTGCGTCCGCATCGTCCGTCACTTCCACTTCCTGCAGTTCGGTCAGGTGCAGGTTGCCGCCCGGCAGCGCCGGCAGGCTCATGTCCAGGTCCGCCAGCAGGGGCTGCGCCAGGACCCAGAGCGCGAACGGAGAGCCGTGCTGGGGCACGTAGAGCATCGGTTCGCGCACCGAGGCTTCGCCTTCGCCGGTGGAGTCCGTCCAGCGGGCCATGCCGTCCTCGAGCTGGTACCGCTCGGCCACGGCATTGCCGAAGGTCGTGTTTCCATCGACCGTCCAGGACTCGGGCAGGCCCGATTCGTCGACGGTCAGGGTCTCGCGCAGGGTCGGTCCCCGGCCATTGTTGCGGTACTCGTAATCGACGGTGAACGAGGGTCCCTGCTGCGCCACTTCGAGCTGGCCGACGGCGGTCTCGTTGACCAGCACGGTCCATCGGCCACCCTTGTCGGTATCGGCCAGGGCCAGGGAGGGTGCGAGCAGCGCAACAGCGATACCCGCCAGGAACGGAGCGACGGAGCGGCGGTTCATTGCGTCTCGCCGGACGGGTACACCGGGGAAACCAGCCCGGGTGTGGACTCGTACTTGCTGCGGCTGGCCCAAAG
>JAUHYP010000059.1 GCA_030426265.1 Gammaproteobacteria bacterium | reverse complement strand
GTTCGGGTCTACGACTGGAATGGTGCGAGCTGGACACAGTTGGGTGCCGACATCGATGGGGAAGCGGCGTCCGACAACAGCGGCTATTCGGTGGCCCTGTCGGCAGATGGCGCCCGCCTGGCCATCGGCGCGCCTTTCAACGATGGTGGCGGACGGGACGACACCGGACACGTGCGGGTGTTCGAGTGGGATGGCGCCGCCTGGACGCAGCTCGGCGCCGATGTCAATGGAGAGGCGCCCTTGGATCAGAGTGGTCAGTCGGTCGCCCTGTCCGCCGACGGCGCACGCTTGGCCATCGGCGCGCCACGCAACGACAACGGAGGGACCGATCCCGGTCATGTCCGGGTCTACGGCTGGGACGGAGCGGCCTGGACGCAATTGGGCTCGGACATCAACGGTGAATGGAACGATGACCGCAGTGGCTGGTCCGTCTCCCTGTCCGCCGATGGCGCGCGCCTCGCGATCGGCGGGCCGTACAACCCCGCGCCCAATCCGAACACCGGGCATGTGCGGGTCTACGACTGGCAGGGCTCGGACTGGACGCAGGTCGGGGGCGACATCGACGGTGAACTGGGATATGACCTGAGCGGCCTTTCGGTCGCCCTGTCGGCAGATGGCGCCCGACTCGCGGTCGGCGCGCCCTTCAACGACGGCATCGGCAGCGATGCGGGCCATGTGCGCGTTCATGCCGCCCCGGCGCCCGTGCTGACCCTGGACGCGTCCGTCCTGGATTTCGGCGATGTCGAAGTGGCTTGCTGCAGTGCCTCGCAGACGGTCACCCTCGACAACACGGGAACCGCAGACCTCGAAGTCACGGCAGTGACGACCGCCACGGCGCCTTTCGCGCGCACCGGCGGAAGCTGTGCTGCAACACCGTTCACCCTGGCGCCCGCAGCCGCCTGTACGCTGGAATTCACCTTCAGCCCGACCACGATGGGCGCGGCCAGCCAGGCGATCGCCATCACGAACTCTGCTGCCGGCAGCCCGGATACCGTCACGCTGCAGGGCAATGGCGTCTACGTCACGAGGCGCAGTTTCACCGGCCCTCTGCCGTCGGGCCGCACGGGCGTCCTTTCCTTCACGACCAGCGACCCGGCGTGCACCTTCCTGGCCGACCCGGTGTTTTTGCCGGAATCGGCCGCCTCGCCGCCGCCCCCGGGAGGACTGGAGCTCCTGGATGGCCTGGTGGCCTTCGAAATCAGCCAGTGTGCCCCGGGCGCCACGGTGACGATGACGATCGACTACGGTGTGCCGGTACCCACGGACATGCATGCCTGGAAAGTCGCCGATCCCTGGCGTCCGCTCGACACGGTGGTGTCGGGCAACTCCGTGCGCTTCGACCTCTCCGACGGTGGACCCAATGACGCCGATGGCGCGGCCAATGGTGTCATCGTCGACCCCAGTGGCGCCGGGAGACTGTCCGTCAGCCCCCTGGCTGCCGGGGGCGCAGCCGAGCCGATCCCGGCGGACGCACGCTGGAGCCTGTGGCTGCTGTTGCTGCTCGTGGCCGTGACCGGCATGGCATTCCTGCGGCGGATGCAGCTGTCTCAGGCTTGGAGGGCAAGGCCGTGAGCGGCCCGCCTCAGGGGCGCCGCTGGGCGCTGGCCAGTAGTTCTTCGATCTGCGGCCGGGCCATCTGCACCAGCCGCTCGCCGCGGATGTCGTGGTCGAGGTCCGGCTTGGCCAGGCTGTAACTCACCACCAGCTCCGTGCCGAAGTCGTCGCTGTCCCAGGCCTTTCCATAGATGCCGGTGAGCACGATCAGGGCGGTCGAGTCGCCCAGGTCGGCGAGGAAGGCGATGTTGCCCAACCCGTCGATCTGCTCGATCGAGCGCGCCTGCAGCGCGTTGAAGCCGAGGGCAGCCATTTTCAGTTCTTCCGCCGGCAGGTTCCGGGAATCGTGGCTGTCCAGGCCCTGGAACATGAGCCGGAGGCTGGTAGCGCCCTGTTGCCCGCCACCAGCACGCCAGTCGACCTGGCTGTAGGCGGCTTCGATCCATTCACCGACCACCCGACGCGCCTCGCTGGCGTCGAGCAGTCGAGCGGCGGTGTCCTGGTCGAGCCAGGTCTGCGCATCCGGCACGCCGGGCAGCCAGGGCTCCCCCTCCGCCTGCGCAGCGGTCGCGTCGACCCGCTTGGGCTGGAACGCCAGTCCCGCCAGTGTGTCGGCGGTGGCCTGCTGCCCGGCGCAGGCGGCGATGGTGGGCGCGCACTGCTCGCTACAGGCCTCGCGGACTGCATCCGGGGCGTTACAGGCGCAGTAGCACCCCGGCAGGGTGCCGCCCGTGGAGTCACCGCCTCCAGCATCATCGCGGGCCTGCTCCTCGGCGATCGATTCCAGCCAGGCGTCGAGTTCCGGGCTGATGCCGGCCAGGTCTTCCGTCACCTCGATGTCGAGTGATTCCGGGGTCTCGCGGTGGACGCGGCCGTCCTCCATCCACGGGACGGCGATCTGGAAGCGCCCGGCAATGTCGTGTCGCACCGGCAGGCTGCCGTCGTCGCCCAATTCGGCGATGTCCTCCCGATCGACCAGCGCGGCGCTGAAGGTCCCGCGCATCACGGCCGTGGAATACTCCTCGATCGTCACTCGGCCGGAAAGGGGAAACAACTGCCCGGGCCCGGGCTGGATGTCCGCGGGTCCGATGGACTCGTACTCGCCGTCCCCCTTCTTGCTGACCGTGATGTAGGCATTGTCGAAACTGCCGGTGAACCCGTAGTCGATCAGCGGGATGACGATGTTCACGGAACTGCCGTCGTACTGCGCCGCACGCTCGAGGGACTCCTGGTAGCGCTCGGTGGCCTCCAGGGGGCCGACGTCGGCCACGCCGGACAGCATGCTCATGAACTGCCCGAACGCGCCGCCCCGCCCCGTGGCCTGGGAAACGCTCGACAGGATGCCGGCGACCGTCACCAGGGAAATGCTGGTCGAGGGACCGCAGGCCTGGGTCACGAAGGCATCCCGGCACGGCGGCTGGTCCGGATTCGAGAAAACGGTACCGCCGTCCGCCAGGTTGGGGTTCATGTCATCCAGCCCCCGGTCCAGTTCATCGCCCACCGACCGGGTCTGCGTTTCCAGGTTGACCTCGCCGGCGGGTTCATCACCCGCTGGCGGCCGCGCTTTCGGCCGCGTGGCTTTTTTCGCCGGGCCGGGCAGCATGTTGTGCGTGAAGGAGGCCGATACGATGCGCACCGTGGCGTTGATCGGTTCCGAGAACTCGGGCTGGCTGCTCACATTGCTGAACACCAACGGCCAGGGAACCTCCGGCGACGGGTCGTCGATGTGCAGGACGAAGGAGGCGCTGCTCTCGCCACGCAGGCCCTTGATCAGCGGGCGCGCCACCACGCGGCCCTGCGCGGTCCCGACGCTCAGGGCGCGGAGACGCTCGAGGGGTGCGCCGCGGACTTCGATGTGCAGGTCCACCGGCTTGTCGTAGTCGAGCATCAGCCTCAGGCAACTCGCGGCGTTCTTGTTGATGGCCAGGGTGCCCGTGTACTCCGACTGCTGGCCGCCCAGTCTGGCGTCGGGGCAATCGTCGGAAGGGAACAGGCGTTCCAGCCAGTAGTCCTGGGCGACGATCGGTTTGTGCCTGGATTCCTTGAACCGCCCCGGAACGTAGCTGGCAAAGGTGGTGATGAAGTTCGGGTAGATACGTGACAGTCCGAGCCGGAAGCGCTGGTCCGTCCGCAACCGGGCTTCCAGCCATTCCATTTCGCTGTCCGGCCCGGCGGGACCCGGCAGCGACACCTCGAACCACTCCGCGAGGTAGCGGTAGTCGGGCTTCACCGAGGTCAGTCCTGCGCCGCCCGACAAGGCCACATGTTCGCCCAGGTAGCGCCAGAACGACGACGTGCCATAGGCGTCGTTCTGGTCGAACATGCCGGCGTAGCGGGCGTCGTTGTCGTCCGGGCGCCAGAGGGGCACTTCGTAGTTGCGCCAGCCCCATCGATCACGTCGCCAGATACCGCCGCGATTGGGATAGTTCTTGCGGTGGCGGGACCAGGCTGCGAGATCGGCGCCGATCGCCTGGGCCGTTCCCTCGACCAGCCAATCGCCGAGGCCGCAGTTGTCGCCCAGGATGGGGTAGGAGCGCTGGATGGCATGAAACAGTTCGTGCGGGATGTCCTGGTAGGCCTTGTCGCTGAGACCCGTCGGTACCAGCGCGAGGCCGTTGATACCGACCCAGGGCCGCATCTGATCTGAACAACTGTCGTCCTGGCCGTACCACGCCGGGGCCTTGCCCGGGGCGTCCATGAGGTAGACCCGGTAGGCGAGGGAGCCATCCGCGCGCTCGACCAGCGGTTCCAGGGTCGGCGCCCTGAACCCCATCCGCTGCAGCTCCCCGGCCATGTCCGCCAACAGCAACTCGATCTCCGCGACCGTCCCCGGCAGGTCCTGCGGTGCGCGGGACAATGGGGCCGGTTCATCCAGGTCGATCCAGTCCTCGGTCGCCTTCTGGATGGCGCGTCCACCGACGCTGTAGGTCAGGTTGGGTGTGCCGACGAAGACTTCGAACTGCGTGGTCGGCCAGGGCTCCGCCGCGCTGGCCAGGCCGAGCCACAGAATACCGAGGACAAAAATTGCCTGTGCCTGGACACGAAGGTGACGTGACATACCGGAACTCCCCCCTTGAGAATCCTCAGTATAACCAAGCCCTTGCGGATGGTGTTCACCCTCCCTGGCGGTGCGCCATCCAGATCGCGCCGTAGACCAGCACCGACACGACGATATAGGCCAGGTCGATGCGCCGGCGGCGTTGTTCGTCGCTGCGGGCCTTGAAGATGTCCAGCACCATCTGGTGGAGCAGGAAGGTGTAGAGCACGTAGTAGAAAAACGGAATGAAGTGGACGAATACCGAGTAGTCCCGGGCATGCTTGCCGAAGAAGGAAAGAATCCAGTCGATCTGGGCGTAGATGCCGAACAGCCCGAGCGCCGCATTGATGAACATCCAGCGGACCCGGTCGACGCCGAACATCGTGACGTAGAAGAGCAGGTAGATCAGGCAGGCAAAACCGCCGTGGAGATAGAGAAAGAACAGGGGCGGGCCGTCGTCGGCGTAGGCCATGAAAAAGCCGGAGCCTCCGAACATCCCCATGTGCAACAGGAAGAACGGGTAGACCGAGGTCCACGGAATCGTGTCGCCCTTCTCGTACTTCTTGCCGTTGATGGTGATGCTGCCCTGGAGTTCCATACTCTGCCTTGTGGTTTGTCGTTGGGTGGCCCGAGGGGCGTTCAGCATACCGCCGCCCCTCGGGCGTCTGCCGCACCGTCGCCAGGCGCCCGGGTGCTATGATGCAGTGCCATGCGGTGGGGCCTCCACTGCATGGCGCACACCGGGGGCCTTATCATGCATGATCCTGACGTCACGACGGGAACGTCCAGCTTCCGTGCACTCGGGCTTGCCGAACCGCTGTTGCGGGTGCTCGACGAGCTCGGCTACGAGACACCGACGCCCATCCAGGCCCAGGCCATACCCCACATTCTCGGCGGACGGGACATCCTCGGCCACGCGCCCACCGGCACCGGCAAGACGGCCGCATTCGCATTGCCCTTGCTGTCCGGCATGGACGTGCATCGCGAGGGCATCCAGGTGCTCACCCTGACCCCGACCCGGGAGCTGGCCATCCAGGTGGCCGAGGCCTTCCGGCACTACGCGTCCCACATGGCCGGTTTCAGCGTCCTGCCGGTCTACGGCGGGCAGGAATACGGCGGGCAAATCCGGCAACTCAAGCGCGGTGTGCAGGTCGTTGTCGGCACGCCCGGCCGGCTGATGGACCACATGCGCAGCGGCAACCTCAAACTCGACCAGGTGCGCGCCGTCGTGCTCGACGAGGCGGACGAGATGCTGCGCATGGGCTTTATCGAGGAAGTCGAGTGGATCCTCGACCAGGCGCCGGCAAAGCGCCAGATGGCGCTGTTTTCAGCGACCATGCCCACCCAGGTCGAGCGCATCGTCCACCGTTACCTGGATGCCCCCGTCGAGATCTCCATCAAGGCGCGCACCGCCACCGCGGAGACCATCCGCCAGCGCTACTGGCAGGTGAGCGGCCTGCACAAGCTGGACGCCCTGACGCGCATCCTCGAGGTCGAGCCTTTCGACGGCATCATCATCTTCGTGCGGACCCGGACGGCGACCCTGGAACTGGCGGAAAAACTCGAAGCCCGCGGCCATGCCGCGGCGGCGATGAGCGGTGACCTGGCGCAGAAGCAGCGTGAACAGATGGTCGAGCGCCTGAAAAAGGGCGCCCTGGACATCCTGGTCGCGACCGATGTCGCCGCACGCGGCCTGGATGTGGAGCGGATCAGCCATGTCATCAACTATGACGTTCCCTCCGACACCGAGGCCTACATCCACCGCATCGGCCGGACCGGCAGGGCCGGCAGAAAGGGTGACGCCATCCTGTTCGTCGCCCCGCGTGAGCGGCGGATGCTCGCCGCCATCGAGCGGGCGACCCGGCAGCCGATCGAGCAGATGACGCTGCCGACCACCGAGACGGTCAACAACAAGCGAATCGCCAATTTCAAACAGAAGATCACCGACACCCTCGCGCTGGGTGAGCTCGATTTCATGCAGAGCCTGATCGAACAGTATCGGCAGGAGCACGACGTTCCCGCCATCGAGATCGCGGCCGCGCTGGCCAGGATGGCGGTCGGCGGCCAGCCCATGCTGCTCACCGCGCAGGATGAGGGGGGTGGCCGGGGCCCTCGGAAGCACCCGCGCGGCAAGGCGACGGACGTCGAGCGCTACCGCATCGAAGTGGGACATGCCCACGGCGTCAAACCGGGCAACATCGTCGGCGCCATCGCCAACGAGGCCGGAATTTCAGGGGAACACATCGGCCACATCGATATCCAGACGGAATACAGCCTGGTCGATCTGCCCGCGGGGATGCCCAAGCACATCTTCAAGGGCCTGAAAAAGGCCCGGGTCTGCGGCCGGCCGCTGAATATTTCCCGCGCCGACGGGACAGCCCCCCAGCGGCCGCCCGGTGAACGGTCCGGGCCGAAAACCGGGCGGAAATTCAAGGAGCGATCGAAACCCCGTGGCAAGGCCCGTCCGGGTGCACCGCAGGCGAAGCGCAGGAAGAAAAGGGACCAGTAGCTTAGGGGGGCGGCGCTGTTCGCTCCGCCGCGTCACCCGTCCCTGGCCGGCGACTTGCTTGTGGCGCCAGCCGTTTTCAGTGTCGCTCTGTCAGCCGGGCCAGGTCCGCCACCCGGCGCATCAGTTCCGGCGTCAGAGCGTCCGGCGCCATCCGCCAGCGCCAGTTGTCCTGGGTGGTGCCCGGACGGTTGACCCGGGCTTCCGAACCCAGGCCCAGCAGGTCCTGCATCGGCGCCAGGGCGATGGCTGCCGGGCTGGAGAACGCCAGACGCACCATGTCCCAGTGGATGGTCGCTTCGTTACCCCCGGTGACCGCCAGCGCGCGTTCACGGGTCGATTCGATCTCTTCCGCGCTGCGGGTGTCGTCACCGGTGCCCCGGAACCAGCCCAGGGTCGTGTCGTTGTCGTGCGTGCCGGTGTAGCACACGGCATTCTCCGGCACCCGTCCGATGTCGAAATCGGGCTCGCCCACCTCGAACTGCAATACGACCATCCCGGGGATGCCGTGGCGCTCGCGCAGGGCGTCCACTTCCGGCGTGATCACGCCCAGGTCCTCGGCGACGATGCGCAGTTTGCCGAGCGCGCCTTCCACCGCCTCGAACAGTGCGTCACACGGCCCGGGCAACCACTCGCCGACCCGTGCGTGGGCGGCGCCGTGGGGCACCGCCCAGAAGGCCTCGAAGCCCCGGAAATGATCGATCCGGACCAGGTCGGCCTCGGCCGCGGCATGCCGCAGGCGCTCCACCCACCAGTCGAATCCGGTGCGACGATGGTGATTCCAGTCATACAGCGGGTTGCCCCACAACTGGCCATCCTCGCTGAAGTAGTCCGGCGGCACGCCGGCGACATGGGACGGGCGCGCGGAGGTGTCCAGCATCAGCATCTCGCGGTTGGACCAGGCATCGGCGCTGTCCAGGGCGATATAGATGGGCATGTCGCCGAACAGCAGCACTCCCCGTTCGGCCGCGTAGGCCCTCAGCGCCAGCCATTGCCGGCGGAACAGGAACTGCGTGATGCGGGTGCGCTGGATGGCCTCACGGTGCTGCTCGCGGGCGCGGGCCAGCGCGCCGGGGTCGCGATGGGCGTACTCCGGCGCCCATTCCGGCCAGGCGCGCTCGCCGTGGGCGGTCTTGAGCACCCGGAACAGGGCGTAGTCGTCCAGCCATTGCGGTCCGTTGGCGTGCAGGAATGCTTCGTACTCCGCGCGCAGGGCGCTGTCGGCCCGCGCTTCGAATACCGCCGCGGCCCTGGCCAGCAGGGCCCGCTTCATCGGGATCAGCCGGCCGTAGTCGACCCAGCCGGTGGGCAGTTCGGTGAGCGGCGCGAGTTCGTCGGCCGAGAGCAGTCCCAGTTCGACCAGGGGACGCAGTCCGACCAGGTTGGCGTTGCCGGCGAAGGCCGACAACGGCTGATAGGGCGAGTCACCATAGGCGGTCGGGCCCAGGGGCAGCATTTGCCACACGCCGATGCCCATCTCCGCCAGTTGGTCGATGAAGCGTGTCGCGCTGTCGGCCATGTCGCCGATGCCGTGCTCGCCAGGGAGCGAGGTCAGGTGCATGCCCACGCCGGCCATACGCCGGCCTTCCAGAAACGGTCGCTTTTCCACGTTCGAGGTCGCTTCGCTCTGGCCGTCGGACAAATTCGCCGCGGTCGTCATGACGGCGTGGCCCCCGGCTCCGCGCTCGCATCCACTGCCAGGGAGGCCAGGCCGGCGACGAACATCAGGACGCCTCCGATGACCAGGCCGTAGATGGCTTCGCCGTCGAAGAAGGTCTTCAGCAGAAGCCCCAGCACCGAGGCGGCGACGATCTGCGGAATGACGATGAAGAAATTGAACAGCCCCATGTACACGCCCATCTTGGCCGCCGGCAGGGCGCCGGACAGCAGGGCATAGGGCAGGGACAGGATCGACGCCCAGGCGAAACCGACGCCGATCATCGGCACCAGCAGCCAGGCGGGATCGCGGATGAACAGGAAGCTCACCAGGCCGGCGCTGCCCAGTGTCAGGCTGGCCAGGTGGGCACGCCGGCAGCCGAAGCGGCGGGCCAGCCAGGGAATGACGATGGCCGCCAGGGCCGCGAAGCCGTTGTAGGTGGCGAAAAGCACGCCGACCCAGTTGGCGCCCTCGTTGAAGGCGGCGCTGGTGGTGTCACTGGTGCCGTAGTGGTGGGCGGTGACGGCGGCCGTCGAGTAGATCCACATCGCGAACAGGCCGAACCAGGAGAAGAACTGCACCACGGCCAGCTGCTTCATTACCCGGGGCATGCCAAACAGGTCGTTGGTGACCTGGTACAGCCCGCCGCCCGTGCGGTCGCGAGCGCCCAGCCAGGCGCACAACAGCTGCACCAGGCCGAAGGCGATACCGCCTCCGGCCAGGATGAACAATTGCTTGTCGAGTCCGCCCAGGATGACCCAGGCCAGCATCGCGGCGCCTGCGACGCACCACGCCAGGCCCCCCGCCCGGAAGCTGGAGGGCGCGCGGTGCGGCGTTTCCGTGATGGCGCCACCGGGCCGGGCGGCCTCCTCGAAGGCGGCGAGCTGTTCCGGTGGATACTCCCGGGTGGTGAACACGGTCCAGCAGACCGCGCCGAGGAAGACGAAGCCGCCGAGGTAGAAGGCCCACTTGACGGAGTCCGGAATCACGCCGGGCTCGGCCGTGTTGCTCATGCCGAAGACGTTCGCCAGCAGCCACGGCAGGGCGGAGGCGACCACGGCGCCCACGCCGATGAAAAAGCCCTGCAACGCGAAACCCAGGGTCCGCTGCCGGCGCGGCAGGTTGTCGCCGACGAAGGCCCGGAACGGCTCCATGGAGATGTTGATGCTGGCGTCCAGGATCCACAGCATGCCGGCGGCGAACCACAGCCAGGGCGAATGGGGCATGACCAGCAGCGCCAGCGAGGCCAGGATGGCGCCGCCGAGGAAGTACGGCCGTCGCCGGCCGAGCCGGTTCCAGGTGCGATCGCTGAAATAGCCCACCACCGGCTGCACCAGCAAACCGGTGAGGGGCGCCGCCAGCCACAGGATCGGCAGGGTGTCGATGTCGGCGCCCAGGGTCTGGAAGATCCGGCTCACGTTGGCGTTCTGCAGCGCGAAGCCGAACTGGATGCCCAGGAAGCCGAAACACATGTTCCAGATCTGCCAGAACTGGAGGGGCGGCTTGCGACCCGCCCCGGGCGTTGCGGACAGGCCGCCGGCCCCGTCGTCGCCCATCCTGTCGACCGGTGCGGTCATTCCGGCGCCGCCACAAAGCGGATCGCCGTGCCGCCCCCGGGCGCCAGGCGCAGCGCCAGGCGGTCACCCGCGGTCACGGTGCGCTCGCTGATCTCGATGGCGTAGGGATTGGCGTCCCAGTCGGCGTCTTCGCCGTCGGCGTAGACCTGCGCGGTGTAGTCCCGGCCGGCTTCGAGAAAGTCCAGCGGGACGTCGACCGTGCGCGCATTCTCGTCGGTCAGCGCGCCCAGGTACCAGTCGGCTCCGCCACGTTCCTGCCGGGCCACGACCACGAAGTCGCCCACCGCGCCGTCCACGCCCACGCTGCGTTCCCAGTCGGTGGGAACGTCGACGATGAACTGGAAGGCCTCCGGCCGCGCGGCGTAGTTCTCGGGCAGGTCGGCGGCCATCTGGATGGGGCTGTACAGGGTCACGTACAGGGCCAGTTGCTTGGCCAGGGTGGTCTTCACCCGGTTGGGCGAATCGGCGCCGTTGGGCATCAGGTCGAAAATGCCGGGCGTGAAGTCCATGGGCCCCGCCAGCATCCGCGTGAAGGGCAGGATGGCGGTGTGTTCCGGCGGGTTCGGGGGGCTGCCCCAGGCGTTGAACTCCTGGCCACGCGCGCCCTCGCGGCTGATCCAGTTGGGGTAGGTCCGGCGCAGGCCGGTGTCCTTGACCGGTTCGTGCGTGTTGATGCTGATGCGCCGTTCCGCGGCCTCGGTCACCGAGCGCAGGTATTCGCCGCCGGCGAACTGGCCGTCATGCCACTCGTAGTGCGCCAGGCCGTTCTCGTCCACGCGCTTGAGCTGGCCGGCGTCGGCCACGTAGCCGGTCTTCACCTGGGTCACGCCCACGGACTCGTAGAGGTCGAAGGCCGCCTCCATCTGCCGGGCATAGTTGGTGACGTTGCCCGAGGTTTCGTGGTGGCCGATCAGGCGCACGCCGCGTTCGGCGCCGTAGGCCGTGACGGCTTCCAGGTCGAAATCGGGGTAGGCCTCGGTGAAGCTGAACACATCGCCGTTGTGGTACCAGTCGCCGTCCCAGCCGATGTTCCAGCCCTCCACCAGGACGCCGTCGAAGCCGTGCTCCGCGGCGAAATCCATGTAGCGCATCGTTTCCTCGGTGGTTGCGCCGTGGATCGGGCCGCTGCCCCAGGTCCGGACGTTGATGTGCATCGCCCACCAGATGCCCACGTACTTGCCCGGCTCGACCCAGGACACGTCGCCCAGCCGGTTGGGTTCGTTGAGGTTCAGGATCATCGTCGAGTCGAGCAGGCCGGCGGCGTTGTCGGCCAGCTGGATCGTGCGCCAGGGTGTGTGGAACGGCGTGCCGGTCTTGACTCGGGCGCCGTCCGACCAGGGCGTCAGGTTGGTCTGGAACACGCCCTCGCGGCGATGGTCCAGCACGTAACCGGCGTAATCCACCAGCGCGGCTTCGTGCAGGCTGACGTGGGTCCCGGCGGGCGTGCGCACCGTCATCGGCGTGTGCGCCATGACCACTTCGTCCACCGGGGTGGTGTGGTAGACGTACTCGTAGCGGTTGTAGCGGCGCCCGGGAATCCACCAGGCCGTGCCCTGGCGCTCCAGGGCGAACTCGGTCAGCTCGTCCACGATGACCAGGTCGCCATAGCCTTCCTGCTCCGGAACCTCGTACCGGAAGCCGATGCCGTCGTCGAAGGCGCGGACCTGCAGGTCGAAATGGACGCCCGACCCGTTCTCGAACCGGACCCGCAGGGCCTGGTGGTGGTCACGGACCATGCGCCGCTCTCCCCAGGGCTGTTCCCAGCGCTCGTCGCGCGACGCGTGCGCCACGTCGGCGATGCGGAACCCTTCGCCCAGCTCCGGCTGGGCCGCGAAGCGCAGCCCCAGGCGCGACGGGGCGATGACGGTTTCCTCGCCCCGGGTGACGGTATAGCGCGGCACCCCGTGCTCGTCGATCGACACGGTGAGACGGTTGCGGCCATCCGGAGAGCTCACCGAGGCGGTCAGGCTGTCGGCGGCGCCGGCGATGCCGGATGCGGCGAGCAGCAATGCCGCCACCAGGACGGTCTTGAAAGGCATGGAACGGTTCAGCATGAGCCTGGATTCTGTTTGAGCTTGTCGTGCGAACGCTAATGCACGGGCGCGGGGGAAGCCATGGCCGGGCACCTGAATACGTTTGCAGATCAGGCGGCCCTCACGGCGGCTCCCCTAGAATGATCGGCATGACGAAAAGAGACCGCCTGGCGAGCGTGACCGCCGTGCTGACAGGCCTGTTCTGCTGCGCCACCAGCCTGGCCGCCGAACTGCGAGTCGAGCCCCCGAACTGGTGGACCGGCTTCCGTGAACCCGAAGTGCAGTTGATGGTGCACGGCGCCGGCGTGTCCGCCCTGCAGGCCACCGTGGATGCGCCCGGCGTGCGCGTGAGCCGCAGGGTGACCTCGGGCCATCCCGACTACCTGTTCGTGTACCTGGACATCGGCCCGGAGGCCCGTCCGGGCGCCTTCGACCTGGTCCTGCAGGGCGCGGACCGGACCCTCACGCATCCCTACCGCCTCGAGGCCCGCAACCCGGACCCCGCGCACACCCGGGGTTTCGACGGCAGCGACGCCATCTACCTGGTCACGCCCGACCGCTTCGCCAACGGTGACCCGGACAACGACGACCTGGCGGGCTATGGCGACCCGGTGGACCGTTCCGACCCCCATGGCCGTCACGGCGGCGACATCCGGGGCATCGAAGAGCGGCTGGACTACATCGCCGACATGGGCTTCACCGCCATCTGGCTGAACCCGCTGCTGGAGAACCGCATGCCGGAGTACTCCTACCATGGCTACTCCACCACCGACTTCTACCGCGTCGACCCGCGCTTCGGCAGCAACGAGGACTACCGGGACCTGGTGCAGTCGGCGAAGGCCAAAGGCATCGGCGTGATCATGGACATGATCGTCAACCACATCGGCAGCGGCCACCCGTGGATGGCGGCGCTGCCTTCGGATGACTGGCTCAACGTCCCCGAGACCCGGCCGATCACCTCGCACGAGCACATCACCGAGCAGGACCCGCATGCGGCCGAGGTGGATCGTTCCGCCTTTTCCGATGGCTGGTTCGTCGAGACCATGCCCGACCTCGACCAGCGCAACCCGCTGCTGGCCGACTACCTGACCCAGAACGCCCTGTGGTGGATCGAGTACCTGGGACTGGCGGGCATCCGCATGGACACCTATCCCTATCCGGACAAGCACTACATGACCGAGTGGACCCGGCGGGTCATGGACGAGTACCCGGACTTCAACGTGGTGGGCGAAGAGTGGACCGAGAACCCGGCCGCCGTGGCCTACTGGCAGCGCGGCAAGGCCAACCGCGACGGCTACGTGTCCTTCCTGCCCAGCCTGATGGATTTCCCGGTGCAGGCAGCGATGGTGCGGGCGCTGACCGTGCCCGCCAGCGGCGTCCCGGGTGATCCCCAGCCGGGGGGCATGCTGGCGCTGTACCGGGCGTTGGCCAACGACTTCATCTACCCCGACCCGTTCGCGCTGGTCACCTTTGCCGACAACCACGACATGAGCCGCATCAGCACCCGCCTGGGCGAGGACCCGGCGCGGTTCCGCCAGGCCATGACCTGGCTGCTGACCACCCGCGGCGTGCCGCAGGTGTACTACGGCACCGAGATCATGATGGCGCACCCCGACGACGACTCGCACGGCGCCATCCGCGCCGACTTCCCCGGCGGTTGGGCGGGCGATTCACGCGACGCGGTGAGCGGCCGCGGGCTGGACGACCAGGAGCGGGAGGCGCAGGCATTCCTGCGCACGCTGCTGACCTGGCGACGGGACGCGGGTGTGATCCACAGCGGGGGCATGACGCACTTCGTGCCGAAGGACGAGGTCTATGTCTACGTTCGCCACGACGGGCGCGAGGCGGTGATGGTGGTGCTGAACGGCAACGACCAGGCCGTCGAACTGCCGCTGGAGCGATTTGCCGAGCGCCTGGAAGGCTACACGCAGGCCGAGGACGTGGTGAGCGGCACAAGCTATCGCCTGGATCGCCCGCTGAGCCTGCCGCCCCGGGCGGCGCTGGTGCTGCCGCTGCAGCGCTGAACCGGCACCGGCAGAGGAAAGTTCATCAAGCCGGCCGGGGACCCCTCCGGCCTTGACCGGCGCCAGCCAGGATCGGCTCGTTCAGCCGGCCGGCCTGGCGCCGCAGAACATCTCCAGGAACTGGTCGTGCCCGGGCATCTGGGCCACCGGCTGGTTCTTCAGTTCCCGTGTTTTTTCCAGTTTCTCGCGCAACTGCGCCGCGTCGAGCCCGTCGGCGATGGGGTGATAGTCCGCCGGCATCACACCCTGTCCCATGAGGACCTGCAGCCAGGACGGCTCGAGGAAGATGTCGAGATCGTCCTGGAACAGGTTGCCGCTGGCCCGGAACAGCTCGATCTTTTCCGTCAGCCGTTCCGGTACGCCCATGTGCCGGAGATCGCGCCAGAACCCGCCCTCGCGTTCGTTCAGATGGTAGTGCGCGATGATGAAATCGCGGATCAGTTCGTACTCGCGCCGCGTCTGCCGGTTGTATTCCTCGACCGCGGCGGCGTGAACGCCGTCGTGCGGGAAGCGGTGCAACAGGCGAACCACGGCGGACTGGATCAGGTGGATGCTGGTGGACTCCAGCGGTTCGAGGAAGCCGCTGGCGAGCCCCACGGCCACCACGTTGCGTTCCCAGGGACGCCGCGCGACGCCGGTACGGAACCGGATCAGTTTCGGATCATCCAGCGCCTCGGTGTCGAGATTTCCCAGCAGGGTCTCGGCGGCGCGGTCATCATCGACGTGGCGTGAGCTGTAGACCAGGCCGTTGCCGTTGCGGTGCTGCAGCGGAATGCGCCACTGCCAGCCGGCCTCGTGGGCGATGGCGCGGGTGTAGGGCAGGGTCTGTTCCATCCGCTGCGACGGCACCGCCAGCGCGCGGTCGCAGGGCAGCCAGTGGCCCCAGTCGTCGAAGCCCACGCCCAGGGCGGCCTGGATCAGGACGCCGCGCTGGCCCGAGCAGTCGATGAAGAAGTCTCCCTCGACCACCCGCCCGTCGTCCAGCACCAGGGCTTCGACATGTCCGGTTTCGGAATGCAGGCGCACGTCGGCCACGCGGCCCTCGGTGCGCACGGCGCCCCGTTGCTCGCTGTAGCGGCGCAGGAACTGGCCGTAGAGCGCGGCATCGAAGTGGTAGGCGTACTTCATCTCCCACATCGGATCGGCGGCCTGCAGCTTGGCGAAGCGGCCGGCCTGGCACATCAGGTAATTGAGGTCGTAGTCCCAGATCGGAGTGTCGTCGCCGGCGAGCCGTGCGCGGTTCCAGAAGTGGTGGAAATGGCAGAAGGCCTGGCTGCGGCCCGGTGCGCCGAAGGTGTGGAAATAGGATTCACCCGGCACCCGCCAGTTCTCGAAGCGGATGGCCAGCTTCATGGTCGAGCGGGTTTCGCGCAGGAATTCGGCCTCGTCCAGGCCCAGCACCGCGTTGAGGTTCTGGATGGGCGGGATGGTGGCCTCGCCGACACCGACGATGCCGATCTGCTCGGACTCCACCAGTTCGACCGCGATGTGCGCGCCGAGCACGCGCCGCAGCAGGGCCGCCGACATCCAGCCGGCGGTTCCGCCGCCCAGGACGACGACCTTGCGTATGGAGGTGTTCATCGTTGCGTCTCGCCCAAAGAAAAAGCCCTGCCAGTCAGACTAGCAGGGCTCGTGGTCGTGGTGCTGACGATTACCAGAACTTGTAGATGGCCGTCAGCAGGTAGTTGGCGCCGAAGGTCTGGTACAGCGTGACCTGGCGCGAATCGTCGTTGGTCTGCACGGTGTCCTCGTCGGTGAGGTTCTGGCCCTGCAGCGCCAGCGACAGTCCGCCCAGCCAGCCCTGGTGCCCCGCCAGCCCGAAGTCATAGCGGACCTGGGCGTCCACCAGGGTCGCGCCCTGGTCGACCGTGGGGGTGAGCGCCAGGCTCGTGCCGCGGGTCTCGGTGGTGTATTCGCTACGGTCGGTGACCGCGACGCGGAAGTCGAAGCCGCCGCGCTCGTAGAACAGCGTGGCCGAGTAGTTCTCTTCCGACAGGCCGGGCACCGCGGAACCGTCGTCCAGCTCGCCGTCGATGAAGGTCGCGGTGAGGATGGTGCCGAAGCCGTCCAGGCCGTCCCAGAGCATCCGGAACGGGAAGATGGTCTGCACCTCCAGGCCGTGGACTTCGCCGGTCAGGCCGTCTTCGCGGAAGCTCAGCAG
>JAUHYP010000092.1 GCA_030426265.1 Gammaproteobacteria bacterium | reverse complement strand
CTCGTGGACCGCCTGCGCGCGAAGGGCGTGAGCAACACGCAATTCGTCTGGCAGTCTTCCACCTCCCCGGTGGACGACATTCTCGACCAGGGCCACGACGACATGCGCCGCTGGTACCCGGGCGACGACTACGTGGACTGGATGGGTATTTCCTGGTTCCTGCCGCCGGATGCGAAACCGTCGGTCCCCGGACCCTACGAGCCACCCACCCAGGGCGAACTGGTCGAGGAATTGCTGGCCTTCGCGCGGGAACGCGGCAAGCCGGTGATGGTCGCGGAATCCACGCCCCAGGGTTACGACCTGGCGCAGGGTTTTCGCGCCAACTTCAGCCCGCTCTGGGACGGGCCACAACGGCAGGGCGAGACCGCCCTGGACGCGGCGGCCATTTGGCAGGCCTGGTACCAGCCGTTGTTCGAATTCCTGCACGACAACCAGGACGTGGTGAAGGCGCTGGCCTACATCAACGTGAACTGGGACGCGCAGGACATGTGGGACGCGCCCTGGGAGAGCGGGTTCTGGGGCGACAGCCGCCTGCAGGCCAACCCGGAAGTCGCACGCCGCTTCTCTGCGGCGCTCACTGAATGGCGCGGTCGTTGAGCCCGGTGATCCGCTGGGGCGTCATCGGCACCGGCCGTATCGCCCACAGTTTCGCCCGGGACCTGGCCACCGTGGCCGACGGCCGGGCCGTGGCCGTATACGCCCGCCGGCTCGAAGCCGCCCAGGCCTTTGCCGGCCAGTACGACATCGCCAGGGCCACGGACGACCTGGAGGCACTGCTCTCGGACTCGGATGTGGACGCGGTGTACGTGGCCACGCCGCACACGCTGCACCACGACCACGCCTGCGACGCGCTGCGGGCCGGCAAGGCCGTGTTGTGTGAGAAGCCCCTGGTGATCGACCCGGAGGAGTGCCGCGCCCTGGTCGCGGTGACCGAGTCGACCGGGGGCTACCTGATGGAAGCGATGTGGACCTGGTTCCTGCCGGCCATCCGGACCGCGATGGCCTGGGTACAGGAAGGACGCATCGGCGCGCTGCGCCACCTGGACGCCGACTTCGGCTATCCCCAGCTGCCTTTCGACGCGATGCGACGCGAGTACGACGCACGGCTCGGTGGAGGCTGCCTGCTGGAGATGGGCGTCTACCCGGTGGCGCTGGACTGGCTGGTGCACCGACGCCAGCCGCTCGGCGTCCAGGCCAGGGCGCATCTCGCGCCCAACGGCGTCGAGGACGACGTGGCCTGGCTGCTCGACCATGGCGCGTCGTTTTCCCGGCTCGCCACCTCCTTTCGCGCCCGCCTGGGCAACGCCGCCACGATCGTCGGCGAAGCGGGCTGGATCCACATCCCGGATTTCTTCCGCGCTTCGGAGTGCTCGCTGTTTGTCCTGGACACCCGGGTCGACCACTTTCGCGAGGAACGCACGACGATCGGCCTCGACTACGAAATCGTGGCCATGCAGCGGGACCTGCGCGAGGGCCGGACCGAATCGCCGGTGGTGCGCCTTGCCGACAGCCTGGCTTTCCAGGAACACATGGCCGCGGTGCGCGCGGCTTTCGCTGAACGAGGAGAACTCCGACCATGACCCCGAAATTCCGTTCTTGCGCCCTGGGAATGCTGCTGTCGCTGGCGCCGGCCATGGCCCGGTCCGATACGCCCCTGTTCTTCGACGATTTCGACGCTCCTGAACTCGATCGCTCACACTGGACCGTCATCGGCCCGGACTTTCACGTCAACCGCGAGATCCAGGCCTACGTCGATTCCCCGGAAACGATCCGCCTGTTGCCCGCCGGAACGGTCGAAGGCGCCGAGAACGGGGTGCTGGCCCTGGTGCCGGTGGTCCGGGAGGGCTTCGAGACCCCGACGGGCCGTGTCACGGACTTCGTGTCGGGCCGCATCGAAACGAAAGGGCTGTTCGACTTCACCCACGGCCGGGCCTCCGCGCGTATCCGGATGCCGGACGCCGTCGGGGTGTGGCCTGCCTGGTGGTTGCTGGGCAACGGCGACTGGCCCGACACCGGCGAGATCGACATCATGGAGTACGTCGGCGAGGCGGACTGGACGGCCGTGGCGCTGCACGGGCCCGGCTACTCGGGTGAAACACCGCTGGTGAACAAGTTCTACTTTCCACCGGGCGATGACGTCACCGGCTGGCACGTCTACAGCGTGGACTGGACCACCGACGGACTCGAATTCCGGGTGGACGACCGTCTCGTCTACCGCGCCACGCGGCCCATGGTCGAGCACTACGGCGAATGGACCTTCGACAGCCCCAAGCACCTGATCCTGAACTTCGCCCTGGGCGGCGTTTATCCCTGGAAGACCAACGGCATCGAATCGCCCTGGCTGGGCCTGCCGGAATCCACCGTGGAGGCCATCCGCGCGGGAGAGGTGGCGATGTACGTGGACTGGGTGAAGGTCGAACAGCCCTGAGCGATACCGGCCCGGGGGATCAGTCCCCCGCCGCGGCCGCGCAGTACTGCCGCACGTAGCGATCGTGTGAAGGCAGGCGCTGTACCGTGTGTTCGACCCGGGTGCGGATGTTCTCCAGGAAGCGCGTCAGCTCCTCCTCCGAGAGCATGTCCACCGCGGGGTGGTACTGCTCCGGAACGATGCCCTGCCCCAGCATGACCTGGATCCAGGAATTTTCCCCGAACAGCTCGTCGCCCTCCTTGAACACCCGCCCGGTCTCGCGGAACAGCGCGATCCGGCGCGCCAGGGAGTCCGGCACCGCCAGGCCGGCGCAATGCCGCCAGAAAGGCGAATCCCGGCGGTTCGTCACCTTGTAGTGCAGGATGATGAAGTCGCGGATGTGTTCGATCTCCACCAGGCTCTGGCGGTTGAATTCCGCCACCTCGGACTCGCGGATGCCGTCGAAGGGAAACAGCTGCAGGAGGCGAATCATGCCGCGCTGGATCAGGTGGATGCTGGTGGACTCCAGGGGTTCGACGAAGCCGCTGGCCAGGCCCAGCGCGACCACGTTCTTGTGCCACTGTTTCAGCCGGCGCCCGGTGCGGAATTTCAGCACCCGCGGCTCGCCCCGGTGCGCGCCTTCGACCTTCTCCAGCAACAGGGCCTTGGCCCCGGCATCGTCGAGATAGCGGCTGCAGTACACCAGGCCGTTGCCCATGCGGTGCTGCAGGGGAATGCGCCACTGCCATCCGGATTCGTGCGCGATGGAGCGCGTGTAGGGATCCGCCGGACCGGTGGCCTCGGTCTGCAGCGCCAC
>JAUHYP010000058.1 GCA_030426265.1 Gammaproteobacteria bacterium | reverse complement strand
GCAGCCACCATCATCACCGTCGCGATGCCTGGCGCTACCACCTTCCGTATCACGACCGTTACTGGGGGCGTCATTGCACCTGGCGCCACACCCCGCACCGCCACGTGCGCACCCATGGGCGGATCGTGATCCGGTTCGGGGACTGAGGACCCCTGACGCATTGGCCGGGCCCGGAAGCGACGCGCTTTCGGGCCCCGGCCGGCCTCGTCAGTGGCCCCCGAAGGCGCGGCGCAGGGCCGAGAGCACCCGGTTGGCCCCGTCGCCCTCGTCGCGGGATGCGAAGCGGTCGAAGACCGCGGCGCTGATCACGTGCAGGGGGACACCGGCCCGGATGGCGGTTTCCACCGTCCATCGCCCTTCGCCGGAGTCGGACACCCGGGTGGCGTCCGTGCGAAGTTCCGGGTCCTCGTGCAGGACCTGGGCGGCGAGGTCGAGCAGCCACGACTCGACCACGCTGCCACGCCGCCAGAGTTCGGCGATGCGGTCCACGGGCAGTTCGTAGCGAAAGTGCTCGGGATGGTCCAGGGGCGCGGTCTCGGCGTCTTTCGAGCGGCCGGCCTCACCGATGTTCGCATGGCGAAGCAGGTTCAGGCCCTCGGCATAGGCCGCCATCATTCCGTATTCGATGCCGTTGTGGACCATCTTCACGAAATGGCCGGCACCCGGCGGTCCGCAGTGCAACCAGCCACGCTCCTCGGGTGCGGGATCCCCTTCGCGACCGCGGGTGCGGGGGGCGGCCTCCACGCCGGGCGCCAGCGCTTCGAACACCGGCGCCAGGCGTCCGATGGCGACGTCGTCACCGCCGGCCATCAGGCAGTAGCCACGGCCTTCGCCCCACACCCCGCCGGAAACACCGCAGTCCACATAATGAAGGTCGCGGCCGGCCAGTGATTCCGCCCTCCGGATGTCGTCGTGGTAGTGCGAATTGCCCCCGTCCACCAGCAGGTCGTCCGCCTGCAGCAGTGGTACGAGCTGCTCGATCACCCCGTCCACCAGTGCGGCGGGCACCATGATCCAGGCGGACCGGGGAGGGGCCAGGGCGGCCACGAAATCTTCCAGGCTCGAGGCGCCGGTGGCGCCTGCCGAAACGAGTTCCGCCACGGCATCCGCGTTGACGTCGTGCACCACTACTTCGTGTCCGGCCGCCATCAGGCGGCGCGCCATCGCGCCGCCCATGCGTCCGAGGCCGATCATGCCCAATTGCATCGGGTGATTCTCCTGTTGTCTGTGACGGTGTGCAGGTCCCGGCCCCGCATCACGGGGTCAGAACGGGCTCAGCACGGGTTAGGGGCCGCTCATGCCTTGCCGGGGAAATCCTTTTTCACGGTTCTGCGCAGGTTCTGGACCACCGCGAAGCAGGCCGGCACCAGCAGGGTGCCGAGAACGGTCGAGGCCAGCATGCCCCCGAACACCACGGTGCCCAGGGAGACGCGGGACGCGGCGCCGGCGCCGGAGGCCAGCACCAGGGGGAGCACCCCGAACACGAAGGACAGGGCCGTCATCAGGACGGCGCGAAAACGCAGCCGGGCGGCTTCGATGGCGGCGTCGGCGATGCCCTGGCCCTCGGCTTCGTTCAGCTGTTTTGCGAACTCGACGATCAGGATCGCCGTCTTGGCCGACATGCCGATGAGCAGCACCAGGCCGATCTGGCCATACAGGTCCAGTGGCAGGTCCAGGGCGCGCAGGCCGGCAAAGGCGCCCAGCAGCGCCAGGGGCACCGACAGCACGATGGCGGCCGGGATCAGCCAACTCTCGTATTGCGCCACGAGGAACAGGTATACGAACACCAGGGCCAGCGCGAAGATGATGGGAGCGAGGTTGCCCGCGGCCAGCGACTGGTAGGTCATCCCCGACCAGTCATGGCTCCAGCCTTCCGGCAGGTTCTCACCCGAAATCCGCTCCATGGCCTCGATGGCCTGGGACTCGCTGTAGCCGGCCGCCGGGAAGGCGGTAATGGACACGGAGTTGAACAGGTTGTATCGGGTGAGGGTTTCAGGCCCCAGCGTCGGCCGGGTCGTGACCAGGGTGGAGAGGGGCACCATCTCGCCCGAGGCGTTGCGCACGAACAGGCGGCCGATGTCGCTCTCTTCGTTGCGGTAGTCGCCTTCGGCCTGGAGCATCACCCGGAAGGTCCGCCCGAACAGGTTGAAGTCGTTGACGTACATCGAACCGAGCATGGCCTGGAGGGTGCCGAAGATGCTCGACAGCGCGATCCCCTGGTCCTTGGCCTTGATCCGGTCGGCTTCGACTTCCAGCAGCGGCACGGCGGACCGGAACGTCGTGAATGCCTGCCCGATCTCCGGCGCGGCGTTCGCCTCCGCCACGACCGTCATGGCGACGCTGCCCAGTTGCTGGGGCGAGCGGCCGAGCGTGTCCAGCAGCCGGTAGTCGAGCCCGGACACCGCGCCGACGCCCGGCAGCGCCGGCGGCGTGAACACCAGGGACAGGGCCTCGGGAATGGCCAGCAGTTGTCCCTGCAGGCGTCCCGCCACTGCCGTGAGGTGCTGGCCGGGTTCCGGCCGCTCGTCCCAGTCCTTCAGCACCGCGATGACCAGGCCGCCATTGGAGGAGGTGACGCGCTTGAGCAGGGAGAAGCCCTTGACGCTGATGACGTGCTGCACGTCCGGGTCGGCCATCAGCAGTTCCCGCACCTCGTCCACCACTTCGCCCGTGCGTTGCAGGGAAGCGCCGTCGGGCAGGCTGACGTCCACGAAAAAGGCGCCACGGTCCTCGTCCGGAACGAAGCCGGAAGGCAGCCCCATCAGCAGCCAGGCGATGACCCCGCCGAGGAAGAGGTACAGGCAGACGCTCAGCAGCAGGCGGCGGACGCTGAACCCGACCACCGCGCGGTAGCGGGCGGTCGCATGGTCCAGCACCTTGAAAAATGCGCCGAACAGGCCGCGGGGTTCGTCCCGCTTCCTGATCAACAGGCTGGCGAGCGCGGGGCTCAGGGTCAGTGAGTTGATGGAGGAGATCACCACCGCCACGGAAATGGTCATGGCGAACTGGCGGTAGAGCGCCCCGCTGATGCCCGGCATCAACGTGACGGGTACGAACACCGCCAGCAACACCAGCGTGGTGGCGATCACCGGCCCGGTGACCTCCTTCATGGACACCATGGCGGCGTCGAATCCGGACTTGCCCTCCGAAACGTGGCGCTCGACGTTCTCCGTCACGATGATGGCGTCGTCCACGACCACGCCGATGGCCAGGATCAGGCCGAACAGGGACACCGTGTTGATGCTCATTCCCGTGGCGAGCATGAAGGCGAAGGTGCCGATCAGGGACACCGGTATGGCGACGGTGGGCACCAGGGCGGCCCGCCAGCTGCCCAGGAAGAACAGGACGACCAGGATGACGAGGCCCAGCGCCTGCAACAGGGTGATGACCACCTCGCGGATCGAGATCGAGATGTAGCGCGTGGTGTCGTACAGCACCGCCGCGTCCAGGCCGTCGGGGAAATCCACGCGCAACGCATCCAGGCTGTCCCTGATGTCGTCCGCGACCGCCAGGGCGTTGGCCTCCGGCAGTTTGTACACGGCCAGCACCGCCGATGGGGCGCCGTCGAGTTCCCCGAAGGCGGAATAGCTGCGCGAGCCCAGTTCCAGGCGCGCCACGTCCTCGAGGAAGACGATCTGTCCGCCACCGCCGGCCCGCACCACGATCTGCCGGAACTCGTCCACGGAGGCCAGGCGTCCGCGGGTCGTGAGGGTGTACTGGAACTGCTGGCCTTCCGGCGCCGGCGCACCGCCGATCTGGCCGGCCGCGACCTCGACGTTCTGCTCGCGGATGGCCGCTGCCACGTCGTCCGTGGTCAGGCCGAGCGCCGCCAGCCGGTCGGGATCCAGCCAGACCCGCATGGCGTAATCCATCGCGCCCAGGTTGTTGACCTCGGAGATGCCCGGGGTCCGGGAGAGCACGTCCGCGACGTTGATCTTCGCGTAGTTGGAAATGAAGTACGGGTCCAGCGAGCGGTCCGGGGAATAGACGTTGACCACCATGAGCATGTCGGTGGACTGCTTCTTCACGCTCACGCCCTGGCGGGTGACCTCCTCGGGCAGCAGGGGTGCGGCGAGGTTGACCCGGTTCTGCACGTTGACCTGCGCGAGGTCCGGGTCGACGCCGTAGTCGAAGGTGACTGACAGGGTGTAGCCGCCGTCGTTGGAGGTCGTGGACTGCATGTAGATCATGCCCTCCACGCCATTGACCTGTTCCTCGATCGGCCCGGCGACGGCGTCGATCATGGTCTGCGCGTTGGCCCCGGGGAAGCGCGCGGACACCTGCACCTGGGGCGGGGAGATCTGCGGGAACTCGCCGATCGGCAGGAGGGGGATGGAGATCAGTCCGGCCAGCACGATCACGATGGAGATCACCATCGCGAAACGCGGCCGGCGGATGAAGGTGGCGGAAATCACCCGGGCGGCGTCACGCTCATCCGGAACCGTCGTCGAGTGGCTGGGCGGCGACCGGCGTGGCGGTCACGGGCATGCCCGAACGGACCTTCTGGATGCCATTGA
Source organism: Gammaproteobacteria bacterium (assembly GCA_030426265.1). GTDB lineage: Bacteria > Pseudomonadota > Gammaproteobacteria > Xanthomonadales > SZUA-36 > Marinihelvus. The sequence goes on along the minus strand of JAUHYP010000058.1, from coordinate 13,159 downwards.
CGATGACCCGGTCTCCTTCGGCCAGCCCGTCCTGGACCACCCAGCGGATGCCCTCGCGCTGGCCCAGCGTCACGTTGCGCCGTGCGACCGTCTCGTCCTGCGTGACCAGGAACACGTAACGTCCCTGCATGTCCTCGAGCACCGCGGACTGGGGAATGAGCAGGGAGGGCGCGGCTTCGCCGCGTCTCAGCAGCACGCGCGCGAACTGGCCGGGATAGAGCAGGCCGTCGGGGTTCGGAAACCGCGCGGTGACGGTCACCGTGCCGGTGGACGGATTGATGCGGTTGTCGGCGTAGTCGATCACGCCCTCGTGGGCGTAGAGCTCGCCGGTGCCCAGCTTGAGTTTCGGCGTGTACTGGATGGGCGCCAGCCCTTCCTCCGCCCGCTTCTGGTTGGCGGCCAGGTTTTCGACCATGGCCTGTTCGCTCACGTCGAAGTCCACCAGCATCGGGTCCAGCGCCACCAGGGACACCAGCACCCCCGACGACGGACTCACGAGGTCGCCGATGCTGACGTTCGCCCGGCCCGCGGTTCCGGCGAAGGGGGCGCGGACTTCGGTGAACTCCAGGTCGATCTCGGCGCGCTGCACCGCCGCTCGCACTTCCTCGAGAGCGGCGGCGCTCTGGTCCGCCAGGCCCTGGAGGCTGTCCATTTCCGCGGCGCTGATGTAGTTGTTCTCCACCAGTTCCTTGCCGCGCTCCAGGTTCTGGGCCGCGACCCGCGCGTCGGACTGGGCCCGTTGCAACTGGGCCCGGGTGGAGGCCAGCGTGGTCTCGAAGGGGCGCGGGTCGATGTGGAAGAGGGGCTGACCCTCCTCGACGGCCTGGCCCTCCTCGAAGGAACGATCGACCACGGTGCCCGTGATCTGCGCACGCACCTGGGCGTCTTCCCGGGCACGGGTTCGGGCGATGAATTCGAAGGTGGTGGCTACCGGCTCCAGGGCCACTTCGCGGTATTCCACGGCGGGCGGAGGCGCCTGGGGCGGCGGCTCCGCGGTATCGCAGGCGGCCAGCGCCAGCGTGAGCAAGGCCAGGCTGAACAGGGAAGACCCCGCGCGTGTCCGGCTGGCTGATGTGAGCATCTCGATTCCCCCCCCCGTGGCCGTTGTGCCCCGGGCTTCGCAGTGTGCCGACTTGCCCGTGTCCGGTCAAACGGGGCTGGCCGGTCGCCGTGCGCGCGCCATGTCAGCGGTTCGCGGCCCGTGGAATGGGGGAGGGCGGGTCCGGTCCGGACGGGCCGGATTCCAGGTCAGGCGTCGAAGTCCTTCAGCAACTGCTCCAGGCGCCGCTGATCGGCGACGAAGCCGCGAATGCCATCGGACAGCTTCTCGGTGGCCATCCGGTCCTCGTTGAGGTCGAAGCGGAAACTCGCCTCGTTCCCGGCCGGGTTGGTCTCGTCACTGGTCGCGCCGTCAGGGTCCAGGACGCGTGGCAGGTCGCCGTCATCGCCGGCGAGTTCCTCCAGCAACTGAGGACTGATGGTCAGGCGGTCGCAGCCGGCAAGGGCCTCGATCTCGCCGGTATTGCGGAAACTCGCGCCCATGACGATGGTGTCGTAACCGTTGGCCTTGTAGTAGTGGTAGATGCGGGTCACGGACTGCACGCCCGGGTCGTCTTCCGGGCGCTCGATCGCAAGGTCGGTATTGGCCTTGTACCAGTCCAGGATGCGGCCCACGAACGGCGAAATCAGCGTCACGCCCGCATCGGCGCAGGCCGCGGCCTGGCCGAACCCGAACAGCAGGGTGAGGTTGCAGTTGATGTCCTCGCGTTCCAGTTGTTCCGCGGCGCGGATGCCCTCCCAGGTCGAGGCCGTCTTGATCAACACGCGATCGCGCGGCACGCCCGCGTCCTCGTACAACTGGATCAGGCGTCGGGCGCGGGCGAGCGTGCCCGGGGTGTCGAAGGACAGGCGGGCATCGACCTCGGTGGACACGCGCCCCGGAACGATGCGCGTGATCTCCTTGCCGATGTCCACTGCGAGGCGGTCGCAGCAATTGGCCAGCTGTTCTTCGCTGCTGCCACCCAGGTCGTGGGCCCAGTCCCTCGCCGCGCTGACGATGTCACGGTAGTGGGGCAGGCCGGCCGCTTTCAGCAGCAGTGATGGGTTGGTGGTGGCGTCCACGGGTTCGAATCGGCGAATCGCCTCGATGTCGCCGGTGTCGGCGACCACGACGGTCATGGACTTGAGTTGTTGCAGCTTGCTGGTCATGGGGCAGGGTCGTTTCCGTGGCGCAGGATCAGGGGCGTCAAGAGTACCGGATTCCGGCGTCGGTTTTCATGACGGTCTTCACGCCCGTTTTACGCTTGAATTGTTGTAAACTTGAATTCGGAACGTTTCCTTAATCCTTCAATAACCAAAGAAAAGACAGGAATCGCATGGGCCAGGGACGCATACTCGAAGTCGCATATCCGAAGTTCAAGGCGATCCTCACGGTCGCCGTGCGGGATGGCCAGAAGTTCGACCCCAGTCAAAAGGTCGAATGGAAGGAGGCGTTGAAGCCGTACAAGAATTCCGAAGCCGGGTTCAAGGTGCGCGCCAATGCCAAGACACTCAGTGGCATCACGAACGCCGTGATCATCGCCGGCCTGGGCGAGGACGACGGCTATTACCTGTATTCGATCGACGAGCAGGTCTGCATGAAACTGGAACCGTCCACCCCGGACTGATCGTTCCTGCCACGCCCCCTTGGCGCCGCCAGGGCCCGTTCGCTCTCCACTCACCTTCAACCGGTTCCACGATCCCTTCCGCGCTGACGCCGGTGGTGCCTCGTGGAAGGACGGCCGGCCCCGGCGCGCCGGGGCCGGCGGCATTCCTATATCAGGCGGACCGCATGGCGGTGGATTTCTCCCCGGTCACGGATGCCCGCCCCAGTTTCGGCACCAGCATGGGGACGTCGCGCTGATAGTCGGCATATTCAGGATGCGCGTCCCGCAGGTCCCGTTCCTCGAAACGGATGGCGATCAGGATGTACGCCGTCGTTGCCAGGGCGAACACCAGGTGGGCCACCGTCATGGTCGGCGTGGACCAGAAGGCGAACAGCCAGCCGACATAGAGCGGGTGGCGAACCAGGCGGTACAGCCAGGGCGTTCCGAACTCCAGCGGCTCGTACGCGCGGCCCTTCCAGTTGAGCCATACCTGGCGCAAGCCGAACAGGTCGAAGTGGTTGATCACGAAGGTGCTGACCAGGACGAGGCCGATGCCGCCCACGTACAGGGTATGCAGGCTGCACCGCGCGACCTGGTTCTCGACGTTCCAGATCACGCCCCCCATGGGTTGCCAGAAGACGAACAGGACGACCAGGGCCAGGCTCGATGCGAGCACGTAGGTGCTGCGTTCGGCGGCGGCGGGGAGGTGTCGCGTCAACCAGCGCTTGAACCAGGGTCGGGCCATGAGGCTGTGCTGCATGGCGAACAGCATCAGCAGCCCCAGGTTGATCAGCAGCGCCTCGGTGAAGGGCACGCGCGGTGCGCCATCGATGGTCACGGGCACGATGAAATTGCCGATGAATCCCACCGAGTACAGGAAGGTGGCGAAGAAGATGGCGTAGCATAGTCCGCCATAGACCAGGATGAGTTTGCGTTGCATGGGGTCTCCTCCTTTGCGGTGACCGGTGTGGGGAACCGGACAAGCCCGGAACCAGTGCGCACTTTCGGGCACGGCGCGGAGGAAGTCCTGACCCCGGCATGATGGGTTTCTGACCGGATCATGACCTGAAAATAAGGATGGAAAAACAACGACATGAGTGAGGGTCGGCAGGCGTTCGGGTCCTGCGTTCTGGACCCCCAAAGGCGCGAATTGAGCCGGGACGGGCGCGTCGTCGCCCTGCAGTCCCGGGTCTTCGACCTGTTGTCCTATCTGCTCGAGCACCGCGAACGGGTGGTGGGCAAGGATGAACTGATGGACGCGGTGTGGCCCGGACGGGTCATTACCGAAGCCGCGCTCACCCGCGCCGTGATGAAGGCCCGCAAGGCGGTGGGTGACGACGCCACGCGACAGGACATCATTCGCACGGTGCACGGCCATGGCTATCGATTCGTGGCGGATGCCCGAGCGTCGGTCGACCCCGAACCGGATGTGCCGGCCCGGACGCCTGGCGCTGAAGCCCTGGACGCTTCCGGCGCCACCCGCCAGCGGGCGGCCAGTGAGACCGGGCCTTCCGAACCCGCCGCCGCGGCGCCCACCCGCGCCCACCGAAAGGAAGGTCCCTGGCGATGGGGCCTGCCTGCCCTGCTGCTGTCGATGCTCGCCCTGCTGGTGTGGGCCTGGGCGCCCTGGCGGAGCGAAGTCACGGCCCATGGCGCGTTCCGGCTGGCCGTGCTGCCGGTGCTGGACCACAGCGAATCCCCGGACCTCGGCTGGATGCGCCTGGGCCTGATGAGTTTCGTCAACGGCATGCTGGCGGAAGCGCCGGAAATTGCGACCGTCGGCGACGCCAACGTCCTCAACCTGGCCGAGCGCGAGGACTGGCGGGGACCTCTCCAGGGCGCACCGACGCAACGCCTCTCGGAGGAGTTGCAGGCCGTCCACGGCGCCAGCCATGTCCTGGTGATGGAGCTGGCCGCCGACGGCGCGCCCTGGCGCATGAACTGGGCGCTCCACGCCGACAGTGAGCGGCCCCGCCTGGGCACCATGGTCGGTGACGACGCCACGGAACTCGCCCGGGGCGTGGTCCAGGCGGTGTACGGCGAGTTGCTGGGACGCAGCCATCTCGCCACGGACGTGGACATCGTTTCGGCCGATCCCTTTCACAACGAGGCCTATTCGCGGGGCATGGCCCTGTCACTGGAAGGGCGGTGCGCCGATGCGGAAGGCTACTTCCGGGTGATCATGGATGCGGAACCGAGGCTGTTCGCCCCCCGCCATGCCCTCGCGGACTGCCTGCGAATCCTGGGCCGCAACGACGAGGCCGAGCCGCTGCTGCGGGTGCTGGTGGACGAGCAACGGGCGGCGGGGCCGTCCCGAAACCTGGCCGAGAGCCTGCTGACGCTCGGCATCCTGTTGAACCGGACGGGCGAAGTGGAGGGCGCCGGCCCGGTGCTCGAAGAGGCGCTGGCGGTGGCGCAGGCCCTGGACGAACACGACCTGGAGGGCGCGGTCCTGCACAACCTGGCCATCCTCTCCGAGGACCGGAACGACTGGGCCGGATCGGAGGCCCTGCTGGACCGTGCCGTGCTGGCCTATCGCCGGGCGGGGCACGAGGTGCTCCCGGGCGAAGTGCACTCGCTGCGGGCCAATCTCGCGATGGACCAGGGACGTCTGGCCGAGGGAAATGACCACCTCGAGCACGCCGTCGCCGCTTTCCGTGCGTTGGGCGACCGGCGCAACGAGGCCATGATGCTCAACAACCTGGGTTACCAGCGACGGGAACAGGGCCGGCTCGACGAGGCGGAGCAGTTCCATCGACAGTCGCTCGCCATCCGGGAGGACATCGGCGATCGTGTGGGCGTCGGCCGCATTCATGGAATGATCGCCGCCGTGCAGGCGGCGCGCGGCGACGCGGAGGGGGCACTGGCGTCCGCTGCGATCGCGCGGGACATCGCTGCCGACACCGGCGACAAGCTGTTCGAGGCCATCGCCCTGGCGCGCATCGGGAGCGCGCAACGCAGCCTGGGAGACGCCGAGGCTTCACGGGCCGCCTATCAGGAGAGCCGGGCGATGTTTTCGGCGATCGACGATGAAATGCGCGCCTTGCAGGTGGAACTGCGCCTGGCCGAACTCGATCTCGACGCCGGTGATGCGGACCGCGCGGCCGAAACGGCGGCCAGGGTCCTGGGTCGGGCCCGGTCGCGAAAGCTCGCGCAGGCCGAACTCGATGCGATGGAGTTGCTGGGCGATGCGGCACTGGCCGCGGGTGAAACGGAGCAGGCCGCGCTCGAGTGGGACGCGGCGCTGGATCGGGTCCGGGAAACCGGTTGGGTCGCCAAGGAGGAAGGCTTGCTGTGCAAGCTGGCGAACCTGCACCTCGATGCCGGCGACCTGTCCGCCGCGGAACCCCTGGTCGGTGCGCTCGCGGCGCTGGACGCCACACCCGCTTCGCTGGGTGTCCGCGCCCGTCACGCCTGGAGCAGTGGTGACGCCGCCATTGCGGCAGGTCTGCTGGAACAGGCCAGGGACCTCGCCGGTCCGGCCTGGAGCGCGGAGGACCAGGCGATGCTGGAGCGCTATCGAGGCGGCTCCCCGTAGTCCCCGATCCGGAGCGCGGGTGCTGTCGCGGCGGGGACACACGCGTCCTATACTCTGGCGGCCCGCAACAGGAAGCCGCCCACCATGCGCCAGGTTCGAAAAACGCTGTTTCTCGTCCGCCACGCGAAATCCTCGTGGAAGGACCCGAGCCTGTCCGACCTCGACCGGCCTCTCAACAAGCGCGGCCGTCAGAACGCGCCGGATATGGGCGCGTGGCTGGCCGGTCTCGACAGCACTCCGGATCTCGTCCTCTCCAGTCCCGCCAACCGGGCCCTGTCCACCGCCCGGCATCTCGTCAAGTCGCTGGACCTGGACCCGGAAGCGATCCAGGTCGAACAGGACCTCTACTTCGCCGGCACCGACGGCATGCTGCGCGCGCTGGAAAAGGTGGATGACCAGTTTGAGCGGGTCATGATGGTGGGCCACAACCCGGTGATGACGCGCCTGCTGAACCAGCTCACCGGCGCCGACGTGTGGAACATGCCGACCTGCGCCATCGCCGTGATCGGCTTCGACATGGAATCCTGGGGCCTGGTGGACAGCACGGACGGCAGCCTGCTGGACTACCAGACACCCAAGAGCCTCGACGCCGCGGCCTGAACGGAGATCCCGATGACCGAACCTGCACGAAACGAAGCACGCCAGGACCACCCGATTCCCCAGGAAGCCTTCGACTGGTACGACGAGTATGCCCACGGGTTCATCGACCGCAGGACCTTCATCGCCCGGCTGTCGACCCTGGCGGCAGCGGGTTTCGCGCTCGGCCCCTTGCTGTCGGCCCTGACACCGGATTATGCGGAGGCCGCCCAGGTCAACTTCAACGATCCCGAGATCACGCCGCGCTATGTCACTTTCCCGTCACCCCGGGGCCACGGTGAGGGCCGGGGCTACCTGGTCACGCCCGTCGGACTCGAGGGCAAGGCCCCCGTGGTGCTGGTGGTGCACGAGAACCGGGGCCTGAATCCCTACATCGAGGACGTGGCTCGCCGCCTGGCCAAGGCCGGCTTCGTGGCGCTCGCCCCCGACGCCCTGTATCCCCTGGGCGGTTATCCCGGCAACGATGACGAAGGCCGAGCGATGCAGCGATCCATGGACCGGGCGAAGATCGAACAGGATTTCATCGCCGCCGCGGATTACCTGAAGGCCTATGAGTCCAGCAGCGGCAAGCTCGGCGCCGTCGGCTTCTGCTTCGGCGGCTACATCGTGAACATGCTCGCAGCGACGATCCCCGGGCAGCTGGACGCCGGCGTTCCGTTCTACGGCACGCCCGCGGCGCAGGAATTGTGGGGCGAGGTCCGAGGCCCGCTGCTGGCCCAGCTCGCCGAGCTGGACGAGCGCGTGAACGCGGCCTGGCCCGACTACCAGGCGGCCCTGGAGGCCAATGACGTTCCGCACACCGTGCACGTGTACCCGGACGCCAACCACGGCTTCCACAACGATTCCACCGCGCGCTACGACGAAGCCGCCGCGGAACTGGCCTGGGAACGGACACTGGCCTTCTTCCGCGAACACCTGGCTTGATATGAGGAAACCACAATGAACGAGGCCCGACTCGAAGGCAGTTGTCTGTGTGGTGAAGTGGCCTACGTCGTCCGCGGCGAAGCCAGGCGCTTCTATCACTGTCATTGCAAACGTTGCCGCAAGGCCACCGGAACCGGTCACGCGTCCAATGTGTTCGTCGACGGCGAACTCGAATGGTTACGCGGCCAGGAGAATGTCACCTGGTTCAAGGTGCCGGACGCCATTCGCTTCGGCAACACCTTCTGCGTCAATTGCGGATCACGGTTGCCGCGCTGGGTGCCGGAGCTCACCGGTGTGATGATTCCCGCCGGAAGCCTGGACACCGAACCGTCGATCGCGCCGCAGGCGCGCATCTTCGGTGGTTCGAAGGCACCCTGGTCCTGTGGCGGCGACACCCTTCCCCAGTTCGACGAATATGCCGGGTGATGGCCGCGGCGACGTGGCCCGGCCACCGTTCCTGCGACCTGTCTTGGCGTCGGCTGACCGGATCCTGACGTGAAGCTGCACATCACCAACAAGAACTACTCGTCCTGGTCCCTGCGCCCCTGGGTGCTGTTGCGCATACTCGGGGTCGCGTTCGAGGAGTCCCTCACGCCGTTCGTGGGTGGAGGGCCCCAGCCCGCGTTCCTGGAGTTCTCACCCAGCGGCAAGGTGCCCTGCCTGGTCGACGGAGACCAGGTCGTTTGGGATTCCCTGGCCATCGTCGAGACCGTGGCCGAGCGCATTCCGGAAACCTGGCCGTCGGAACCGGTCGCCCGGGCCTGGGCGCGCAGCGCCACCGCGGAAATGCACTCGGGCTTTGCCACCATCCGGAACGTCTGCGGCATGAACTGCGCCCTGAGGGTGAGGCTCGACGATCCGCCCCCGGCGCTGGACCGGGAGTGGACCCGCGTCGACGCCCTCTGGAACGAAGGCCTCGACCGGTTCGGCGGGCCGTTCCTCGCCGGACCGGAGTTCACCGCGGTGGACGCGTTCTATGCGCCGGTGGCGTTCCGAATCCAGACCTACTCGCCGGCGCTGTCCGCCCCGTCGAAGGACTACGCCCAGCGCCTGCTCGACCTGCCGCCCATGCGCGAATGGTACGCGGACGCACTGGCAGAACCCTGGCGTGACGAAGACCACGAATCCGAGGTGCTGGCCGTGGGGACGGTGCTGGAGGATCTGCGCACGAAGTGACGGCCGGCATCCCTGCGCCGGCCGTCCCGTGTCCGCTTCATGACCGGTAGCGGTTCACCGTGGCTTGTGAATCACCCGGCAGATCACGTGGTTGTCCTGGACAACGCACCTCATGATGGTGCCGCTTCCGGAACCCCCGGCGCGCACGATCGGAATTCCCGCGTCCCGCGCCAATGCGATCCATTCCAGCAGCGAACCGTCATGATCGAAGAAGGTCCGGCCACGGTAGGAAATGGCGTGGTTCGGCGCGGCGCGGCCGTCCGCGGTTCGGGCATTGCCGCTGGGCACGAGTTCGACACCCAGCTTCGAGTTGCGCGTATTCATCGAGGTCTCCATGGTGAAATCCATGCTCGACCCGTCCGGGAACTCGATGGTGAGCACCACGCGATCGACCAGGGCGTTCGCGGTCATCGGAATCTGCAGGGTCACCAGCTTGCTCATCAGCGCGGTGAGCTGGTTGATGAAGACCTCGACCTCGTCCTGTTCGCTGAACCAGGTCTCGATGGCCGTGGTGGCGTGGTTGGGGTCCAGCAGCACGCCGGCGATGGAGCGGACCTCGAAATTCGTCGGCAGCACGAGCGGCCCCATGTCCTGCAGGTCTTCCCTCGAATCGACATAGTCTGAGAATGCGGATCGCAGATCCTGCGGCACCGACATCCACCAGGTGTGACGCACCACGGAGGGCGGGACGGTGTCGACGGTCTCGCTCCCGACCCCGAACCTGGCGACTTCGCCGCGCACATCGTCGAACACGTAGACCGTGCCCTCGTCAGTCAGGCTCATGGCGGCGTTGCTCCGTTGCTGCGGCGAGCAGTCGTGGCAGAGCGTGGCGTATGTCGCGGCCCGGGCGCCCTGGCAGGCCAGGAGCGCGGCGACAATGAGTATGGTTCGGTACATGGTATTCCCCTGTCGTTGATGGACGGGGGATGGCCCAGTCTGCCGATTCGACCGTTCCCGGGTACAGGGTGGATGGCGGAACAGGGCGTAGGAATTCGGCGCTTGGCGGCCGGGGCGGATACACTCCGGCCTTTCGCCCGAGGAGCCGGAGCCATGCCGGAGTCCCTGCACGTCGTCGTCGCTTCCCACAATCCGGCCAAGCAGGCAGCGGTCCGCAACGCCTTCGCCGCCACCTGGCCGTCGGCGAAACTGCGCATCGAGGCCTGCGCGGTGCCGTCGGGCGTCGGTGAGCAGCCGCTCGGAGACGTGGAAACCCGACAGGGCGCCACCAACCGTGCCCATGGCGCCCGCAAGGCCGTGCCGGCGGCGGATTACTGGGTGGGCCTGGAAGGGGGACTGGAACGCATCGACGACGCCTGGCTCGCCTCCGCGTGGATGGCCGTGCTCGGCGCGGATGGCCGCCTGGGCCTGGCAAGGACACAGACCCTGCCGTTGCCTCCGCCCGTGCAGCGCCTGCTCGACGATGGCATGGAACTGGGTCCGGCGAACGACCAGGTGTTCGGTACCCGCGACAGCAAGCAGGCCGGGGGCGCTTACGGGCTGTTGACCGGCGGTCGTCTCACCCGGGGGGGCGTGTATGCCGGAACGCTGGAGCTGGCGCTGCTCCCGTGGATCAATCCCCTGTGGGCGGAGTGAGCTTCGCGCCTCGCCGGACCAGCAGGTACACCACTGTTCCCGCCGCGAAGAACGCGCCATAGGTCAGCCAGGCGCTGGCCGGCGCCTGCAGGATCAGCCACAGGCACAGCACCATCGCCAGTCCTGGAATCAACAGTCCCCCGGGCAGCGCGAAGGCCTTCTCCGGTGCATCGGTCCGCTTGGCCAGGCGCGGCAGCGCGGCGATGGTCACCATGTAGGCCGTCAGTCGGACCAGGGTGCTCATCACCGCCAGCCAGACGAAGGTGCCGCTGAGCGCCAGGGCCAGGCTGAGCAGGCCGTAGAACCAGATCGAGTGGTGCGGCGTTCTATGGCGCGGGTGCACGCCGGCGAACCAGCGCGGCATGGAGCCGTCCAGGGCCAGGGCCCAGGTCATGCGCGGGGCCGAGAACACGCTGGTCATCAGGTTGCCGCCGATGGAGAACACCGCCCCCAGGGTGAGCACGGCGGCGCCGATGGTCCCGAACAGGACCGTGGCCACGTCCGCCAGCGCCGTGCGGCTGTCCGCGAGTTCCGGCAGGGTCGCGCTGGCCACCCACTGGATCAGGAAGTAGAACACCGCGATCGCCAGCGTGGTCTGGATCAGGGCCCGTGGCAGGTCCCGGCGCGGACTGCGGCCCTCGCCGGCATTCACCACCGTGCCTTCGAAGCCGACGAAGGCATAAAGCAGCACCAGCACCGTGCCGCCCATGTCGCCGAGTTCCGGCCAGTCGGCGCCGAACAGGGTGCCCGGGTCCACCTTGCCGAGGCCGAACAGGACCAGCAGGCTCAGCGGCAGCAATTTCATCACCGAGAACACGTAGATGGCGACGATGGAATTGCGCACGCCGACGATGTTGAGCCAGGTCAGGCCCGTCATCAGCGCCACCAGCGCCGCGCCGCGCCAGGGATGCACGTCCAGCGGCGCCCAGAACCAGGACAGGTAGGTCACCAGCAGGTTGGCATTGGCGGCCATGGACGTGACGCGGCTGAGGTAGGTCAGCCAGCCGGTCTGGAAACCGATGAAGGGGCCGAAGGCGTGGCTGGCGTAGACGAGGACGCCACCGGTTTCGCGCACCAGGCTGGACGCGCGGGCGAAGGAAAGGACGATGGTCAGGGTCAGCACGGCGCAGAGGACGAACATCCAGGGCGCGAAGTCGCCCGCCCGGGCGGCGGCCACCGCCGGCAGACCGAAGATGCCGGCGCCGATCACACTGTTGAGCGTCATCGCCGCGAAACCCAGGCGGGAAATGTCGCGATTGAGCAGGCCGGCCTCTTTCGGGGCGGGCGGCTCGAGTTCGATGTCCTTCCTGCTCATGCAGATTGCTCCAGGGCCGCCACGAGGCGGCGCGTGTCTTCGTCCGTGGTCGAATGGCCGAACACGAAACGCGCCAGGTCATCCTGTCCGGGCCAGGTGAGAAAACCGATGCCCGCCGACGCCATTCGCTCGAAGGCCTCCGCGGTCCAGCGCACGAACACCTCGTTGGCCTGGGCGGGATACTCCAGCCGGGCCGCCGGGTGTTCCGCCACCGCCGCGGCGAACACGCCGGCCTGGCGGTTGGCGTTGCCGGCCAGTTCCAGCCACAGGCCGTCCTCGATATAGGCCAGCAGCTGCGCCGAGAGATAGCGCATCTTGCTGTAGAGATGGCCGCCGCGCTTGCGCAGTCGCTCCGCGGTCGCGTAGCGATCGAAATGACCGAAGAGCACCAGCGCCTCCGCCGCCAGGCAGCCGTTCTTGCTGGCGCCGAAGGAAAGCATCTCCACACCGGCTTTCCAGCTGAGGTCGGCCGGTTCGCAGCCCAGCGCCGCCACGGCGTTGGCGAAGCGCGCCCCGTCGAGGTGGGTCGCCAGGCCGGCATCGTGGGCGATGGCGTTGAGCGCCGCGATCTCGTCCGGGGTGTACAGCGTGCCGCTCTCGGTGCACTGGGTCAGGCTCAGTGCGGCGGCTTCGTAGCTGTGCACGCCGTGGCCCGCGGCGCCATGCATCGCCGAGCGGAGGCTGTCCGGGGTGAGCTTGCCGTCGGCGCCGCCGCCGGTCACCAGCCGCAGGCCGTGGCCGTAGAACTCGGGGGCCCCGGACTCGTCGCAATAGATGTGGGCGTTGCGGTGGCAGAGCACCGCGCCCCAGGGCGGCGTGACGCTGGCCAGGGCGATGGCGTTGGCTGCCGTACCCGTGGGCAGGGGCAGGACGCGCACCTCGGTCCCGAACAGTTCACCGAAGGCCTGGTCCAGGCGCAGGGACCATTCGTCCTCGGCGTAGGCCGCCGCGGTGCCCGCGTTGGCCGCGACCAGGGCCTGCAGGATGGGCTCGGCGACGGGGGTCTCGTTGTCGCTGCGGAAGTTGGCGATCACGGCGTGGACAAGGCTCCGGGGTCAAAAAAACCGCCCGATTATAGCGATTCGCCCGCGCCGTATAATGCGCCGCCATGAAATTCGATGTCGAACAGCGTCGCGCGAACCTGCCCCGGCCGGAGTATGACCCGGCCCTGCCCATCACCGCGCACCGCGAGGCCATCATCGAGGCCATCCGCGCGCATCCCGTGGTCATCGTGGCGGGGGAGACCGGGTCGGGCAAGACCACGCAGCTGCCCAAGTTCTGCCTGGAGGCCGGCCGTGGCCTGCGCGGCCTCATCGGCTGCACCCAGCCCCGGCGCATCGCGGCCCGGGCCATGGCGGCGCGCGTGGCCGA
>JAUHYP010000091.1 GCA_030426265.1 Gammaproteobacteria bacterium | reverse complement strand
GAACCGCAAGGCCGGCTGGACCTATCCCGTTGGCTCGTCGCAAGGCGGCAACGTGGTCGTCGGTGAAATCTACTGCCGGGGTCCGAACATCAATTCAGGCGCGGGGCACTACACCATGGGGCCTTACGACGGCGCGACGACCCTGGAGTCCACCATTCCGTTCAACAACAACTACGGCAGTTCACGCGACAGTTGCACGGCCACCTACGGATGCAACGAGACCTTTGTGCAGGCCATGTGCTGCGCACCGACGCCCAGCTGTGGCAACGGTGTCGTGGATTCGCCGGAGGAAACCTGTGACGACGGCAATCTCGACGACACGGATGCCTGCCTCAGCACCTGCACGTTCCGCCTGGACTCGGACCACCCGGACAACGGCCCCACGCAAGAGCAGTAACCGGCCGACAGGACCCGGGCGCCGTCGCGCCCGGGTCGACGCCCTCATCACCCCGATGAACCGAGCGCCTCCGCCACGCGGCGCCGGAGTTCCGGCACCACCTCGTGTTCGAACCAGGCATTCCTTCTCAGCCAGAGGTTGTTGCGCGGGCTGGGGTGGGGCATGGGCAGCACGGCCGTTCCCCAGTCGGCACGGCGACGCACCGTTTCGGTCAGGCTCGAGCCCTTCGCTTCCGGCAGGTGCCAGGCGATGGCGTACTGGCCGAACAGCAGGGTGAGGCGCAGGTCCGGCAGCCGCGACAGCAGGGCGTCGCGCCAGGTGTCCGCGCAAAGCGGCTTCGGCGGCAGGTCCCCGGATTTTCCCCGACCCGGGTAGCAGAAGCCCATCGGGATGATGGCGATGCGCGATTCGTCGTAGAACGTCGCGTCATCCACCCCCATCCACTCACGCAGGCGCACGCCGCTGGGGTCGTCGAAAGGGACCCCGCTGGCGTGTACCGCCGTGCCCGGCGCCTGGCCCACCACCAGGATGCGCGCCGTCGCCGCGGCGCGCAGCACGGGGCGCGGCCCCAGGGGCAGCTCGGCCTCGCACAGTCGGCAGGCGCGGACCTGGTCCAGCAGGGTTTCGAGCGTCGGCTCCATGGGCACCAAAGCGTTGGGGTCAGAGTAAAGTGCCAGAGTAAACGCCTCGCCGCGCGAGCGTTTACTCTGGCACTTTACTCTGACCCCGAGGCTCCGGGGCTCCCGGGGCTCCTGGCGATCTACCAGCGATTGATCGGCGCTGGATTGCGGAACATGCGGCACTTGCCGGTGTAGTCCACCAGTGCATTGCCTTCCGGCGTCATTCCGGTGCCGACGATGTCCAGCTGGCAGCGCACCAGGGGGCCGGCGATGCGGTTGGTCAACCACACCTTGCCGGTCGTGGCGCCGGTGACGAGGTCCACTTCGAAGCGGAACTGGTCGTCGTGCAGCATGACCGGCCCCACACCCAGCACGGTGCCGGAGAACACCTGGTTGCCCCGGTTGATCAGGGTGTTGGTGTCGAGCAGGATGCGCGTGACCGGCTGGTACAGGATCCGGCCTTCCACGTCCCCGAACAGCTCGACGGTATCGGTGGTGTACTGGACGACACCCCTGGGTGAAGGTATTTCCTTCCAGAGCAGGGAAGTGTCGAAATGGTGGATGCCCGTGCCGGACACGTCCTTCCACTCGTAGAAGTGGTCGGCCATCTCCTGCGCCTGGGCCGAACCCACGGACGCGAGCAGCAGTACGAGTGTGCAAACGAGGCGTTGAACCAGTGCGATCATGAGGTTTTCTCCTGTGGTCGGTTGCTTCAAAGTTCGCCCTCGATGCTGCGTGCCGCACGGCGCCCCGGCAACGGACACGCCGGGCCACGGTGGCGCGTGGCGCCCAATGGCCGGCTTTGTCCCCCGCCCTTGCCCTCGCGCCACGCCGCCCTACACTGGACACCATGAGTCCGTCGCCCCCGAAAGAGCGCCTGGAATCCTGGAAGGCGATCGCCCGTTACCTGGATCGCAGCGTGCGCACGGTGCGCCGCTGGGAGCAGCACGAGCAACTGCCCGTGCACCGGCTCATGCACCGCAGCCAGGCCAGCGTCTACGCCTTCGTCTCCGAGCTCGACGCCTGGCGCAACGCCCGCGCCGAGTCGCCCGCGCTTGGCGCGACGGCGGCCCCTGCACCCGGTGTAACGATGCCGGGAATGACCGACCGGGGCGCGCCGCCGACCTCCATCGCCGTCCTGCCCTTCACCTTTGCCGGCCCCGACCCCCTGCAGGCCTGGGTGGCGGACGGCTTCACGGAAGAGATGATCAACGGCTTCTCCGCCCTGCGCGGACTGCGCGTCACCTCCCGCACCTCGTCCCTGGCTTTCAGGGGCTCGGACCAGCCGTCCGGGGCCATCGCGAAGGCCCTCGGCGTGGCGCACCTGCTGGAAGGCGGCGTGGTGGGGGACGGGGAAAGGCTCCGCATCACCGTGCGCCTGGTGGACCCGGGTCGGGACGACCGGCTCTGGTCCCGCCAGTTCACCGGAACCATGGACGAGGTGTTCGACATCCAGGAGCGCATCGCCCGGGCCGTGGTCGCCGCGCTGCAGGTGCACCTCGACCCCCTGGAGGACCAGCGTCTCGGCCGTCGCGGGCTGAACGATGTCGCCGCCTGGCGGCGCGTGGTGCAGGCGCGCCAGGAATCGTTGCGCTGGCGCCCGGACGCCCTGGAACGCGCCCGAACCCTGCTCGAGGAGGCCCTCGAGCGTGTGGGAGACCATCCGGAAATCACCGCGGCCATGGGACGCACCCTGCTGAACTTCCGGGAAGCGGGCATCGATGTCAGCGGCGCCCTGCTCGAGGAAGCGGGGCGATGGGCGGAGCGCGCGGAGCGCGTCGATCCGGATGGCCCGGGGACGCTGGTGCTCGGGGCCTGGTTGCACTATGCCCGGGGTGAACTCGGGCCGGCCATCGAAGGGCTGCACCGGGTGCTGGACGTCGACCATGACCACCCCGACGCACTGGGCCTGCTGGCCTACTGCCTGCTGCTGACGGGCCAGGGAACGGCAGCCGCGCCGGTGGTCGAGCACCTGCTGGCCGTGGACCCGCTGACCCCGCTCACGGTGTGCCTGCCGGGTATGGCCCACGCGATGGAGGGTCGCTTCGCCGAGGCCGTGGGGCCTTACCGCGAAATGCTGGCGATGGACCCCGGCAACCCGGTCGCCCGGCTGTTCTGCACCTGGGCCCTGTTCAACGCGGGCGCGTCCGATGAGGCGCTGGCCGTGGCGGCCGGCTTCGAGCCGGCCACGGATGACTCGGCGCCGGCGCACGTGGCGCGGCTGTTCTGCGATGCGCACCTGGGGACGCTGGACGGCAGCGGCCTGACGCCGCCCGTGCGAGAACGGGTGGCCGCGGTGGAGATGTTC
>JAUHYP010000057.1 GCA_030426265.1 Gammaproteobacteria bacterium | reverse complement strand
TCGTCATGGGCGGCCGAAAGCGTGATGCGCAGGCGGCTGGTGCCCTCGGGCACGGTCGGTGGCCGGATGGCCGCCACCAGGAAACCGCGTGATTCAAGGAAGGCCTGCAGGGCCAGGGCCTTGCGGGGCTCGCCCAGCACCAGGGGCTGGATGGGTGTGTCCGAGGGCATGAGGGGCAGGCCACGCTCGGCGGCCCCGGCCCGGAACCCGGCGATACGGCGCTGCAGGGCCCGCCGCGGACCGTCGGCTGCGCAGATCACGTCCAGGGCGTCCCGTCCCGCGACCGCCACCGCCGGCGACAGGGCGGTGGAATAGATCACGCTGCGCCCATGATTCTCCAGGTGCTCGATCAGTTCCCAGCTGCCGGCGATGAACGCGCCTGCGGCGCCGAAGGCCTTGCCGAGCGTACCGATCAGCACCGGCACGTCGCCCGCGTCCAGGCCCAGGCTTTCGCACAGCCCGCCCCCACGCTCGCCCAGCACGCCGATGCCGTGGGCGTCGTCCACGACCAGGGTCGCACCCGTCTCCACGGCCACGTCCCGCAGGGCCGCCAGGGGGGCGCGATCGCCGTCCATGGAGAACACGCCGTCGGTGACCAGCAGGCGGTGGCCGTCCGCATCGGCCAGTCGCGTTGCCGCTGCGGCAGGATCGGCATGCGCGTAGCGCTTCAGGCGGGCTCCGCTGAGGCGTGCGCCGTCGATCAGCGAGGCGTGGCACAGGCGGTCCAGCACGAGGGTGTCGCCGCGTCCAGCCAGCGTGGTCAGCACCGCCAGGTTGGCGAGATAGCCGGAGGAACACACGAGCACGGCTTCGCGACCCAGGAAGGTCGCCAGCGCCGTTTCGAGTTCGCGCTGTTCAGGGCCATAGCCCGTGACGAGTGCGGAAGCGCCGGCACCGGTACGGCCGGCCGCCGCCCGGTTCGCCAGGCCCAGGTAATCATTACTGCTGAAATCGTGCAGCACACGCCCGCCGTCACGCAGGCGCAATCCCGGCAAGGGTTCGAGGACGCGGCGACGCCGCTGCAGGCTTCGTTCCTGGCGTTCGGATCGCGCCCTGGCGAGCCGCTGCCGCAGGCGGTCGACGCTCGATTCAGGCGGAGCAGCCACTCCGCTCGCTCCGTGCGCCGCAGCCGGCCACCGGTGATGCCTCCGGGGCAGCCGCCGCGTGCGCTCCTGGGGCAGGCGCAAGGCCGAGCCGCTCCAGCAGGGCCCGGTCCCGGCGCGCGGCGGGGTTGTCCGTGGTCAGCAAGCGGTCCCCGTAGAAGATGGAGTTGGCGCCGGCCAGGAAGCACAGCGCCTGGGTCTCGTCGCTCATCTTGGTGCGCCCGGCGGAGAGCCGCACCACCGAGGCCGGCATCATGACCCGGGCCACGGCGATCGTGCGCACGAATTCCAGCGGGTCCAGCCCGGCGACGTCTTCCAGCGGCGTGCCGGCCACGCGTACGAGGTGGTTGATCGGTACGCTCTGGGGGTGTTCCGGCAGGTTCGCCAGTTCCACCAGCAGCCCGGCCCGGTCGTCCCGCGTCTCGCCCATGCCCACGATGCCGCCACAGCAGACCTTCAGGCCCGCCTCGCGCACGTGGCCCAGCGTCTCCAGGCGGTCCTCGTAGGTGCGCGTGGTGATCACCTCGCGGTAATACTCGGGCGAGGAATCCAGGTTGTGGTTGTAGTAGTCCAGCCCGGCTTCGCCCAGGCGCCGCGCCTGCTCCGCGTCCAGCATGCCCAGGGTGAGGCAGGTCTCCAGGCCTTCCTCGCGCACGGCGTGGACCATCTCGATCACCTTGTCCAGGTCGCGGCCTTTCGGCCGCCGCCAGGCGGCGCCCATGCAGAAGCGCGTCGCGCCGCCGTCACGCGCGGCGCGGGCCGCCTCGCGGACCGTGTCGAGGTCCAGCAGGGCCTCGCGCTCCAGGCCGGTGTCGTAGCGCACGCTCTGCGGACAGTACTTGCAGTCCTCCGGGCAGGCGCCCGTCTTGATGCTCAGCAGGGTGCTGATCTGCACCTCGTTGGCGGGGAAATGCCGGCGATGCGCCGATTGCGCACGGAACAGAAGGTCATTGAACGACAGGGAGAAAAGACCGAGGACTTCATCCCGGGTCCAGTCATGTCGGATGTCGGCGGCGGGCTGGTTCATGGAGGATGGACGCATGGCGGGAGGGGTCGGTCAGGCAGTATCGGGAGGCGTTCCGGGCGTGTCAACCGCGACCCGCCGCGCCTGGCTGCCCGGAAGATGCCTGTTGTGCGGCGATCCTTCGGACCGCGCGGCACTGTGCCCGCACTGTCTGTGCGACCTGCCGTTCCTCGGCCCCGGTTGCCGCATCTGCGCCCTGCCCGGACCGGCCGGCGACGCGCCCTGTGGCGCCTGCCAGTTGCGCCGCCCGCCCTGGCGCTCGGCCACGGCCGCTCTGCGCTACGGATTTCCGTCCGACACCCTGGTGAGAGCGCTCAAGTACCGCCGCCGCCTGGCCGCCGGCGCGGCGCTGTCCCAGGCCATGGCGTGGGCCGGCCCGCCACCGCCGGCCCTCGCATCCCCGGTCACGCCCTGGCTGGTGCCCGTGCCCCTGCACTGGACGCGCGAGCTGGTCCGTGGCTTCAACCAGGCCGTGGAGCTGTCCCTGCAATTGTCACGGGCCACGGGCTGGCCCGTGTTGCCCAGGGCCCTGCGACGCGTCCGGCGCACGCGGGCCCAGGCCGGACTGGGCCGTTGGCGGCGGCGGCGCAACCTGGCCGGCGCCTTCCGCTGGCGCGGACCGGACCTGGCCGGCCAGGCCGTGGTGCTGGTGGACGACGTGCTCACGACGGGCGCCACGGCGGAAGCCTGTTGCCGGGCCTTGAAGGGCGCTGCTTCCGTGGACCTCTGGGTCGCCGCGCGAGCGCTGGACTGACGCCTCCTGAACTGGCGGAAAACCGGTCAATCACGTACCCTTTTTCCAAACGGGGATCGGAGCCGCAGCTTGTCGTTCTTCGAAGAACTCAAAAGAAGAAATGTCTTCCGGGTCGGGCTCGCCTACCTGATCACGGGCTGGTTGTTGCTGCAGGTGGCGGACCTGGTGCTGGAGAACATCGACGCGCCGAGCTGGATCATGCAGGTGTTCATGCTGGCGGTGGCGGTGGGATTTCCCATCACCCTGGTCGTCGCCTGGGCCTTCGAACTCACCCCCGAGGGCCTGAAACGGGAAAAGGAAGTCGACCGCTCGGCCTCCATCACCCACGTCACCGGCCGACGGCTGGACCGCGCCATCATCGGGGTGCTCGCTGTCGCTCTCGGCTATTTCATCTGGGACAAGGCGGTCTATCGTTCGACCGTGGAACCGGCTGCGCCGGTCGTGACGCAGGAGGCGACGGAGGCGTCCGCCACCCAGGCGCCGGCTCGCCCGTCCATCGCCGTGCTGCCCTTCGCGAACCGCAGCAGCCGGGAAGAAGACGCCTTCTTCGCCGAGGGTATTCACGACGACCTGCTCACCAGCCTGGCCAAGGTGGGCTCGCTCAAGGTGATTTCCCGCACCTCGGTGATGCGCTACCGCGACACGGAGCTGCCCATTCCCGACATCGCCGCGGAACTGGGCGTGAGTGCGGTGCTCGAAGGCGGCATCCAGCGCTCCGGGGACCACGTTCGCATCAACGTTCAGCTCATCGACGCGAACAGCGACGAGCATCTCTGGGCCGAGATCTACGACCGGGAGCTGACGGCGGAAACCCTGTTCACGATCCAGAGTGACATCTCCCGGGAGATCGTCACGGTGCTGCGGGCCACGCTGACCGACGAGGAAAGCTCGCGCCTGGCAGAGCAGCCCACGGACAGCCTCGAAGCCTATGGCGAGTACGTCATGGGCCGCCAACTCATGGCCGAGCGCACCAACCAGTCGCTGACCCGCGCCCAGGCGCACTACGAGAAGGCCATTGAACTCGACCCGGAGTACGCGCTGGCCTACGTGGGCCTGGCCGACGCCCTGTCGTTGCAGGTCAGTTACGGCGACCTCTACATGCTCGACTCCTACGCCCCCCGGCAGGACGCCCTGGACAAGGCCCTGGCGCTCAATCCCGGTTCCGGCGAGGCCTACACTTCGCTGGCCAATCTGCGCCATGACCAGGACAAGGACGAGGTCGCGGAAACCCTCTTTCTCAAGGCCATCGAACTGAGCCCGAATTACGCCACGGCCTGGCACTGGTATTCCATCCTGCTCGACGAACTGGACCGGACCGAGGAAGCCCTCGAGATGATCGACCGGGCCATCGAACTGGATCCCAACGCCCCCATCCTGGGCATGGCGAAGGGCACGATCCTCTGGGAACTCGACCGTCGCGAGGAGGCCATCGCTTTCAATCTCCTCCAGCTCGAGAAGTCACCAGACTTGCCGAACCTCTACGCCCAGCGCTCCCGGTTTCTCGGCTCGCTGGGACGCCTGGGCGAGTCCATGCTGTGGATGAAGGCCTACGCGAACCTCGACGCCACCGCCTCCGTGTCCGCCGTGGGCGTGTGCAATATGTGGGTCCAGCTCGGCGACGCGGAGGAGGCGGAGCGCTGCTACGACGCCGCTGAAGAGGCCTACCCCGAAGCCTCCTTCGGTTCCCGCATCGAGCTCCACCAGCTGCGTGGGGACTTCGAAGCCGCGCTCGACCTCAGCCGGCAGATCGCGGAACGCTACCCCTTCGACGGGCCGAGGGCCGGACTGGGCTACAACTACCTTTCGGCCGGCCAGGCCGAGGCCGCCCGCGACCTCGCAGCTGAATACTGGCCGGAGCTGGTGGGCGACGAGCCCGTGGTGATCGACGACACGAACAGCTGGCAGGTGGGTCTCGCCGGCCAGGCGCTGTGGTTGACCGGTGAGCGGGAGCGTGGCAACTACCTGATCGACGAGCTGTTGGCGTGGCAAGAGTCCCAACCCCCGCCGCGTGTGGGCCCGATCTTTCTCCATGCGGTTCGCCAGGACACGGAGCGCGCCACTGCCGCCTTGCGCATGGCCATGGACGAGGGCTGGCGCTTCGGCTGGTTCCGGCTCCGTTACCGACTGTTCGATCCTCTGCTCGCGTCCCCGGAATGGGTCGACCTGGTCACCGAAATGGAAGCCGACATCGCCCAGCAGCGCCGCTGGTATGAGGAGAACCAGGACCAGCCGGTGCTCTGAGCAATTCCGCTCAGCAGCGAAACCAGTCCGCGTCCGGCAGAACGACGACTTCGCGCTCGTTGCCCCCTGGTCGCGCGCCGCTCAGTCCGCCAGCAGCGCCCAGCGTTCGTGGTCGCGCCAGCGGCCGTTGATGCGCAGGAAGCGCGGCGAATAGCCTTCACACTCGAAACCCAGGCTTTCCACCAGCCGCACCGAGTTTTCGTTGCCCGGCTGGATGTTGGCCTCGATGCGGTGCAATTCGAGGTGGTCGAAGGCGTGGCGGATCACCAGCTGCAGGCCTTCCTTCATGTAGCCCTGGCCGGCCCGTATCGCCACGGCGTAGTAGCTCAGGTAGGCGCTGCACAGCGCCTCGTAGGTGATGATGTTGAGATTGGCCACTCCGCAGAGCGCGCCGTCGCTGCGCCGGCGGATGAGAAAACCCGCCTCGTTGTCCCGGCGCAGGCGGTCCAGGTAGCGGCGCCAGCCCGTCATGTCGCAGGGCGCGCTGACCCAGGGATGGTGGAAGTGGCGGCTGTCACGCATCAGCGCCGTCACTTCCTCGCCGTCGGCGTCGAAAGGGTCCTGCAAGCGGACGCGCTGCGGCTGGGGGGGCGTGCGCGCGAGCAGCGCGTTCACCGGACCAGGGTCTCCCCGACGATGCCCAGGAACAGGGCGCAGCCGACCCAGTTGTTGGCGAGAAACGCCCTGAAGCATGCCTCGCGCCCACGACCGCGGGCGGACCAGGTCTGCAGGACGAACAGCACGGCGACCGCCGCGACGCCGGCATACCAGGGCCAGTGCCAGCCCTGGAACCAGCCCAGGGCCAGGCAGGCGCCCACCATCAGCGCCTGCAACAGCCCGATGACGAGCAGGTCATGGCGCCCGAACAGCAGGGCCGTGGACCGTACACCGATGGCGCGGTCGTCCTCCCGGTCCACCATGGCGTAGAAGGTGTCGTAGATGATGGCGTAGCAGACGTTGATGCCCAGCAGGGCCCAGGCCAGTGGCGGCACGGACCCGGCCTCCGCGGCGAAGGCCATGGGAATGGACCAGCCGAAGGCGATGCCCAGCACCACCTGCGGCAGGTCGATGTAGCGCTTGAAGAAGGGATAGCTCAGCGCCAGGGCCGCGCCGATGAACGAGAGCTTGATGGTGAGCGCGTTGGTCAGCAGCACCAGCGCGAAGGCCAGCCCCATGAGCACCGCCAGCAAAGCCTTTGCGGCGCCGGGGGTCAGCTCACCCGCCGCCAGCGGCCGGCCGCGGGTGCGCTCCACGTGCGGATCGATGTCGCGGTCGGCGAGGTCGTTCCCGACACAGCCGGCGGCGCGCATGATCACCACGCCGGCGATGAAGATCGCGAGGTTCTGCAGGCTGGGCAAGCCGCCGGCCGCCAGCCACAGCGCCCACAGGGTCGGCCACAGCAACAGCAGGATGCCGATCGGCCGGTCGAAACGCATGAGCCGCCAGTAGGCGTCGAGGCGCGGATGGGACAACGCGGGGCCGAGATCGCTCATGGGCGTGATTTTACCGCCAAATCGCCGCCCGGGCCTCCTCCCGGCCCTCCGTAGCGCCGCTCGTTACGGGCGTTTCGCGCCCCGGCCTGCGCCGCTCATGGCAAGGAAGTACAATCCGCCGCTTTGCCGGGAAGCCCGTGATGGAACTGATCGACATCGGCTGCAACCTGACCCACGACAGCTTCGACGCTGACCGCGACGCCGTGCTGACGGCCGCCATCGAGGCGGGCGTGGCGCAGCTGGTGGTGACGGGCGCCAGCTTCGAGGGGGACCGGCAGGCCCTGGAACTGGCCCGCGCCCGGCCCGGGGTTTTGTTCGCCACGGCCGGCCTGCATCCCCATCACGCCGACCAGTGGGACACCGAGGGCGAGGCCCTGGTGCGGTCGCTGCTGGCGGAGCCCGAGGTGGTGGCGGTGGGCGAGGCCGGCCTGGACTACTTCCGGGATTTTTCGCCGCGACCCGCGCAGCAAAGATGCTTCGAGGCCCAGCTCCAGCTCGGCGTGGACAGCGGCCTGCCCGCCTTCCTGCACCTGCGCGAGGCCCACGAGGACTTCCACGCCATCCTGAAATCCTTCCGAGACGACCTGGCCGAGGTGGTGGTGCACTGCTTCACGGGCAGCCGCGAGGAGCTGTTCGCCTACCTGGACCTGGACTGCCACATCGGCATCACCGGCTGGATCTGCGACGAACGCCGCGGGACCCACATGAAGGAATATCTGGGTCAAATCCCGGCTGATCGACTCATGATCGAGACCGATGCGCCCTATCTGAAGCCGCGCAACCTGCGCCCCAAGCTCAAATCCCATCGCAACGAGCCGCGCCTGCTGCCCTGGATCCTGGGCACGCTGGCCGCCGTCCGCGGCGATCACCCGGCGGACCTGGCGCGCGTGACCACGGCGAACGCACGGAGATTCTTCAGGATTCCGGCGCCTGGCGCCGAAAGCCGGCCCTGAGGCCCGGACCGCGCCCGGTGAAATGAGTCTAGGACTCGGCTGCCTGGGACGTCGCCTCCAGGCGCTCCAGCGACGCCACCCAACGCTCCACCTCGTCGCGCAGCACGTCCAGCGGCACCGAGCCCAGACCCAGCACGTAGTCGTGGAAATCACGCAGATCGAAGTCCGCGCCCAGGCGTGACTCGGCGTCGCGGCGCAGTTCCCAGATCGTGTACTCGCCCAGCTTGTAGCTCAGCGCCTGTCCCGGCCAGCTGATGTAGCGGTCCACTTCCGTGGTCACCTCGTGCAGGGACAGGGCCGTGTTGCTCGCGAGATAGTCCAGCGCCTGCTCGCGGTTCCAGCCGAAGGCATGCACGCCGGTGTCGATCACCAGGCGGCAGGCGCGCCACATCTCGTAGGTCAGCCGCCCGAAGTCCTCGTAGGGCGTCTCGTAGATGTCCATTTCCACGCCCAGCTTCTCGGCATACAGCGCCCAGCCCTCGCCGTAGGCGGAGATGTAGTCGTTGCGCCGGAAGGCCGGCCGCTCTTCCTGTTCCAGCGCCAGCGCCGCCTGCAGGTGGTGGCCCGGCGCCGCCTCGTGCAGGGTCAGGGCCGGCAGCGTGTAGAGCGTGCGGCTGTCCAGCTGGTGGGTGTTGACCCAGTAGTAGCCACCGCGACGCGCCTCGGCTCCGGCGCCCACGTAGCGGCCGGCGGTGAAGAAGGGCGCGATTTCGTCCGGCACCGGCGCCACGCCATAGGGCTGGCGGGGCAACTGGCCGAACCACTGTGGCAGCCGGCCGTCGACCTTCTTGGCGTAGTAGGAGGCCAGGGCCAGCAGTTCCTTGGGGGTCTCGGCATAGAACTGCGGGTCGGTGCGCAGGAAGTCGATGAAGTCCGCGAATTCGCCCTCGAACTCGACCTGGTTGATGATGACGTCCATCTCCGCCCGGATGCGCGCCACCTCGGACAGGCCGAGGTCATGGATTTCGCGGGGCGTCATGTCCAGGGTGACGTAGCGGCGAATCTGCTCCTGGTAGTAGCGTTCGCCGCCGGGCAGTTCGGAGGCGCCCAGGCTTTCGCGCGCGCCGGGCGCGTACTCGTCCAGGAAGAATTCCAGCAGCTCGCGATAGGCCGGCACCACGCCCTCGCCGATGGCCGTTGCGGCCCGCGCCTGCAGCGCGGCGGCGGTTTCCTCGTCCACGCTGGAGGGCAAGGACCTGAACGGCTGGTAGAAGGCGCTCTCGGTGGGCTCGTCGACGATCTGGGAACGAATGGACACGTCACGGCCGTCCATGATGACCCGGGGCTGCGTGAAGCCGCGCTCCAGGCCTTCGCGCATCAGGCCGATGTACTCGTCCATGACCAGCGGCAATTCTTCGAGGCGCGCGAGATAGGCCTCGAAATCCGCCTCGCGGCTGAAGTTCGAGCGGTCCGCCATGCGCGAGAACCCCACCCAGAAGGCCCAGTCGCTGTTGAAGGGAATCAGGTAGGCGCCCGTCTCGTAGTCGGCGATGAACTGGTCCATCTGGCGCCGGAACATGCGGTAGTCGATGCACAGCTCGCGGCCCAGGGCCGTGCAGTCGATGGCGTCCAGGTCCGTACGCACCTGCTTCCAGAATTCGTAGCGGCGATTCTGGTCCTCCTCGCTCACGCGGGTCAGCCGGTCGACGGGCGTGTCGCCACCGTCACGGCCCAGGCCCGGGAATTCCGCCTTGCGGAAGGCCCATTCCTTTTCGTACAGCGCCTTGAAGCGCGCCGAATGGTCGATGGCGGCGGTGTTCTCCGCCAACGCCAGGAGCGGTGCGAGACCGAGGCCCAGTGCCAGGAGGGCCGAAACGATCGCCCGGTGCGTGATTCGCTGCTTCTTCATCCAAGGGTTCCTGATTGCGCTGCGAACGACGCCGTTGAAGGTCCGGGGGTGGATGCCCCGGGGCGGTCGCTCCTCAATCCTTCATTGTGCCACGCGCACGGGGCGGCTTCAGGCCTCAACCGACCTCGAAGCCGCTCCAGAAGGGGTCATCGTCCGGGTCGACGGTGATCCGGTTCTCGCCGTAGATGCGCGCCCATCCCTCGATCGACGGGAGGATGGCGTCGCGGTCCCCGACCCGGGCGCGTCCCTCGACCCGCCCCCGGAACAGCGAGCCGATGATGCTCTCGTGGACGAATTCGTCCCCGGGCGCCAGCTCGCCCCTGGCCGCCAGCTGGGCCATGCGGGCCGACGTGCCGGTGCCGCAGGGCGAGCGGTCCAGGGCCGCGTGCCCGTAGAACACAGCGTTGCGGGCGTGGGCGCCGGCCTGGCGGGGCTTGCCGGTCCACAGCAGGTGGGTCAGGCCCTGGATGCGCGGGTCCTCGGGGTGAACGAACTCGAAGGCTTCGTTCAGCCGCTGGCGCAACACGGGGCTCAGGGCGAGCAACTGCTGTGCGCCGAGGTCCGCCAGATCGCCATAGCCGGGTTGCGGCTCCACGATGGCGTAGAAGTTGCCGCCATAGGCGACGTCCACGCGCAATGTTCCGCCCAGCTCGGGGCAGGGCACCTCGTAGCCCTCGCCATGCAGCCAGGAAGCCACGTTGTGGATGCGCACGGCTTTCACGCGGCCGCCTTCTTCGCGGTACTGCGCCTCGACCCGGCCGGCGGGCGTGTCCAGCACGAGCAGGCCGGGCGTGCGCGGTCGCACCAGGCCCCGCTCCAGGGCGACGGTCACCGCGCCGATGGCCCCGTGCCCGCACATCGGCAGGCACCCCGAAGTCTCGATGAACAGCACCCCGGTGTCACAGTCCGGGCGCGTGCTGGGGTAGAGCAGGGCGCCGGACATCTGTGCATGGCCGCGCGGCTCGAACATCAGGGCCGTGCGGATCCAGTCGAACTCCGCCAGGAAATGCTGGCGCCGCTCGGCCATGCTCGCGCCTTCCAGGGGCGGCAGGTTGGTGGTCACCAGGCGCAGGGGATTCCCGCAGGTGTGGGCGTCGATGCAGTCGAAGGTCTCGGCATGCGCGGGTCGGTTCTGGGTCGTCATCGGGGGCATTCACCGGGCAGCCGACGCAGCGTCGGGTTCGTCGTTGGGCGGAAAGGCCGCGTCATCCGAAGCGGTCGATCCGGTACGGGGCCAGGTCCAACGCGGGCGGCTCCCCACGCATCAGCGCGGTGATGAGCCGGGCGGTGGTCGGACCCTGGGTCAGGCCGTAGTGGCCATGGCCAAAAGCGTAGAACACGTTGCGATGTCGTGGCGAGACGGAAATCACCGGCACCGAGTCCGCCATCATGGGCCGCTGTCCCATCCATTCCGTCACGCCGGTCGCGGTGAGTCCCGGCAGATAGCGGCGGGCATGTCCGACCAGCGCCTTTGCGCGGCGGTAATCCGGCGCGGCGTCCAGGCGGGCGAATTCGGCCGTGCCGGCCAGGCGCAGGCCGGTCTCCAGGGGCGTGATGACGAAGGAGCGCGTTCCCGAGATGACGGGCAGGTCCAGGGACACGCCCGAATCGGCGATGGTCGTGTGGTAGCCGCGCTTCGGGGTCATGGGCACGGCGTGGTCCAGCCGCGCCGCGAAACGGTTCGACCAGGGGCCGGCGGCCAGCACCAGGGCGTCGAAGGTCCGGGCTCCCGCAGACGCGAAGCGCGCCTCCACTCCGTCCGGGCGCGCGGTGACTTCCAGCGCTTCGTCCTGCAACCAGTGCACGCCCCGCGCGATGGCGTCGTCGGCGATCGCCGCGCCCAGGCGCCCCGGGTTCACCGTGTGGCGCCAACTCGGCAGGTACAGGGCCGCGCCACCGTCCAGTCGCAGGGCCGGGGCCAGGTCATGCAACTCGTCCGGGTCCAGCAACTTCCACGGGAATCCCAGTTCGGTTTCCAGTTCATAGATCCAGCGGTCGGTCTCGAGCTGTTCGGGTCGTTCGTAGACAGTGATCGCACCGCGTGGCCGGAGCAGGTCCTGGAGCCCGGTGGCCGCCAGCAGCTCGTCCCAGTCGCCC
The DNA here is from genome assembly GCA_030426265.1 of Gammaproteobacteria bacterium. Taxonomy (GTDB): domain Bacteria; phylum Pseudomonadota; class Gammaproteobacteria; order Xanthomonadales; family SZUA-36; genus Marinihelvus. The sequence goes on along the minus strand of JAUHYP010000057.1, from coordinate 6,887 downwards.
GGCACGCGGTGCATCAGCGCCGCCTGCGCCCGGGAGGCGCGCTGCACCCCTTCGGCCGTGCCGGCGCGCAGGAATCGCCACAACCAGGGCCCGGTCCAGGGCAGGTCACGCCAGCGAATGGTCAGGGGGCCCAGCGGGTCGCGCAGCCAGCCGGGAACCTTCTTCCAGACCCCAGGGTAGGAAAACGGCACGACCTGCGAAGGGGAGATGCCTGCGGCATTGCCGAAACTGGTGGCCTGTCCGGGCAGCCCCCGGTCCGCCAGGGTCACACGGAAGCCCGCTTCCACCAGGCGCCAGGCGCAGCAGGCGCCGACGATGCCCGCGCCCAGCACCAGGCAGTGCCGCCCGGTCCCGGCGCTCATGCCAGCCGGCCCAGGTCGTCCACCAGGCCCTCCAGCAGGTTCATGATGCCGTTGAGCACGCGCACGGCGCCGGCGCCATCGCCGTCGACCACCGACCGGGCCAGGGCGGCATGGAACGTGGCCGCGCTGGAAAGATCCACGCGCGGGAGGTTCATGTACCAGAGCCGGCGGCAGTGGGCGTGCATCGGCGCCAGCGCATTGCGCAGGTGCGTGTTGCCGCAGGCGGAGGCCAGCAGTTCGTCCAGGCGGCGGTCCAGTCGCATGAACAGGGACAGGTCGTCGCTGAGGCCGTCGAGATGGACCGCCAGGGCGTGCATGGCCTGGCGCTGGTCGTAGCTGGCCCGCTCGGCGGCCTTGATCACCAACAGGCGTTCGAGCACGCGCCGCACCTCGACGATCTGCGCGAGCTCGGCGCGCTCGACGGGTGTCACCACCAGTCCCTTGCGCGGGAACACGCGCAGCAGCCCGTAGGAGGAAAGGCGCTGGACGGCTTCGCGCACCGGCGTGCGGCCGAGGCCGAGCAATTCCGCCAGTTGCTTTTCCTGGACCGTCTCGCCGGGCGCCAGGCGCAGGGTGACCACGCGCGACTCGAGTTCGTCGAAGGCCTTCTCGGCCAGCGTGCGCGTGCGCTTGCGCTGGATCGAACCTCGTGGGGCGGTGGGCGGCATGGGGTCGGGCCTGTTTGGGTTCAGCCTGGTCGCGAACCGGAACGGACTGCCAGCATCGTTCTCACAACGCCGGCCTCGTCGCGAGCGCCTCGGCGACGATGCGCTCGACACGGGCGCGCGCTTCGCCCTCCAGCTCCAGGCGCGGCGCGCGCACGCGGGCGCTGCCCACCCCGACCAGTTCCTCCACCAGCTTGATCTGCTGAACGAACAGCGGGCCGATGTCCAGCTGCAGCAGGGGCAGGAACCAGTCGTAGAGGTCACGGGCCGCCGCCCAGTCGCCGGCCGCCATCAATTCATACAGCCGGACCGTCTCCTTCGGGAATGCCACGACCAGTCCGGCGACCCAGCCCACCGCGCCGACGGAGAAGCATTCCAGGGCCAGGTCGTCGACGCCGCAGAACAGATCGAAGCGGTCGCCGCACTGCCGCCGGATGACCGGAAAGCGCCGCGGGTCGGCGGAAGATTCCTTGATGGCGACGTAGTTCCCGATGTCCCCGAGTTCAGCAAAATCTTCGGGGACGAGATCGGTGCCGTAGGCCACGGGGTTGTTGTAGATCATCAACGGCAGGGCAGTGCCGCGCCCGATCTCGCGAAACCAGGCCAGGGTCTCGCGCCGGTCCGAGGGATAACGCATGGGGGGCAGCACCATGAACCCGTCCAGGCCGGCCTGTTCACCGGCGGCGGCCATGGCCAGGGCGTCACGGGTGGCGCATTCAGCGATGCCGGCGAGCAACGGCACGCGGCCGCCGACTTCCCGGGCGAAGAAGCGCTTCAGTTCGACTTTCTCGTCCGGCGAGAGCGTGGCGTTTTCGCCGAGCGATCCGAGGATGATGATGCCGTGGACACCGGCCTCGAGCTGGAACTCCAGGTGGCGCGCCATGGCGTCGAAATCCAGGCCGCCCTCGGGCGTGAATCGGGTGGTCAGTGCGGGGAAGACCCCCCGCCAGCGGGGAAAGGACACGGCAGGACCTCAAGGTGATATATCAGAAATATATCACGAGGATTTCTTTCTGCCTACGGCAAACGGCGGAGCCTTGGCTCCGCCGTTGTATCTGCCGTGGTTGCAGGTGTTCGGGTCGTTCAGCGCGGCCGGGAATCCCGCCCTTCAGGCGCGAGGCGATCCCCGCCCCAATGCCCGACCTGGCCCCGATCTGGCCCCGTCTCAGCCTTTTCGGATCTTCACTCCGCCATTGACCGTGTCGGCGCTCACGCGGGCGCTGCCGTCGCCGATGTCACCGTCCATGCTGCGGCCCACAAAGCCCTTCTCGACTTCCAGGCCGAAATCGTCGCCGTCGATGCTGCCATTGACGGTTTCGACGGACACGCTGGCGTCGGCATTGGCCGGCAGGGTCAGGTTGATGCGCCCGTTGACCGTGTCGGCGCTCACGCGCTGGTCGCCGGTCAGCGAGGCCAGGGTGGCGTCGATGCCGCCGTTCACGGTCTCGACCTTCAGGTCCGCCGAGGCGTCCCGGACGTCGATGCCGCCGTTGACCGTCTTGGCCTTGATGTTGCCGAACACGCCGCGGATGTCGACTCCGCCGTTGACCGACCCGATGCCGTCCAGGTTGATGTTGGACGGAACGGACAGTTCATAGGTCACGCTGGCGCCGTTGTTGCCGCCGCCCCACCAGGACCGGCTGTTGGGCAGCTTGGTCTCGATGGCGATGCGATCGGAGGTGGCGTCGATACGGATCTCGATGCCGTCGAGCGCCTCCTGGTTGTTGGCCTTCTTGAACGCCCGGATTTCCACCTGGTCGCCGCCGCCCCCGACGATGGTGATGCTGCCGTTGACGTTCTCGATGCTCAGCCGGCCACCGCTTTCCAGGGTGTAGTTGAAGGTCTGTTCTTCGCGAACATCGGCCGCCAGGTTGGCGGACGCCAGCAGGGCGACCGCCAGGGTGAAGGATTTCAGGGCCATTTCTTGTGCTCCTCATGCGGGCGCCGCGGCGCCGGATATCAATGGTGACAGGAGTTGGATGCGCCTGTGAGAGGGAGGGTTTAAATGATCCGGGTGATCGGTTAACATTTACCAATGTACTAACACGTTAATACACTATCACAACCATGAAGCACCACAACGACGACCAGCGCGCCGCACTGAAAGCACAGGCGCGCTCCCTGTACCAGGCCTTCCTGACCCTGGAGTCGGAGGAGGAGGTCCGCCAGTTCCTGCTGGACCTGTGCACGCCTTCCGAACTGGAAGCCATCGTCGATCGCTGGTGGACGGCCTGCCTGTTGGAACAGGGCCTGAGCTACCGCGAAATCAGCGACATCACGGGGGTCAGCGTCACGACCATCGGTCGGGTCGCACGCTTCCTGAACATGGGCGAGGGCGGCTACCGGCTGGCCCTGCGCCGCGAGAGGACCACGCCATGAGCCGTATCCGGGTCGCCATCCAGAAATCCGGGCGCCTGTCCGAGAAATCCCTGGCGCTGTTGCAGAACTGCGGCCTGCAGTTCGCGCGCAGCAAGGACAAGCTGTTCTGGTACGGCCAGGACTTTCCCGTGGACCTGTTACTGGTGCGCGATGACGACATCCCCCGCATGCTGATGGACGGCGTCTGCGAACTCGGCATCGTGGGTGAGAACATCGCCCGCGAGGTCATGCTCGATCGTAACGGCGGCACCGGCCTGGATTTGCTGCGCAAGCTGCGCTTCGGCGGCTGCCGCCTGTCCCTGGCCGTACCGGAAGACTCGACGGCGCAGGCCGCGAAGGACCTGGATGGCGCGCGCATCGCCACCTCCTACCCGGCGCTGACCGCCCACCTGCTGAAAGAAAAGGGCGTGACGGCCCGGATCGTCGAACTGGCCGGATCGGTCGAGATCGCCCCCGGCCTGGGCACGGCCGAGGCCATCGCGGATCTCGTCTCCACGGGCACCACCCTGCGCGCCAACCACCTGCGCGAACTGGAGGTGCTGTTCGAGAGCACCGCGGCGCTTTACTGCGGCGCGGGCGAACTGCCGGACGACAAGCAGGCCCTGCTCAGCCGACTGCTGATGCGCCTGGACGGCGTGCTGCACGCGGCCGAGAGCAAGTACGTCATGCTGCACGCCCCGCGCGACGCGGTGCAGAAGATCACCGAACTGTTGCCCGGCGCCGAACAGCCCACGCTGCTGACCCTGGAAGGCAACAGCGAGCGCGTCGCCCTGCACGCCGTGTGCCGCGAGACCCTGTTCTGGGAGCACCTCGAGGCGCTGAAAGCCGCCGGCGCCTCGGCCATCCTGGTCATGCCCGTGGAAAAGATGCTGGCATGAACGACCGGCTCGCCAACGCGCTGACGCCGGTGGACTGGTCCGGCCTCGACGAGGCCGAACGCGCCGCCCTGCTCGCCCGGCCGCCCCAGGACCGGGGCGAACTCGAGGCCCGGGTGGCGGACATCCTCGCCGCGGTGCGTGACGGGGGCGATGCCGCCCTACGCGAGCTCACGCGGCGCTTCGACGGTGTCGACACCGACTCGCTGGCCGTACCGGCGGCGGAACTCGAATCCGCCGGCGGGCGCATCGATCCAGCGCTGATGGAGGCCATCGAACGCGCCGCCGGGCGCATCCGCGCCTTTCACGAAGCCGGCGCGCCCCGCGCCTTTCGCACGGAAACCGAGCGCGGACTGGAGTGCCAGGCCCGCTACGTGCCCATCTCGCCGGTGGGCCTGTACGTGCCCGGCGGCACGGCGCCACTGATTTCCACGGTCCTGATGCTGGCCATCCCCGCGGCGATCGCCGGTTGCGGCCAGGTGGTGCTGTGCACGCCGCCCGGCCCCGACGGCGCCGTCGACCCGGCCGTGCTGGCCGCGGCCCACCACTGCGGCGTACGCCAGGTGGTGCGCGCCGGTGGCGCCCAGGCCATCGCCGCGATGGCCTTCGGCACCGAAAGCATTCCGGCCTGCGCGAAGCTGTTCGGCCCGGGCAACGCCTGGGTCACCGAGGCCAAGCGCCAGGTGTCCGCCCGGCCCGGCGGCGCGGCCCAGGACCTGCCGGCCGGCCCTTCGGAAGTACTGGTGATCGCCGACGACGCCGCCGACCCGGTCGCGGTGGCCTGGGACCTGCTCTCGCAGGCCGAACACGGCGCCGACTCGCAGGCCGTGCTCGTGAGCGACAGCGCGGATCTTCTGGACGCCGTCGCGGGCCGGCTGCCCGCGCTGGCCGCCGGCACCGCCCGCGCCGGCATCCTCGACGACGCCCTGCAGAACCTGCGCCTGATGCGCGTGGCCGACACGCGCGAGGCCGTGGCCGTATCCAACCGCTACGCCCCGGAGCACCTGATCCTGAACACGGCGGACGCGGACGACCTCCTGGACGAGGTGACGGCGGCCGGCTCGGTGTTCCTGGGCCCCTGGACTCCCGAGTCCCTGGGTGACTACAGCTCGGGCACCAATCACGTGCTGCCCACTTACGGCTACGCGCGGGCCTACAGCGGCCTGTCGGTCAGCGACTTCCTGCGCCGCATGACGGTGCAGCGGGCGACCCCCGAGGGCCTGGCGCTCGCCGGCCGGGACGCGATGCGCCTGGCCGAGGCAGAAGGCCTCGAGGCGCACCGCATGGCGGTGGCCTGCCGCCTCGAGCGCCAGGAGGAAAACCGGGCCGGAGGTGAAGGGGCATGAACCTCGAAGCCCTGGCCCGGCCCGAAGTGCTGGCCCTGTCTCCCTACGTCTCCGCGCGCGGCAGCGCCGGCGCCGACGGCGTCCTGCTGAACGCCAACGAGGCGCCACGCAGCCTGCTGCCCGACGAGGCCTGGCAGGGCCTGGATCTGCACCGCTATCCCTCGCCCCAGCCCGGCGCCCTGCGCGAACGGCTGGCGGCGCTGTACGGGGTGCCCGAGGACCAGCTGCTGGTCACACGGGGCAGCGACGAGGGCATCGACCTGCTGCTGCGCGTCTTCTGCCGCGCCGGCTGGGACCAGATCCTGGAAACCATCCCCTGCTTCGGCATGTACCGCGTGGCCGCACGCATCCAGGGCGCCGGCGTGGTCCAGGTGCCGCGCGACCCGGACACGCTGGGCGTGCGCAGGGACGCCCTGCTCGCCGCCATGACGCAGACCGAAGACCTCAAGCTGGTCTTCCTCACCAGCCCCAACAACCCGACCGGCGACCTGCTGGACCCGGCCGTCCTGGACGCCGTGCTGGCGCAGGCCACCGACCGCGCCCTGGTGGTGCTGGACGAGGCCTACATCGAGTTCTGCAACGCGGGTTCGGCGGCGCAGCTCGTGGCGCGCCACACGCACCTCGTCGTGCTGCGCACCCTGTCCAAGGCCTGGGGCGCGGCCGGCCTGCGCTGCGGCGCACTGATCGCCAACCCGGTGGTGATCTCCCTGCTCGGGCGCGTGATGGCGCCCTATCCATTGACGGCCCCCGCGATCCACGCGGCCCTGGCGGTGACGGACCCCGCGCTGCGCCCAGCACAGGCGGCGCTACTGGCCGAACTGCGCCAGGAGAAGCAGCGCCTCGTGGAGGACCTCCGCCAGCGTTCCTGGGTCCGAAAGTTGTGGCCCGGGGAAGCCAATTTCGCCCTGATCCGAGTGGATGACGGTCCCGCCCTGGTGCGCCATTGCGCCGCCCGTGGCGTGCGCATCCGCGACTTCCACGGCCAGCCGCTGCTGGACCACTGCGTGCGCATCACCGTCGGCAGTGCCGGCGAAATGGACGCCCTGCGCGCCGCCCTCGACGACTTCGGAGCCTGAGCATGGCCGCCAGAAAACGACGCATCCTCTTCATCGACCGCGACGGCACCCTGATCAAAGAGCCCGCCGATGAACAGATCGACAGCCTGGAGAAGCTGGAGCTCGTGCCCGGCGTGATCCCGGCCCTGCTGCGACTGAAGGCCGCCGGTTACGAGTTCGTGATCGTCAGCAACCAGGACGGCCT
>JAUHYP010000056.1 GCA_030426265.1 Gammaproteobacteria bacterium | reverse complement strand
GCATGTTCGAGGAACGCGGTCTTGCGCTCGTCGGGCAATGGCACGATCTCCGCGTCCATCATCGGCAGGTCGATCACCAGAACGTCCTGGTCCGCCCATCCTGGCCGGATTTCATCTCGCTTCGAGTAGGCTTCCTCTCTCTGGCGGGACCGGACTTCATTCACCCAATTGACGTGCTGCTGTACCCGTTTCCTGGCGTCGCGCCGACACCGGATCGATTGGCGTTGGGCATCGAGGACCGCAGTCCTGGCCGCCGGGTTCAACGACTTCACGAGTTCGAACGCCGTGCGGCATTCCGGCTCGTCACACAGTTTCGGCGCCCGGCCCCGATTGCGCGCCGCGACGTGTGCCGACAGCGGGTACTGACACACTTCGCAATTGCCGGGATCGAGCGGCGAGCCCACCCGTTGGCCAGGCATGTCCGGATTCCTTGTCCACATCCCGGAAGTATAGGGAAAGTGGCCTGTTCCGCCGGGAAGCGCCACTGCCCGGCCTGTCGGGAACGGGTATAATTCCGGCCCCTGCCCCACCCCGGCGGCCCCGGCCGTCCTGATCGAGGATCCACCATGACCGCCACCATGCGCGCCCTGGTCAAGAAACAGGCCTCCGAGGGCATCTGGATGGAGGATGTCCCCGTCCCGGCGCCCGGCACCAACGAGGTGCTGGTGAAGCTCGAGAAGACGGCCATCTGCGGCACCGACCTGCACATCTACAAGTGGGACGCCTGGTCGCAGCGCACCATCCGCCCCGGACTGGTCATCGGCCACGAATTCGTGGGCCGTATCGCCGCACTGGGTGAAGGCGTCACCGGTTACGAAGAAGGCCAGCGCGTGTCCGCGGAAGGCCACATCGTGTGCGGCCACTGTCGCAACTGCCGCGCCGGCAGGCCCCACCTGTGCCCCAACACCATCGGCATCGGCGTGAACCGCGACGGCGCCTTCGCCGAGTACGTGGTGGTGCCGGCCAGCAACCTGTGGCCGATCCCCGACCGCATCGCGCCGGAACTGGCGGCCTTTTTCGACCCCTTCGGCAACGCGGCCCACTGCGCCCTGCAGTTCGACCTGGTGGGCGAAGACGTGTTGATCACGGGGGCCGGGCCCATCGGCATCATCGCCGCGGGCATCTGCCGGCACGTAGGCGCTCGGCACGTGATGATCACCGACGTCAACGACTACCGGCTGCAACTGGCCGCCGACATGGGCGCGGACGTCACCGTCAACGTCAGCCGTGAATCACTGAACGACCGCGTCAAGGCCATGGGCCTGGAGGGCTTCGACATCGGGCTGGAAATGTCCGGCCATCCCGCCGCGTTCAACGACATGCTGCGCAACATGTACCACGGCGGCAAGGTGGCCCTGCTGGGTCTGCTGCCCAACGACACGCCGGCGGACTGGGACCAGGTCATCTTCAAGGGCCTCGAACTGCACGGCATCTACGGCCGGCGCATGTACGAGACCTGGTACAAGATGACGCAGATGGTGCTGACCGGCTTCCCGCTGGAGAAGGTCCTCACCCACCACATCCCGATCGACGATTTCGAGACCGGATTCCAGCTGATGGCGACCGGCCAGTGCGGCAAGGTCGTGTGCGACTGGACGGGTGAAATCGCGGGAGCGAAAGCCGCATGAGCCGCGACCTGTCCCGCCTGGCGGCGACGCTGGAGGAGATCCGCGAGGCCGGCCTGTACAAGACCGAGCGGGTGATCACCACTCCGCAGAGCGTGGAAATCGCCGTCCAGGACGGCGACGAGGTCCTGAACTTCTGCGCCAACAACTACCTGGGACTGGCCGACGACCCGGAAGTCATCGATGCCGCGCACGACGCCCTGGACGACCACGGCTTCGGCCTGGCCTCGGTGCGCTTCATCTGCGGCACGCAGGACCTGCACAAGCGGCTGGAGCGGACCATCTCGGACTTCTTCGGCACCGAGGACACCATTCTCTACACCTCCTGCTTCGACGCCAACGGCGGCCTGTTCGAAACCCTGCTGGGTCCCGAGGACGCGGTGATCTCCGATGCGCTGAACCACGCGTCCATCATCGACGGCATTCGCCTGTGCAAGGCGCAGCGGCATCGCTTTCCCAACAGCGACATGGCAGCGCTGGAACAGGCCTTGAAGGACACGCAGGGCTGCCGCGCGCGCCTGATCGCCACCGACGGCGTGTTCAGCATGGACGGCACCATCGCGAAGCTGGACGAGATCGCCGAACTGGCGGAGCGCTACGACGCGCTGCTGATGGTGGACGACAGCCATGCCACGGGCTTCATGGGCCGCACCGGCCGCGGCACGGCCGAGCACTGCGGCGTGCAGGACCGCGTGGACGTCTACACCTCCACCCTGGGCAAGGCCCTGGGCGGCGGTTCCGGCGGCTTCACCACGGGGCGCCAGGAAATCATCGACCTGCTGCGGCAGCGTTCACGGCCGTACCTGTTCTCCAACACCCTGCCCCCGCCCCTGGTGGCCGCGGCCAACCGCGTGTTCGAGATGCTGTCCGAAACCACCGAACTGCGCGACCGGCTGGAAGAAAACACCCGCTGGTTCCGCGCCGCCATGACGGAAGCCGGTTTCGACATCAAGCCCGGGGAACACCCCATCGTCCCGGTGATGCTCTACGACGCGCCGCTGGCGCAGGAATTCGCCGCCCGGCTGCTGGCCGAGGGGATTTACGTGATCGGTTTCTTCTACCCCGTCGTACCCCAGGGCGAGGCGCGCATCCGCGTGCAACTCTCGGCCGCGCACGAACGCCACCACCTGGAGCAGGCGGTGGCCGCGTTCACGAAAGTCGGACAGGAGCTGGGCGTCCTGGACTGAACCCTCAGGACAGCTCCCGGCGCACGACCTCGGCGAGTTCGTGCGCCAGCAGGTCGATCTGCGCCTCGTCTTCCCCTTCCAGGGTGACGCGGATCAGGGGCTCGGTGCCGGAGGGACGCAGGATGACGCGGCCGCGGCCGTTCATCTTCGCTTCCACGCTGGCAAGTTCCTTCCGGATGACCTCCGATTCCCCGAGGCGCGATTTGGCGGCCGCGGCGATGGGCACGTTGATCATGGTCTGCGGCATCTTGCGGATGGGCGCGTGCAGCTCGGCCAGCGTCTTGCCGCTGCGCACGACCACCTCCAGCACCTGCAGGGCGCTGACGATGCCGTCCCCGGTGCTGGTGCGGTCCAGGCAGAGCACATGGCCGGAGGCTTCGCCGCCGAGGACCCAGCCGTTTTCCACCAGCGCGCGGTGAATGAAGCGATCACCCACCGGGGTGCGCTGGAAGGGAATGCCCAGTTCGTCCAGGGCCAGTTCCAGGCCCAGGTTGGTCATGACGGTCCCGACCACCCCGCCGCGTAGTTGCCCGGCCTGCTGGCGCGCGCTGGCCAGGATGTAGAGCATGTCGTCGCCGTCGACGGTGTCGCCGTTGGCGTCGATCATGATCAGGCGGTCGCCGTCACCGTCGAAGGCAACGCCCAGGTCGGCGCCTTCGCGCAACACTTCCTCGCGCAGGGCCTCGGGATTGGTGGAGCCGTAGCCGTCGTTGATGTTCAGGCCGTCCGGCGTGTTGCCGATGACGCGAACCTTGGCGCCCAGTTCACGCAGCACGGCCGGCCCCACCTTGTAGGTCGCGCCGTTGGCGCAGTCCATCACGATGCGCAGGCCGTTGAACAGGGTCCCGAAGGGCACCGTGCCCTTGCAGAACTCGATGTAACGCCCGGCCGCGTCTTCGACGCGAACGGCCTTGCCCATGGCGACCGAATCCGCCGTGGTGAACGGCTTCTCCAGTTCGTCCTCGATGGCGGCCTCGACTTCGTCGGGCAGCTTTTCGCCTTCGGCGGAGAAGAACTTGATGCCGTTGTCGTAATAGGGATTGTGGGAGGCGCTGATGACGATGCCAGCGCAGGCATAGAGCGTTCGGGTCAGGTAGGCCACCGCCGGGGTCGGCATGGGTCCGAGCAAGGCCACGTTGGCGCCGGCCGCGGCCAGCCCGGCCTCCAGGGCTGATTCGAACATGTAGCCGGAGATGCGCGTGTCCTTGCCGATGACCACCGAACGGCGGTCGTTGGGCGCCAGCACGGCGCCGGCGGCACGGCCCAGTCGCAGCATGAAATCCGCGGTGATCGGTGATTCGCCCACACGGCCGCGGATGCCGTCGGTGCCGAAGTAACGTCTGCTCATGGCGCGGGATTCTACCCCCTGGCGCCCCTGTCGGGCCATGCGGCGGCCATCACCCGTAGCGCATCCACGGTTTCAGCCACGTCATGAACCCGCACGATGGCGGCGCCGCCCCGCGCTGCCGCCAGGGCCAGCGCCAGCGACCCCGCCAGGCGTTCATCCACTGCCCGGCCGGTCAGACCCTGCAGCATCGACTTCCGCGACAGGCCCGCCAGCAATGGATAATCGTGAGCGCAAAGCCGCGGCAATGCCCGCAGCAGTTCGAGGTTGTGATCCACCGTCTTGCCGAAACCGAAACCGGGGTCGATGAGGATGTGTTCCTGCGCAATACCGGCCGCCATGGCGGCTTCGGCGCGCTCGAGCAGGAAGGACTCCACCTCGCCCACCACGTCGTCGTAGCGGGGTTCGCGCTGCATGGTGCGCGGATCGCCCTGCATGTGCATCAGGCAGACCGGCAGGCCGGTTCCGGCGGCCGCTTCCAGGGCCCCCTCCCGGCGCAAGGCATAGACGTCGTTGAGCAGGCCGGCGCCCGCGGCGGCAGCGGCGCGCATCACCTCCGGTTTGCTGGTGTCGACGGACAGGACGATCGCGGAATCGAGTTCGGCGCGCAGGGCCTCGATCACCGGGACGACCCGGTCGAGCTCCTCCGGCAGCGGGACGTCCGCGGCGCCCGGACGGGTGGATTCGCCACCGATGTCGATGATGTCCGCGCCGGCTTCCACCATTTCGACGGCGTGCCGAACGGCGGCATCCCGTCCGGTCCAGCGGCCGCCGTCGGAAAAGGAGTCCGGCGTGACGTTGAGCACGCCCATCACCCGCGGTGAAACCGTGGCGCCGGGCCGGGGAAAGATCAGGTCAACCATGCATGAGGCCGCGCGTGCAGGATCCGGAAACGCGAACGGCGCCTCGCGGCGCCGTTCGTCGGTTCGGAGTCCTGTTCAGGTCTGGCTGGCCGGACCGCCGATGGGGGAGGCGTCATCCGCATCCCGGCCCCGGGCGGGTTCCTTCCCGGCCTGTCCGCCACCGGAACCGCCACCCTTGGTCGTCGGGTTGTCGTTCCAGTGCGCCGGCGGGTTGGGTTCACGACCTTCCATGATGGCGTCGATCTGGGCCGTGTCGATGGTCTCGTACTTCATCAGCGCGTCGGCCATCATGTCCAGCTTGTCGCGGTTTTCCACGAGGATGTCCCGGGCGCGGTGGTGGGCGGTGTCGATGATCTGCCGCACCTCGGCGTCGATGCGCCGCGCCGTGTCGTCGGACATATGCTTGTGCTGGGTCACGGAGCGGCCCAGGAAGACTTCGTCCTCGTCCTCGGTGTAGGTCAGCGGGCCCAGGGCCTCGGTCAGGCCCCAGCGGGTGACCATGTTGCGCGCGATCTGCGTGGCGCGCTCGATGTCGTTGGAGGCGCCGGTGGTCACGTTTTCCTCGCCGAACACCAGTTCCTCGGCCACGCGCCCGCCGAACAGGCTGGACAGCTGGCTCTCGAGCTGCAGGCGCGAAATGCTGTATTTGTCCTGCTCGGGCAGGAACATGGTCACGCCCAGGGCGCGCCCACGCGGGATGATGGTCACCTTGTACACAGGGTCGTGCTCGGGAACGATGCGACCGACGATGGCATGGCCGGCCTCGTGGAAGGCCGTCAGGCGCTTCTCCTTGTCCGACATGGCCATGGAGCGGCGCTCCGAGCCCATCAGGATCTTGTCCTTGGCACGCTCCATGTGGTCCATGGACACTTCGCTGGCGTTGTCACGCGCGGCGAACAGCGCCGCCTCGTTCACCAGGTTGGCGAGGTCCGCGCCGGAAAAGCCCGGCGTGCCACGCGCGATGACCCGCGGGTCGACGCTGTCGGCGATCGGCACCTTGCGCATGTGCACCTTGAGAATGGCTTCGCGGCCCATGATGTCCGGCAGCGGCACGACCACCTGGCGGTCGAAGCGGCCGGGACGCAGCAGGGCCGGGTCCAGCACGTCGGGGCGGTTGGTCGCGGCGATCACGATCACGCCCTCGCCCCCCTCGAAGCCGTCCATCTCGACCAGCAGCTGGTTGAGTGTCTGCTCGCGCTCGTCGTGGCCACCGCCCAGGCCGGCGCCACGGTGGCGGCCAACGGCGTCGATCTCGTCGATGAAGATGATGCAGGGCGCGTGTTTCTTGGCCGTTTCGAACATGTCGCGCACGCGGCTGGCGCCCACGCCCACGAACATTTCCACGAAGTCGGAACCGGAGATGGAGAAGAACGGCACCTTGGCCTCGCCGGCGATGGCGCGGGCCAGCAGGGTCTTGCCCGTGCCGGGCGAGCCCACCATGAGAATGCCGCGCGGGATGTGCCCGCCCAGCTTCTGGAATTTACCCGGGTTACGCAGGAACTCGACCAGCTCGCCGACTTCCTCCTTGGCCTCTTCCACGCCGGCCACGTCGGCGAAGGTCACCGGCACCTGGTCCTCGCCCTGCAGCTTGGCGCGGCTCTTGCCGAAGGACATGGCGCCCCGTCCACCCATGCCGCCCTGCATCTGGCGCATGAAATAGACCCACAGGCCGATCAGCAGCAGCACGGGAATGATGTTGATCACGAGATCCATGAGCACCGAACGCTCGGCCGGCGGCTCGGCGATGATCTCGACGTCGTTTTCAAGCAGCTCGTCGACGAGCTTGGGGTCCTGCGGGCCGCGCGACATGAATTCGCTGCCGCTGGCGTACCGGCCACGGATGGTGTGCCCGGAAGGGTCGCTCTGGATGTTGACCTCGGTCACCTGGCCGTTGCGCACCTGGTCGAGGAATTCCGAATAGGACAAATCGTCCTTCTGGCCCGAGACGCTGGCGTAGTGGTTGAAGATGGACATCAGCACCACGGCGATGATCGCCCACGTGAGAAGGTTCTTCACGAGGTCGTTCGAGGGCTTTTCGTCTTTGTTTCCGGCCATCGGAATTCCTGTCGATTCAATGGGAAGGCGCGCTGGACGCTTCGCCGCCAGCTGCCAGTCTACCCTGCATGGAGGCCATGCCCCAACAGGTAGACTTCCCGGCTGCGCGACCGCGAGGCCGCGGGTTTGCGGATCGTGACCTTGTCAAAGGCCTGGCGACACTCGGCGAGAAAGGGGTCGAACCCCTCGCCATGAAACACTTTGACCAGAAAACGGCCACCAGGTTTCAGCCAGTCCTTGGCGAACGCCAGCGCCAGTTCCGCGAGGTACATGGCGCGCGGCTGGTCCACCGCGTTCATGCCACTCATATTGGGGGCCATGTCGGACAACACAAGATCGACCTTGCCGCCCTCCAGCGCCGCTTCCAGCGCCTTGAGCGGGCCGTCCTCGGTGAAGTCGCCCTCGATGATCATGGCGCCCTCCAGGGGTTCCATGGGCAGGATGTCCAGGGCGAACAGCCGGCCCTTGCCACCCAGGGCCTCCAGGGCCACCTGCGACCAGGCGCCGGGCGCCGCGCCCAGGTCGACCACGCGGTCTCCCGGACGGACGAGTCGGTACTTCTCCTGGAGCTCCACCAGCTTGTAGGCCGCGCGTCCACGGTAGCCGGCGCGCTGCGCCTGCTGCACATAGGGATCGTCGAAGTGCTCCTTCAACCAACGGCCGCTGCTCTTGCTACGCGCCATGATTCCGCCCCCGGGGATTCCGGGCCCGCGGCCCGTTTCCATGACTGATTGCGTTACACTGGCGCACCGAATCACGGCACCTCGAATTTCCGGACTGCGACATGAGTCTTTCCAATGCGCAAAAGCGCTATCTGCGTGGCCTCACCCATGGTATCAACCCGGTCGTGATGGTGGGCGACAAGGGCCTCACGGAGAATGTGCTCCAGGAAATCGACCAGGCCCTGGACCGGCACGAACTGATCAAGGTCCGCCTGCGGACCGACCGCGACACGCGGCGCGCGTTCAGTGCCGAGATCGAGCGCCGGTTCGGCGCCGAACCGGTGCACTCCATCGGCCAGGTCGCCTGCTTCTACCGCCGCAACCCCAGGAAGCCGGTCATCGAATTGCCCCGCGGCGGCCAGTGAGCCGCGAGCGGTGAGTCAACTGGTCCTCGAACGCCCCGGCCGGCACCTGACGGTCCGTTCGGCCGACGCGGACGGAATCCGGATCGGCGACACCCGTTACAGGGACGCCCTGGTGCTCGGTCCGCAGGAACTGCTGGCGGACTGGCCGCCCTCCTGCGTGGAAGACCTCGCTCCGATCCATTTCGACGCCGTCCTCGCGATGGACCCGGAAGTGGTCCTGCTCGGCACCGGCGAGACCCAGCAATTCCTGCCGCCGGCGCTGCTGGCGCCGTTCTACCGCGCCGGTGTCGGCGTGGAGGTGATGAGCACGCAGGCCGCCTGCCGGACCTTCAATGTCCTGGCCATGGAAGAGCGGCGCGTGGTCGCCGCCCTGCTCCCCCTCTGAATCCGACGGCCGGCCTGCAGGGGCCGGTGGGCTTACTCGAAGAACGGCATCTCCGAAACGCCTTCGCGGTGGGAAATCTCCCGCAAGCGCACCAGGGCCGCGATCTGCACCTGGCGAACCCGCTCGCGCGTGACGCCGAGCAGCTGGCCGACTTCCTCCAGGGTGCGCCGGCCCTTGCCGTGAAGGCCGAAGCGGTGCTCCACGACCGTTCGCTGCTGGCTCGGCAGCAGGTCCAGCCAATGGTCAAGCAGCTGGCTGGCCGCCCGGTCGGCGTATTCGAGCTCGGGATCCCGGTTGTTCTCGTCGGTCAGCGATTCGACGAGGGGCCGGTCCGACCCGGTGCTCATCGGTTCGTCGGCTGACGAAGTGGGCTCGTTGAGGCGGAACATCAGGTGGAGGTCTTCCACCGGCCGGTCCACCTGGTCGGCGATCTCCTCCGGCGAGGGCCGGCGGCCGAGCTGCTGCTCGAGTTCGCGCGAGGCCCGCAGGAACGTCGTGAGCTCGCGGATCACGTGGATGGGCAGCCGCACCGTGCGGCACTGGTTCATGATGGCCCGTTCCACCGACTGGCGGATCCACCACGTGGCGTACGTGGAAAAGCGGCAACCCCGCTCGGGATCGAACTTTTCCACGGCACGAATCAATCCCAGGTTGCCCTCCTCGATCAGGTCCAGCAGGGGCAATCCGCGGTTGATGTACGCACGCGAAACCTTCACCACCAGGCGCAGGTTGGCCTGGATCATGCGTTGCCGGCTTGCCACGCAACCCTTGCGGGCAGCGCGCGACAGGGACTTTTCCTCGTCGGCGGTCAGCAGGCGGGTTCGTCCGATTTCACTCAGGTAAATTCGGGTAACGTCGCCGTGGTGCGCCGGACGGGAACGGGTCCGGCTGGTTTTCGATGCGGGTACGCGCAGGGTCGCAGTACTTCCGTCATCTGTTGAGAGTTTAGCGCTGCGTTCGCTGCGCTCGCCCGTCGATCCTCCCATCCTTTCCTCCCCTCAGGAATACGAAGGGGCCTTCGCGGGATGCGTTGGCCGTAGTCCGACCGTTTCTGCCGACTTCCCCCCCGGGGAGAGCGGACGCTGTATTTATCTGGGCGGGGTAGGAAAACTACCACAAGTCCGCGTTGCTGTCATAGTGGGGCGGGACTTCCGTTCCGCGGAACCACCCGCGGGTGGAACCCTCTTTTCGCCCTACTTTCGCGGCAGGTAGTTCATGGGATCGACGGGCTTCCCATCGCGGCGAATCTCGAAGTGCAGCACGTTTTCGTTGCGGTCGTTGCGGCCCATCTCGGCGATTTTCTGGCCGCGGGCAACGACATCGCCTTCGGCGACCAGCCGGCGGCGGTTGTGGGCGTAGGCGCTCAGCAGGCGATCGTCGTGCTTGACGATGACCAGTTCACCGTAGCCGATCAGGCCATTGCCGCTGTAGACCACCTCACCGCCCGAGGCGGCCAGCACGTTCTGGCCCTCCTTGCCGGCGATGTCGAGGCCGTTGCGGCTGGGATCGCCGTCCTTGAAGGTGCGCAGCAGGCGCCCGTCCACCGGCCAGGCCCAGCCCGAGGCCGAAGCGGAGGCGGTCGTCGCGGGCTTCGGCGCCGGTGTCGGGGCTGTCGCCGGAGGGGTCGCTGCCGGCGCCGGCTGGGACGGAGCGGGTTTCGATACCGTCGTGGTGGCCGGCCGGGTCGTGGCCGGCGTGGGCGAATTCGCGGCGGGCGGCGGGGTCGATGACGTCGTGGTGCTGCTGGACGGTCTGCGCACGCCGGTCGTGGCGACACGGGACTGGCCGGACGGCGGCGGACTCAGCCGCAGCACCTGGTCCGGGTAGATGGTGAACGGCGCAGCGATGCGGTTCCAGCCACCCACGTCCCGGTAATCCAGGCCGTACTTGAAGGCGATGCCGTACAGGGTATCGCCCTGCCGGACCCGGTACAGCCCGTCCACGGGAATCTCCGCCGGCGGCGGGCGGTCCGAGCGCTGCACGACCGGCGCGGGCGGGCGGGAAGAACAGGCCGCGAGCAGCGCCGTCAGCGCCAGCAACATCAGCCGGACCCGGACAGCACGGCTCACGCGCTTCCCCCGAAAGTGCGCCAGGCAATGAACCCGATCACCACCAGCGCCACCGTCGCCCAGCCGATCGCATCCACCCAGGGGCGCAGTCGCGAAGCGAAGGATTCACCTCCGAGGCGGATCAGCGACGCCACCAGGAAGAACCGCCCGCCACGCCCCGCCACGGAACCGAGCAGGAACGGCGCGAGCGGCATGCCGACCACACCGGCGCTGATCGTGAACACCTTGTACGGAATGGGAGAGAACCCGGCCAGCAGGATGTACCAGAAGCCGTAGACCTCGAAGGACTCGACCGCCTGCTGGAAGGCCGGTGCATAGCTCGATCCCATCAACCAACCCTCGATGCCGGCGAAGGCCAGGCGCCCGACGAGGTAGCCGGCCAGCCCCCCCAGCACCGAGGCCAGGGTGCACAGGGCCGCATAGCGGAAGGCCCGCAAGGGCCGCGCCAGGCACATCGGCGCCAGCATGACGTCCGGGGGAATCGGAAAAAAGGATGACTCGGCAAAGCTCAGCGCCCCGAGGTAGGCGGGCGCCTTCGGGTGGGCCGACCAGGACAGGACACGGTCATACAGCGCCGTAAACATCTAGGACCCGCTCATCCGGTTCGCCTCAGGCCAGGCCGCTGAGCATGGGCACGAACACGACAGCGCCGAGGTCCTCGGTCTCCTGGCCGTCCTCGGTGCGCCGGATGGCCAGCAGGCGCTGCTCCGACCCGCGGTCCAGGGGCATGACCAGCCGCCCGCCGATCTCGAGCTGGGCGACGAGTTCCTCCGGGACGCGCCGGGCCGCGGCGGTCACCAGGATGCCGTCGAAGGGCGCCTGGGTCGTCCAGCCGACGTGACCGTCGGCGTGGCGGGCATGGATGTTGTACAGCCGCAGCTCGTGGAACAGCTTGCGCGAGGAGCGCAGCAGTTCCTTGATGCGCTCGACGGTGAACACTTCCTTCACCAGCTGCGCCAGGATCGCGGACTGGTAGCCCGAACCGGTACCGACCTCCAGCACCTTGTCCAGCGAACCGCCCTCGAGCAGGGCCTCGGTCATGCGCGCCACGATCCAGGGCTGGCTGATGGTCTGCCCCAGGCCGATCGGCAGCGCGGTGTCTTCGTAGGCCCGGCTGGACAGCGCCTCGTCCACGAAGGCATGACGGGGCGTGTTCAGGATGGCGGCCAGAACGCGCTCGTCACGGATGCCCTTTTCGCGCAGCCGCGACACCAGGCGGTCGCGGGTGCCGTGGGAGGTCATGCCGATGCCGCGCGAGCCTTCGGACAGGTGGCGGTGATGGATCATGCGCCGGAGCCCGACGCGGCGCGGACGGACCGGCCGGTTTCGATGGTGGACACCCAACCGGCGACCTGGTCCAGGGCCTGGTAGCGCGTGAGGTCGACGTGGATGGGCGTGACGGAAATGTAGCCCCGGCGAATCGCGTGGAAATCGGTGCCCGGGCCGGCGTCCTGCTCCTCCCCGGCCGGGCCGATCCAGTAGATGGGCCGGCCCCTCGGATCACGGGTCGCGACACAGGGCTCGGCCCGGTGCCGGTGCCCGAGACGGGTGACCTCGAATCCCCGGATGTCCTCCCAGGGCCGGTCCGGAATGTTCACGTTGAGGATCGTGTCGGCCGGGAGCGGGTCGCGCAGCAGTTGCTGGACCAGGCGCGCACCGGCCTCCGCGGCGGTCTCGAAATGGGTCGGGTTCTCTTCCGCGACCAGGCTCAGGGCGATGGCCGGAAGGCCCAGGAAGCGGCCTTCCATGGCGGCGGCCACGGTGCCCGAATAGATCACGTCGTCGCCGAGGTTGGCGCCGTGGTTGATGCCCGAGACCACCAGGTCCGGGTCCTGGTCCAGCAGGCCCGTGAGCGCGATGTGCACGCAATCGGTGGGCGTGCCGGAAACCCGGTGCACGCCGTCATCCACCTCGTGGATGCGAATCGGCGCGTCCAGGGTGAGAGAGTTGCTGGCCCCGCTGCAATTGCGGTCCGGGGCGACAATGGTGATGTCTCCGAGTTGGCGCATTCGCCGGGCCAGCACCTGGATGCCGGTGGCCGACAGGCCGTCGTCGTTGCTGATCAGGATGTGCATGCGTGGGCGTGGCCCCTCCGGACTGCCTGGGCGCCGAAAGACGCGGTGGGAAAGCGGGTGCTATTGTAGCGGCCTCGACCCCCTTTCGTGAACGTGCCTGCACCCGTGACCAAGGAAAATGCGACGGATGACGACCTCGCCCTGTTCCTGGCGGAGGTGGCCGACGCCCGGCCGCTCGACTCGGAGCCCCGGGTACTGAACGAACCGCCCCGCCCGGCGCCGGTGCCCCGCCAGCGCCTGCGGGACGAACGCGCAGTCCTCGAGGAACTGCTCGACCCGCCCGAACCCGGCGAAGACATGGACCTGGAAACCGGCGAGGAACTGCGGTTTCTTCGCGACGGTTACCCGCCGCGGCTGCTCAAGCGCCTGCGACGCGGCGACTTCGCGACCGGAATGCACCTCAACCTCCGGCATCTGCCCCATGACGAGGCGCGGGACGTCCTGCTGGCCTTCATCGAGGATGCACTGCGAGACGGCCTGCTGTGCGTGCGCGTGGTGCATGGCAAGGGCCTGCGCTCGAAAAACGGCCCGGTATTGAAAAACATGGTGAATCGCCTGCTGCGCCGCCACCGGGCAGTGATCGCCTTCATCAGCTGCAGACCGGTGGACGGGGGCACGGGCGCGGTCGGGGTGCTGCTCAGGCCGTAGATCGGATGGACGGATTCGCGCCGGGACCGGCCCGCGTGGCGAAACGTCCGGCCTACTTGATGACGCGCAGTTTCGGGCCCTTCGGCCGGTCATCCGGATCCGGGTCGTCCGGCGACTCCGGGGGCGTGTCGCCGTTCTCGGCAAACATCATTCCCTGGCCGTTTTCCCGGGCGTAGATCGCCAGCACCGCGTGCATGGGCAACCACACTTCGCGCGAGGCGCCACCGAACCGGGCATGGAAACTGACCGCGTCGTTTTCCATCGCCAGGTCGCGCGTGGCCGAGGGCGAGACGTTGAGCACGACGCGACCGTCCTGGATGGCCTGGGGCGGCACGACCACGTCCGTGGCCCCCGCGTCGACGATGACATGGGGCGTCAGGTCGTTGTCCAGGATCCACTCGTAGAGCGCGCGCAGCAGATAGGGTTTGCTGGAGGTCATCGGCTCCGTCACGCCGGCTTCAGGCGGCGTTGAGGATGAGTTCGCGCTCCGCGGTGGTGAGGCTGGCCTTGAAGGAATTGCGGTTGAACAGGCGCTGGATGTAGGCCTGGACCGACTTGGCCGACTTGCCCAGGTCGATGCCGTACACCGGCAGGCGCCAGAACAGCGGCGCCAGGGAGCAATCCACCAGGCTCAGTTCGTCGCTCAGCACGAACTGCGCGTTCTGGAACAGTTCATCCGCGGCGATGATGCTTTCCTTCAGCTGCTTGCGGGGCTTGTCCGCCTTGCGTCCGGTCGCCGCTTCGATTTCACGCGCCAGCGGGTACCAGTCGCGAAGCACCCGGTGGTGCACCAGGCGCAGCTGGGCACGGGACACGGGGTCCACGGGCATCAGCGGCGGGTGCGGGTAGCGCTCGTCCAGGTACTCGTTGATCACGCCCGCGTCGTACAGCACCAGGTCCCGGTCGACCAGGGTCGGGGTCTCGTTGTAGGGCGTGAGCTCGGCGAGGTCCTCGGCGGCCGAGGGATCGCTGTCGACGTCGACGATCTCGACATTGATGCCCTTCTCGGCCAGCACGAATCGGACGCGATGGCATTCGAGGCACTTCGCCGAGGAATACAGGGCCATGGTGGAACGGCCTTTTACGGTGATGGACACAGGTACTTTCTCCGGACCCGCCGGGCTCCAGGCCCGCCGGGGTTTGATCAGTGGACGTCGCGCCAGTACTCGGCCTTCAAAAGATAAGCCAACAGCGCGAAGAACGCGAGAAACAGCATGACCCAAACGCCCACGTGCTTGCGCTGGAGCTGGGCCGGCTCGCCGAGGTAGATCAGGAACGCGGTCAGGTCACGCATCGCGTCCTCGTACTCCTCCGGGGACATCAGGCCCGGTTCCGACAGCTCGAGGTGGGCGACGGTACGCACTTCCATGCCACCGTCAGTGTGGGTCTCGTACACCGGCTCCTGGATGCCTTGCAGGCGCCAGAGCACATGCGGCATCGCCGCATTCTCCAGGACGGTGTTGTTCCACACGCCGCTCTCATCACGATAGAAGGACAACATGTAGGCATTGAGCCAGTCGGCGCCACGGGAGCGGCCGATCACGGACAGGTCGGGCGGCGCCTTGCCGAACCAGCGGGCGGCGTCGTCCGAGTCCATGGCGATGCTCATCGGGTCGCCGATCTTGCCGTCGCCGAAGGCGAGGTTGCGCATCACCATCTCCTCGCTCAGGCCGAGGTCGGTGGCGAGACGGCTGTACCGCATGAACTCCGCGCTGTGGCAGCCCAGGCAGTAATTGACGTACAGCTGGGCCCCGCGTTGGAGGCTGGCGATGTCGTGGACGTTGGCCCCGGACTGCGGCAGCGCTCCCGCCCCGCCGGCCGCGAAGGCCTGCAGGGACACCAGCAGCGCGGCCGTGGCCAGCGCCGAGCGGAGCAGCGTGCCGAAGCGGGGAGCGGACGGCGTTTCGATTCGAATCGTCATCAGTGGGTCACCCGTTCCGGAACCGGTTTGGTCTTGCCGTTCTTGCTGAAGAAAAACAGGCAGATGAAGAAGGCGAAGTAGACAAAGGTCCACCAGCGCGTCTCCCAGGTCTGCGCCACCGTCCCTTCCGCCATGCCCAGCATGCCCAGGCGAATGAAGGCGACGGTGAACAGCGCCAGCAGGATCTTGAACCAGGCGCCCTTGTAGCGGATGGACTTCACCGGGGAGCGGTCCAGCCAGGGCAGCAGGAACAGGATCATCACCGACACGCCCATCAGCACCACGCCCATGAGCTTGTCCGGCACGGCCTTCAGAATGGCGTAGTACGGGGTGAAGTACCACACCGGCTTGATGTGCTCCGGCGTGACCAGCGGGTCGGCCGGGACGAAGTTGTCGTGCTCCAGGAACAGGCCGCCGGCTTCGGGCCAGAAGAAGATCACGAAGGCGAACACCAGCAGGAACATGGCGCAGCCGAAGATGTCCTTGACC
This sequence comes from Gammaproteobacteria bacterium, assembly GCA_030426265.1. Classification (GTDB taxonomy): domain Bacteria; phylum Pseudomonadota; class Gammaproteobacteria; order Xanthomonadales; family SZUA-36; genus Marinihelvus. Next base: position 2,696 of record JAUHYP010000056.1, on the reverse strand, counting down.
GTGTAGTAAGGGTGGAAGGGGATGCCGTCGAGCGGCACGCCGTTCTCGTCCTTCAGCTTCTTGATCTCGATGCCGTCCGGGTTGTTGGACCCGGTTTCGTGCAGCGCGGTCAGGTGCAGCACCACCAGCCCCAGCAGCGCGACGGGCAATGCGATCACGTGCAGGGCGAAGAAGCGGTTCAGCGTCGCATCGGAGATGAAATAGTCGCCGCGGATCCATTCGACCAGCGGTTCGCCGATGGCCGGTATGGCCCCGAACAGGTTGATGATCACCTGCGCCCCCCAGTAGGACATCTGGCCCCAGGGCAGCACATAGCCCATGAAGGCCTCGGCCATGAGCAGCAGGTAGATCAGCATGCCGAACACCCACAGCAGTTCGCGGGGCTTGCGGTAGGAGCCGTAGAGCAGCGCCCGGAACATGTGCAGGTAGACCACGATGAAGAAGAACGAGGCGCCGGTGGAGTGCATGTACCGGATCAGCCAGCCCCAGTCGACATCGCGCATGATGTATTCCACGGAAGCGAAGGCCTCTTCCGCGGTGGGCTTGTAGTGCATGGTCAGGAAGATGCCGGTGAGAATCTGCATGACCAGCACCAGCAGGGCCAGCGAGCCCATGTAGTACCAGAAGTTGAAGTTCTTCGGCGCGTAGTACTTCGCCAGGTGATCGTCCCAGAAGGACTTGACGGGCAGACGATCGTCCACCCAGTCCAGCAGGGCGTTGGCCTGTTGGGCGACCTTCCCCTCCGTGCGGGCCATCAGGCTGTCCCCTCCGGATCGATGCCGATCACCAGGGTCTGGTCATCGACGAAACTGTAGGGCGGAACCTTGAGGTTGGTGGGCGCCGGCACGCCGGTGTACACCCGTCCCGACAGGTCGAATTTCGATTTGTGGCACGGGCAGTAGAAACCGCCTTTCCAATCCGCGTCGAACGGCTGGGCCCCGACCTGCGGAATCACCTGGGGAATGCAGCCGAGGTGCGTGCAGTGCATGTTCACCACCAGGAATTCCGGCTTGAGGGCGCGCGCCTCGTTGGTCGCGTAGCCCGGCTGCTCGGAATCGGCCGAGGACGGGTCGCGAAGGTGCGTATCCACCTCGGGCAGGTGACTGAGCATGCTTTCGCTGCGCTTCAGCACCCCGATGGTCTGGCCGCGCCACTGGACCTTGAGGATCTGTCCTTCCTTGAGTTTGGAAACGTTGACTTCGACCGGCGCGCCAATGGCCTGTGCCCTGGCGCTGGGCTGCCATGAAGCAAGGAAGGGTACCGCCGCGAATCCAACGCCCACGGCTCCGACGGCCGAAGTCGCGGCGATGAGAAATCGGCGCCGCTCGTTGTTCACGCCATCTGATGACATGCTGTGCTCCCGGGTGTGCCTGCGTCCGCGCACGCTTCGGCGCGGCGTCTGGGTTGACCTTTTGTCCATCGGAGTCCCGATGGACCCGATGGGGGCCGGGTCCGACCAAACCGGCATTTTATCCGACCCCGGCCATGCGGGACAATTGCTTTGCCGCTAGACTGCGCGAATGCACGCTCTCCCCAGCGCCCAGGCGGGCGCCAGCCGACCCAGTTCATGAGCCGATCCGGCGCCATCGCCCTGTTTCTGCTGCGATCCGCGGCGGCCGGCCTGGCCGTGGCCTTCCTGCTCGTGCTCGCCCTGCCGGCCCTGCGCGAGCGGCTACTGCCACCAAGCCAGGACGTCGGTACGGCCCCGGCCGTTTCCAGTTACGCCGACGCGGTGGACCGCACGGCGCCCTCCGTCGTGAGCATCACCACGTTCACGTTCGAATTGCAGGAAGTGAATCCCCGCCTGCAACGGCTGGTGTCACGAACGGAGATCGGCTCCGGCGTGCTGATCCGTGAGGACGGCTACATCCTGACCAACAACCACGTGGTCAGCGAGGTGCAGAACATCCAGGTCGCGCTCTGGGACGGCCGCTACGCCGACGCCGTGATTGTCGGCGCAGACCCTTCCACCGACCTGGCGGTGCTCAAGATCGACGTGGACGGCCTGCCCGCGGCGCCCATGGCGATGGACACCGCCCCGCGCGTCGGGGACGTGGTGCTCGCGATCGGAAACGCCCTGGGCCTCAGCCACACCGTGACCATGGGCATCGTCAGCGCCACGGGGCGCAACGACCTGCAGGCCCAGCTCTACGAAGACTTCATCCAGACCGATGCGGCGATCAACTCCGGCAACAGCGGGGGCGCGCTGGTCAACGTGAAGGGCGAGGTCATCGGCATCAACACCCGCAACCTGGGGCGCGCCTCGGGCGGACAGAACATCGGCTTCGCCATCCCCATCGCCATCGCCCGGGACGTGATGGAGCAGATCATCGAAAACGGGTCGGTGCGCCGCGGCTGGCTGGGCGTCGCCTTCGCCGACCTGCCCCCCTCGCTGCAGCCCGACGGAAGCGCCATCCGGCGCGGTATCCGCGTGCGCGCCGTCGACCCCTGGGGCCCGGCCTGGAACGCGAACGTGCGCAACGGCGACATCCTGCTGTCCGTCAACGGTCGGGAATTCAGCGATGCGCGCTCCGTCCTGCTGGCCATCTCGCGGCTGATGCCCGGTGACCAGGTCAATCTCGTGGTCCAGCGCGACGGCACCGTCTTCGAAACCTACGCCACCCTCATCCAGCAGCCGCCATTGGAATAGTGGGTTCAGGCCTTGGGTAACGTCACGCCTCTTTGGCCCTGATATT
>JAUHYP010000009.1 GCA_030426265.1 Gammaproteobacteria bacterium | reverse complement strand
CTCGCTTCGCTCGTGCAAATTCGCTCCCGGCGAATTTGTCGAACCCCCAAGGCACCTGCGGTGCCAGGAGCTTCTGCTATCCCTCTCCCCCAGCCATAAAGAAAAAGCCCGCTCGAGGCGGGCTTTTTCTTTATGGCTGGGGGAGAGGGATACGCTGGTCTGTCCCTGAAACCCGCTACTCGGCTAGGTTCCGGCCCCGGTATGGCTTCATTGTGGGGCAATTGTGTTGCATGGGTCAACGCTTTCGCTTCGGTGCCCTGTTCGATTCGCGTCTAGGGCCACTGCCATAACCTCTCATGTTGGGGATGTAATTCGAAGGGTCCCGATAAACGTGCCTGGGTTTGGTGTACGGCTGCGGTCTGCTCACTAAATCTGGTTTATCAGGCTCGTAGGTGAGTTCGATTCCTCGCTGCATCGCCTTTAGTCTCGCATAGCCTCGCACCATGCTTTCGGTGAACTGATACCAGCCCTTCTTGTTGGGGGGAACTGCCGACAGTATCTGACCGTGGCTTGGCTGCTTCAGTTTATTGAGCTTTGCGGACACCATGCCTTCCTGAAGCGGCTCGATCGAAAGGGCATAACAAATGCTTTGGTAGGAACGCTTGACATGTGCCAGCTGTCTCTCAAGGTCTTGCGAATCTGCCGTAGCCCAAATTAGGTGTTCGATCACCTGATCCTTCGATCCTGTCGCCATCTCATAGGGTTGTTTTATCCCGTCGGCCACTTCCCTGATGGCATGGTCGATAGATGAGTAGAGTTCCGATTCCTTTACCTCTTCAATCTGCAAGTCGTTGTCGTAGATGTGCAACAGCATTGATCTGCAAATGATGTGGACGTAGGCCGGAAATCCATCACTCACTTGGCCAATTTTCCATTTCACGCTGTCATCCACTTCTAGATCGAAATGCTCGAATACCTGAACAACAAAGTCTCCTAAGTACTGCAACATCAGTCTTTCGAGTCTAACAGGGTGGAGTTGCCGGAATGCGGACTGATGTTCAGCCAAAAGCTCGTCCAAAGTGGACGCTACACCAGTGAAGATAAACTTGATCGGGACTGCCCTATCCCCCAAGGCCTTGATGAAGGAAGCGAGTAAGCTCGTCTGACGCCGATCCTTGATCATGTCGACTTCATCGACGACAACAACGGTGTGCGCTGGCGCGGACGCAAAAGCCTGCGCGACTAACGAGATGGCGCGGTCGATGGTAATCTCTGAGCCGATAGCTTCCGATACTTCATTTACTTCCCTTGATCCCTTTACGACTCTTGCGTCGATTCCAGTCGAAGTCTTCTTTGTTGTTGGGTTAAGTACTGCCTCAGGTCCCTTTCTAACGATGGATTTAATGAGGTCTGCAAACGTCTCGTTCGGTCCACAGCTCACGGTAACTGGGTCGCTTTCTGAGGATTGATAGTCGTACGCTGCCGTGAGCGCAAGAGAGGTTTTCCCCACCCCCCGGTCTCCGTATATGAATACGTGCCGACCCGCTGCATGAAGCGACCTCCGAATGTCAGTTAGGTCCTCGTCTCGCCCTAGAAGCAACTCGAACTTGTCGATTGGCGCGGACGGGCGGACCACCTTCTCGATCTCGGCCAGGAAATCTGTTTCAGGAAGTTGAAAGTGCTTCACTTGTGGATTCTCATGCCCATTGATAGGCAGACATCTTACTCCCGCTGCCCTTCTCGACGTCATTACGTGCGCCACGCGGCTAGGTGGCCGTCCGGTATCCTTGTACTTTGTGCATAGACATTCGTGACTGATATGCATGATGAGTCGCTCAAACGCTGGGTTGAGTTCGTTAACAGTGGAAAGCGCCCCTACTCGGGGTACCGCGTGTGCGAGTCGCCAGCCGAAGAAGCGCTTCTCACCTGTCTAGACAAGTTCTATGGCCCCGGAACCATTGAGCAGCAAGTTGAAGTTGATGGGGGGCGATATCGAATGGACTTCGTGACGAATGACCGCGTCGGATGGGAAGTCGATGGCAAGGACTTTCATGATTGGAAACGAGACCGAGAGCGCGACCAATGGATTCTGGCCCACACCGATCTGGAGTTAGTTGTGCGAATTGAGGCGGCAGCACTCAGATATTATCGCGATGCCACGTTGGCGGGTCTTTCTCATTTCGTTGGCCGCTTGGAACGAGCAAGAAGCTATTGCCAATTCGATTTCCGGGTGACCCGCAACGAGGCGGACCGGTGGCTTGAAGGGATTGAAGAAGGTAGGCACAGCGTGGCTGACATGCTCACTTCCTTCGAACAGGTAGAAGCTTACGACGTCTACCTGCCAAGTAGCGGGCGGTCGCGTGAAGGAGGGGCGACGGTCGGAGGTCCGTTCGCCTTTCTGACTGAACATCCACTTTGGCATCACATCCCGCCGGATCGGCGGGAACTCAATCGTTGGCTAGGCGGATTCGTTGTCCGATACCCTGACTCGCCTTAGCTTCTCGAAAAAAAGAGTGCGCCGGACTTACGCACCCTCAGTATTTCGACTTCCAGGGTCTCTGCTTTCCCTGTAGCCCGCCACTACGTGTTGACCCCTAACGCCCGATAGATCGTCGTACGTCCAACGCTGAATCGTTCCATCAACTGTGGAACGGTGAAACCCTCCTCCTCGCGGAGCCTGCGGATGGTTGCTCTCTGCTCCTCGCTGAGCGCAGCCTTACGTCCGAAGCGGACCCCTTTGGACTGAGCCTTAGCGATCCCATCCGCTTGCCGCTCTCGACGAATCTCGTTCTCGAACTCCGCAAAGGCACCAAGCAAGTGGAACTGGAGACGCCCCTCAGAGTTGCTCGTATCGATGTTCTGGTCGAGCACCCTGAGCGCTACACCTTTGCCCTTGAGCCGGTTTGCAATGTTCAGCAGATCGCTCAGGGAGCGGGCCACGCGGTCCAGCCGAGTCGCCACAAAGGTGTCCCCTTCCCTGACGTACTCCAAGGCTCTCTGGAGTTCCTGGCGGGTCGCAGCCTGTGTCCCCGACCGCTTCTCCCTGAATACCTTCGTGCACCCTGATGCTTCCAACTTCTCCTTCTGAACTTCGTATGACTGGCCGGTGCTGGACACCCTTGCGTACCCGATGATCTCGCTCATGTGCTACCTCCTGTACCTATACATTTAGATGTTTGCGTACGATCATTGTGGTACGTGTTGAGGTACGCGTCAACAGGTGTCCGCCGTCGTGTACTTTTTGGTACGCATGGGCGGACCCTCATCGGCGGTCACTTGGGAACGCCCCCGGACACCGAAGGTCGGGGAGAAGCTACCGGCAGGGGTGTGCCGGTGGTGTCCGGGGGCATGAGGATGGTGGTGCACCTTGCGGTCTTATCGTGTGCGATGTGCCCTTGCCGATTTGTAGGAAAGCCACCCCCTGGGCGGGCCGAGGGGGCACGGGGGGTTATCGCTTGTCACACTGGATAGAAGTGGGCAGACGCATATTCTTGGCAGAAATATCGGGCAACCTAGACCGGGTACCTGTGCAATTCGCACACCTCCACTGTTCAGGTGAGCTAGATGAGTTTGCACAGTACCCCGTGCTCAGTACTCGAACTCTGGGTGGTCCGCAGGAAGATAGTTGGCCCTATCGTTCGGCTGAGGTAGTACCTGGTGGTCCACCGGCTGTGCGTATCCTCCGAACCGCTCGCTCCTGAGAATACGAAGCCCCGCCATGAACGAGTCGAAACCGTAGCGCTCCAGCGTCTTTCCCAAGTCTCGGGCTGCCTTTCTCGCATCATCCATGATTTCGTCCCTGAGTTCCCAGACTGTTTGCATCCCCTCAGGTCTCCGGGCGAACTTCCAGAAGGGGTAACCTGTCCGGCGGTTGATCCAGTTGTCTTCCCACTCCCTTTCGTGGACCGTTTCCGCAATTCTGAACATCGAACTGACTGTATTGTTGGAGCCGATCCGGAATTGAGCTTGGATGTAGCGGGTTGACCAGTGTGCAGGTCTGGGCGCTCTCCCTCCTCGCGTACCAGCCATGATGAATTGCCACGCCGCCTCTCGGTACTGCTCGGGAGTCATCTCAACGGCCCTATCGTCCGCGTTCATGAGGAGGGAGCAGTAGTAGGCCATTTTCATGCTCGTTGGGATCACCTTGCACGGGGCCTCTGACCGACCAGCAAGTCGATATGCCTTGAGTCTGTGGTGTCCGTCCACAACGAGCAGCCTGCCGTCGACGCTTGCTACCAATATGGGCTCAAGTTCCGTTTTCGAGGATGCTTCCAGTGTCGTTCGCATTGTGGCTACCGACTCGGCCAGCCTCCTTTCCTGGCCTCTCGCCCTCGCTACCTCGACCACAGAAGGGTCTCTCACTTGGAGCGATTCGTCCGTTTGGAGGTCCGAGATGTCGCATCGGGTCTCGGGCATTCCCCTCCACCGTCTGAGGGTCTCTTCAGGGCTTCGGGAGGTCTCTTGTCGCTTTTCCAGCGTCCCCACCCTACTACTCCCCGAGCCCGTTCTGTGTTGCCAAGGGATGACTCAAGAGCACAACGCGGAGCGTCTCAGCGTTGGTCATCAGCCGCCCCCAGTGCTCCGACAGTAGCCGCTTGGCGTCCTGCAGGGCATCGAAGCTGCTGAGATCAAACCGGATGTCCCGCACTACTCGGGTCTCGACCGGGTTCAGGCGCGGGGTCATCGCGAAGGCATCTTTCAGGCAGGAGCAAGTCTCCCCGCCGTTAGGGGACTGGTCGTTCATATCGGTTTCCTTTGATCAGGTGAGTAGTGAGAAGTCCCGGGAGCAGCGGAAGTGCCGCTGAGGACCGATCACGCAGTTTTAGGTGTGACTTTCAAGGTGTAGAGGGAGGGCCGTAGCGCGACATTGTGCGCCCTGGAAGGTGAGCACAGACTTTCCTCCAATAACGCGCTTATTACTGAGGTGCTGCCGGGTGTCTTTCAACCAATACGGACCCTATTGCCGAAGGTCCGTGGGCGGCTTCACTCCTAAGGGGACCCCATTGGGTGTCGGGTGGAGGGGACTTCCCCTTAGGTGGACCCTATTTCTGAACGCTATTGCCCCTATAGCCCCCCCTATTTCGAGGAAGCATTACCCCTTTACCCCTACCAATTACTCAGAATGGCGGTGGGTAGTACCCCTATGGTGGACCCTATTTTTCGGACCCGCATTCCCTCTGTAGGTGCCCCTAATTCTATCCCATTGATTTGTTAGGGCAAAAAACCAAGGCCTATTGTCTCTTATGTGCCGGAGCAATCACCTCAAGTAAGCCTCAGCGGATGAAGCCCGAAACCAGCCAGAAGACGACATTCTCAAATTTGAACGTTTGGTCAGAAGTCTCTTCGCCTAGGTCGATTCAATTGACTTCAAATCCACTTGCAGGGACTTTAGCTGCCCTTCTACTTGTTCACCGTTTGCCGCAATCTCCACCAGACCGGGGCCCGAAACGTATACCGTCGGCAAGGCGGATCTTGTTGACTCACCATCAACGATTAAATCCACAATGCTACTGACTTCGACCAGGCTGCGATCACCTTTCTGCACACGCTTCATGGTGATGTGGACTTCATTCCCCGATGGAGTCGTCAATGACATAGGGGAATCGTCTCCGACCATCACAGTCATTGGACCTTCCTGTCCAGTGGCCGTTATGAGTTTGATGGCGAATGTATATTTCTGGATGGGTTCAGCCCCGGCTGGCAGGGCGAAAAACAGCGCAAGTAATGCGCCTAAGACAGTCCCTTTCATGTTCCTCTCCAATAACGGTGGCAACAGTCCTGTCAGTCCAGTATAGGGCCGTGGCTTATTATGGCCGAAAAGCGTCCCCAAAGATTGGTCGGATTTCGGCCAGAAGCGGACATTCATGGCCTTGATCACACCGGCACCCAACGCTTGCTGGTGCCAGTGAATCAAGTGGTCCTGAGCCCTAGAGCAATTACTCCGCTACTGGATTTGCACAGCCAATTTGCTTGATTCGGACCAGCCGCTTCAGCGGCAATGCTCCACTACCGTAGTCGGAACGATCACTGTTGAACTGGAGCGTTCCTGTTTTGCAATCGTCCATCTGAATCGACAGCGTTCCCCAGTGTTCGACCTCGGCCGCTTCAACCGTTCCGTCGAGACCAACCCGCCCACCTACGTTGGTCCAGGCTGGAGCATCGAGCACCGCAGAACGATCCTCATTCAACTCGCCCACCGCGTAGATCATCACCTGCGCACCATTGGGATCGAAGGTGTTCCAAAGAATCAACGTCCCGCCATTGAACTGCATCACGTTGACATAGTGACCGTCAGAATCAGGGTTGAAGTACAGGCCGTTGATGCCGCCTTCCGGAAGACCCGGTTCCGCCGGTTCAACAACCAGCGTCCGGGTCTCCACCAGATCGATCAGATGCCCCCCAATCTGGTGTCTTAGCGCCACGTGGTATTCACCTGCATCGAGCGGGGGAATCACTTGGCTGAAATCCGGTGCAGCAGGATGATTGACGAGGCACGCGTCAACCAGCCTCTGAAACCACGCTGAAACCTCTACATCGATACGAAAATTCTCGGAATCGACCGAAACGCTTCCATAGAAGCAAGGCGTGCCGGTCACTGTAAACATGACCTCACTATTGGTATCCGGATGCTTGGGTTCGATGATCAGAGACATATCCGACTGCGCCCAGCTGAACGAAGTACCGAGCAGCAACAGCAGAACAACTTGAATCACCTTGGCGGTAACGCTGACAAACTCTTGCCGTGCAGTCATTGACCTGAACTCTATGGTTGTACAACGACCAATCGTATCAATTGTTTTATGAACCATTGATGAACACTGGCAATGATTTAACTTGGTGGCTGGCGAAGTCCGCTTCTGGCTGAAAGCTGACAGTAGAACCCTTGATCACACCCTAGAGACTTAATGAACCAACCACAGGTTTCACGTCAACGGACCTCAGTTGCGCTCGTGCTGACAACATAGCACCTACCGGAGGTCTCCCCAGCCACCCCTATGCGGCTTAATTCTGTCCTCGGGATACTGAACTGTTTGAATGGCTTGCCTAAGGGTTTGCATTGGGTAGGTTGCATGAGAGTAGACCGTTAGCGCCGTCCCCTCCTGCTCGTGGCCCGTGATAGTGTGAATAACCTCCTTGGGCGTCCCGGCCTGAACCAGCTTGGTGATAGTCGTGTGTCTCAGTGCATGGAAGTCCTGCCTTAGGGGCTTACCCTGGATACCCAGCTTTGCTCGAAATTCCCCGAACCATTTGCTGAAGCCATGACCCAGCTTGCCGTCCTTTCCTCCGGGCTTCATTCTGGGAAACACTGGGTCATGGTCCAGCTCAGTGACAGACTCCACGTAGTCAAGGAACCGAAGGTCGACCAGTCTGCTGTGCAAGGGTAGTAAGCGAATCGAATAGTCATTCTTCAACTGGTTTTCATCCTCACTGTTAATGTCGAGCACCCACTCGCCGTCCTCCTCTTTCACATCCCTTCGTCTCAGCTGGGCCAACTCCTCCAGTCTCGCACCGTGATACAGCGCCAACAGCGGAAGCCAATATTTGTGATCCGCAATAATTTGAGTACCGGACTCTGCCCGATAGCGCTCTCCGCGACACCCAATCCAGTTAGGCGCTTCCAGCAACTTACTCAGGTCATTCGAGTCCCAAGCACCTCGCTCAGCTGATTTCGCTCCCCGCGCCTTTTGACCGTGCGCCGGGTTCTCCCCCTCATATTCCCCCCGCGCCTTGAGGTCGTCAAAAAGCCCACCCAATGCCGACAAATGCCTGCTCACAGTCTTGGCAGCCATGAACTTTCCATCGTAGTCTCCGGCGTCCTCTACGATCTCCCGCAACGGCCAGCCCCGCCACTTTGGGTTCTTACTCCACAGGCTGGGAAGGCACTGTAGCAAGTCGAGAAAACCCGCCACATCCTTGCGTGTGACCTTATTGACCGGCAGATCCCCCATGGCGTCCACAAACATGCGGTAAGTGGTGGCGTTCTGGCTCAGAGTCTGCGGCTTCCACTCCCCCCGCATCCGCTCACAGTAGGCGCTTGAGGAGCCACCAAAGGTCGGCCCGGGGTCGCGCTCCGGCACCTCCGCTATAACCGTTCTGGGGGCTTCTGGGGAGGTGAAGCTTCGGTACCTACTTGGCCCCCGCAGCACATGCTCCCGGGCACTTTTCATCGCCTCGATGTGAACGGATATCAGATCAAGGGCCAACTCTTGTTCCCTGTCCGGGTCCAACCCATGGCGTTCGACAAGTTCAGCAGCCCTCGCCGCTGTCGCAGAGGTGTCCCTGTTTGCCCGTGCTTCTCTGAGATCGCTCAGGAGAGAGTCCACGATGTCCAGGTCTTGCTGAACCGAGTCTGTCAGGGGGTCGCCATTGATGGCGTAGACGGGGGAACCGGAGGGCGTACCGAGGTGCTGCTTTCGGTCGGCCTCAACGAGGTCCTTCAGTTCCGCCCTAAGGATACGCTCTATACCTTCCATGGAATGTAGTCCACGCAAGCGCTGGTTCAGCGCTGAATCAAGGATGCTACCCAGTCTGACCGCCTCTCGAAAGTCTCGGGTCCGCAAGGACACACAGGCCTCTCCGCGCAGCGGTCTCGGAAGCCTACGCCGGAAGTAGAACACGCCCCGGCGACACATGATGTGGGACAGTTTGTGTAGCAAAAAGAAAGGCCCCGGTAGATGCGATGTCTACCGAGGCCTTCTTTACCCAAGAAAAACAGACTCTTGGGCATTTGTTGGCTGGGGGAGAGGGATTCGAACCCCCGCTGGCGGAGTCAGAGTCCGCAGTCCTACCACTAGACGATCCCCCAAGGGACCATGGCCCCCGGCAGGGGCCGTGTCTGTCGTATCAGCGCTTGCTGTACTGGGTGGCCTTGCGGGCCTTGTGGAGGCCGACCTTCTTGCGCTCGACTTCGCGGGCGTCACGGGTCAGGAAGCCGCTCGCACGCAGGGACTTGCGCAGTTCCGCGTCGTACTCCAGCAGGGCGCGGGACAGGCCCAGGCGGATGGCGCCGGCCTGGCCGGTGATGCCGCCACCCTGGACTTTCACGTTCACGTCGAACTGCTCGGTCATTTCGAGCTGCTCGAGGGGCTGGCGCACGATCATGGTGTTGGTCTCGCGGCCGAAGTAGTCTTCGATCGCCTTGTCGTTCACCGTGATCTTGCCGGTACCCTTGGTCAGGTACACGCGAGCCGTGGAGTTCTTGCGGCGGCCCGTGCCGTAATACTGTTCAGTTGCCATCATTCGTCTCCTGGCCCGCCGATCAGAGTTCCAGCGCCTGGGGCTGCTGGGCGGCGTGCGGGTGTTCGGGGCCCACGTACACGTGCAGTTTCTTGTACATGGCGCGGCCCAGCTTGTTCTTCGGCAGCATGCCCTTCACGGCGCGCTCGATGGCGCGTTCCGGGAAGCGCTGCATCAGCTTGCCGAGCGGCTCGGACTTGAGGTTGCCGATGTAGCCGGTGTGGTGATGGTAGATCTTGTCTTCCATCTTGTTGCCCGTCACGCGGATCTTCTCGGCGTTCACCACAACGATGTGGTCACCGGTATCGACGTGCGGGGTGTAGATCGGCTTGTGCTTGCCACGCAGGCGCAGCGCCACTTCCGTGGCCAGCCGGCCCAGGGTCTTGTCCGTCGCGTCCACCAGGTGCCATTCGCGCCTGACGTCCTGCGGTTTCGCAGAAAAAGTCTTCATTGCAGTGATTCCTGACACTCATACATGCAAAAACACCCGCGAACGGGTGAAGGGCGGGAATTCTACGCTTTCGGGGTCCACGAATCAACACCGAATGGACCAAAAAAACCGGTTTGGCGCCGATCCGGCCCAAAGCGGGCACCCGGATGCGGTGACCGGAGGGTCCGGGCGCCCCGCCAGGGCCTAGATTCGAAGCCGTTCCACGGGCCGCCCACCGACGACATGCTCGTCGATGATGTCGTCGAGGTCCTCCTCGTCGACAAAGGTGTACCAGACCCCTTCGGGGTACACGACCAGCGTCGGACCTTCCTCGCAGCGGTCCAGGCAGCCGGCGCTGTTGACGCGGACCTTGCCCTCGCCGGCCAGGCCCAGGGCCTTGATCCGCTTCTTGGCGTAATCCCGCAAGGCGTCGGAGCCGCAGCGACCGCAACTCGGGCGGTCGGCGCCCTCGGCACGGACGTTGGTACAGAAAAACAGGTGGCGTTCGAAATAGGACATGCACCCAGCGTGGGGGCCGGCAGCGTGAATTGCAATGCGGCCGCTGCCACCGGACGGTCACCCCGCGCTGGTACCATTTGCGGTTTGGCCGAGACCGGCCGCGATCGATTCACGCCATGACGCACTCCTTTTCCCGGCGACGCATGATCACCGGCACAGCGCTCGCAGGGATCGCCCTCGCCACGCCGCTGAGCCGCTTGCTCGCACGCCAGGCCGACACACCCGGGCGCATCGCACCCACGCCCTACGGGCCGCTGGCGCCGGCCATCGACGCGACCACCGGCCTGCCCCTTTTGCGGCTGCCACCCGGATTCAGCTACGCCAGCCTGGGCTGGACCGGCGACCTCATGAGCGATGGCACGCCCACGCCGCCGCGCCATGACGGCATGGCCGTGGTGGCGCGCAAGGGCGAGAACGACTTCATCCTGGTTCGCAATCACGAAGTGGGTATCGGCATCCCCCTCGGCACCGACCGGACGCCACGCTACGACGACTTCTCGCTCCCTGGCCTGGTGTCGGGCCTGGGTGGCGGCACGACCACCCTGCGCGTGCGAAACGGCCAACTGGTCGCCAGCCATGCCTCCCTCTCCGGAACGACGACCAACTGCGCCGGCGGGCCCACGCCCTGGGGCTCCTGGTTGAGTTGCGAGGAACGGACCGTGCACGGCCCCCTGTTGGGGGTGAAGGATCATGGCTACGTGTTCGAGGTCCCGGGAGAAGGTGAAGCCAGCGCCCGGCCCATCCGGGACATGGGCCGCATGGACCACGAGGCGGTCGCCGTGGACGCCGCCACCGGCGCGGTCTACCTCACCGAGGACAATGGCGACACCTCCGGCTTTTACCGCTTCCTGCCGTGCGACACCACGCCTGCCGTGGGCGCGCTGGAGAAGGGCGGCCGCCTGGAGATGCTCAAGGTGCGGGACGTCGAGAATGCCGACCTCCGGCAAGCGGAAGCCGGCGCCGAGTTCACCGTGGAATGGGTGCCCATCGACGACCCCGACGCGTTACCGGAGTCGCTGGTCCCGGCCCTGGAGGGCCTGTTGCCCACTAATGGCGAAGGGCGTTCCGGCCCGTACCTGCAAGGCGAGGCCCTCGGGGCAGCGCGATTCAACCGGGGCGAAGGCTGCTGGGCGCACGAGGGCGTCATCTATTTCGTCGACACCGCCGGCGGCGCTGCCAGCAAGGGCGCGGTCTGGGCCTATCATCCGGGAGCGTCGCGGCTGGCGTGCCTCTATGCATCGCCGTCAGAAGTGGAAGCGGACAACCCCGACAACCTCACCGTGCGCCCGGGCGGCGGCCTGCTGCTGTGCGAGGACGGTGGCGGCGAAGTGATGACCGACGGCCGACGTCGCGGCACGCGACTGCTCGGCCTGGGCGCCGATGGCGTGGTCTTCGCGTTTGCCGAGAACAACCTGCTGCTCGAGGAAGGGGTCACCGGGCGGCCCCTGGTCGAAGCCGGCGACCATCGTGGCGAAGAGTTCGCCGGCGCCTGCTTCGACCCGTCCGGCCGGACGCTGTTCGTCAACATCCAGACCCCGGGGCTGACCCTGGCCATCACGGGACCCTGGGAGCGCGGCCCGATCTAGGTCCTTGCTTGCAATCACAGCGACGAAACGCCAGATTGCCCGCATGGAACGTCACCTCACCCCGCTGGATCGGCTGATCGGCAGCCTGGACGTGGCGCTGCGCATCGCCGGCGGCGAAGCACCCGCCGCCAGCCGCCCCAACCCGGCCGAAGGCGCCCCGCTCGCGAGTCTCGAGGCGGACGAACGCGAACACGTGGCCGGCCTCATGCGCATCAACCACACCGGCGAAATCTGCGCCCAGGCGCTGTACGCCGGCCAGGCCGCCACCGCGCGGACCGAGGAGGTGCGTGAGGAAATGGCGCATGCCGCGGCGGAGGAGATCGACCACCTTGCCTGGTGCCAGGCGCGCCTGGACGAACTCGACAGCCACCCCAGCGTGTTCAACCCGCTGTGGTACGCCGGCTCCTTCGCACTGGGCGCTGCCGCCGGCCTGGCCGGCGACGGCTGGAGCCTGGGATTTCTGAAGGAGACCGAGCGCCAGGTCGAAGCCCACCTCGCCGACCAGGTCGATCGCCTGCCCGCCACGGACCGCCGCAGCCGCGCCATCATCTCCCAGATGAAGGAGGACGAGGCGAAGCATGCGCAGATGGCCGAGGACTCCGGGGCCTTCGACCTGCCCGAGCCGGTCAAGGGCGCCATGCGCCTGGCCGCCGGCTTCATGAAAGCCGTGGCCTACCGGCTCTGAGGCTCAGCCCTCGGGCGTACCCGCTCCCTCCGGCGCGGCCTTCGGCACCAGGTTCAGGGTGCTGCCGATGGATTTCCAGCGTGGCGCCGCGTACACGTAGCTCGTCTTGAAATCCAGGAACATCGGCCCTTCCCGGTAGCGGCCGAACACCCTCAGCGCGCCCTGCTCGTCGATCACGGGCTCGGTCGTGAGCACGAAATCGCCCACCATGTAATCCCGGACCACGATGTCGTTCTCGATCAGCGGCCCCCAGCTGCGACGCAGGTCGTCGTTGCTGAACTGGCTCTGCAGCGCCATGGAACTGCCTGCGAGGTAGTCGGTGAAGTCATTGGCGGCGATGGCGTCGGACAGGGCCTCCAGGTCCGCGGTGACCAGGACCCGCAGGTCGGCCAGCGGCGGCACCTCTGCCGCGGCGGCCAGCTGGCCGGTGCGGTCGGCCTTGTACAGCTCCTCGCCGTCGACCACCAGCACCCAGGTGCCGTCGCGCTCCTGCGGCGGGCCGCCGAGCACGAACTCGGCGTTCATGAACCAGACGCCCGCGACCATGAGGTCGGGGCCGAGCTCCTTGATGGGCGCCGAGACGCTGGTCGACGTGCTGCCATCGGCCTTCTCGTACTCCACCCGGCCCTCCGCCGTGATCAGCAACACGGTGGTCTCGTTCTGCCAGCGGCCGGCATAGGCCATCTGGTCGCCGGTCAGGGGCTCGGCGCAGCCGGCCAGCAGCGCGGCGGCCAGCAGCGCCAGGGCGATGGCCACGGCACGCGGGTGTCGCCACCGGCCCTGGGTTGGATCATTCGCGGTGGGTGCTTTCATACGGGTCTCCTCGAATCGCTGACGTCCCTATTGAATGTACTCGGAAAAATCCACGAGCGAGGGACAGGGCCGAGGGCCGCGTGATCGAACCACGCCCCGGGAGAAGGGACAACGCGGTGGCTGGATGAACCCTGGGGTGACGATCCGGCAGCCAGGCGCCGGGGCGGAGGATCAGGCGCCCGGCTGGCTCAGCGCCAGGGCTTCCTCGCGCAAGGCGCCCAGGGTGAGGCCGTCCGGGGCATCACCGGCGACGGTCTCGCCCTTCGAGATCCACTGGACCTTCCAGCCGGCCAGGGGCATTTCGTCGGGGAACGGAAAATCGTCCCGGCGGTAGTCCTGCCCACCCGTGAAGGTGAACACCGTGGTGCCGTCGGGATCTGGTGATTCGGGGTTGGTGAACTCGAACTTCATTTCGAAACGCCGCTGTCCCTCGCCGCTGGGCCAGGCCTGGCCCGCGAGTTTCCAGGGCGCCGGGAAGTTGGCGGTCGCCATTCCGGAATTGAGTTCCAGCGCCTGGAACACGGAATCGGTCTCCAGCGCCTGGCGCTCGGTGACGGAAGCGGGGCCCTTCGGCACGCCGCGTTCCAGCAGGGCGAAGGCCAGGTGCAGCATGATCGAGGGCGACTGCAGCATGGGCTCGAGGTCCGGGCTGAGGCTGACCATGCCGCGCGCGGCCAGCACCTGCCCGTCGATCAGCAGCATCTCGCCGGTCAGGACGCCGTCCGGGGCGGTCTGCTCCAGGCGCACCAGGATGTCGCCGCAGCCGCAGTGGAAGTACTCCCAGCGTGCCTGGAAGCCGGTGTCGACGAAGTTGACGTCCAGCAGGGTCACGTAGGGCTCGTGCCAGCGCTTGGCGCGGGGGATGTCGGAGGCCGCAGTGACGGATGCGGCGACGAGAAACGCCAAGGCTGTGAGCAGCGAGCTGAATGTGGGTTTCGCCATGGCCTGATTCTAACCGGCGCCTATTCGAAAAAGAGCCGCTCGAGCGCCGCGCCGGGATCGGGCTCGCGCATGAAGGCCTCGCCCACGAGAAAGGCATGGATGCCGCCGGCACGCAGCCGGGCCACGTCCTCGACCGTGCGGATGCCGCTCTCGGCCACCACCAGGCGGTCTGCCGGGAGCAGCGCCTTCAGGCGCAGGCTGGTGTCCAGCCGGGTTTCGAAACGGTGCAGGTCGCGGTTGTTCACCCCCAGCAGCGGGGCGTCGGCGCCCTGCCCCAGGGCCAACGCGCGTTCGAGTTCCGCCTCGTCATGCACCTCGACCAGCACGTCCAGGCCGACATCGCGGGCGCGGCCGTGCAGGTCCTCCATCAGGCCCTGTTCCAGGGCGGCGACGATCAGCAGGATGCAGTCGGCGCCCAGGCAGCGTGACTCCTCGATCTGCCAGGGATCGATGATGAAGTCCTTGCGCAGGGCCGGCAGGGCGCAGGCGTCACGGGCCTCGGCCAGGTAGTCGCGGTGGCCCTGGAAGTACGGCTCGTCGGTGAGGACGGACAGGCAGGTCGCGCCGCCGCGTTCGTAGCTGGCGGCGATCTGCGCCGGGTGAAAATCCTCGCGGATCACGCCGGCGCTGGGGGAGGCCTTCTTGACCTCGGCGATGATGGCGGGACCCGACTGCGCCGCCGTTTCCATCGCGGCCACGAAGCCACGCGTCGGCGGCAGGTCGCCGGCCTTGGCGCGCAGGTCAGCGTGGGAGACCCAGTCCTTGCCGCGGACGATCTCCTCGCGCTTGGTCCCCAGGATACGCTGGAGCACCGAGGGGAGGCCCATCAGGCAGGGCCCGCCAGTTGCTGGCTGAGCGTCGCGAGCGCCTCCAGCCGGACCAGGGCCGAGCCGTCGTCGATCACTTCGAAGGCCTTCGCCACACCCGATGCCAGGTCGTCGGTGACCCCGGCCACGTACATCGCCGCGCCGGCATTCAGCGCCACGATGGCGGCGGCCTTGCGGGCCGCCTCGTCGCGCGCATCCGGCGTTCCCAGGGCCGCGCGGATCAGCTTCAGCGATTCCTCGGCGCCATTCACTTCCAGGCCTGACAGGTCCGCCGCTTCCGCGCCGAAATTGCTCGGGTGCAGGGTGTATTCGCGGAACTCACCGTCGCGCACTTCCACGATCTGCGTGGGCGCGGCGATGCTGATCTCGTCCAGGCCGTCCTCGGCATGCACCACCAGGGCGTGCCTGGCGCCCAGGCGGGCCAGCACCTCGGCCACGGGGCGGCCCAGGGCCGCGTCGTAGACTCCGATCAGCATGCGTTTCACACCCGCCGGGTTGGTCATGGGCCCCAGGATGTTGAAGAGGGTGCGCAGGCCCAGCGCCTTGCGCGGGCCGATGGCGTGGCGCATGGCCGAGTGGTGCATGGGCGCGAACATGAAACCCACGCCCAGTCGTTCGACACATTCCTTCACCTGCGCGGCGTCGAGGTCGAGGCGCACGCCGGCGGCCTCCAGCAGGTCGGCGCTGCCTGATTTGGAGGACACCGAGCGGTTACCGTGTTTGGCCACCCGCACGCCACCGGCCGCAGCCACGAAGGTCGCGGCGGTGGACACGTTGAACAGGTTCGCGCCATCGCCCCCCGTGCCGACGATGTCGACGAGGTGTTCGCCGTCCACGTCCACGCCGGTCGCCAGTTCGCGCATGACCTGCACCGCGCCGGTGATCTCATCCACGGTTTCGCCCTTGATGCGCAGGCCGAGCAGGAAGGCGCCGATCTGGGCGTCCTCGGCCTCGCCCGTCATGACCTGTCGCATGACCGCGGCCATCTCGTCCAGCGAGAGATTCCCGCCGTCGGCCAGGCGGGCCAGGGCGGCACGGATGTCCATCAGGCCGGGACGGCCGCGGCGAAGCTGCGCGCGGTTTCCAGGAAGTTGCGCAGCAGGTCGTGGCCGCTGCGCGTGAGGATGGATTCGGGGTGGAACTGCACGCCCTCGACGGGCAGATCGCGGTGGCGCAGGCCCATGATCTCGCCGCGGCTGCCGTCTTCGCGCAGGGTCCAGGCGGTCTCCAGCAGGCACTCCGGAAGCGTCTCGCGCTTCACCACCAGCGAGTGGTAGCGCGTGGCTTCGAAGGGTTGCGGCAGGCCGGCGAAGGCGCCGCTGTCGTCGTGGTGGATCATGCTGGTCTTGCCGTGCATCACCCGCCCGGCGCGGATCACCTCGCCGCCGAAGGCCTGGCCGATGGACTGGTGGCCCAGGCAGACCCCGAGGATGGGAATCTCGCCGGACAGTTCCGTCACCACGTCCAGGCTGACCCCCGCCTCGTCCGGCGTGCAGGGTCCGGGCGAAATCACGATGCCCTCCGGCGCCAGCTCACGAATGCCGTCCGGCGTGATCGCGTCGTTGCGCACCGTCTTCACCTGCGCGCCCAGCTCACCCAGGTACTGCACCAGGTTGTAGGTGAACGAGTCGTAGTTGTCGATCATGAGGATCATGGAATGGGGGCACTGCGAATAGCCGGGGGAAGCGCCTTATTCTGCCCGAACTGCCGCGGAATGGGGAGCGAAGGACAATACTAGACCCCCTTGACGACCAGCCCCTGTCCGGTCGGCAGGGACAGGACAAAGAAACCCAACTCGTCCGCCAATTTGTCGATGGCCGCTTTCTGCGCTTCACAGCCGTAGAAGGCGTAATCGTCAAGCAGCACGACGCCACCCGCCGGCAAGCGGGGCCAGAAGTGAGCGAAGGCATCCCGCTCGGGTTGAGCTGCATTGAGGTCCAGGTGCAGGAAGGCGACTTGATTGGCGTCGACCTTGGAGAGCGCTTCCGGCACCCAGCCCTTCACGATCACGGCAGACGGCCACTCGGCGAAATTTTGCTGCACGCGCTCGAAGTCCGTAACGTAGGCATCGCGCCGGACGGCATCCTCGATCCTGGCGACGAAACCGGACGCGTGTTCGTGCTCCGTGAACTGTTCCATTCGCGGGCCTTCGAAGGAGTCCACCAGGAAATAACGACGACCGCTCCGATTCCAGTCCAGGGACTCCATGATCGCCGAACTCATGAACCCCGCATTGACGCCGCATTCGACGAAGTCCCCATCCACGCGCGCCGCGAGCCTCGCGGCCCAGAGCGCGATGGCCACCCGCCAGTGGTGCCCCGGATCGATGCCGTCGGCCGCCTGCAGCCCCCGGGCATAGGCGCGCATGAAGTCCGGTTCATTGACGAAGTCGCGGTTGTGGCAGGTTTCCAGGCCGTCCGAGCGGTGCATGGACACCGGATCGATGAAATTCTCCCTACGCACGATGACGTAGCCCAGTTTCTGGAAGACGGCCTGGATTCCGTGGCGGAGACTCATTGTGGCGGGCTGGAATCGATGTCCCGATCAACGCTCGCGCTGAGCACTTTCACGACATAACTGTTCATGCTCTCGCCCCGCAGTCGAGAGGCGAGGATGACTCGCCGATGCAATTCGGGAGTGGCGCGAACCTGGAAGTTTCCCCGGTGATGTTCGAAAGGCGCTTTGCCGTCATCACGACAGGCTTGTTCATAGATCTCCAGGGAAGCACGCCCTTCGACTTCCAGATCGCCGACGCGCTCAGCGTAGAACTCGACGACACCATTGGTATCGAGAAATTCCCCACGAATGGCGCCGCTTTCCGCATCCACTTCCAGGGCGACCGGATGCCCGTCAATCATCATTGTGCTCATCAGACACTCCCTGGCTTTCCAACAGTCGCCTGAGCGCGCGTTGCTGCCGCCGGTTCACGAAGGAATCTCGCGGCAACCTTCGAAGAATAATATCACTAATTGATATCGCTTTTGAGACAGGGGTCTCAAAGCTTTGACCTGGAACGCTCAACAGGTCAGTGGGCGTTACTCGCATGAAGCCGTAGGCTTTCACCGATGGCAAGCGCCTGCTCGACCGAGTCCGCGCAGTGATCCCGGCCGACGAGGCCGATCAGGTCCAGCTTCTGGAGTTCCCGGTTCAGGTGGTTGTCCGCGCCGATCAGGTAGACGTCCACGTCGCGGGCGCGGGCCTTGCGGACCAGGTCCTCCAGCACCATGACCGTGGAAATCCCGATGATCGAGGCGTCACCGATATCGATCAACAGCCGCTCGTGCGGCGCTGACTGCTTGTAGCGACGCGACAGCCCGCGACCCACGGCATAGCTGACCGGCCCGGTGATGCGCAGCAACAAGGCCCGGCCCCCATAGTGCTCGAGCGCCTCCCGTTCCACCGCCGGCAACCGTTCCACGCCGGCGACGCCGTCGCTGAACACCACGTTTCCCAGTTGCAGGCCTGACAGCTTGCTGACGGTGACCAGGTTCTTGACGAACACGCCCACGATCACCGCGGTAATCAGGTCGACGAACACCGTCAACAGGAGGACGGTCAGCATCAGCAGCACCGGGAACAGGGGCAGCCGGTGCGCGCGCCGGAGGAAGGGCCAGTCGATGATGTCCAGGCCGACCTTGATCAGGATGCCGGCCAGGGCCGCCAGCGGGATGTCCTCGAACAGGAAACCCAGGCCCGCAACGATGGCCAGCAACACCACCGCGTGCGTCATTCCGGACAGGCGCCCCGTACCACCCGCGCGGATATTGACCACGGTGCGCATGGTCGCGCCGGCACCGGGCAGGCCGCCCACCAGGCCCGCAAGGGCGTTGCCGATGCCCTGGCCGATCAGTTCGCGGTCCGAATCGTGGTGGGTCCCGGTCATGTTGTCGGCGACCAGTGAGGTCAGCAGGGAGTCGATCGATCCGAGGACCGCCAGCATCACGGCGCCGACCAGGATGTCGCGCCATAGGTCGAGCCTGAAGGTCGGCAACTGCAGGTCCGGCAACGCGGCGGGAATCTGCCCGATCCGCTCGATGTCGCTTCCGGGGAACAGCCACGCGAGAACCAGCGTACCGACAATCAGCGCCAGCAACGGCGAGGGAAACCAGCGGTTCAGGCGACCCCGCCACAGGAACAGCACGGCCAGGGTGGTGGCGCCGACGGCCAGGGCGGGCGTCTCGAGGTCCGACACCTGGCCTGGCAACGCGGCCAGGGCCGTGACCATGTCGCTGCTGGCGGGAAACCCCAGCAGCGGCCCCAGCTGCAACAGGATGATGATGCAGCCGATGCCCGTCATGAACCCCGAGATCACCGGGTAGGGCACCATGATCACGTATTTACCGATCCGGAGCAGGCCGAACAACACCTGGAGGCAGCCGCCGAGAAAGACGGTGCTGAACGCCATGGCGAGCCCCTGTTCGGGGTGACTGGCGATGAAGGTGGTCGTCATGGCGGCCATGACGACGGTCATCGGCCCGGTCGGGCCGGACACCTGGGCCGGTGTGCCACCGAACAGGGCGCCGAAGAACCCGACGACAATGGCGCCGTACAGCCCGGCGACGGGTCCGGCGCCGGAGGCGATCCCGAAGGCAAGGGCGAGCGGCAGGGCGACGATCGCGGCTGTCAGGCCACCGAACAGGTTCCCTGGCAGGTTGGCGGACCAGGGCTCTTTCGCAGTCAACTCAGGCATGACCCGGGACGCTCCTTCACTCACTCCATCCGGCGCCGATCAGGTACCGCAAAAGGTCCGCGTCACCCGCTGCTCCGGCTCCGGGGCGAGTGTAAGGCTTGCGTGCTCCGGTTGTTCGTCGAAGGGACGCCGGAGCACGGCGTTCAGCTCGTGGAACACCGAGTAGTCGCCGGTGAACGCCGCCTGGATGGCCCGCTCGACCTGGTGGTTGCGGGGGATGAACAGGGGGTTGGCGGCGTTCATGCGGCCACGCACCGTCGCGGCGCCCGCCCCCTGCTCCACCAGGCGGGCACGCCATTGCGTCTCGAATGGACCGAACATCGACTCGTCGTCCGCGTCGACCCTTGAGGCCAGTTCGCGGAAGCTGAGGGTGAAGTCCTTTTCCTCGTCCTCGAGGCGCCGCAGGAAGGCATCGACCAGGGCGCGGTCCTCCTCGCGCGGTTCGTCCAGACCCAACTTGGCGCCCATGAGCCGCAGGTGTTCCTCGCCCAGAACCTCCGGGCAGCGGTCCAGTTCCGCCTGGAAACCGTCGACGTCCTCGTCCAGCAGCAACAGGCACTCGGCCAGGCGGGCCAGGTTCCAGTGCACGATGGCCGGCTGGTTGGCGTAGGCGTAGCGGCCGGCGTGGTCGATGGAGCTGAACACCTTGCGCGCCCGGTACTCGTCCATGAAAGCGCAGGGGCCGTAGTCCAGGGTCTCGCCGGAGATCGAGGTGTTGTCCGTGTTCATCACCCCGTGGATGAAGCCCAGCGACAGCCATTTCGCCACCAGCCGCGACTGGCGCTCGACCACGCCACGGTAGAAGGCCAGGTAGGGTTGATCCTGCGATGCAGCCGCCGGATCGTGGCGCTCGATGGCGTGATCGGCCAGGGTCTTCAGCGCCTCCCGTTCGCCGCGCGCCGCGAAGTACTGGAAGGTGCCGATACGGATATGGCTGGCCGCCACGCGCGTGAACACGCCGCCGGGCTCGGGCTGGTTGCGGAACACCTGCTCGCCGGTGGCCACGGCCGCCAACGCGCGGGTCGTGGGCACGCCGAGCGCGTGCATGGCCTCGCTGAGCAGGTACTCGCGGATGACCGGCCCCAGCGACGATTTGCCGTCGCCACCCCGGGAGAACAACGTCGGTCCGGAGCCTTTCAACTGCAGGTCCCACCGCCTTCCTGCCGAATCCACCACCTCGCCCAACAGCGCCGCGCGGCCATCGCCCAGGCGCGGTACGAAGCTGCCGAACTGGTGGCCGGCATAGGCCAGGGCGACGGGTTGCGCGCCGGGTAGTGGTTCGCTGCCGCTGAACCAACGCGCCAGTCGATCGCGGTCCGCGCCCAGTCCTCCGAGGCCCAGCTGCTCCGCCAGGCCCTCGTTCCAGGCAATCAGTTCCGGCCGTGCGAAACCACCGAGTTCGGCGGGCTCACGAAAGCCGTCACCGAGCCGTGCGTAACGGTGTTCCAGCGATGCGTCGAAGGCTGTCGAGTCCATGGCGCCATTGTCGCCCATCCGAAGCGCAGGCGCGCTTCAGGACCAGAGTTCGGCCTGTTCGGGCGCGCCTGAACGAAACCGATGGGTCGCCAGCTCGGGCAGTTCACCGTTGAGCCCGACCTTCCGGCGGGCCACTTCGAACCGTCGCTGGATCATCTCGGCGATGAGACCCGTTCCTCGCATTCTCCGGCCGAACTCGGATCGATAGGCCTTGCCGTCATGGCAGGAACGCATGGCGTTCATGACGGCCTCGGCGCGCTGCGGATAGTGCACGTTCAGCCAGTCGGCAAACAGGGGCGCGACTTCGTGCGGCAGGCGCAGCAGCACGTAGCTGGCGCTGCGCGCGCCCGCTTCCGCCACGGCCGCGACGATGGCCTCGAGCTCGTGGTCGTTGATGCGCGGGATCACCGGGGCCACCATGGCGCTCACGGGCACACCGGCCGCGCACAGTTCGCGAATCACTTTCAGCCGGGTCGCCGGACCCGCCGTGCGCGGCTCCAGGCGGCGCTTCAGTTCATCATCCAGGGTGGTGACGCTGACCGACACGCGCACGAGATTCCGTTCCGCCAGTTCCACCAGCAGGTCGCGATCCCGCAGCACCAGGGCGCTCTTGGTGATGAGCGCGCAGGGCTGTCGGAATTCCAGGCAGGTTTCCAGCAGGCCCCGCGTCAGTCGCAGTTCCCGCTCCGCCGGCTGGTAGGCATCGGTGTTGATGCCCAGGGCGATGGGCTCGCAGCGGTAGCCGGGCTTGCGCAGTGCTTCGCGGAACCGCTCGACCCCGTTCACCTTCGCCATGATGCGGGTCTCGAAGTCCAGGCCCGGCGACAGGTCGTGATAGGCGTGCGTCGGGCGCGCGAAGCAGTAGACGCAGCCGTGCTCGCAGCCCTGGTAGGGGTTGACCGACAGGTTGAAGCCGACGTCGGGCGACTGGTTGCGCGTGAGCACGGAGCGCGCCCGGACGGGAGTGATGCGGGTCTCGGGGCGTCGGGGTGTGCCGTCTTCGCCCTCGATGCGGGCGCGTTCACGCTCCTCCGCGTCGGCAGCGACGGTTCGCACGCTGAACCGGTGATCGATGTTGCCCCTTGCGCCACGGCCGCGAATGGCCTTCGAATCGGAGTCCGGACTACTGTTCATTCATACAGTATAGTCCGGAGTTCCTTAAGACGGAACGTCAACGCAACTGGCTGTCCTTGCTGCCGCGGCGGTTGTAGCCGCTGTGCGCGGACTCCTTCGCGTCGCGTTCCGACTGGCACCCCAGGCACAGACGCACGCCCGGAACGGCCTTGCGCCGGGCCTCGGGGATGGACTCGCCGCACTCGGCGCATTCCTCGAGGCTCTCCCCTCGGCCGATGCGCGAACGGGCGCGGTTGACCGCGTCCTCCACCGTGGCGTCGATCTGGTCCTGGACGGCGCCGTCCTTCGCAAAGCCTCCGGCCATGGTCAGCCGACCGGAGCGATTCGTGGGGTTGTATCACACGCGTGCATGGAGACCTCTTCGCACCATTCGCCGGCGGCCAGCCAAAACTTCCCGCCAAAACACGATGATAGCGCCACACCGGTGTATTCGCCCTGCGTGCGCGGCCCGTCGATTCCGAAGTCGTGTTGAAAATCACCCCTAACTGCATGAAAATGCTTGACCAATCCCGGCATCAACGGGATCAGCTGGCTCCCGGGGAGAACCTTCGCAGTGGACTCGATCGTCGCGGTGCTCGATTGGCTCGAATCGCGGGAGGGCCTGCTGTCCGCGATCACCGCCGTCGCCGCCATGATCGGCATCTGCTACGGCATCATCGCCTTCATCTTTCCCAGCGTGCACAAGCGCGCGCGACGGATCTTCGGGCACGAGCATGAGAACGTCGAGGCCGACGCGGGAAGCGCCAAATCAAGCAACCGGTCCGTCCCGGCCAAAGGCTCCAAGCGCTCCTCCATCGCGGTGCTGCCATTGCGCACCCTGTCCTCCTCCGAGGAGGACCGCAACATTGCAGCCGGTATTTCCTCGGAAATCTCCGCCGACCTGGCGCAACTCTCGGACCTGCGCGTGGCCTCGCACCTGGCCACCATGCAGTTCCAGGGCGACCGGGTGAATCTGCAGGAAGTCGCGGAGGTCCTCAGCATCCGTTACGTGCTCACCGGCAGTTTCCAGCGCGCCGGCGACCGCATGCGCCTGATGGCCGAACTCACCGACGCCCACAGCGGCGACCAGCTGTGGGCCTCCACCTACGACCATGAGCTGAAAGACCTGTTCGAAGTCCAGGGCCAGGTGTCCAAGGCGATCGTCGGGGCCATCGGCGGCGAACTGAAGCTGGCCGACACCCGCATTGCCTATGACGCGCCCACGCGCAACCTCGACGCATGGGGCCTGGTGCAGAAGGCCTTCAATTTCTGGCTGACGCACTTCACGCCCGACGACTACGACCACTCGCTCAGCCTGCTGCGCAAGGCGGTCAAGCTGGATCCCGGCTACGCCGCGGCGAGGGCCTCGCTGGCCATGATCCTGAGCCAGCGGGTGATCAACAACGTCAGCCAGGACCCGGACCGCGACACGCGCGAGGCGCTCGACATGATCGAGGAAGCCGTGCGCCTCGGGCCTCGCGACCTCACGGTGCTGGAAAACGCCGGACTGGTCTGGACCCATCACGGGCAGGCCAAGCTGGCCATCGAGGCGCTGCGCAAGGCCGTGGAACTCGCCCCTCTGGACCTGATCGCCTGGGGCTATCTGTCTTTTCCCCTGGCATGGAGCGGCAACCAGGCCGACGTCGAAGAGGCGGTCACCATCCTCGACCGGGTGCTGTCCATGGCGCCCAAACATCCCTCACGCCCCTACTGGCTCTATTTCCGCGCCAACGCGCTGATCCGGCTGGGCCGCCTGGCCGAGGCCGAGAATGACGCCCGCAAGGCGCTGGACCTCCAGCCCGCCTGGTACCTGGCCTGGATTTCCCTGGCCAACATCCACGGACTGCGGGGTGAGATGCACAAGGCGCGTGAGTCCATGAACAAGTGCCTGGAGATACACCCGCTGATGAGCGGGCGGTTCTACGTCGAACGTTGCCGCGTCATCTGCCTGGACGACGCCGCCGCCGATCCGCTGGTGCGCGGCATGTTCGACGCCGGACTGGTGGAAGGAGACACTTCCCCGGCGCCGGAGCCGGTCATGGCGGGCTGACCGTGCCCCGGGCGGCGCGCGGCCGAACAGGAATCCCGAAACAATCAACAACGAAGCACCAACGAATCACGAACAAGAACGGTAAGGGTAGGGACAGACCGGACCCGGTCGAGACAGGGAGCACCGCATGACATTGACGCAGGCATCGCCTTTCACCCTCGTTTGCGAGGGACTGGAGTACCCCGAATCACCCAAGTACCTGCCGGACGGCAGCATCCTGCTGGTGGAGATCAAGGGGCAGCGGCTCACAAGGGTGACGCCCGACGGACAGAAGCACACCGTCGCGAACGTACCCGGTGGGCCCAACGGCTTTGCCCTGGGACCCGACGGCGCCGCCTGGATCGCCAACAACGGCGGCTTCGACTGGATGCCGGTGCCCCTACCCAATGGCCAGGTGTTGCAGATCGGCACCACCCAGCCGGCGGATTACGCGGGCGGGCGCATCGAACGGGTGGACCTGGCCACCGGCGCGCTGGAAAAGCGCCTGGAGACCTTCAGCCAGGGCCTGGACTTCAAGGGCTTCGGGCCGCGCGAACCCAAGCTCGTCACCTATCCCGAGGCCCTGGGCCTGCGCGGGCCCGACGACCTGGTGTTCGACCGCGCCGGTGGGTACTGGATCTCCGACTGGGGCAAACAGCGCCCCCGGGACGTGGACGTGACGGGCATCTACTACGTGGACCCGGACGGGACGACCATCACCGAGGCCATCTTCCCCCTGGCCTGCCCCAACGGCATCGCCCTGTCCCCGGACGAGGGGCGCCTGTACACGGCGCTGACCTATACCCGGGAAGTGATCTACTTCGAGCTCGACGGCCCGGGCAGGATCAAGCCCAACCCGGCCACCATGGACGGCAGTTACCTGCTCACCGCCCACCTGCCCTGGCAATCCACGCTGGATTCCATGACGGTCGACGAGGCAGGCAACGTCTATGTCGCCCTGATGCTGCCGCATGGGCTGAACCCGGGCATCAACGGCGGCATCGCCGTGATCTCACCGGACGGCAAGACCGTCGAATTCCTCGAAATCGCCATCGACGGCAAGGTCGCCCCCCTGCCCTCCAGCCTGTGTTTCGGTGGCGCCGACCGCAAGACGATGTACGCCACCTGCGGCGCCTCTGGCATGCTGGTGAAGTGCCAGGTGGACGTGGCCGGGCACCCGCTCAACTTCAATCCCTACCAATAGGCGGCCGCATGAACGAGGGAGGGGAAGCGTCATGAACCGCAGGAATGGAGCACGTCGCGGTATCACCCACTGGCCCGGCCGGGTCCGTGATGCCCTGCGGCGCACCGGTCGGGCGATCGGGAACGAGGCGCGGGCCTTTCGCGCCCACCCCTGGACCCGCTTCCGAGCCTGGCTGAGTGCGGCCTGGCGCGGCCTGGTGCGCAGCCTGCTCTGGCTGCTGCGCCTGCCGATCGCCCTGGTGCTCGGCATCCTCGCCTGGCTCGGCGGCCTCACGCTGCGCGGCATCGCCTCCTTCGCCTGGAAAGCCGCCATCGTGGTGGCAGTGCTGCTGGCCGGCGGCTTCTTCCTGACCGTGCACTGGCCCCACTCGACCGT
Organism: Gammaproteobacteria bacterium; assembly: GCA_030426265.1. GTDB lineage: Bacteria > Pseudomonadota > Gammaproteobacteria > Xanthomonadales > SZUA-36 > Marinihelvus. The sequence continues at coordinate 77,442 of JAUHYP010000009.1, read as the reverse complement.
ACCCGAGGTCGAACCCCCCGACCGCATCGCCTACCTGGACCAGGGCTGGGGACCGGGCCGCGAGGCGGCTGACCGCCAGACCTACTACTACACGCCCCAGGGCACGGGGAACGTGATGAAGAACATGCGTTACGACTGGTTCGTGCACCTGGAACTGCCCTGGGGCAGGGAACGGCTGGCAGACCCGGACCAGATGCGCGCCTACGGTTTCCAGGTCGACGCCGAGTCCACGCCGGCAAACCCCCACCTGCTGCCGGTGGGCTTCACGAAGCACTTCGACCCCGTGCTCGGCGAGGACCTGCTGGACGTGACCTGCGCGGCCTGCCACACCGGCGCCCTGCTGGTGCCCCAGCCGGACGGCACGCGGGTGTCGCTGCGTATCGACGGCGGGCAGGCCATGCATGCCTTCACCGCCGCGAGCATGCCGCACTTCATCCCGGTGCTGCTGGCGTCGATGGCCAGCACCTTGAGCAATCCGTTCAAGTTCGACCGGTTTGCCGGGAAGGTGCTCGGCCCGGACTACAAGGACAGTGGCAAGGAAGCCCTGCGGGAAGAGTTCAAGAAGACCTTCTACGCCCTGCTGCGCATGGGCCTCAACGAGAAGCGCTACGGGCTGGCGCCGGTGGAGGAAGGCTTCGCGCGGACCGACGCGCTGACACGCATCGGCAACGCCGTCTTCGGCGACCACATCACGCCGGACAACTACAAGCCGGGCACCGCGCCCGTCAGCTACCCGCCGGTCTGGGACATCTGGAAGTTCGACTGGGTGCAGTACAGCGCCTCGGTCGCGCAGCCCATGGCGCGCAACCTGGGTGAATCCCTGGGCGTGGGGGCCGCCTACCATTTCGTGGACGTCTACGGCCGCCCGATCGCCGAGGACCTGCGCTACCCCACGACCACCCGCATCCTGGACCTGCACACCATCGAACTCGCGCTGCGCCGACTGCGCCCGCCGGCCTGGGACGAGAACCTGCTGGGCGCGATCGATCGCGACAAGGCGGTGCGCGGCGGCCTGCACTTCATCCGCACCTGCCAGGGCTGCCATGGCCCGCACCCGGCGGACGAGCGGCAACGCTACATCGAGATGCCGCTCAAGACGCCGGAAGACCCGCACTGGAAGATGAAGACCCTCACCGTGCAGGAAATCGGCACGGACCCCAATGCGGCAGTGAACTTCGTCGAGTACCAGTTCGACCTGACCCCGTCGGGCCTGACCATCGGCGAGGTTCGCGACGTGGTCGGCAGCGAACGGCAGAAGCAGATCGAGCGCATCCTCGAGTGGGACTACGGCCGGGGCCAGGCGCTGAACCATTGCGCCCCGCCGGACGAGGAACGCCCCACGGGGCCGCTGATGGACGAGGCCACCTGCCGCGCCCGGCTCGAGACGGCGAAGACCCGCGAACTGGACGCCATCAACCTGGCCGCGATCACCAACGGCCAGGGCCTGAACTACTACGGCCTGTTGATGCGCCAGTACCTCTACGAGCGGGACTGCCCACAGTGGCGCGACCACGGCGAGCCCTGTTTCACCCAGGAAGAGATCGAGGAGCTGAACGGCTTCGACGCGCTCGACCTGCCGCAGGTGCTGATGGCCTACAAGGCCCGCCCCCTGGCAGGTGCTTGGTCCACGGCGCCTTACCTGCACAACGGTTCGATCCGCAATCTCTACCAGCTGCTCAGCCCGCAGCACGAACGCGATACCCGGTTTTTCATCAGCCGGCCCGAGTTCGATGCCACGCAGGTGGGCCTGGCCGCGGCAGACGGCCGGGACGGCGGCTTCTGGTTCGACACGCGCATCTCGGGCAACGCCAACACGGGCCACGAATTCCGGCCCGGCTATGGCGCCTGGTCACCGGGAGCGCCGCCGCAGTACGGCGTCATCGGCCCCGGTTATTCGCCCCGGCAGCGCTACGAAATCATCGAGTACGTGAAGACGCACCTCGACGACCCGCCGCACACGCCGCTGTTCACCGAGGTGTTCAGCGGCATCGTCGAGCGGGTGCTGGAAACGCTGCCCCCGGAAGGCGAGGAAGCGCAGATCGCCCGCAGCTGGCCCGAGGGCCAGGCCTGCAACCTCCGCGAGTACCTGGGCAATCACCGCGATGCCCCCGGACTGGACCCGGAGGTGATCGCGAACGTCGACGCCGCCCTGGTGCGCCTGGACGCGTATTTCGCCCAACCCACCGCCTATGTCTGCGGCGGGCACACCCGCTACCAGAGAGGAGGATGACGCCATGATCCGCAAACTGTTGCGCCGCGCCTTTTCCCTGCTGCTCATCGCCGTGCTCGTCGCCTTCGCCTGGAACGGCTGGAAGGAAGTTCGATACCGCGCCTCCATGCCCCTGGGCGAGGTGGTCGGCCCGGCCGAGGACGCCGTCATGTCGCAGGCCGTGGCGATGGCGCTGGACATGATCAACCACACCCGCGACGGCCTGGTCGAGAAGGGCGTGAAGGGCGACCGCACCCTGGCCGGCACCCGCTACCCCAGCGAGAAGAAGCCCGGACCGTTCCCCGCGGACCAGGAGTACACCGACGGCCACGACGGGCCGGTGGTCTACCGCCGCGACGTGCACATCAAGACCCACGGCTGCGTGAAAGCCACCTTCACCGTCCAGGAACTGGAGGGGCGATTCCGCTGGGGGGTCTTCGCCGAACCGGGCAGCTACAAGGCCTGGGTCCGCTACTCCAACGGCGACTACCAACTGCACCCCGACAAGGCGCGGGATGCGCGCGGCATGGCGATCAAGCTGCTGGGCGTGGAAGGTGAAAAGCTCCTGGAGTGGCAGAAGGACGCCACCACCCAGGACTTCGTGATGATGAATTCGAAGAACTATTTCATCCGCTTCCTGGAAGACTACGTCGAACTGACCAAGTACCTGGCCAAGGCCGACAACTTCGGCTACTTCCTCAATGGCTACAGCCCGAACCCCTTCACCTGGCGCTGGCGCGAACTGCGGCTGGTGGCCGGCACCAAGAAGAAGCCGCCGGAGTCGCCGCTGCTGACGCAGTACTACAGCGCCTCGGCCTACAAGCTGGGGCCGGAACTGAACATCAAGTTCAGCGCCCGGCCTGCCCAGTGCCTCGGCCCCGACGGCACGGCTTTGCCGGGCAAGACACGGGGCTGGGAGACACCGAAGAAGGATTACAACTTCCTGCGCCTGCGCATGGGCGAGCAGCTCGCGGCGGGGCCGGCCTGTTTCGATTTCATGGTCCAGCCACAGGTGCCCGGCAAGCCCATGCCGGTGGAGGACGCCACCATCGTGTGGAGCGAGCGGGATTCACCCTTCGTGCCGGTGGCGCAGATCCGCATCGACGACCCGGACTTCGATACCGAGGCGCGCAACGAGTTCTGCGAGGACCTGTCCTTCAACCCCTGGCACTCGCTGCCCGAACACCGTCCCATCGGCGTGTTCAACCGTGTGCGCAAGGCGCTGTACGAGGAAGTCGCCAAGTACCGGCGCGTGGCCAACCAGGAGCAGTACGGCGACGGCCAGCCCATCACCCTGCAACCCGGCCAGCCGGCGGAGCCCACCCCCGAGTCCTGGTAAGCCCAGGGGCGCTTCGGCGCCCCTTACCCTTACCCCTGCACATACCTCACGGTGTAGGGTCGCCCCATACCCTGACCCCCTTGCACCTGGCTCGAACCGCTGACCTGCGGCTTCCCTCCTGTCCCTGTGCTTGGTGGGGCCGGCCGACAGGCCATCCTGGCCTGTGCGGCCTAAATTGGCCATCCATGGCCAATTTGCCCCAGTCGCACAGGGCCACTCGGCAGCGGTCCTGATTGAGCCAGGTACAAGGGGGTCAGCGCATGGGGCTACATCGGGGACTCATGTGGGCTTAAGACACGGCCTACATCAGGGGAGCGGTTTGGTGAGGGTTCGGGGTCGTCTCGTTGAGGCGGTAGGCGGCGGCCGGTGAAGGGCCGGAGTACGTGATGCACCATCGCCCCTCCCCGGAGGACGGGGTGGGTGGGACCGGATGGGTGTGCTTTGGGTCCCCAGGCCGAGGAAGTACGCGATGCCCCAGTTGCCGCCGGTCCAATCCCCTCGATCGAGGCTCGGTGCGTGACCCCCTGTACCCGGATCAATCAGGGTCGTTGCCGAGCGGACCGGAGCGACTGGGGTCAAAAGTCCATGGATGGACTTTTGAGGCTGCACGGCCAGGGATGGCCGTCAGCCGGCCCCACCAAGCGCAGGGACGGGAGGGAAGCCGAAGGCCAACGGCCCGATCCGGGTGCAGGGGGTCACGTACCGAGCCGCCCTACGAAGCAAGTACCGACCGGCGGCAAAGACCAGCAGGGAACTACTCGGAATCTGGTCCCAAAACACGCACGTCCGGACCCGCACGGGGCCCCGTCATTTCTCAGCCCGGCCCGATGCCCTCGTTGGTGTTGTCGGCCTTGCGCTCAGCGAGGGCGGCGAAGCCACCGAGGGCGCTGACGTCCTCCAGCATGGCCTCGCAGGCGAAGGCGCCCAGGGCCCGGTAGGCTTCGAACTGCGCCTCGGTGAAGAACTGGTTGGAAGTCGGCTCGTGCGGGAAGGCCGGGTAGTGGGCGCGGTACGCGCGCACGTACTCGGGCTCGTCGCCGGTCACCGACAGCTTCACGTACAGCAGCTGCCCGGTGCTGCCGTCGGCGTAGCGGATGTCGCCCAGGCTCCAGTGGTTCTGGCTCAGTCCAGCGGCGTCCTTGCGCAGCGGGTCCAGGTTCATGCGGATCTCCACCCCCTGGTCGATGCGCGCGTAGCGCATCAGGGTCGCCAGCCCTCCGAACTGCATGAGGGGGTCGCATTCGCCGTCCACGGCCACGATGAACTTGCAGCGGCGTTTGAGCAGCTGGTAGATCGCCAGGTTCTCGATGTGGCCGCCGTCGGAGACATTGACGTGCGTGCCGCGCTCGTCCAGCCGCCCCAGCGCTTCCTTCCAGATCAGCGTCGGCTTGGCCGCGGCCAGGCGGAATCGTTTGAAGGCCATCGGCGCCTCGACCGCCTTCGGGTTGGGCAGCCAGTAACCGAGGCGGATGTTCAACAGGGTCATGATGAACACCAGCGCGCGGTTGGTCTCCGTGCCCATGTTGGGGGCCGCGGCGGCGCCCGAGATCGCCATCGCCGTGGCGAGGTCGAGGTGCCGGTCCCAGTGCTCCATGTGCCGGGTTCGCGCCCACCCCGTTCGTTTGCCGCCGCACCAGTCGCGGCTGAAGGTGAAGAAATCACACTCGCGCCCGCGCAGGTCCGGCGCCGAGCTGCCCGTCAGGTTCAGGGCCACGTTCACCAGGTGGTAGGGGGCGCTGGCGTCCTCGGCGTTGAGACCGGACAGCTTCAGGTTGTCGTCCGGTGAAACCCGGCCCTTCTCGTCGAGCTTGAACAGGAAAGCCTTGCTCAGCCGGTCGCGGTAGAAACCGTGGGGCGAGGTGATGTTGATGTCGAGCAGGAAGCGGTTGACCAGCAGCAGCGCCAGGAACACGCCGATGAACCACCAGTCCGCGAACCCGTCGAACAGGTCCCGAGCGCCAAAGATACGCAGGTCCTCGCTGGAACTGCGCCGCAGGTAGAGGCACTGGCCGGCAGCCTGCGCTTCCTTCCGTGCCGCCTTGTCCGACCAGGCGGGACAGGCCCCGTTGGCCTGGGGATCGCGCTCGATCACCCAGGTTCTCTTGTCGTCTCGCCAGTCCGCCGGCGCCTTCGTGCAATCGCCCGAGAGGCAGCGCACCCGGGCCCTCTCGTCGAATCGGCGGTTCCGGGCTTCCAGGGCATTGCGCAGTTCCTCGGCCGTGGCCGGCCCCGCCTCGCGCTGGAACAGGAGACTGAACACGCCCTGGCTGCCGTCGAGCGGATCGTGATGGTCCTCCACCCCGTGCCCGTCGTCGGCCAGGCAGGGCGTGGTGCAGGCCACGGCGGCGTTCAGGCCCTGGGCGGAGCCGGCCGGCAGGTAAGGCGAATCGATCTGCCAAAGGCACAGAACCAGGAAGATGCCGTACACCACCGCGGGACCCAGCAGGCCGATCAGCCAGAGCACGAGCTTGCCGACGATCCTGCCCGCGTTCTCCGAGGCCTTGCCGGCCGCCATGAACAGGACGATGACGACGAGGGCCACGGCCATGACCGCCCACACGTCCTCCGGCGGGATATTGCGCAGCCACCAGGCGAACTGGCCGGTGCTGTGGTCGATGGCCAGGCGGGTGAGGTTCAACAACGGAATCAGCGCGATGACGATGCCCGCAAGAAGCAACGGTACGGTGAGCATCAATTCGTAGGCGTTTCGCCGCTGCCAGTCGAACACCCCGCGCATCAGCCGGACCAGGAACGGAAAGACCAGCGCCAGTGCCACGAAGGCGCCCACCAGCACCGGCACCAGGTGCGGCAGCAGATCCCAGTCCGGGCCGATCTCGTAGGCCACTTCGGCCAGGAACACGGCCGCCATGATGAAGGGCAGGAATACGAACAGGTTCAGGAGCACGCCGCGCAGCAGCAGGTTGGGCAGGCGTAGCCGCGCCAGCAGGCCCGTTGGGCTCAGGTAGTTCTCGGAGTTGCGCAGGTGCGTCAGCGCCGGTGGCTCCGAACGTTCGGCCGTGTAGCGCAGTGGAAACCGATCGCCGTCGGGCTCGTGTTTCGGGTCGTTGAGCAGGGCGCTGAGGCAGGAACCGATGTAGCCGCCCCCGGAGACCGTTGACAGGTAGTCGACACGGCGCAGAAGCCCGTGCGCCGCCAGGCCCTGGATCACGCCCAGTGCGAAGGTGGCGGAGCGGATGCCGCCGCCGGAGATCGCCAGCCCCACCAGGCCCTGGCCGGTGTCGGGCGGCCCCTCCACCGCCTCGGCATCCAGGCCGACGCGTTCGCGCCGGTCGCGGATCCGCACCTGCTCCGCTGGAAACACATCCCCCTCAAACGTCGCGGTCTTTTCGTGTTGTTTCACGTCGTTCGCGCTCCCTGGCTGGTGGGCCCGCTCGGCCCCGTGTTCAGAAGAACCGCCGGACCTGCAGGGCCACGCTCCGGGGCCGATCCGTCATGGAATAGTGGGCGCCGGCCAGCAGCGGCACGTCGCTGCCATGGTGGCGTGTGAGCTCGTCGGTCAGGTTGCGCCCCAGCAGCGCCATTTCCCAGGCCGCGCCCGGCGAACGCCAGCCGAGGCGCAGATTCAGCTTCTGGAAGGCCGGCTGGTACTCGGCGCGGTCCAGGTCCTGCTCGAGATAGAAACCGTCGCTGTGCACCAGCTCGACCTGTACGTCCAAGCCATGCCCGCCGGACAGGGTGTCCGTCCAGGCCAGGGCGATGCGGCCCGAATTTTTCGGCGCGTACAGCGTCGGGCGTCCGGCCAGGTCCTGGGTGCAGGCCGGACCGAGGCCACTGGCGGCCGCCTGTTCCACGGTGCAGGCGGCGTCGGGAAAGGCATCCCAGGTCGCATCCAGCCAGGTCCAGGACAGCTGCAGGCCCAGGTGGTCGGTGATCAGCCACTCCCCTTCCACCTCCAGGCCCTGCGATGTCGCTCGGGCGGCATTACCCACCACGAAGGCGATACCCTCGAAGGTGGAGACCTGCAGGTCGTCGAAGGTGGTGTGGAACAGCGCCAGGTCCAGACGCGCCGCGCCGTCCGCCAGGCGCATCTTCGCGCCGGCCTCGAAGGTGGTCGAGGTCTCGTTGCCGAATTCGAAATTGTCCGGGTCGCCGCTCTCTTCGGCCTCGTTGAAGCCACCGGCCTTGAAGCCGCGGGCGGCGGAGCCATACAACGTGACCGCCTCGGTGACGTCCCACTGCAGGCTGAGCTGCGGGCTCCAGTCGTCCTCGTCCCGTGACTGGTCGTACACGTGCGGGACGCCGAACCCGGCCTGGGCATAGAACGTGCCCAGCACTGGGTTGGGAATGTTCGTCCGGAAGTCCATGAAGCGCAGGAACTGCTGCGCGGATTTTTCCTCGCGGGTGTATCGCAGGCCCACACCCAGGCGCCAGTCCTCAAGGAAGGTGAACGTGGCCTGGCCGAACAGGGCGACGGAGTCGGTGTCCTGGTCGAAGCCGATCTGGCGGGTGGCCGGCGGCAGGGGCACACCCAGCCAGGAAAGGTCGGCGTCCACCGCCTTGAGGGTGCTCAGTTCGGAGGTCTCGAGATAGGCGCCGACGACCCAGTCGAATCCGCCCTCGCCGGTCGAGGCCAGGCGCAGTTCCTGGGAGAGCTGGTCGAACTCCTGCGGCTCGGTCTGGAACAGGTAAGGCACCGGACCGAAATCGATGTCCCGCTCGTCCAGGAACTCGTAGGCGCTCCAGGCCGTCACCGAGGTGAGACGGAACCGGTCCGCGTCCCAGGTCGCGGTGAGCATGGCGAGGTCGCTCTCGGTGTCGGAGCGGTCCACCCCGATGCCCGCCACGGACTTGCGCGTGTCCAGCGCATCCTCGAAGGCCGGATCGAAGGCGCTGAAGAAGGGCCCGAAGTCGCCGGCTTCCGTGATCTGGATCGTGCGCCCGTCCACCTCGTAGTCGCTGTGCTCCAGCTTGAGGTCGAAGCCGAACCGGTCGGAAGGCTCCCAGCGCAGTGCGCCGCGCAGCACAATGTCGTCGACCGCGGCTTCGTCACGACCCAGGGCGGTGTTGTACAACCAGCCGTCGAAACCGCCGGCCTTGGCCGCGAACCGGCCGGACAGCGTCTCGCCCAGCGGGCCGGAAGCCATGCCGGTGAACTGGTACTCGCCGTGTTCCGCATCGCCCAGGGCGGAGAATTCGCCTTCGAATTCCCGGGTCGGCCGGGCTGTCGTGATGTTCACCGCCCCGGCGACCGTGTTCTTGCCGAACAGGATGCCCTGTGGGCCGCGCAGCACCTCGACCCGCTCGATGTCCAGGAAGGAGGCCCGGAACTGCCGGCCGCGGCCGGCATAGACGCCATCCACGTACATACCGACCGACTGCTCGAAGCCCTGGTTGATCCCCGAGCCCAGGCCGCGCATGTAGGCCAGCGTGGCGATGGCCGCCTCCGTGACCGTGAACCCGGGTACGCCGGCGCTGAGGTCTTCCAGTTCCAGCAGGTCCCAGGCCCGCAGGGTTTCACCATCGACCACGGCGATGGAAATGGGTACCTCGCGCAGGCCCTGTTCGCGCTTCTGGGCGGTGACGATCACCTCCTCGAGCACCCGGGCGGATTCCTCGACGGCCGGCTCCTGGGCCCAGGCTGAGACCGCCGCCACGACGCTGCCGGAAAGGACCGCCAGGACGGGAAGCGGCCGCATGCTCACAAGCCCCGAGACGCCTGGTCCACGGCGTTGAGCAGGGCCCGGCCCTTGTTCATGCACTCCTCCCATTCCTTCTCGGGATCGGAGTCGGCGACGATGCCGGCGCCGGCCTGCACGTGCAGCTCGCCGCCACGGATCACGGCCGTGCGGATGGCGATGGCGAGGTCGGCGTCGTCGTGCCAGCTCAGGTAACCGACGGCGCCGGCGTAGATGTTGCGTTTCACCGGCTCGAGCTCGGCGATGATTTCCATGGCGCGGATCTTCGGCGCGCCCGACAGGGTGCCGGCCGGGAAGGCGGCGCGGATGGCGTCCATGGCGCTGGCCTCCGGCGCCAGGTCGCCCTCGACCTGCGAGACGATGTGCATCACGTGGCTGTAGCGCTCGATGACCATGCTGTCGGTGACGCTGACCGTGCCGGTCGCCGCCACGCGACCCACGTCGTTGCGGCCCAGGTCGACCAGCATCAGGTGCTCGGCGCGCTCCTTGGGATCTTCCATCAACTCCTCGGCCAGGGCGCGGTCCGCTTCAGGGGTCGCGCCGCGGGGCCGCGTGCCGGCGATGGGGCGCACGGTCATGCGCCGGTCCTGGACGCGCACCAGCACCTCGGGCGAGGAGCCCACGATCTGCGTGTCGCCGAGATCGATGAAGTACATGTAGGGGGAGGGATTGAGCACCCGCAGGGCGCGGTAGACGTCGATGGGCCGGGCGGTGAACGGCACGCTCATGCGCTGGCTGAGCACCACCTGGAAAATGTCCCCGGCCAGGATGTACTCCTTGCTGCGCGCGACCGCCGCCAGGAAATCGGGTTTCTCGAAGCCGTAGCGGAAGTCGCCCTCGGCCACGGCGGCGCCGCTCACGGCCAGGCCGTACCCGGTGCTGCCGGCGCGCAGCCGGTGTTCGAGCTGGTCCAGGCGGCGACGGGCCTCCTCCCAGGCGCCGGCCCGTTTGGGGTCGACGTTCACCAGCAGCCACAGGCGGCCTTCGAGGCGGTCGAACACCGCCACTTCCTCGGCCAGCAGAAGGACGATGTCGTCGGTGCCGATCTCGTCGCGCTTGCCGTTGCCGGACAGGCGCGGCTCGAGGAGCTCCACGGTCTCGTAACCGAAGTAGCCGACCAGCCCGCCGCTGAACACCGGCAGCTCGTCCAGGTCCGGCACGCGGAACTTTTCGCGCAGGGCCTCCACGGCCGCGAGCGGATCGTCCAGTTCTTCCTCGGCCACCTTGCGGCCGAGCTCGAAGGTGGCCAGGCGGTGGCCGTTGATGGTGAAGCGCTGGCGGGCCGGCAGGCCGATGATGGAATAGCGCGCCCAGGTCTCGCCGCCCTCGACGGACTCGAACAGGAAGGAGTCCGGCCCATCGGCCAGTTTCAGGAATACCGACAGCGGCGTGTCCAGGTCGGCGAGCACCGTACGCCAGACGGGCACCCGGTCATAGCCGTCGGCGGCGAGTTGTTCGAACTGCTGCTTGTTCACGAAAAGCTGGGGTCGGCCCGGTGGTTCTTGGTATGTCCCCGGATTCTCCCACACTTCCCGGTCAATTGATTGCTCAGCCGGCCGGGAGATGGAGGGTGAAGACGACGCCGGCACCTTCGGGGAGGTTGTCGGCTTCGGCCTGGCCGTCATGCGCCTCGGCCACCAGGCGCACGATGTGGAGGCCCAGGCCCAGGTGCAGCCCGCCGGCGCCGGGTTCGCGCACCGAGACCAGCGAATCGAACAGCTGGTCGCGGAAGGCTTCGGGCAGGTGCGTCCCGGTGTTGCGCACGGCCAGGTGGCGCCAGTTGCCCGTGGCTTTCAGGCTGATGGTGACGGTGTCGTCGGGGCCGGTCAGGCCCAGGGCGTTGTCCACCAGCTTGTCCAGGGCCTGGGCGAGCAGGTCCGGTGCGCAGCGGGTGGGCACCGGCTCTTCGGGCAGCGAGAGCGCGATGTCGCGCCCGGGATGCACGCTTCGGTAGCCCTCGGCGCAGGCGCGCACGATCTGCGCCAGGTCGACCTGTTCCCAATCCGCCGCGGCGACGGCGGCCTCCAGGCGACTGGCCTCGCTCATGGCGCGCACGATGGCGGATTGGCGGTCCAGCCCCTCGCGGGCCCGGGAGAGGTAGCGGCGCGCATCTTCGTCCAGTTCGCCGCTGGCGAGGTTGTCCAGGGAGGTGCGGGTGATGGCCAGCGGCGTCTTGAGTTCGTGCGACAGGCGCCCCGCCAGGTTGCGCAGGTAGCGGGTGTAGTCGGCGACGGCGCGCAGCAGGCGGGCGTTGTTGCGGGCCAGTTCACCCAACTCGTCGCGGTCCCCGGTCATGGGCAGGTCGCGCGGCTGGCCGGCGTCGCTCATGGCCTCGCTCACGGCGCTGCTGAGCGATTGCACGCGGCGCGACAGGCGCGTGGCCAGGAACCACAGCCCCAGCACCAGCACCAGGCTCAGCGCCAGGCTGATGAGCAGCAGGCGCCCCAGCGTCCGGTTGGTGAACAGCAGCGCGCCGTCCGTGTCCGCCTCCAGCACCACGGCGCCGAGCCGGGTCTCGCCAGCGGCGACGGGCTGGGCCACGGTGTTGCGGATTTCCGCCGTGTCCGGGTCGCCCCCCCAGGCCGAGGCCGCGGCGCCATCCAGCGCCGATGTCACGACCTCCCCGTCAAAGCGCATGACCAGGTCGGGACGGGGCTCCAGCAGTTCCACTTCGCCGCCCGCCACCAGCCAGAAGATGAAGCGCTCCACCCAGCTGGGATCCCGGCCGGCCGAGGGGCCGCGGGGGCCGGTGTCCGCCACCACCCAGCCGCGGCGGTCCACGACCCAGGCCCGGGCGTTGGCCGGCGCGACCTGGCGCAGCCAGCCCGAGAGGGTGTCGTCCTGGGGCGTCGGCACCAGCCAGCTCACGGGGCGCCCGTCCTGCAAGGTGCCTGCTTCCGCCAGGCGCGTCACGCCGGAGCGGTCGACGCGCACGTCCTGTACGCCCAGCGCGAGGTCCATGCCTCGTGTCGTGGGCGGCAGCGCCAGTTCCAGCTGGTATCCACGGTCGGTGTCGATCCAGTGGCCTTCGATCTGCCCGCCGCCGGCGGTCTGGCTGCTGACCAGCAACGGCCCCGGGGCGGCGGTCTGGATCCGGTACTGGGTGAGCCCCCGGTCGCTGCGCAGGAACAGCAGCAGGGCGTCCGCCGGCGCGCCGGCCGCGTCCGAGGCCGGCGGCTGCTCACGGCGCGGCGTGCGGTCCGTCACTTCGATGAACAGGTGGTCCTGGCCGCGCCAGCGCCCGGCCATCAGCGCCAGGCGCGGCTCCTCACCCGGCGTGCCGTAGCGCAGGGCGCTCCCGGGTTCGAGCCACTCCCCCGGATAACCGTCGATGATGGGTCGCGATTCGAAGGGCCGCAGGGGCAGCACGCCGTTGCGGCCATAGAGCTGCGCCTGGGCATTGCCCGGCAGCGCCCGCGCCACGGTGCGCGCCGCGTCCTGCAGGGCGGTCTCCTGGTTGGCGCGCAGAAACTCCTCCAGTTCCTGCACCAGCATCCACCCGAACCACGGCACCAGCAGCGTGGCCAGGGAGAGCGTCAGCATCTGGGTGCGGAGGGTCATGGCGCGAGATTACCGCGAACGGCCGGCTTCGGCCCTGCCCCGCCGCATCAGGAATCCCAGCGATAGCCGGCGCCGTAGACGGTATGGAGCTGGTCGAAGGCCGGGTCGCTGGCCTCGAACTTGCGGCGGATGCGCTTCACGTGGCTGGTGATGGTCTGGTCGTCGACCAGCACGCTGGCGTCGTCCATCAGTTGCTGTCGGGTGCGCACGTGGCCGGGATGGCGCGCCAGCGAGTGGATGATCCAGAACTCGGTCACCGTCAGGGGGACGGCCTGGCCCTTCCAGCTCACTTCCATGCGGTCGCGCGACAGCGACAGCTCGCCGCGCACCAGGCGCTGCTCCTCGGCGCGGTCCCCGGACAGCGCCTCCACCCGCCGGAACAGGGCGGCGACGCGCGTCACCAGGTGCGGCAGGCTGATGTCCTTGGTCAGGTAGTCGTCGGCGCCCAGGCGCAGCCCCGAGATGACGTCCAGGTCCGAATCACGGGCCGTCAGGAAGATGATCGGCAGTCCGCGGGACAGGGCCCTCAGTTCGCGACAGAGTTCGAAGCCGCCTTCCACGTCCTCGCCCAGGCCCACGTCGATGATCACCAGGTCCGGCAGGCGGCGCCGGAAGGCCTCCAGGGCCGAGCCCCGGTCTCCGTAACCGACGACCCGGTAGTTGTAACGCCGCAGGGCCTCCGCGTAGTTCTGGCGGATGGCGACTTCGTCTTCGACGATGGCGATGGTTCTTTGCACGGTGGGCTCCCGGGCATCCATGTTTCCAGCGCGAATGATACGGCCTGTCCCGGCAAAGCGCAGGCAGACGCAGGGCCGAACGGCACCGCTGCCACCGCTTCGCCCGAATCTCGCCCGCGGCGTGTCCGAAAGCGGCATGGCGCGGCCACGGGGCGGGGTTGCAATGGGCGCCACGATCGAAGGAGCCCGTCATGAACGACCGTCGCCACCCCACCATTCTCCAACGCCTGGAGGCGGACAGCCGCCGGCGCCATCCCCAGCAGTACCTGGATCGCTACCAGCGACAGGGACCGACCGCCGGGCCCTGGCCGGATTCGAGTGCCGGATCGCCGCGCCGGGTGGCAGCGCACGAGCCCCGCAACCGCCTGCGCTGGCAGGACCACGTCCTGCTGACCCTGGCGGGCGTGTTCCTGCTCCTGCTGGCGCTGCGCTCGGTGAGCGCCCACGCCCAGGATGCGGCGGCCTGGGGCCTCACCCTGGAAGCCGGCGAACAGGCCCGCACCGTGCTGGCCCTGGACACCACCCTGCACGCCGAGGTGGCGGGACTTGTGGCGCGGGTTCACGTGCTGCAGAGCTTCCGCAACGACGGTAACGACTGGGTGGAGGGCACCTACCGCTTTCCCCTGCCGGATGGCGCCGCCGTGGACCGCCTGACCATCCAGGTGGGCGACCGCGTCCTGAAGGGTGAGATTCGTGAGCGGGAATCCGCGCAACGGGTGTACCAGCAGGCCCGCTCCGAGGGCCGGACCGCCAGCCTGGTGAGCCAGGAACGCGAGAACCAGTTCAGCACGCGCCTGGCCAACATCGGCCCCGGCGAGACGGTGCACGTGATGATCGGCTTCCTGGCCAACGTCGAATGGCGTGACGGCAGCTTCCACCTGGCCCTGCCCACCACCTTCACGCCGCGCTGGGGCAGCGAGCGGCAACCCGGCAGCGGCGTCAGCGCCCCCCACCCCCAACTCGTGTCACTGCAACAGGGGAACCCTCACCGCCTGCACCTGCAGGTGGACCTCGAGGCCGGTGTACCGCTCGCCACCGTGGAAAGCCTGCACCACGACGTCGACATCCAGGCCCTGGCGTCCGGCTACCAGGTGACCCTGTTGAACCCGGAAGAGCGCCCGGACCGAACCTTCGAACTGCGCTGGACGCCGGAACTGGGGCTGTTCCCGGAATCGGCCCTGTCCACCTGGTCCGACGGCGACGAGGTCTACGCCCAGTTGATGCTCGTGCCACCGCGGGACGAGGCCCTGCGCCCCATGTCCCGCGAAGTGGTCTTCGTCATCGACACCTCCGGCTCCATGCAGGGCGCGTCCATCGAACAGGCCCGCGCCGCCCTGCTGGAAGCCCTTGAGGAACTGCAGCCTGGGGATCGGTTCAATCTCGTGCAGTTCAACTCGATCACCGAACCGCTGTTCGCCGAGTCGGTGCCGGTGACCGAGCGCCACCTTGCCGAAGCCCGCGCCTGGATTCGCAAACTGCACGCGGACGGCGGCACGGAGATGGCGCCGGCGCTGCGCCAGGCGCTCAAGCAGCCCCCCCGGCAATCTTCGGGCTCCGCCACGGGCGCGCGTGCCCACTCCGGCAACGCCCAGGCCGGCGCCGACGGCATTCGCCAGGTGGTGTTCATCACCGACGGCAGCGTGGGCAACGAGCGTGAACTGCTGGCCGAGATCGCCGACAGGCTCGGCGACAGCCGCCTGTTCACCGTGGGCATCGGGTCGGCGCCGAACGGCTGGTTCATGCGCAAGGCCGCGGAGATCGGGCGCGGCCACCACACGCACATCGGCCGACTGGAGGATGTCGCCCACAGCATGAGCGACCTGTGGGCCTACATCCGCCTTCCGGCCGTCTCGGACCTGTGCATCGACTGGGGCGTGGACGCGGAGTACTACCCCGAAGTCCTTCCCGACCTGTACGCCGGCCAGCCCCTGTGGGTGGTCGCGCGGTTGCCCGAGGTTCCGGAGCAGGTGCAACTGTGCGGCGAACTCAACGGCCAGCCCTGGGCGCACGCGGCGTGGCCGGAAACGCAGCAGGGTCCCGAGACGCTCGCCACCCTCTGGGCCCGGCGCAAGGTCGAGTCCCTGCAGGACAGCATGATGTTCGGCGCGGATGCCGCGGTCATGGAACAGGAAATCACCACGGTCGCCCTCGCCCATGGCCTGCTCACTCCGTGGACCAGCCTGGTGGCCGTCGACCGCACCCCGGCCCGCCCCCAGGGCGCGCCGCTCGCCGGCGTCGACGTACCCAGCCTGTTGCCGGCCGGCAGCACGCAGGGATCGGCCTTTCCCGCCACGGCGACCGGCTGGAAAACGCAGCTCGCGCTGTCACTGCTGGTACTGGCCGTGTCCGGCGGGCTGTTCCTGCGGCCCTTCGGCAACGTGGCCTGGCTGCGTCGCGGCGCTCCGGATGCGCCTGGCCGCCCCCCGTTCCGCTCGCCGGTGTCCTGGTTCCGGGGCCTCCTCCTGCCCCGTCCGTGAACATTCGCCACCGGCCCTTCGCGGCGGCGGTTCTCGCCGCCGCATTTTTCTTCTCGGCCCAGGCCGCCTGGGTGCCCGCCAAGGCCGCGCTGGGCCAGTACCTGCTGGAGCGATCCTGGCAGGCCCGCCAGGCGGGTGAGGTTGCGCCGAAACCCTGGCCCTGGGCCGACACCGCGCCCGTGGGCGTGCTGGAGATTCCGCGACTGGGCCTGCGCCAGCTCGTCCTGGAGGGCGCTTCGGGCCGCAATCTCGCCTGGGGGCCGGCGACGCTGACCCCGGTCTCGGGCAAGGACGTGATTCTCAGCGGGCACCGCGACACGCATTTCACCGCTCTGCGGGACCTGGAATCCGGCGACCGGCTGACGTTGTGGGACGGGGCGCGGCTGCGCGCCTACCGGGTGGCCTGGATGGACATTGTCGACAGCCGCTACCAGGAACTCGCCACGCGCCAGGACCGGGACCAGCTCACGCTGGTGACCTGCTATCCCTTCGACGCGCCGACGGCGGGCGGGCCCTTGCGGCTGGTGGTGACGGCGGTGCCGATCGATGGCGACGAGGTGGTGGCCGTCACCGGACCCAGGAGCGGCTTGTAGGGCGGGTCAGCCCAACTGATCACGCATGGCGGCGATGGTCGCCGCGTAGTCGTCGCTGCCGAAAATGGCTGATCCGGCGACGAAGGTGTCGGCGCCGGCCTCGAAGATCTCGCCGATGTTGTCGACCTTCACCCCGCCGTCGACCTCGAGGCGGACGTCCCGCCCTGACTCGTCGATCAGCGCGCGCACGCAACGGATCTTGTCCATGACGTAGGGAATGAAGGACTGGCCCCCGTAGCCGGGGTTCACCGTCATCAGCAGCACCATGTCCAGGCGCTCCAGCGCCCATTCCAGCACGCCGACCGGGGTGGACGGGTTCAGCACCAGGCCGGGCTGGGCGCCCAGGTCGCGGATCAGTTCAATGGACCGGTCGAGATGGCGGGTGGCTTCGGGATGAAAGCTGATCCGGGTGGCGCCCGCCTTCGCGAACTGTTCGATCATGGCGTCCACCGGCTCCACCATCAGGTGGACGTCGATGGGCGCCTCGATGCCGTAGTCGCGCAGCGCACTGCAGATCATCGGCCCGAAGGTCAGGTTGGGGACATAGTGGTTGTCCATCACGTCGAAGTGGACCCAGTCCGCGCCGGCGGCCAGTACGGCGGCCGTGTCCTCGCCCAGGCGGGCGAAATCGGCGGAGAGGATCGAGGGCGCGATGACCGGTGTCTGCTTCATGATCGGACGTTCCAGTGTGTCGGGGCGGCGCGGCGCGCACAGTGTACTTGATGGAACCGGGGATTGGCCTTCGCCGCGGCGGGGGCTCGACCCACTCCGGTCACTTGATCCCGCGCGCCGCCTTGATGCGGTCGTAGGCGAGGTTGATGTCGCGCACCCGTTCCTTGGCCTTCTCCATCATCTCCTCGGGCAGGCCCTGCGATACGAGACGATCGGGGTGGTACTGGCCGACCAGCTTGCGATAAGCCCGCTTGATTTCCGGCTCGCTGGCCTCGCGGGTGATGCCCAGGGCGGCGTAGTCCTGGTCGAGACTGGGCGCGGAACTCGCCGGGCCGCGCGCATGGCCGTGGCCCGCTCCCCAGCCGTGGCCGCCGGGCCCGTGGCTGGCGGTGAATGCGTTGTACATGGCGTGGAAGATCATCGGCGGAATCTGGATGGCGTTGGCCACGCGCACCAGTACGTCGCGCTCGGCGGCCGAGATCTGCCCGTCCAGGGCCGCGCCCTCCAGCAACACCTCCATGAACATCTGCCTGAGGTCGCCGCGCATGCGCGTGTAGCCGATGAATTCCTGCAGTTCGCCTTCCAGGTCGAAGTCCGCAGCCTTCCCCAGGTTGAAGGCCTCGATGGCCATGCGCCGTTCGTCGGCATCGAGTTCCAGGCGCTGCATCAGGTTCTGCGCCGAGGCGATCTCCGCTTCCGTCACCCGGCCGTCGGCCTTGTTCACGCGGCCCAGGCAGGCGAACAGTGAGGTGAAGAAGATGCGCCGGGTGCGCTCCTTGCCGGTGACGCCGAAGATCATCCTGTCGACGAAATGGCCCAGGAACACACCGATGAAGGCGCCCGACAGGCCGCCTTTGACCAGGCCAAACAGGCCGAGAATGATCTTTCCCCACCAGTGGCGGGGAATGGGGAAGGACGAAGCGCTCATCCGCCAGATGTGGGGGCCGCCGGCCCGGGTTCAAAGCCGGCGGGCCGCCACCTTCACGGTCGAGTTCGGGGGCAACGTCAGCCGCAGCGGGCCGCACGCGGCAATCATGGGTGCTTGCAAACCCATGTTTTATGTTTTATATAAAATAATAACTGTTTTGCGTAAATAATTCGGAAGAATGGATGCCCATCATCGTGAACCTGGACGTGGCCATGGCGCGGCGCAAGATGTCCCTGACGGAGTTGTCCCAGCAGGTGGGCATCTCCCTCACCAACCTGTCGCTGCTCAAGAACGGCCGGGTGCGTGGCATTCGCTTCCAGACCCTCGAGGCCATCTGCCGGGCACTGGACTGCCAACCCGGCGACCTCCTCGAATACGTCGATGACGGCGCGCCCGACTGACGCAACGTGACGCCCGACCCTGAACCGGAGACTGCCATGACCGATCGTGACTTCCGACTCCCCGCAATGGCCGCACTGGCCGCCGCCATCGGCCTGCCGCTGCTGTGGCTGCAGGATCTCGTCCGGGTGGGCCTGACCGGTCGCCACCCGCTCGACGGCGGTCCCAGCTTCGCGGATCTGCTGTTCCTGGCCCTGGGCCTGGCCGCCGCCTGGGCCTACCTCGCCCTGCGCGACTACCTTCGCGAGCGCTTGAGTTACCGGACGCTGGACATTCCGCTGCTGGTGCTGGTCGGCCTGACGCTGCTGTTCCACTTCGGCCTCTTCTTCATCGCCCTCACGGGCTGGTTCCTGGACGGAGACGTCGTCACGGTCCTGGCCATGGCGTTCTGGCTGCCCTTGCTGGTGCTGTTCGGCCTCGTCGACATCGTGATCGCCGTGCTCCTGCTGCGTGACCGCGCCCAGCTGCCGGCCCTGTTCACGCTGCTGGGCGCGCTCAGCCTGATCCTCGGGATCATGGAGCTGACCGTGATCTTCTCCTTCACCGCCGTGGTGCTGTTGCCGCTGTTGCTGCTGGTGGTGGCCCTGTGCCTGGTGCACCGGCCGGACTGGCTGGAAGTGGTCTGAGCCCATGTTCCAGGCGAGGCTGCGTCGCGCCGCGATGCGGGCTCGTTCCGCGGCCCTTGCGTCTATAATCCCCGCACCGACGCCCCGGGATCCCGACGCCGTGCACGCCCCCTACGACACCGCCATGATCACCACCCTGCCCCTGGTCCACCAGGGCAAGGTGCGCGACTGCTTCGCCGTGGGCGAGGACCACCTGCTGATGGTGGCCTCCGACCGGCTTTCGGCCTTCGACGTGGTGCTGCCGGACCCGATTCCGGGCAAGGGCGAGATGCTGACGCACATCTCGCGCTTCTGGTTCGAACTGCTGGGCGACATCGTCCCCAACCACCTGGCCCACGACCTCGATCTCGCGGAGGTGCTGGGCGATGCGGAACTCGCGGCGCGGCTGGCCCCCCGCTCCATGCTGGTCAAGCGGCTGCAGGCCCTGCCGGTCGAGGCCATCGTTCGCGGCTACCTGATCGGTTCGGGCTGGAAGGACTACCGGGCCACCGGCGCGCTCTGCGGCATCCCCTTGCCGGAGGGCCTGCGCCAGGCAGACCGGCTGCCGGAGGTGCTGTTCACGCCTTCCACCAAGGCCGCCGTGGGCGACCACGACGAGAACGTGAGCTTCGAACACATCGTGAGCCTGGTCGGCGAAGAACGCGCGAATGAGGTGCGGGATGTGAGTCTCCGCCTGTACGACACCGCCGCCCGCCACGCCGAGGCCCGGGGCGTGATCATCGCCGACACCAAGTTCGAGTTCGGCCTGGACGCGAACGGCGTCCTGCACGTGATGGACGAGGTGCTCACGCCTGATTCCTCTCGCTACTGGCCTGCGGACGCCTACGCGCCGGGCACCAGCCCGCCGAGCTTCGACAAGCAGATCATCCGCGACTACCTGGAGACGCTGGACTGGGACAAGACGCCCCCGGGGCCAAGCGTGCCGGCGGAGCTGATCGAACACACGCGGCAGCAGTACGAAAAGGTGGTGCAACTGATGGAGGGTCAGGTGATGGAGGGGCTGGCATGAGCCGCCTGGCCGCCCTGCTGGACGAATACGGCGAAAGCCACCGCAACCCCACCAACAAGGCGGTGCACTGGATCTGCGTGCCGGTGATCGTCTGGACGGTGGTAGCCCTGCTGTGGGCCCTTCCATTCCCCGGCGACCTGTCCGTCGGGCCGGTGCCGGTCAATTGGGCCGTCGTGGTGCTGGTCCTGGCGCAGATCTACTACTTCAGCCTCTCGGTGTCTCTCGGCCTGGGGCTGCTGGCCTACAACCTGGCCATGCTCTGGATCGCGGCCTGGGTCGACACCCATGCCCCCTGGCCGCTGTGGCAGGTGGCGCTGGTGCTGTTCGTGCTGGCCTGGATCGGCCAGTTCATCGGCCACAGGATCGAGGGCAAGAAGCCGTCCTTCTTCAAGGACCTGCAGTTCCTGCTCATCGGCCCGGCGTGGCTGATGTCCTTTGTCTACCGGCGTGTGGGTTTGAACTTCTGAGCGCCAGAGGCCTCGCGGAACCGAAGTTCCGCCCTGTCGCCCGCTTTCCGGCCCCGATCAGTCCTGCTGCTGCGCGTAAGTTTCCGCGTCGAGCAGGTCGTCCACGTCGGACGGGTCGGCCGGCTTGATGGCGAACAGCCAGCCGGTGCCGTAGGGGTCGTTGTTGACCAGTTCCGGCGAGTTCTCGAGGTCTTCGTTCACCGCCACCACTTCGCCCGCGATGGGCGCGTAGATGTCGCTGGCGGCTTTCACCGATTCCACCGTGGCGCAGGTGTCGCCCTGGTCGAACTCGTCACCGACGGCCGGCAACTCGATGTAGACCAGGTCCCCCAGCTGCTCCTGGGCGTGGTCGGTGATGCCGATGCGGATGGCATTGGCGTCCTCGTCGTCGACCCATTCGTGGGACTCGGTGTAGCGCAGGTTGTCGGGCACGTTGCTCATGGGAGATGTCGCCGTTCTCGGTGGGGTTGTCGCTGAAATTCTAGACGCTGAGCCTGCGGGTGCAAGCCTCAGACGATGCCGTCGCAGACCTGGCCGTTGCGCGCGAAGGGCGGGCGTACCACGCGGGCCGCGAGTTTGCGGCCGCGGATGTCCACTTCCACCGCGGCGCCGGTACCCACCGGCACGCGCGCCAGGGCGATGGCCTTCGACAGCGTCGGTGAGAAAGTCCCGCTGGTGACCACGCCCTTGCCCGCATCGCTCAGCACGACCTGGTCGTGGCGCAGCACGCCGCGATCCTCAAGCACCAGGCCGACCAGCTTGCGTTGGACGCCCGAAGCCTTCTGCTGCTCGAGCGCGGCGCGGCCGATGAAGTCGCGTTCGCCGTCCAGAGCCACGGTCCAGGCCAGGCCGGACTCCAGGGGTGTGACGTTTTCGTTCATGTCCTGGCCGTAGAGGTTCATGCCGGCTTCCAGGCGCAGCGTGTCACGCGCACCGAGGCCACAGGGTCGCACCCCGGCGGCCGCCAGCGCGTTCCAGGCCGCTTCGGCGACCGCGCCCGGCAGGGCGATCTCGAAGCCGTCCTCACCGGTGTAGCCCGTGCGGGCAATGAACCAGTCGCCGGCGGAAAGGGCGTTGAATGGCTTGAGCGCCAGGGCCGCCTGGGCGGCTTCGGGATCGAGCAGGCCCGCGGCCTTCTCACGCGCGTTCGGACCCTGCACGGCGATCATGGCCAGCTCGGGCCGCTCCGTCACGGACACACCGAAGTCGCCGGCCTGGTCCTCGATCCATTCCAGGTCCTTGTCGCGCGTCGAGGCATTGACCACCAGGCGAAAGAAGTCCTCGGCCAGGTAGTAGGTGATCAGGTCGTCGATGACGCCCCCGTCCTCGCGCAGCATGCAGCTGTACAGCGCCTTGCCCGGGACCTGCAGCTTCGCCACGTCGTTGGCCAGCAGGTAGGAAAGGAAGGCGCGCGTGCGGTCGCCGCGCAGGTCGACGATGGTCATGTGCGAGACGTCGAACATGCCCGCGTCCTGGCGCACGGCGTGGTGCTCCTCGATCTGGGACCCGTAGTTGATGGGCATGTCCCAGCCGCCGAAATCCACCATGCGGGCGCCGGCGGCGAGATGGGCGGCATGCAGGGGCGTGGTCTGGGCCATGGTCGGGCTCCTCGGGGCGTGGCGCGGGTCGTCGTCAGGGGCCGCCACTATACGCCGCGGGCGCGCGGATTCAATCCCCGGGCGTCAGCAAAGCGCCCTTTCAGGCCGGTGAACGACGCCTCCGAAGGCGGATGTGCCGACGCCGTGCGCGCGCCCATTGGAGTAGCATCGGTGTATGCAAGCGACAGCGACCCCCGGCGCGCCCGACCGGGCCATTCGTGGCCCCGCCATCACGTTCACCGGCGATGCCTTCGCGCACGGCGTCGAGGACACCCTGGTGTACGAACCGGACGCCATCGTGGCGATGGGCGGCGGCCTCGTCACCCATTTCGGCCCGGCCGACGCAATCCTGCCGGAACTGCCGCCAGGCATCGACATTCACGACTACGGGCCCGACGCCCTGATTTCCGCCGGGTTCATCGACACCCACGTCCACTTCCCCCAGGTGCCGATGATCGGGGCCTTCGGCGAAGGGCTGCTCGAATGGCTGGAGCGCTACAGCTATCCCACCGAACGCCGGTTCGCCGACAAGGCCTTCGCGAGCACGGTCGCGAGGGTGTTTCTCGCCGAGTGCCTGCGCAACGGCGTGACCACCAGTTGCGTGTACTGCACCGTCCATCCCGAATCGGTCGACGCCCTGTTCGAGGAGGCGCAGCGCCTGGGTCTTCGCCTGGCGGCGGGCAAGCTGCTGATGAACCGCCATGCGCCGGAGGACCTGCTCGACACCGCCCGGTCCGGCTACGACGACTCGAAGGCCCTGATCGAACGCTGGCACGGCCAGGACCGGCTGATGTACGCCATATCACCGCGCTTCGCACCCACGAGCACCGCCGAACAGCTCGCCGCGGCCGGTGAGCTCTGGCGTGAGTTCCCGGACTGCTACCTGCAGACGCACCTCTCGGAAACCCCGGGCGAAATCGAATGGGTCCGGCAGCTCTTTTCCGAGCGGGCGGGCTATCTCGACGTCTACGACCACGCCGGGCTGTGCGGGCCGCGCGCCCTCTTCGGCCACGGCATCCACCTGTCCGAACCGGAACTGGGCCGCCTGCACGACTGCGGCGCGGCCATCGCGCACTGCCCCACTTCGAACGCCTTCCTGGGCAGCGGCGCGCTGGACCTGTTCCGTGCCGTGAACCAGGAGCGGCCCGTCAACGTCGGCATCGGCACGGACCTGGGGGCCGGTACGTCCTTCTCGATCCTGCAGACGCTCAGCGAGGCCTACCAGGCGGCCCGGGTGCACGGCCAAGCGCTCACCGCCGGCGAGGCCTTCTACCTCGCTACGCGGGGCTCGGCGCGCGCGATGTGCCTGGAAGACAGGGTCGGCCACATCGCCCCGGGCATGGAGGCCGACCTCGTGGTCCTGGACATGAAGTCCACGCCCCTGGTCACCCACCGCATGGCGTTCGTCGACAGCCTGGAAGAGGCCCTGTTCGTGCAGATCACCCTGGGCGACGACCGGGCGGTGCAGGCCACCTGGGTGGCCGGCCAGTTGCGCCACCAGCGCCCCTGAGATCCGGGCGCCCGGACCCATCCGTTCGACCATCGTGCCGTCGGCCGCCGGGCACGGTCACACTGCGCACTCTCGAACTGAAGTGACCTTCCCCGGCAAATCGTCTATGTTGGCGACCTGTTCCCCGCACCGCTTTCACGACCTGAATTCATCACCCCATGGGCAACCGACTTTCCAAGATCTACACCCGTACGGGTGACTCCGGAACCACCGGCCTGGGCGACGGCGAGCGCGTCGACAAGGACAGCCTGCGCGTCGAAGCCTACGGCACCGTGGACGAACTCAATGCCTGCGTCGGCCTCTTGCTGGCCGCGGACATGCCGGCCACCGTCCGCCCCATCCTGGACCGCGTGCAGCACGAGCTGTTCGACCTCGGCGGCGAGCTGTGCATGCCCGGCGTCACCCTCATTCCCGAGTCCTACGTCACCGCGATGGAGGGCGACCTCGACACCCTGAACACCGACCTGCCGGCGCTGAAGGACTTTATCCTTCCCGGCGGCAGCGAGGCCGCGGCCCGCTGTCACGTGGCGCGCACGGTGTGCCGCCGCGCCGAGCGCCGCGTGGTGTCCCTGGCGCGCGAGGAGTCGGTGAACCCGGTCAGCATCCGTTACCTCAACCGCCTCTCGGACTTCCTGTTCGTGGCGGGGCGCGTGCTGGCCCGGGCCGAGGGCGGCAAGGAAGTGCTCTGGATCCATGGAGACCAGCGCGAAGGCTGAATGGCCGCGGGTCCTGGGCGTGCTCGCGTGGCGCGGCGTCCCGCGCTCATGAGTCCCGGCCTGGACACACCGGTCATCTGGCAATACTGGGAAACGCCGCCCGGACGGCACAAGCCGGCCTACATCACCCTGTGCCAGGAAGCGGTACGCCGCATGTGCGCCAGCTGCGAGGTCATCGTGGTCACGCCGGAAAACCTGGCCGATTACCTGCCGGACCTTCCCTTCGACCTCGACCGGATACGACTGAAGGGAAACACCGCGCCGGCCATCGCCCTCAAGGCCGACTACCTGCGCATCGCCCTGCTGCAGCGATTCGGCGGCATGTGGCTGGACAGCGACTGCGTCCCCCTGGTCGACCTGGGACCGGTGATGCGCGAGGCGCTGGAAGCGCATGAGTTCTACGGAATGCGCAAGACCGAGACCAGCGGCAACCTGTCCAACGGCGCCATCGCTTCCGTCGCCGGCGGCGCCATCGTCAGCGAGGTCCTGCGCCGGCAGGACGAAATGATCCACCGGAAGCTGGCGGCGAACGAGGGCTTCCGTTGGACGGAGCTGGGCGCGAGCCTGCTCGGGCCGGTAGCGGATCAGTTCCCGGACACCCTGCACCTGGAGCCCGAGAAGCACTTTCACCCCCTGCACTTCGAGGAATCACACCGCTGGTGGGTTCCATCCGACCGGGAACGGCTCGCCGACCTCGTCGCGCCGGATGCCAAGCTGCTGATGCTCTTCAACAAGCGTTCCTCGGACGACCAGAAATCCCGTACCCGCCGGCAGGTCTTGAACGGATCCTGCCTGGCGAGCCAGGCGATCCGGCGCGGACTGGGCATTCCGCGCCTGGAAACGCCCTCGACACCCAGACCCCGCTATACGCCCGGCGATGTCGAACTCGTCTTCACCACCGTGCATCGCCCGGACAGTTGCCTGGCCTTCGTGCGTTCCATTCGCGAAGTGCTCGGCGACGCCATCCACGTGCATTTCGCCGTCCAGGGTGCGCCCCACGACGCCTACGCCGAGGCGGCCGAGCGTCATGGCTGCCGGGTCAGCTACCTGGACGAGAACGCCGGGGTCAGCGTGTCACGCAACCACCTGGTCGAGGCCTGTGAGCGGCCCATCGTGTTCCTCTGCGACGACGACTTCCTGTTCGACGAACGCCTGGAGTTCCAGCGCGCCCTGGACGTCATGTCGGACCGGCCCGACATCGGGGTGCTGGCCGGTCTGTGTGAAAACTTCAACTATGACGAATCCGGGCGGCAAGTCCCGGAACCGGTTCCGACCGCTTTCAATCACCTGCTCCTGGAGGAACCGGACCGTCTCGACTTCCTGCCTGCCCAGTACCTGGATCTGCCGCGCATTTTCCTGGACGAGACCTTTTTCCTGCAGGAAATGGACACGGTGAACAATTTCGCCCTGATGCGCCCGAGCCTGTTCAGCGAATACGGTCTCCGCTGGGACCCGGAGTGCCGCTTCTCCGGACAGCATGAACTCTTTTTCATCGACTACCGGCGGCTGGTGGGCAACCGCCTGAAGATCTTCTACACCAACCTCCTGCTGACGCAGCACCACCGGCGGAGCAATCCCGCCTTTGAAAGCTCGAGACTAGGCAAGAATGATTTCCAGCGGGTCCTCGAACTGCTGGAAAAGTCGGAATTCCGATTCCCCGGCAAGCGGCAGGAACTGCGGTCCGAAGCCGGCGTACAGAGGACCACCGACCGCTGGTGGAGAAAGCCCTGATGTCGGCGGACGCCTATTTTCACGAACTCCGATCCCGGCACTACTGCCCCCGGACGGTCGACAACGACCTGCTCTATATCCCCGGGCTCAATGCCATCTACGTGGCCATCAGCAAGAACGCCTGTTCCCTGGTCAAGTCGGAGCTGTACCGCATGGCGCACGGAACGGCGCGGCCCGAGGGGGTGAGCCCCCACAATCGCCGGGAGATGGGCTTCCTGGGGCCCTCGGACGTGCCCGAGCGCCAGTTTCTCGACTGGCTGCTGGATGAGCGCGTGTTCACCTTCTCCTTCGTGCGCGACCCGATGGAGCGGCTGGTGTCCTGCTTCCGGAACCGCATCCGACGACTGGGCGCCGAGCCCTACGACGACCCCCGACCGATGCGCCGGGAATGGATTCTCAACCGCCAGTGGGCGCTTTCGGAGGGTGGCCGAAGGCGCATCGGCTACCGCCGTGCGCTGAATGAAGACGTCTCCTTCGAATGTTTCGTCCGCGCCGTGTGCCGGCAACATCCCTGGGAAATGGACCGGCACTGGGTCCCGCAATCGCGCATCCTCGCGCGTGACCTCATCCGCTACGACCACATCGGCAACGTCGGTTCGCTGGCCGACGGGCTGGCGCGGGTGGCGGAGCGCACCGGCGCCGCGGCGCACTACCGATTCGAGGGCGAACGGCTCAATGCCTCGCCCGCCAATGACCCGCGACCACCCGCCCTGACACCGGAACTGGAACGATCGGTTCGCGAGGTCTATCGACAGGATTACGAACTGATGGATGCCGTCGCCGCGGAGTTCGGCGCATGAGCACGCCGGACACCGTGCTGGTCACTTACGCCCTGGACGTCGGTGAGGCCCTGTCCGCCATGCACGGCTTCGGGGGCCTGGACGATATCGAGGCCCGGCTGTGCATCCTGGCCGGTTTCGCGCGCGACCCCGACCTGGACCGGGTGGCCCGCCAGGACAACGTGGACCTGGTGTACCTGCCCGAATGCCATGCCACGTTCAGCCTGCGCCGGCACCTTCGCGCCAGCACGCCGACGGCGAGCCGCCTGGCCCTCTGGCCACGTGGCGGCGTCATGACACGGGCCGCCGGACTGCGTGCCGCGTTCACATGGCTGGACGCCGGGACCTACGATCTCATCGGCGGGCTGGTCCGTCATCGCCAACAGTGGAACTCCGGCGCAGGCATGCTCCGTTCACCGGTCGTCGGCGATTCCGCCGTGTGGATGCCGATGGAATCCGGCGAGCCGGAGTGGTCCCCGGCGGGCGCCCACTCGCTGGCCCCGGTTTCCGCGGGCGGTGACGTGGTGGTCCTGCGCCTGGACGCCCTGCCGGAACAGGTCGCCCTCGGCGCCGAAGCCCTGCCCTGGGGCCTGCGGATCTGGCTGGGCGCGAAAGACGGGGAGTCCGCACCGCGCAGCGCGGTGTTCAGCGGCCTGCAGGTGCAGACGGCCGTTTCCCGGGACGAACTGGCGACCGGCACGGATGCGGACCACGAGCGCCTCTACCGGCAGCTGCTGGCCCGGGACATCGGCGAACTGGTGCTGTTTTCGCTGTCCCGGCTGGTGCGTGACGACGACTTGCGGCAATCCCGGCTGCAACGCCAGGGTCGGCTGGGCGTGGAAGGCGACATCCGGGAGCCGGCCGACCTTGGCGGCTTCTACCGCTCACCCATCAACGCCGCGGTCATCGGCCCGCTGTACCGGCTCGACGACGAGTGGACCGCCCGGGAGACGGTGCCAAAGTCGAAATTGAGGCGTGCGAACAAGGCATTGGCCCGGGCCCGGAAGCTGAGGGCGGTGTCGGTGTACCACGCCCCCTGGAAAGACCTGCTGTACCACCTGCTCAACCGGCTCAGCGGGGGCCGGTTCCGCCCCGGGGTTCGCGACCGGTATCGCTGAGGCGCTCAGTGGTGCGCGTGGCGCTCCATCCAGGCCGCCATGCGTTTCATGTTGCCCACTTCCATGCGCCGGGTGAGCGCGGATGCCGGATTGCCGAACACGGTCGACACGAGAATCTTCGGGTCGCGCTCCGCTTCCTCGCCGGCAAAGGCCGATTCGGGCGAGCCGCGATGGGTGGTGCAGATGTCGATGATCACGGCATCACCGGCGCGGGCCGACAGCGTCGTGACTTCGGTGCCCTCCATCGGAATCGCGTGGGTGTCGTTCTCAAGGCAGATGTCCTGGCGGTGCGAACCGGGCAGGATCTTCAGCGACTGCGAATCCTGCAGGTAGACGATGACCTTGAACACGTTCCCGTGCCAGGCGGCGCAGGGCGTGGCGTGGTCCAGTACGTCCGTGAACTCGCCTCTCAACAGGTCCTTGTGCCACTGCTGGGAGCGGTTCACGGTGATGTCGCTGAGGCCGATGGTTCGCACTTCGGCCCCGCACAACGCCTCCATGTGGGCGCGCAGCACCGGCTGGGCCGTGATCAAACGGTGCAGTCCCTCCAGCCGCGGAAAGCGGTGGAATCCGGCCAAATGGCGCGAGGACGGCGTACTGCGCGTGTTGTGCATCAGGTGGCGGTGTTCGAGCACCGTTTTGCGCGCCTCGGCAATCTCGTCCGCCGTGTACACGCCCGGTACGACAACGGCGCCAAACTCGCGCAGGATGTCGTGAAGGCCTGTCGCCCTGGTTTCGACCTGGATGGGATCACTCATGGGTTTGCAGCTTATCGTTTCCCGTGATGCATTGTAGGCACGCGCTCAAACATTCACGCCCCGCCCGGATTCCAGGGCCGCGATGCGTTCGGCCAGCGGCGGGTGGCTCATGAACAGGCGCTTGATGCCCTGCCCCATACCGCCGGAAATCCCGAAGGCGGCGAACTGCCCCGGCAGGTCCTCCGGCTCGCTCTGGCGCTGAAGGGCGCGCAGGGCGCCGATCATCTTTTCGCGGCCGGCGAACTGCGCGCCGCCGGCGTCCGCGCGGAATTCGCGACGCCGCGAGAACCACATGACGATCATGCTGGCCAGGATGCCGAGGACGATCTGGGCCAGGATGCTCACGATGTAGTAAGCGGGGCCGTAGCCGCGCTCGGTCTTGAAGACCACGCGGTCGACCGTGTGGCCGATGACCCGCGAAAGAAAGATGACGAAGGTGTTCACGACGCCCTGCATCAGGGCCATGGTGACCATGTCGCCATTGGCCACGTGCGCCACCTCGTGGCCGAGCACGGCCTCGACTTCGTCCTGGCTCATGTGCCGCAACAACCCGGTGCTCACCGCCACCAGGGAATCGTTCCGGCGCATGCCCGTCGCGAAGGCGTTGGGTTGCGGCGAATCGAACACGCCCACTTCCGGCATGCCGATCCCGGCGGCCTCGGCCTGGCGGCGCACGGTGTCCACCAGCCACTGTTCCGCCTGGTTCCTCGGTTGTTCGATGACCTGGACCCGCATACCCCGCTTGGCGGCGAACTTGGACATGGCGAGCGAAATGAAGGAACCGGCGAACCCGATCACCGCCGACATCACCAGCAGCGCCTGGAGGTTCAGGTCCACGCCGTTCTCAGCCAGAATGCCCTCGATGCCGAGCACCTGGAACACGACGGAAATCAGCACCAGGACGGCCGCGTTGGTGGCCAGGAACAACAGGATGCGCGTCATCGTTCAATCCTCCCGTGGGGAATTCGGGGCCGTGGTTGGCCGAAGCATTGGATTGTGGTGAACCGCCCCGGGTTCAACCCAATTGCGGGAAGTGGAAGTCCGCCCCCTCGCGCTCACCCTCGAACCAGCGCTGCGTGACGGTCTTCAGGCGCGTGTAGAAGCGGACTCCCTCGGGGCCGTAGACGTGGTGGTCACCGAACAGGGACTGCTTCCAGCCGCCGAAGCTGTGGAAGGCCATGGGCACCGGAATCGGCACGTTCACGCCGACCATGCCCGCCTGCGCCCTCTGCGCGAAATCCCGCGCACAGTCGCCTTCGCGGGTGAAGATGGACGCACCGTTGCCGTAGGCGTGGCGGTTCACCAGGGCCAGGGCCTCGGCGTAACTGGCCGCGCGGACCACGCAGAGCACCGGTCCGAAAATCTCCTCCCGGTAGATGCGCATGGCCGGGGTCACGCCATCGAACAGGCAGCCGCCCAGGAAGAAACCCTCCGGGTGGCGCTCGTTCGAGTACCCACGCCCGTCCACGA
Source organism: Gammaproteobacteria bacterium (assembly GCA_030426265.1). Lineage (GTDB taxonomy): Bacteria > Pseudomonadota > Gammaproteobacteria > Xanthomonadales > SZUA-36 > Marinihelvus. The sequence goes on along the minus strand of JAUHYP010000009.1, from coordinate 47,088 downwards.
CGAGTTCGGCGCCTTCGGCCACGCCGGACTCGACGTATCCGAGCACCCGGGAACGATGCTCCGCCGTGACCAGGGGCCCCATCTCCACCCCGGGCTCGTCGCCCGGCCCGATCTTCAGGGCGGCGACACGGGGCGCCAGCGCCGCGATCAGCGCGTCGGCGACTTCATCGCCCACCGCCACCGCCACGGAAACGGCCATGCATCGTTCCCCGGCGGCGCCGAAGGCCGAGCCGACCAGGGCGTCGGCCGCACGGTCGATGGGGGCATCGGGCATGACCACGAGGTGGTTTTTCGCGCCACCCAGGGCCTGCACGCGTTTGCCGCTGGCCATCGCGGTCTCCGCGATCTTGCGTGCGATGGGCGTGGAGCCCACGAAACTGACGGCGGCGATGTCGGGATGCGCCAGCAGGGCGTCGACCGTTTCGGCGTCGCCATGCACGACGCTGAACACGCCTTCGGGCACGCCGGCCTCGGCGAACAGTTCCGCCAGCAGCATCGAGGCGCCCGGGTCGCGTTCCGAAGGCTTGAGAATGAAGGCATTGCCGCAGGCCAGGGCCAGGGGCGCCATCCACAGGGGCACCATGGCGGGGAAATTGAACGGCGTGATGCCGGCGGCCACGCCCAGGGGCTGGCGCAGGGACCAGCTGTCCACGCCGCTCCCGACCTGGTCGGAGTATTCGCCCTTGAGCAGCTGCGGGGCGGCGCAGGCGAACTCCACCACCTCCAGGCCCCGCTGGACCTCGCCGCGGGCATCGTCCAGCACTTTGCCGTGTTCACGGGTGATGATGGCGGCCAGATCGTCCGCGCGCTGTTCGATCAGTTGCTTGAGACGAAACAGGCAACGCGCCCGCCGCAGGGCGGGCCAGGCGGCCCAGGCGGGAAACGCCGCCTTTGCCGCCTGCACCGCGGCATCGAGTTCGACCGCATCGGCGAACGGCACACGGGCCTGCACCCTGCCAGTGGCCGGGTCGAAGACGTCGCCGCGACGGCCGCTGAGGTCCGGGACGGCCTTGCCACCGATCCAGTGCCGCAGGACCGGGAGGTCCTGGCCGGCCCTGGCGGCGCCGTCGCCGGCGGCGCTCACAGCTCTTCCAGCACCCGCCGCACCGTATCGACGGCCTGGCCGATGTGGGATTCCTCGATGATCAACGGCGGGCTGAAGGCGATGGTGTCGCCGGTGACGCGGATCATGACGCCGGCGTCGAACGCCGCCTGCAGGGCGCGCATGGCCTTGGCGCCCGGCGCGCCGGCTTCCGGCGCCAGCTCGACCGCGCCCATCAGGCCATAGTTGCGGATGTCGATGACGTGCGGCGCATCCTTCAGCGAATGCAGGCCTTCCTCGAACACCGGCGCCATGGCCCTGGCCCGCTCGAACAGGCCGTCTTCCCGGTAGACCCGCTGCGTGGCGCCACAGGCGGCCACCGCCAGGGGATGCGCCGAGTAGGTATAGCCGTGGAAGAACTCGATGGCGCTGCCGGGCTTGTCCATGAACTCGCGCCAGATCCGGTCCGCCACGAACACCGCCCCCATGGGCACGGCGCCACTGGTCAGGCCCTTGGCGGTGGTGATCATGTCCGGGACCACGTCGAACTCCTGGGCCGCGAACGGTGAACCGAGCCGGCCGAAGCCGGTGATGACCTCGTCGAAGATCAGCAGCAGGTCGTGGCGGTCGCAGATCTCGCGCAACCGCTTGAGGTAGCCCACCGGCGGAATCAGCACGCCGGCCGATCCCGATACCGGCTCCACGATCACCGCGGCGATGTTGTCCGGGTGATGGAGCGCGACGATGCGCTCGAGTTCATCCGCCAACTCCGCGCCGTGCGCCGGCAGGCCGCGCGAGAAGGCGTTGCGGTCGATGAGGTGGGTGTGCGGCAGGTGGTCGACGCCGGGCAGCATGGCGCCGGAGAACTGCTGGCGGGTGTAGGGAATTCCGCCCACGGAAATGCCGCCGAATCCCACGCCGTGGTAGGCGCGCTCGCGTCCGATGAATCGCGTCTTCGTGCCCTTGCCCCGCTCTCGCTGGTACGCCAGGGCGATCTTCAGGGCCGTGTCCACGGACTCGGATCCGGAGTTGGTGAAGAACACGTGGTCGATACCCGGCGGGGTGATTTCCACCAGCTGCTCCGCCAGGTCGAAGGCCGCCGGGTGCCCGAAATTGAAATGCGGCGCGTAGTCCATCTCCGCCGCCTGGCCCTGGATGGCCGAGACGATGCGCGGGTCGTTGTGGCCGGCGTTGCAGCACCAGAGGCCCGCGACCATGTCCAGGACCTGGCTGCCATCGGGCTTGGTGTAATGCATGCCGCGGGCGGTCTGCAGCAGGCGGGGGTTGTCCTTGAAAATCCGGTTGCCGGTGAAAGGCATCCAGAAGGAATCCATTTTTTTCATCGTCGAGCCCAGTTCCTGTCGTCGTGGTGCGTTCCGGGGCGGCGTCTCCACCCCCCGGGTCATCCGGCCGCCGCCGCGCGGGCGGCGGGACCCCTCATGGTAGCCGATCAGGGGGTTTGCAGGGCCTCCCGCGCCGGGGTGTAGTCGTAGCCCAGGTCCCGGGCCACCTCTTCGTAGGTCACCATGCCGCGGTGCACGTTCAGGCCGGCCAGCAGGTTCCGGTCGTCCAGCAGGGCAGCCCGCGCGCCCTTGTCCGCCAGCGCGATGGCGTGGCGCAGGGTGGCATTGTTCAGCGCGAACGTGGAGGTGCGCGGTACCGCGCCGGGCATGTTCGCCACGCAGTAATGCACGATGTCGTCGACCACGTAGGTCGGATCGGCGTGGGTGGTGGGCTTCGAGGTCTCGAAACAGCCCCCCTGGTCGATGGCCACGTCCACCAGCACCGAGCCGGGCCGCATCAGGGCGAGGTGCTTGCGGGTGACCAGCTTGGGCGCAGCCGCACCGGGAATCAGGACGCCGCCGATCACGAGGTCCGCGTTGGCGACATGCGTTTCGATGGCGTCCGCACTGGAGTAGACCGTCTCCACCTGGCTGCCGAAGACCTGGTCGAACTGGCGCAGCACGTCCACGCTGCGGTCGAGCAGGATCACCCGGGCGCCCATGCCCACGGCCATCTGGGTCGCGTTCAGGCCCACGGTGCCGCCACCGATGATGACCACCTTGGCCGGTTGCACGCCGGGCACGCCGCCCAGCAGCACGCCGGAGCCGCCTTTCGCCTTCTCGAGGCAGGCAGCGCCGGCCTGGATGGACAGGCGGCCGGCCACTTCCGACATGGGTGCGAGCAGGGGCAGGCGGCCCCGGTCGTCGGTCACCGTTTCGTAGGCGATACAGGTGGCGCCGGAATTCACCAGGTCGGCCGTCTGTGGCGCGTCCGGGGCAAGGTGAAGATACGTGTAGAGGATGTGCTCCTCGCGCAGCATGGCCCGCTCGACCGCCTGCGGTTCCTTGACCTTGACGATCATGCGGGCCGCTTCGAACACCGCCTGCGCGTCGGGCAGGATGGTCGCCCCGGCCGCCTCGTAGTCGGCATCGTGCATGCCGATGCCTTCGCCGGCACTGGTCTCGACGAACACCTCGTGTCCGCGGCTGGCCAGCTCGCGCACGGAGCCGGGCACCAGGCCCACACGGTACTCGTGATTCTTGATCTCTTTAGGCACACCAATCTTCATATCCGCTCTCCGACAAATCGTTCGACTATTTTAATGAGCGACTTCCAGCATATTGCGCCATTGATAGGCCATTTACGGTGTTTTATGCTGCCGTCTGGCAGGTTTTCAGGGCGCCCCATGGCAACGAGCGAAAAGCGACTGGCGGACCTCGACCGCATCGACCGCCGCATCCTCGAGGTGCTGCAGGACGACGGCCGGATTTCCAACGTCAAGCTGGCGAAAAAAGTGAACCTCACCCCCACGCCCTGCCTCGAACGTGTGCGCCGGCTGGAGCGGGACGGCTACATCCGCGGCTACACGGCCCTGCTCGATCCCGAAAAGGTGGACGCCGGGCTGCTGGTGTTCGCCGAGATCAGCCTGACGCACACCGCGCGCGATGTGTTCCGGGACTTCCGCCAGGAAGCGCGCAAGCTGCCGGAGATCCTCGACTGCCACCTCGTCAGCGGCAACTTCGACTACCTGATCAAGGCCCGCGTGCGCGACATGCAGGAGTACCGGGCCTTCCTGGCCGAGAAGGTGCTCGCCCTGCCCGGCGTGAACGGCTCGCGCAGCTACGTGGTCATGGAGGAGGTGAAGGAGAGCACCCGCCTGCCGCTGGACCGCGCGCCCCGCTGATTTTCCGAACTGGCGCCGGCCTTGGCCCGGGGAGTATGCTCTGGCCTTTCCACGCGAGCCCGCCATGGCCACCCTGATCATCCACCACGACGACTGCCTCCGGCATGACCCGGGCCCCGGGCACCCGGAGCAGGTGCGGCGTCTCCAGGCGGTGCTCGCCGGGGTGGAGAGCCTGAAGGGCCTCGAATTCCTGCCGGCGCCCCTGGCCACGTCGGAGCAGCTCGCGCGGGTGCACACCGGTGAATACACCGATTGGCTCGCCGCCATGGAACCCGCCGAGGGCCGCGTGCCGCTGACCGAAGCGGACACGCTCATGAACCCCGGTTCGCTGGCCGCCAGCGCCCGCGCTGCCGGTGGCATCTGTTTCGCCGTGGACGAGGTATTCGGGGGCCGCGCGCCCAACGCCTTCGTCGCGGCACGTCCCCCCGGCCATCACTCGGGTACGGACTTCTCCATGGGCTTTTGCCTCTACAACGCCGTGGCGGTGGGGGCGCGACAGGCGCTGTCGCACGAAGGCGTGGCCCGGGTCGCGGTGCTGGACTTCGACGTGCATCACGGCAACGGCACGCAACAGATCTTCGAGAACGACCCCGACGTGCTGTTCATCTCCAGCCACGAGATGCCGCTCTACCCCGGCAGCGGCCACCCCGGGGAGACCGGCGTGGGCAACGTGCTCAACCTCCCCCTGAAGCCACGATCGGGCAGCGCGGCCTTTCGCGCCACCTGGTCGCGCAAGGCCCTGCCGGCCCTGGACGCCTTTGCGCCGGACTTCATCCTGGTTTCCGCGGGGTTCGACGCGCACGAGCGCGACCCACTCGGCCACCTGGAGGTCCGGGACGCGGACTACGAATGGATCACCCGGGAGATCATGGCGATTGCCGATGACCACGCGGGTGGCCGGATGGTGTCGATTCTCGAAGGCGGGTACGACCTGGAGGCCCTGGCCAGCGCCGCGCGCGCCCATGCCGGTGCGCTCGCCACGGTGAGCTGAACGACGGGCTGATGGGTGGGGTGACGGCGGACGGCGGGGCGCTTAGAATCGCCCTCCGAGGCGGGTGTAGTTCAATGGTAGAACCTCAGCTTCCCAAGCTGATGACGTGGGTTCGATTCCCATCACCCGCTCCACTTTCCGGAAACGGCGCTTCGTCGGACCCTCGTTTCAGCAACGCGGATCAGCCGCGCCACTGAAGTTCCGGTTCACGGCAACGCCTGGTGCCCGTTCAGGGGCGTCTCCGCTCCGGCAAGGAAGGCTTCCACGATGCGGTCCTCGGCCCAGCTGTCGAGTTTCCAGTTCTTGAGGTAGCCGCAATGCCCACCGTGGCGCGTGACCCGGATGTCCAGATTCGGATTGTCGGGCAGCAGTTCCAGGTCGGTCACCGGGCACACCGGATCGTCCCTCGAGGTCAGCAGCACGCTGGGCACTTCCAGCGCCTTCAGCCGCTCGCCGGCCACGGAGTATCCCTGCAGGTACGCCTCCAGCGATCCGAAGTTGTAGTAGCGCGTGGCGAAGTATTCCGTGCGCTCGCGCAGCCCGGGCAGCTCGTACCACTCGTCATAGGCGTAACGGTCCGGGAAGTTCCGTTGCTTGGCGCGTACCGATCGCGACCACTTGCGCACGTAGTAGTTGTGATAGAAGACCGGCCCCGACTCCATGGCCTTCAGCACGTTGGACGGATCGATGACCGGGCAGACGGCGAAGGCCTGGCGAATGTCCAGCCCGCGCTCCGGTCCGTGCCGGGCCACACGCAGGGCGAAGTTCCCGCCCAGTGAATAGCCGGCGATCTGCCAGGCGCCGGTGTCCAGGCGTCGCTGCATGTCGCCCAGGGCGTTGATCACCTCGTCCAGGCGGCAGGAGTGAAAGATTCCGGGGTTGAGGTGATGCGTTTCGCCGTGGTCCCGGAAGTTCAGGCGAAACACGTCGAAACCGGCGTCGTACAGGTGCATGCCCGCGGCGAGCATGTAGTTGGAATGCGCGCTGCCCTCCCAGCCGTGCAGCAGCACCGCCACGCCGCGACGGTCACCGGGCTGGCGCGAAAGGTGGCCGAGCAGACGGACGCCGTCACCGCCGTCCAGGAACAGTTCCTCCTCCGCCGCCAGCAGGCGCGCGGCGCGCCGGCGCACCACCTTCTTGCGCAGGATGCTGGAGTTGAGAATGGACTGCGTGTGCGGGCTGCGCAGCCCCAGTGGCGCGACGAAATCGTTCATGCCGCCTCCGCCAGGGTGTGCACCGGGGCGTCGTAGGCCGCCCTGACCGCCGCCTCGGCGCGCGCGGCGAGCGCATTGCGCGGCACGTCGATGCTGTCGAAGGGCTCCAGGAAAACGAGATCGGCGCGGCAGGTCGGCCGCCCCATGAAACGCACGAGGTTTCCGATGAAGTGCTCGCCCGGCAGGAAGGTCACCGCCTCGTCGCGCCGGCCATCGCGCAGGTAGCGAATCATGGCCGGCTGCACCGGGCAGCCCGCCTCCTGGGCCAGTTTGAACATGCGTGCATGGAAGCGCTTCACCTCCGTGCCCGGCAGGATGCCGCCCTCGGGAAAGATGGCCACGCGGCCGCCGGCGGCAAAGCGTTCGGAGACCTGCTCGGACACCCCCCGGGCGGAGTCATGGCTGCCGCGCTGGTGGTAGATGGTCCCGCCCGCGTTGGCCAGGTAGCCCGCCAGTGGCCAGCGCGCGATCTCGGCCTTGGCGATGAAGCTCATCGGCGCCACGCTGTGCAGCACCTGGATGTCGGCCCAGGACAGGTGGTTGGCGACGATGAGCACGGGGCCTTCGATGGGCGCGCCGGTCACCGTCGGCTCGAGGCCGAAGATCCGGCAGGTCCAGCGCGACCACCAGGCCAGCATCACGGCGTCGAGTCCGCGCCCGCCCACGCGGATCGCGCGGCCCAGGCGACTCTGCGCCAGCACCGTGGGAATGACGCCCAGGGTGAAGTGCAGCACGAAGCCGCAGCCGCGCACCAGCCAGCGCAGGGGAGTGAATACGTCATGCCACACGGGTCAGGCCGTTGGTTCGATGTCCATGGAGTGATCCCGTGGAATTGCGGGAAGCGGGAGAGGTTAGCACAGGACACGCTCGCGGCCCCAATGCCCGCCGCCCACCATACCCTGCCCTGCCTTGCATGCACGCCTTCCCGCACCCATATTGGGGACCTGCGCCATCCCGGCGCCCGCCCATAACAAGACCCCAGGCGCACACGATGTCCTCCGAAAAACCTTCTTCACATTCCGTCACGATCACCGGCAGTGGCCGGACGTTCACGGCGCGTGAGGACGAGTCGGTACTCTCGGCGGCGCTGCGCCAGGCGGTCATGCTGCCCTACAGCTGCAAGAACGGCACCTGCGGCAGTTGCCGCGGCCGGCTTGTGGAGGGCCGGGTGGACTACCCCTTCCATCCGCCGCTGGCGCTGGAAGAAAAGGAACAGGCCGCCGGTGATGTCCTGCTGTGCCAGGCCTCGCCGCGAACCGACCTGGTGATCGAAGCGCGCGAGATCGAGGCGATCCGCGACATCCCCGTGCTCACCCTCCCCGCCCGCGTGGTGGACAAGGCCTTGCTGGCCGACAACGTGGTGAAACTGGTGTTGCGCCTGCCCAAGGCCCAGCGCCTGCAGTTCCTCGCTGGTCAGTACATCGACATTCTCGTGCGGGGCGGCAAGCGCCGCGCTTTCTCGATCGCCAGCCCGCCGTCGCGGGAAGACGAGATCGAACTGCACATCCGCCACGTCGAGGGCGGCGATTTCACCGGCTGGGTGTTCGACGAGCTGAAGCTCAAGGACATCCTGAGGATCGAGGGACCGCTCGGAACCTTTTTCGTGCGCCACGATGACGAGAAGCGTCCCATGATCTTGATGGGCGGCGGCACGGGCATCGCACCGCTCAAGTCCATGATCGAGGACCTGCTGGCGCATGGCGACACGCGGCCCATCCACCTGTTCTGGGGGGCGCGCACACCGGGTGAGCTCTACCTCGAGCCGCTGATCCACGAATGGGTCGACGCCCACACCCACATCGAATACACCCCGGCGATCTCGGAGCCGGGCGACCTGCGCGTCCAGTCCGGTTTCGCCGGCTACGTCCACGAGGCCGTCCTCGATGCCTACCAGACCCTCGCCCACCATGACGTCTACATGAGCGGGCCGCCGGCGATGATCGACGCGGCGCGCCATGCCTTCGCGGACAAGGGCGTGCGCGAGGACCGCCTCTACTACGATTCCTTCGAGTTCGGTTCGGACGTACCGGTCAGCATTCTCGCCCAGCCTCACTAGGGCTCCGGGCCCCGGGGCCCTGGCCCGGGATTCAGACCCGGCGTCGGGGTCGGTTGATCAGGCGCGGGCCTTGCCGGCCGGCGGCGCGAGGCGGCCCGGCTCCAGCGGAAGGGGTTCCGGGGCGCGGCCCTGGGTCATGCGCAGGGCGTTGCGGAAGCAGGCCATCGCCATCTCGAGTTCACCCTGTCGCTCCAACAACTGGCCGAGGGCGTCGTAGCCGGCGGCCGTGGGCTCCTTCTCCAGGCTCTTGATCAGGTGCGTGCGCGCCTTGCCCCACAGTGACTGGCTGGCGCACAGCCGGCCCAGGGCCAGGTGCAAGGCCGGGTCTTCCGGGTGCTTGAGCAGCCACTGCTCGCACTGCTTCAGTCGCTGGCCGGCGTCGCCGGCGCCCGGGTCGCCGTAGCGCAACACCAGCGCGGGGTCCCAGCTGTCCTTCAGGCTGCTGCGCAGCACCGCCTCCGCCAGGTCGGCCCGCTCGAGGCGCCCGGCGCGCTCGGCGAACACTTCCACCGTTCGCGCGTCGCGCTTCATGGTCTTCGGCAGGGCCTTCCAGGCGGATTCCAGGGCTGCCGCATCCGGCGCGTCCGCCAATTGCCGCCGGGCGATTTCCAGCTGCAGATCGGCGATTTCCTCCTCGCTCATCACCCCTGCCTTGCGCAGCTGGGGCAGCAGGTCGCGAAGCCGGTCCCAGCGCCCCAGTTCCTTCAGGCAGCGGGCCAGCAGGGTGAGGACCTGGACGTGTTGCTTGCGCCGGGAGTGCAGGTCCTCGAGCAGCGTGAGGGCTTCCGCGCGCTGCCCGTTCTGCAGCAGCAGGCGTGCGCGGGTGAGTTCGACGATGAAACTGCGTCGCCGCCCGCCACTATCGGCCTGTTCGAGGTAGTATTCGCGGCGCTCGGTCTCGTCCAGGCGCGAGGCGGCCTGCGCCGCGGCGAGGTAGCGCGCGGTGGTCTTGCCGGGCAAGGCGGCAGACTTGCCGAGCGCCTTCTCGGCGGTCTTGAAGTCCCCCTCGGTGAGCGCCAGCAGGCCCTTTTCGAGCTGGGCCAGGCCACGGCGCTCGGCCACTTTCCGGGCGGTTTCGGCCGGCAGTTTCCAGAGCCAGAACAGCAACTGCACCAGCGCCCACAGCAGCACCAGGCCGCCGATTAACACCAGCACGCTGGTCTCCAGGGTCCAGCCCAGGAAATGAATCTGCACCAGGCCTGGATCGTTCCTGAACACCGGGGCCAGCGCCGCGGTGAGCAGCAACAGGCCCAGGGCGGTCAGCAGCATGACCGAGCGTTTCATGCCGGGTCCGGGCCTCCGTCATCGTCGGTCTCATCCGGAGCGTCCCCTTCCTCCGGTGGCGCGTCCGCATTCGCGGCCCCGTCGTCCGGCGGCGCGGATTCGCTGGCATCGGCCTCGACGGGCTGCGGCGCGGGCCGTGCTTCGGCCTGCGCACCGCCGCCGGACGCCACCGGCGCCTGCCGTATGCTGCGCAGGCGCGCCCAGGGCTCCGCGATGTCCGGCCATTCGGTCTCCAGCGACGTGTCGGCCATTTGATCGAGGTCGGCGCCAAAACGCTGCACGACGGGGGACTCGGGCTCGAAATGGGCGGACAGCGTGTCGCCGGCCCGGCCGAGCGCGGTGCTCCAGGCTTCCGGGTCCTCGCGCAGCAGCGCCAGGCGGGCGGATTCGAGTTGCAGCCAGAGCCCCTGGCGAAGGTAGTCCTTGTCCTCCAGGCTGATCACGGCATCGCCCAGGTCGCGGCGGCGGACACTCACCAGGCCGGAGAAAGTGGCCTTCAGGCGCGCCCAAACGCCGGGGTCTTCGACGGTTTCCACGGCGGGCGACCCATCCGTGGCCGTTGCCGCCGACGGGGAAGCCACGGACACCTCGCCCGGGAAGGGCAGGCCGGGAATGCGCGCCTGCAGCCGGGAAAGGTTCTCGGTCAGGGCGATGGCGTCGGGGCGCTGCGTATCCGCCAGGGCGCCACGGGCGCTGGCAATGGCCTGGCGTACCGGCAGGTACACGGGGTCGTCGAGTTCGGCGAGTTGGGCATCGGCCAGCGCGAGCGCCTCGTCGGCGCCCCGGGCGTCCCCGAACAGCCGCAGGCGCTCGTTGGCCGTGCGCAACAGGTAGTCCACCTCGGCCAGGTCCAGCCCCTGCCGCGGCGACTCGCCCCGCGTCACCAGGGCGGCAATGCGCGACTCGAGGCCGTCGATGCGCGCCATGATTTCGCCCTGGGAGGTCTCCAGCGTCGCCAGGCGCGCCCGGTCGGAGCCGGCCACCCCCTGCGCCCGGTCGATGGCCTCGTCCAGGCGCGCGAGACCGGCCTGGATTTCCAGTTGTTCCACCGCGGCCAGGCGCCGTGACTGCGCTTCCTGGGCGTCAAGCAACTGCGCCTGTCCGGCATCGATGCGCGAAAGGGCGGTCCTCAGATCATCCTCGTCGGATGCGGCGTTTCGTGCCTGCCACCACTCCCAGCCATTCCAGGCCGCCACGGCCAGGGCCAGCAGCAGGGCGAGCGCGGCGAGCACGGCCCCGCCCCGGCGGGGGCTGCGGGTCTCGGTCTCGAAGGGGTCGAACTCGGGGGCGGTTTTGTCCTTGTCCAAGAGGGGCTGCCCTCAAGCGTTGAATGCGACGATGCTAACCAATCGGGGCGGCCTTTGCACCGGCGTGAAGTCGGGGCGGACTCATCCGCCCAGGCCGTGGAAACACTTGAGGATGTCTCCATTGGACGGGCCCTCGGCCACGCGCACGTCCCGCAGCCCGAGGCCGCGCGCCACCTCCGCGAGGCGATCGGAGACCACGATGGCCGTTCCATGCCTCAGTCGCCGCTGCACTTTTTCGGGCACCCTGGCATAGAGATGCTCCAGGGCCTGCCCGCTGGTCCAGACGCTGAGCACGCGGTCCGCCTTCTCCAGCTTCGCGATGGCTTCGCTGGTGGGGTCCAGCGGAACGCGCCGGTACACGGGAACGAGGCGGACCCGCCAGCCGAGCGCCTCCAGGCCGGGCTGCAGGGCCCCCCGCCCACCCGGCGCGGTGAGGATGACCGCCGCGCCCGGCTCCAGGCTGTGCGCCAGGTGCTCGAGCAGCGCTTCGCTGTCGAAGGCCGGGCCGGGCGCCTGCACGCAGGCCAGGCCGGCGTCCGACAGGGATCGCGTGGTGGCCGGGCCGATGGAGGCGATGCGGCTGCCCCAGAGCATGGGTCCGGCCAGCGCTGGCAAGCCGAAGTGGACGGCCCTGGGGCTGGTGAACAACAGGAGCCGGCTGCCGGCGGCGCGCCAGTCATCGTCCGCGGCGATGACTTCATCCGTGGACGCAAAATCGAACGCGGGCATGGCCACCGGTTTCATTCCGGTCGACTCCAGCCAGCCCGCCAGCTCGTCGAGCAGCGGCCGGGGCCGGGTGACCAGGGCATGGGTGTAGACCATGGATGTGCCGATGCGAGGTTGCATCGAGTTTAGCACCCCGCTCAGTCCGGCCGCCGCCAGGGGTGGCGGCCGGACAGGGCGTGCGAGAACCCGGGTGAAGATGCGCACGGTCGACGCGCTGAGGGGCTTGCGTGTTGGCGAAGTAGGGTTAGCGCTCCGCCGAACGCACCTTGTGAGCCACCCGGGTGAACCGTCGGCCCGCCGGACGCCGGTTGATTCCTGTCCGGCCGTCAACTTACGGGCCTCTTAGTACGAACACTATCGTAAATGATTCCGAAGCGCAACCGGGGTGACGGGCGGTTCGGTGAGGGGTCCGGGAGGGCCCGCTGGAGCTTCGGGATGCTTCGGACTCAGGACAGGGCGGCGATGATGTCCATCGCGCCCTGGGATTCGAGTTGAGCGGCCAGCGCCAGGCCGGTGGCCTCGGGATCGCTGCCCGAGGCCTCGGCACGCAGCACGCGGCGGCCGTCGGGCGTGCCGACCAGGCCCGACATGTGCAGGGTCTCGCCCTCGATGCGGGCGTAGGCCGCCAGGGGCACCTGGCAACTGCCCTGCAGCCGGTCGAGCACGGTGCGTTCCGCGCGGGCCTGGCGCATGGCGTCGGCGTCCTGCAGCGGGGCGATGGCCTCGATCACGGCGTCGTCCCCGTCACGGCATTGCAGGCCGATGATGCCCTGGGTGCCGGCGGGCAACCAGTCCGGCGGACCCAGCTCGGCGGTGATGCGCTGCCCCAGCCCCAGGCGTTCCAGGCCGGCACAGGCGAGGATGATGGCGTCGTAGTCACCGGCGTCGAGCTTGCCCAGGCGCGTGTCCACGTTGCCCCTCAGTTCGACCACGTCGAGATCCGGTCGCGCGGCCAGCACCTGACAACGCCGGCGCAGGCTGGAGGTGCCGACGCGGGCGCCCGGAGGAAGGTCGTGAAGGCCGGCGTCGTCCCGGCTGAGCCAGGCGTCAAAGGGATTGGCACGCGGCAGGGCGCCCACGAGGGCCAGCCCCGGGGTCTCCTCCACCGGCATGTCCTTCATCGAGTGGACGGCGAGATCGGATTCGCCGTCGAGCATGGACACTTCCAGCTCCTTCAGGAACAGGCCCTTGCCCCCGATCTCGGCAAGCGGCCGGTCCAGGATCCGGTCGCCGCGGGTCACGATGGGCACCAGCTCGACCTCGAGGCCGGGGTGCGCTGCGAGCAGGGCATCGCGAACATGGTTCGCCTGCCACAGGGCCAGGGCGCTGCGGCGCGTGGCGATGCGGATGCGCTGCGTCATTGCATGGCCTTCAGCAGCCGCCGGACCGCCGGGAGCTGGCGTCGGCTGACCACCGGGCGCAGGCTGCAACCCTCCACCAGGACATGCATGCCGCCGTCACCTCGCTCCAGGCCACGAATGCGGTCACGGGCCACCAGTGCGCTGCGGTGCACACGGATGAACCGCTCGGGGTGAGCGAGCTCGATCTCGTTGAGCGAGTGATTGATCATCAGGCTGCGGCCGGGAAGGTAGACCGTAGTGTACTTGTCCTCGGCCACCAGGCAGCTCACGTCGCCCAGGTCGATCAGCTCGGTGGAGCCGCCCAGGGTCGCCGCCAGGAAGGCCTCCGGGCGCTCCATGCCCAGGAATCGCCGCACGCGGTCCAGGGCCTGGCCCAGGCGCTCGGGACTGACCGGCTTGACCAGGTAGTCCACGGCGTCGAACTCGAAGGCTTTCAGGGCGTGTTCGTCGTAGGCCGTGCAGAACACCACGGCGGGCGGATCGTCACGGCGCTTGAGCTCGGCGGCCAGGTCCAGGCCGTCCAGCCCCGGCATGGAGATGTCGAGCAGCAGTACGTCCGGTGCCAGGCGTCCGACCAGGCTCCTGGCCTCCTGTCCCGAGCCGGCCTCGCCCACGACCTCGCACCCGGGCTGTTCGCCCAGCAGGCGCCGCAGGCGCGATCGCGCCGGCAGCTCGTCGTCAACGATCAGCAGTTTGAGCATGGGGCAGGGTCAGCACGGCGTAGAAACGCGCGCCATCCTCGTGGGTCAACAGGCTGGCCAGCGAACTGTAGGCCAGCACCAGTCGCGATCGGATGTTGCCCAGGGCCATTCCCTGGCCGGGCTTGCTGCCCGCAGGGGCCAGCGGATTGGTCACGGTGATCACCAGGGATTCGCCCTCGCGACGGCCGAAGACCTGGACCGTTCCGCCCCCCGGGCTCGGCGCGATGCCGTGGGCCACGGCATTTTCCAGCAGGGGCTGCAGCAGCATCGGCAGGACGGGCTCGTCGCTGGGCAGGTCGGTGACCTCCCATTCCACCTGCAATCGCTGGCCCAGGCGGCGCTCCTCCATGGCCAGGTACTTGCGCGCCAATTCGAGTTCGTCCGCCAGGGGAACCAGGTCGTCGCTGGCGCGCATGCCTCCGCGGAACAGCGCCGCCAGGTCCTCGGTGGCCCGCTCGGCGCCGCGCGGGTCGTCGTGAATCAGGCTCGCGATGGTGTTGAGGCTGTTGAACAGGAAATGGGGCCGGATGCGCGCCTGCAGCGCCTCCACCCGGGCTTCGGACTCGGAAAGCATTTCGGCCTGCCACTGGGTGCGCACGTGCAGGTAACGGAACAAGGCCAGGGCGACGATGCCCGCGCCCAGCGCGCTCTTGGCCACGAATTCCCCATGCGCCTCGGGCGCCGGGCCGAATCCGAGCACGGCGCCGACCAGGCCGGCCACCCAGGAATACGCCAGGGCGGCCACCATCACGACGCACCATGCGCCGGTCCAGGCCGATCGGGTGGAGAGCCGCGACAGGATGCCGCGAAAGGCGCAAACGCAGTAGGCGCAGACCAGGCCGAGAATCAGGGCATGGACCAGCACCCGGAACACCGAACCCGCATCCATGGGCCAGGCGGTGCCCAGCAGCACCATCCAGGCGGCCAGCAGGGACACGGCGGCCACGCCGAGCACGGACTGCCAGCGGCAAAGGCCGGGAGGACCTGCGCTGCGTTCCAGCGCGACCCAGGCTTCGCCGCCCGGTCCGCCGTCCCCTCGCCAGCGCTTCACGGATTCGCCGTCAGCCCAGCCGCGCCCCGAGAAAGCGGCCGATGTCCAGCAACTCCTCGGCGCTGACCGAATGCGGCAGGGGATAGGTACGCCACTCGACGGGCCAGCCCAGGGCCTCGAGATGGCGCGCCGACTGTTCGCCGAAGGCGCAGGCCACCACCGGGTCCTGGGTGCCATGGCCGATGAACAGGGGAAGATCCCGGTTCGCCGGCGCGGCCTCCGCCTCGAGGCGCTCGTGCAGCAGGAGATAGCCCGACAGGGCGACGATGCCGGCCAGGCGTTCACGGTGGCGCAGTCCCGCGTGCAGGGCCATGGCCGCGCCCTGGCTGAAGCCCGCGACCACGATGCGCCCCGGCGGGACGCCGCGTCCGGTCTCCCGCTCGATCAGGGCTTCGACCATGGCGGCGCTGGCGGCGATGCCGGCTTCGTCCTGGTCGCGGCTCGCCGACAGGCTCACGATGTCGTACCAGGCGCGCATGGGCATGCCGCCGTTGAGCGTTACCGGGCGTACCGGCGCATGGGGAAACACGAAGCGCACGGCGGCGCCCTGTGGCAGGCCGAGCATCGGGACGACAGGCTCGAAATCGTGGCCATCGGCGCCGAGGCCATGCAGCCAGATCACGCTGAAATCGGGGTTGGGCCCGGTGCTCACTTCCACGGTCTGTGGCAGCGCCGGTGCGACCTGCTGCGGGCCGGCCGCGCCGGCTGATTCGGGGTTGCGCATGGCGTATAGTCTACCAGTGCCCACGCCCCTTCCCGCACCCATGAATACACCCCGAATTCACCCCTCGACGGCCATTGCCTTCCTGCTGTCACTGCTCCTTGGCCTGGCCGGTTGCGGTAACCGCGGGGCGCTCTACCTGCCCGACGAGACGCCGGACCAGACGGTGGCCGCCGAGGCCGCCGCGGACGATGAAACAGCGGCGCCGGGGACGGACGGCGACCCCGCCGACGACGAGGACGAAGTCGGTGGCGATGACGAGGGCGACGGCTGAGGCGCCCATGGCCTGGACCTTTCACAAGATGCACGGCGCCGGCAACGATTTCATGCTGCTGGACCTGCGCCCCGATGGCGGGGCCGGGGGCGCGCCCACCCCGGACGCGGACAGCGCTCGGCGCTGGGCCGACCGCCACACGGGCATCGGCTTCGACCAGTTGCTCGTGCTGCACCCCAGCGAACGCCCGGAGGTGGCCGCGCGCATCGAGATCTTCAACGCCGACGGCAGCCACGCCGAGCAGTGCGGCAACGGCATGCGCGCCATCGGCCTGTACCTGGCCCGGCAGTCGGGCGAGGCAGGCGGCGCCTGGCTGCTGCAGGGACCGGTGGCCGATATTCCCGTGCGCCACGAGGGCGGCGACCAGGTCAGCGTCGGGATGGGCCGCGCCGAGTACGACCCGGAGAAGGTGCCGCTGGAGGAAATGGGTGCGCGGGCCGAACCGGGGCAGTGGTTCAGCCTCGACCTCGACGGCGCGGCGGTGCGCTTCGGCGCCCTGTCCATGGGCAACCCCCATGCCGTGATCGAGGTCGACGATGTCGCCACCGCGCCGGTGGAGTCGGTGGGCCGCGCGCTGCGCGACAGCGGCGCCTTTCCATCCAGCTGCAACGTGGGCTTCGCCCAGGTGCTCGACCCCGGCGCCATTCGCCTGCGCGTGCTCGAACGCGGCTCTGGCGAGACCCTGGCCTGCGGCTCCGGGGCCAGCGCGGCCGTGGCCTGGCTGGCGCGCCAGGGCCGCGTGGCCGGCAAGGTGCGTGTCGAACAGGGCGGTGGTACGCTGTGGGTCGAAACCGACGGGGGCGTCGGCCCGGTGACCCTCACCGGCCCGGCGGTCCACGTGTTTGAAGGGACGATTGAATGAACGACGACAATCCGACGACCGCCGAAGCCGTCGCCCGGTACCTGCTCGACCACCCCGAATTCCTCCACGAACACCCCGAAGTCCTCACCAGCCTCCAGCTCCCCCACGAGAGCGGCGAGGCCGTGTCGCTGATCGAGCGGCAGGTCGACCAGCTGCGTTCGCGCAACGAGAAACTCACCAGCCAGCTGAACCAGCTGATCAAGGTGGCGGGTGACAACGAGACCCTGATGACCCGGCTTCACGAGCTCACCCTGGAACTGATGGCCCTGGGCGATCTGGGCGCCTTCTTCGACCGCCTCGCCGAGGTGCTGCAGGAAGAGTTCGAAGCGGATGTGCTCAACATTTCCCTGTACGACCAGCCGGTCAACGCCGGCGACCGGACACCGATCTTCAGCGTGGACCCGGAGGAGCCTGAATGGCAGGGCCTGCGTCCCCAGCTCGACAAGGGCGAGTCCACCTGCGGCCGCCTCGGCCGCAACAAGCTCGACGCCCTGTTCCGCAGCCGCGCCCAGTGGGTGCAGTCGACCGCCCTGGTGCCGATCGGCGAGCGGGGCTTCCTGGCCATCGGCAGCAGCGACCCGGCCCGCTTCTACCCCGGCATGGGCACCCTGTTCCTGGACCTGCTCGCACGGGTCATCGTCGCCCGCCTGGAATTGGAAGTGCCGGAGCAACAGCGCCGCACGGCCTGACGGCCGGTCCGCGCGCAGGCGCCGCCGGCAATCCATGGACGACTGGCTGAAGCGCTTCGAACGCCACCTGGCGGAGGAGCGCGGCGTCTCCCCGAGAACCCTCGCCGCCTACGGGCGCGACCTCGCCGCCTTTCGCGACCATTGCCTGGCCGAGGGCCTCACCGACCCGTCCCGGGTCACCGAACACCACGTACGCGCGTTCATCGCCAGCCTGCACCGGCGCGGCCTCGGCGGCCGCTCCCTGCAGCGCATGCTGTCGGCCCTGCGCAGCTTCTACCGCTACCTGCTGCGCGAAGGCGCCGCCCGGGGCAACCCCGCCCAGGGCGTGCGCGCGCCCAAATCCGGCCGCAAGCTGCCCGCCACGCTGGATCCGGACCTGCTGGACAGCCTGCTCGCCTTCCCCACCGACAAGCCCGTGGCCGTGCGCGACAAGGCCATGATGGAGCTGTTCTACTCTTCGGGCCTGCGCCTGTCCGAGGTGGCCGGGCTGACTTGGGACCGCCTGGACCTGGGGTCGGGCATGGTGACCGTGCAGGGCAAGGGCAACCGCCAGCGCATGGTTCCGGTGGGCCGCAAAGCGGTGGCGGCGCTGAAGGAATGGCGTGCGGAACGCGCGGCCATCGCGGACTGGTCCGAACCCCACGTCTTCGTCAGCCTGCAGGGCAAGCCGCTGGCGGTGCGCAGCATCCAGGCGCGCATCACGCACTGGGCCAAACACCAGGGGCTGCCGCGACACGTGCACCCCCACCTGCTGCGCCACAGCTTCGCCAGCCACATGCTGGAGTCTTCCGGCGACCTTCGCGCGGTGCAGGAACTGCTCGGGCACGCGGACATCGCCACCACCCAGGTGTACACGCACCTGGACTTCCAGCACCTCGCCGAGGTCTACGACCGGGCCCACCCGCGGGCCAAGAAAAAAGCCGGCGGGGACTGAGCCCCACCGGCTTTCGGTCAGCGGCCCGGACGGAACCCCGGTTCCGCCCGGCCTGTTGGCCCTTTCAGGCCCCGGTCAGGCGGTTCAGCCCGCGGCCGGCTCCTTCTCGAACCAGCGCCAGACCAGGCCCGCCAGGACGGCCCCGGCAATGGGGAACACCCAGAACAGCCACAGCTGCTGCAGCGCGATGCCGCCTTCGAAAATGGCGGGGCCGGCGCTGCGGGCCGGGTTCACGGAGGTGTTGGTCACCGGAATGCTGATGAGGTGGATCAGGGTGAGTCCCAGGCCGATGGCGATGGGCGCGAAGCCGGCCGGCGCGCGTTTGTCCGTCGCGCCCAGGATGATCAGCAGGAACATGAAGGTCATCACCAGTTCCGTGGCGATACCCTGCCCCATGCCGAAGCCCCCGGGAGAATGCTCGCCCATGCCGTTGGAGGCCAGCGATTCGAAACTGCCGGCGATGAAGCCGATCAGCCAGGCGGCCAGGCAGGCGCCGACAACCTGCGCGAGGATGTAGGGCAATGCATCGCTCCAGGGCGAGCGGCCGGCGACGCTGAGGCCCAGGGTCACCGCGGGGTTGAGGTGGCAACCCGAGATATGCCCGATCGCGAAGGCCATAGTGAGCACCGTGAGACCAAACGCGAAGGAGATCCCGAGAGTGCCGATACCGGTCCCGGCGAGCACGGCGGCGCCGCAGCCCCCGAGCACCAGCCAGAAGGTGCCGATCAACTCGGCGACAGAACGTTGGGCGAGACTCATCTTTGTTTTCCTCCCTTGCCACTGACCGGAATCGGGGAGCCCGGCCATTCCGGCCTCTCCTCCCGGCAGTTTGAAGCCCTTGACGCCCACCCAGTCTAGTCCAGGGTTTTCGACTTCGCCCGGGGCCTGGCCGTGGCTTCACCCGCTTCCGCCAGGCCGGCGGGGGCGCGGCTCAGGAAGGCTCGTCGTCGTCCTGGCCGGTGATGGTCCGCTGCAGGTCGGGCGATTCCGCGCCGAAGCGGGCCCGGCCGGCCCGCCGTGCCGTTTCGATGCCCAGCCAGTAGCCGGCGTAGGCGAGCGCAATCCACAGCCAGGGGTTGTTCGCCTCGCCCAGCCAGTATGCCGGCCAGGCGATGGCGGCCACGAAATTCATGATGGATTCGATGAGCAGGTTGATCGCCAGGGAGATCAGGGAACCGATATCGAAGCGCATCACGATGTCGCCCAGTCCGCCCAGGAAGTTCGCGACGTCGTCCCATTCGATCAGCAGCCAGGTGTAGAGGGCCACCAGGCCGTAGAACCCGCCGCCGAAGGCGAACCACTTGCCCAGCACCGGGTCGAGCTTCTCCGGGTCGACCGCGTCCGCCAGCCCGCTCGCCTCGTCCTCGCCGTCGCCGCTGTCACCCGCCTGTTTCTTCTTTTTCTTGCGGCTCTTGCCCAGGGCCTCGATGCTGCGCTGCAACTCGCTCACCGACGCGCCCTGGAGCCTTCCCCGGTGCAGGGCCCACCAGACCAGTGCGAAGGACAGGATGAACATCGGCAGCAGGGCCATGGTGACGGCGCGAAAGAGGTCGGAAAGGTCCATCACCCGAGCGTAGGCGGAGCGGGCGCCCCGGTCCAGTCCCGCCCGCCCCTGCCGGCCATGCAACTTGCAATGACCTGGGCAGGCCCCGATATCGGAACACTCACAGTCAGTGACAGGCGGGAGCGAAACCGTGGAGCAATACCGGGGAACGACGATCTGTTCCGTGCGTCGGGGCAAGCAGGTGGTCATGGGCGGTGACGGCCAGGTCACGCTGGGCAACACCGTCATGAAGGCCAACGCCCGCAAGGTACGCCGGCTGTACCGCGACCAGGTGCTCGCCGGCTTCGCCGGGGCGACCGCCGACGCTTTCACCCTGTTCGAGCGCTTCGAAGGCAAGCTGGAGAAGCACTCCGGCCATCTCGTGCGCGCCGCGGTCGAGATGGCCAAGGACTGGCGCACCGACCGGGTGCTGAGGCGCCTGGAGGCGCTGCTGGCCATCGCCGACAAGGACAACTCCCTGCTCATCACCGGCAACGGCGACGTGGTCGAGCCCGAGCAGGGCCTGATCGCCATCGGTTCGGGCGGGCCGTTCGCCCAGTCCGCCGCCATGGCGCTGCTGGCCGAAACCGAGCTCGACGCGGAAGCCATCGTGCGCCGCTCGCTGGGCATCGCCGCCGAAATCTGCATCTACACCAACGACAACCTGGTCATCGAAACGCTGGAAAGCGACTGACCCGGAGCGAACCACGAACATGTCCCAGATGACCCCCCGCGAGATCGTCCAGGAACTGGACCGTCACATCATCAGCCAGGCCGACGCCAAGCGCGCCGTCGCCATCGCCCTGCGCAACCGCTGGCGGCGGATGCAGGTATCCGAGGAACTGCGCAACGAGATCACGCCGAAGAACATCCTCATGATCGGGCCCACCGGCGTGGGCAAGACCGAGATCGCCCGCCGCCTGGCGCAGCTGGCCAACGCGCCTTTCATCAAGGTCGAGGCCACCAAGTTCACCGAGGTGGGCTACGTTGGCAAGGACGTGGAATCCATCATCCGCGACCTGGTCGACATGTCCGTGAAGATGACCCGGGAACAGGCCATGGAGCGCGTGAAGTCCAGCGCCGAAGACGCCGCCTGGGACCGGATCCTGGACATCCTGCTGCCGCGGGCCAAGGGCATCGGCTTCGCCAACGAGCCCCAGCCGGAAAACGACTCGGACGCCGCCACGCGCCAGAAGATGCGCCGCAAGCTGCATGCCGGCGAGCTGGACGACCGCGAGATCGAATTCGAAGTGTCCTCCAACCTGGGCGTCGAGATCATGACCCCGCCGGGCATGGAGGAGATGGCCAGCCAGCTGCAGGGCATGTTCCGCAACCTCGGCAACCAGAAGACCCAGAAGCGCCGGATGAAGATCTCGGAAGCCTTCCCCGTGCTGCTGGAAGAGGAAGCCGCGAAGCTGGTCAACGAGGAGGAGATCAAGCAGCAGGCCCTGGCCAATGCCGAACAGAACGGCATCGTGTTCATCGACGAGCTGGACAAGGTGGCCAAGCGCTCCGAGTACCAGGGCGCCGACGTTTCCCGCGAGGGCGTGCAGCGCGACCTGCTGCCGCTGGTGGAGGGCTGCACCGTGTCCACGCGCCACGGCGTGATCAAGACCGACCACATCCTGTTCATCGCCTCCGGCGCCTTCCACCTGTCCCGGCCCTCGGACCTGATCCCCGAACTGCAGGGCCGGCTGCCCATCCGCGTGGAGTTGCGCGCCCTGGACGCGGCCGACTTCGAGCGCATCCTCACCGAGCCTCGCGCCTCGCTGGTGGAGCAGTACAGCGCGCTGATGAAGACCGAAGGCGTCACGCTGCAGTTCGCGCCGGACGCCATCCGGCGCGTCGCCGAAATCGCCTTCCAGGTGAACGAGTCGACCGAGAACATCGGCGCGCGCCGGCTGCACACGGTGATGGAACGCCTGCTGGACACCCTGTCCTACGAGGCGCCCGATCGCTCCGGTGACACCATCACGGTGGAAGCCGAGTACGTCGACGCCCACCTCGATGAACTGGCCGGCAACGAGGACCTCAGCCGCTACATCCTGTGAGCATGCGTCCCGGGGTGGCCCGGCGCCTTGGCGTCGCCATGGCGCAGCCCCGCCCGTACAATGGAGCGTTCCGGCCCGGACCCTGATGCCAGCGACCCGTTCATGAGCGATTCCGAATCCAGGACCACCCACTTCGGCTACCGCGAGGTTCCCCTCGAGGAGAAGGCGTCCCTGGTGCGTGGCGTGTTCGATTCCGTGGCCGAGCGCTACGACCTGATGAACGACCTGATGTCGCTGGGCGTGCACCGCCTGTGGAAGCGGCACTTCGTGGCCACCGCCGGCGTGCGCACGGGCCAGCGCGTGCTGGATCTGGCCGGGGGCACGGGCGACATCGCGGCCCTGCTGAGCGCCCGCGTCGGCGGTTCCGGCGAGGTGGTGCTCACCGACATCAACCACGCCATGCTGCGCGTGGGGCGGCGGCGCCTCGAGGATCGCGGCATCGTCGGCAACATCCGCTATTCGCTGGCCAATGCCGAGGAACTCCCCTTCGAACGGGGCGCCTTCGACCACGTGACCATCGCCTTTGGCCTGCGCAACGTCACGGACAAGGCCGCCGCGCTCAAGGAGATGCTGCGCGTACTGCGTCCCGGCGGCCAGGCGCACATCCTGGAGTTCTCCGAAGTACGCCCCGAAACCCTGCGCCGGCTCTACGACCGCTACTCCTTCGACCTGCTGCCTCGCCTGGGCAAATTCGTGGCCGGGGACGAAGACAGCTACCGCTACCTGGCCGAAAGCATCCGCCAGCACCCGCCGCAGCAGGAACTGGCGGAGATGATGCGCACGGCCGGCTTCGAACAGGTGCACTTCCGCAACCTGTCCGGCGGCATCGTCGCCATCCACCGGGGCCGCCGTGGCTGAGTACCGAACCCCCCTGCCCGCACTGCTCGCCGGCGCCCTCGAGGCGGCGGTGAATCGCGTCCTGGCCCTGGACGGCCAGTCGGTCGCACGCCTGGAGAAGCTCGAGGGCAAGGTGCTGCAACTCGACCTCGAGGGCCTGGCCATCACGCTGTATTTCCGCTTCGCCTACGGCAACGTGGCGGTCACGCTCGATGCGCCCGGCGCACCGGACGCGAAAGTGTCCGGCACGCCTGCGGCGTTGTTCGACCTGGCGGCCGAGGAAGCCGGCGCCTGGGAAAGCGAGGGCTCCAGGGTGCGCATCGAAGGTGACGCAGCGCTGGCGCGCGACCTCGGCAAGGTCTTCGCGAAGCTCGACCCCGACTGGCAGGCGCCCCTGGACGAACTGTTCGGCGACACCCTGGGGTACCAGCTGTCGGAGGGCCTGCGCCGTGGCGCCGCCGGACTGCGCGACGCCTTTCGCGGCGCCCTGGACATGGGCGGGCGCTACCTTCGTGACGAGTCCGATGTGCTCGCGCCGCGGGAAGACATCGACGCCTTCAACACCGCCGTCGACGACCTGCGCGACGGTGTGGACCGGCTGGAGACGCGCCTGGCGCGCATCGAGCGCCGCCGCAACGCGCCCGCGGACTGACAACGCCCATGCGCCAGTTCCTCAGCCTGCTGCGAATCAGCGCCATCCTGGCGCGCTACGGCCTGCACGACCTGCTCAGGGCCACGCACCTGTACCGGCCCATGGGCTGGCTCCAGAACCTGGTGCCCGGCGCGCGCGAAGCCGCGAAGCGTCCCCGCGGCGAGCGCCTGCGCCTGGCCCTGCAGGAACTCGGCCCGGTGTACGTGAAATTCGGCCAGATCCTGTCCACCCGCCGGGACCTGCTGCCTCGCGACGTCGCCGAGGAGCTCGCCCTGCTGCAGGACCGCGTGCCTCCTTTCCCGGGTGAGCAGGCGAAAGCCATCATCGAGGAAGCCCTTCGCCAGCCCGTCGAGGAGGCCTTTGCGAGCTTCGACATCGAACCCCTGGCCTCGGCGTCCATCGCCCAGGTCCACCCGGCCACCCTGCCCGACGGACAGGAGGTGGTGGTCAAGGTGGTGCGGCCGGACATCGAGCACCAGCTGCGCCGGGACGTGGACCTGCTCAAGGCGGTGGCCGGGCTCGCCGACCGCTACTGGGAGGGTGCGCACCGGGTGCATCCCCTGGAGATCGTGCGCGAGTTCGAGACCTTCGTCTTCGACGAGCTGGACATGCAACGCGAAGCCGCCAACGCCTCCAGCCTGCGGCGCAACTTCGAGGATTCGCCCTACCTGTACATCCCCGAGGTGCACTGGCCGCTGTGCAAGCAGAACGTGATGGTCATGGAGCGGGTGTCCGGCATCCACTCCGGCGATCTCGAGGCCCTGCGCGCCGCCGGCGTGGACCTGCCCAAGCTGGCCGTGCGCGGCGTGAGGGTGTTCTACCAGCAGGTGTTCCGCGACAACCTGTTCCACGCCGACATGCACCCGGGCAACATCCTGGTCGACGCCACCGACCCGGCCGACCCCACCTGGATCGCCCTGGACTTCGGCATCGTCGCCAGCCTGACCACGCAGGACCTGCACTACATCTCCGAAAACTTTCTCGCCCTGTTCCGCCGCGACTACCGGCGCGTGGCCCAGCTGCACATCGACGCGGGCTGGGTGCCGGCGGACACGCGCGTGGACGAACTCGAAGCCGCGGTGCGCACGGTCGGTGAACCGACGTTCACCCGGCCGCTCAACGAAGTCTCTTTCGGCGAGCTGCTGTTCAAGCTGTTCCGCGTGGCGCGGCGCTTCAATCTCGACATCCAGCCGCAGCTCATCATGCTGCAGAAGACCCTTCTGAACATCGAGGGCGTGGGGCGCGAGCTGCACCCGGAACTCGATATCTGGGGGGTGGCCAAGCCGGAACTCGAGAAGATCATGCAGGAGAAGTACAGCGTCCAGCACGTGGCGCGCGACCTGCGCGACCAGCTTCCGATGTGGATCGCCCAGGCCCCGGACATGCCCGGGCTGGTGCGCGACTACCTGTCCCAGGCCGTGAAGGGCGAACTGCAGACGCGCATCGCTTCCGAGGACCTGGCCAGCCTGCGGGCGGAACACGCGATCTCGCACCGCCGCACGCTCGGCGTGCTGGCCGCCGGCGCCATCGGCATTGCCGGCGCCCTGCTCACGGGGCTGCAGACCGGGCCCTGGTACGTGGGGGGACTCTCCGTCCTGGGGCTGTCCCTGATGGGCCTGTCGGCCCTGATCTTCTTCCGCTCAGCGCGAAAGTAGGTCTCCCGCCCGAGGTTTCCCCGTCCACTCCCGGGCTCTTCATGCCCCCCGGGCGATAATGCGGCCATGACGCCGAAGCCGCTGCTGCCGTTCCTGTCTCCCGTGCTGTTCCTGCTCGCCGCTTCGGCAGCCGCACAGGACCGTTTTCACGCCCGGTTCAGCGAGGATCTGCGGAGCGTGGAGGCCGGCATCTGTTTCGACGGCGCGGCGCCGGGCCGGCTGTACCGGCATTCGGCGGCGGCCAACCATGCCTCCCAGCTCCGGTTCGAGGGCAGGGAACTCGACACGCGTGACCGGGGCAGCCGCCTCGACCTGCCACCGCTGCCCGAGGACGCCTGCCTGGACTGGACGGTGGACCTGGGCGCGGCGGCCGATGCGGGGGACCAACGGATGGCCTTGAGGGTCGGCGACGACGTGCTCGCGGTGACGGGGCTGTGGTACTGGAAGGGGCCCTGGCGGCGGACGCTGGTGGCGGAAGTCGACCTGCCGGAAGGCGCATCACTGTCCGTGCCCTGGACCCCGGACTCTGAAGTCCCCGGCCGTTATCACCCGGTTCCCACGCCCTCGGGCTGGGCGACACGCAGCGCCGTGGGCCGGTTCGAAACCCGCGTCCTCGACCTGCCGGGCGGTACGATCCACCTCGCCCTGCTAGGCGAACTGGACGCGGCTCAGAGCGACCGGCTGACGCGGTTCGTCGAACGTTCGGCGGCGGCGACCGTGCCGGTGTTCGGCCGCTTCCCCCGCGCGCATGTCCAGGTGGTGGTCACGCCCATCGGCGCGCGGGACGAACCCGTACCCTGGGCGCACGTACTGCGCGGCGGTGGCGCCTCGGTGCAGTTCTACGTGGACCCCGACCGGCCGCTGGCCGAGTTCGATGCGGACTGGACCGCGACCCACGAGTTCAGCCACCTGCTGCTGCCCTTCGTGGCCCGCGAGGACCGCTGGCTGTCCGAGGGACTGGCCTCGTACTACCAGAACGTGCTGCGCGCCCGCGACGGGCGTCTCGACGAGCGGCAGGCCTGGCAGGAACTCGAAGCGGGCTTCGGGCGCGGGCGCCGCGCCACCCGCCGTGAAACGCTCAACCGCGCCATGCGCGACGGCTGGGGCAGCATCATGCGGGTGTACTGGACCGGCGCGGCGATGATGCTGCAGGCCGACGCGGCGCTGCGGCGCGAATCGGGAGGCGCCCAGTCACTGGACACCGCGCTGGCCGCCTTCAGTCACTGCTGTCACGAGGACGGTCGACGCTGGTCCGCCCGGGAAGTGCTGGAGGCCCTCGACCGCGTCTCGGACACGGAGGTGTTCATGACGGTCTACCGGGACAACATCGAACGAGCGGCCTTTCCCGAACTCGACGAACTCTACGCGCGGATGGGGATTTCCGTGGACCGGGGCGCTGTCCGCCTGACGGACGAGGCGCCACTGGCCGGCGTCCGCGCCGCGATCATGGCGGGGCCAGCCGGAACGGCTCCAGCGCCAGCTCCGGGTGACGCACCGTCACCGCACCCACCAATCCCCCCGGCAGACTGAAGGACCGCAACTGCCAGGCCTCGGCCTGGTCGTCATCCATGGCCAGCACCGCGGCCGGTTCGCCGGGCCGGACATTGACCGTGAAACGGCACAGGGCATTGGCGATGCCGGTGCCACCGGCCTTCACGACCGCCTCCTTGCAGGCCCAGGTGTGCAGGAAGGCCTCGTCCAGGGCCTCGGAATCCAGGCCCTGCAACTCACCCAGCTCATGGGCGCTGAAATACCGCCGCGCCAGGGCCAGGGGTTTGCCGGCGCGCCGGCCGAGAGGCTCGAGGTCGACGCCGATCACCGATCCGCTGGTCACGCCCACCAGGCAGCATCCGGAACTGGCCGCGATGCTGAAGTGGAGGGAATCGCCGTGGCGGGCGTCGAGCGTGGGCTTGCCGCGCTCCGAGCGGTCCAGGATCACGTCCTTGCCCGGCAGCCCCAGGTAGTCGCCGAGCAGCAACCGAAGATAGAAACGACGCAGGGTGCGCTGCATGCGCGGTGAAAAAGACGCCCGGTCGATGGCCTCGTCCGGCTGCAGCGGGGAACCCAGGGCGACCAGGTCCAGCAGCCACAAATGGGCCGTTCCGGGCGGCGGCGGCGCAAGTTCGCGCAGCGGCAGCCGCCGCTCGGTCAAGGTGAGTTCGCTCATCCCTACGTTGCCCATCTTTCCCGGCGTTGCTAGTCTACGCGGCGTCCGGACCAGTCTAACGAAAGCTGGAGTGCCGGGCCACGCAATGCCCGCGGTGCTTGAAGCGCCACGACTGTCCCCCCACCTAGGGCGTACATCATTCCTATAACGAGCCCCGGGACGGGGCCAACGCTGCAGAGAATCCCCATGCATTTCAAGAACGTCGTGATCCAGTCCCTCGCCGCCGTCGAAGCGCCCATCCGGGTGACCTCGCAGGAAATCTGCCAGCGCCTGGCGCCGACCATGAAGCGACTGGGCATCCGCGAGAACCTGCTGGAGGAAGTCTCCGGCATCCAGGCACGGCGCATCTGGAAGGAAGGCACCCAGCCCTCCGACGCTGCCACGCTGGCCGGGGAAAAGGCCATCGAGGAGGCGGGCATCGACCGCGAACGCATCGGCGTGATCATCAACACTTCGGTGTCGCGCGACTGGCTGGAACCCTCCACCGCCTGCATCGTGCACGGCAACCTCGGCCTGGCGCCGCATTGCGTGAACTTCGATGTCGGCAATGCCTGCCTGGCCTTTCTCAACGGCATGGACATCGCAGCGCGCATGATCGAGCGGACCGAGGTCGACTACGCCCTGCTGGTGAACGGCGAAACCAGCCGGCAGATCACCGAATCGACGATCGAACGCCTGCTGGACCCGTCCGTCTCCGAGACCCAGTTCCGCGAGGAGTTCGCCTCCCTGACCCTGGGCTCCGGTGCCGCTGCCATGATCATGGCCCGCAAGGAACTGGCGCCGGACGGACACGTCTACCGCGGCAGCGTGACCCGCGCCGCCACGCAGTTCAACAATCTCTGCCGCGGCAACATGGACCGCATGGTCACCGACACGCGCATCCTGTTGAGCGAAGGCCTCAAGCTCGCTGCCGCCACCTGGCAGGCCACCTGTTCGGCCCTGGGCTGGGTCGCCTCGGAGCTGGACCAGATCATCATCCACCAGATCAGCAAGGTGCACACCGAGTCGGTGGTCAACATGCTGGGCCTGGCCCCGGAAAAGGTGCAGGCCATCTACCCGCAGATGGGCAACATCGGCCCGGCTTCGGTGCCGATCGCGCTGGCCAAGGCCGTCGAGGAAGGCAAGCTGCGCAAGGGCGACCGCGTGGCGCTGCTGGGCATCGGCTCCGGCCTCAATTGCTCCATGGCCGAGGTGGTCTGGTAAGGCGGCCATGGCCGGCCCCTACCGCCCCCCGGAGGCGCTCTACCCCTTCCAATCGCACTGGCTGGAGCTCGAAGGCGGCATCCGCCTTCATTACCTGGACGAGGGCCCCCGCGACGCGCCCGTGCTGCTGATGCTGCACGGCAATCCCACCTGGTCCTTCTACTACCGGGACCTGGTGCTGGCGCTGCGCGATCGTTACCGCTGCATCGTGCCCGACCACGTGGGCTGCGGCCTGTCCGACAAGCCGGATGACGCGGACTACGACTACCATCTCGCACGGCGCATCGCCGATGTCGGGGCCCTGGTCGAGGCCACCATCGGCCCGGAAGCGCCCCTGTCGCTGGTGGTGCACGACTGGGGCGGCATGATCGGCTTCGGCTGGGCGGCCCAGCGCCCGGAGCGCATCCGGCGCTGCGTCATCCTCAACACCGCCGCCTTTCCCATGCCGGAGGACAAGCGATTCCCGTTCGCCCTTTGGCTGGGTGGGCGCACGCCGGTGGGCGCACTGCTGATCCGCAGCCTCAACGCCTTTTCCGGCATGGCGGCGCGCGTGGCCTTCAAGAAGCCGGTCAGTGCCGAGGTGCGTGCCGGCTACACCGGCCCCTACGACAGCTGGGACCACCGCATCGCCACCCTGCGCTTCGTGCAGGACATTCCCCTGAAGCCCGGCGACCGGGGCTGGGACATCGTGTCCGGCACGGCCGATCGACTCGAGGCCTTCACCAAAACGCCGGCCCTGCTGGCCTGGGGCCTGAAGGATTTCGTCTTCGACGAGACCTTTTACCGGGAGTTTCAGCGCCGCCTCCCCCAGGCCGAACGCCATCCCCTGCCCGACTGCGGCCACTACGTGCTGGAAGACGGCGGCGCGGACCTGCGGGGCGTGATCGCTGACTTCCTGGACCGCCACGCTGACGGCCCTGACCCCCATCATGACTTCGGGCACGCCGGCTGAACGCTGCAACGTCGCCGCCGCCCTGGCCGAACAGGCCCGATTGCGGCCCGATGCCGCGGCGATCCACTATCCGGCCGGAGTCCGCGGCGGCGAGGTACGCTATCGCAGCGCCAGCTATGGCGAACTCGACGGCCTGAGCGACCGCTACGCGCGCGGCCTGGCCGCCATGGGTATCGGCCGTGGCACGCGCGTGGCGCTGATGGTGCCGCCCGGGCTGGACTTCTTCGCCCTGTTCTTCGCCCTGTTCAAGGCCGGCACCGTGCCGGTGCTCATCGATCCGGGCATCGGGCTGAAGAACCTCAAGGCCTGCCTGGGCGAAGCGGCGCCGGACGCCTTCATCGGCGTCACCCGGGCCCACCTGGCGCGCGTGCTGCTGCGCTGGGCGCCCGGGAGCATCCGCCGCAAGGTGACCGTCGGACCGCGCCTGGGCTGGGGCGGCGTGACGCTGCGCGGCCTGGCCCGTCGCGGCGGGGAGACCGGTCCGCCGGTGCTGGCGGACACCCGTCCCGACGAGATGGCCGCCATCCTGTTCACCTCCGGCAGCACGGGCGTTCCCAAGGGCGTGGTCTACCGCCACCGGCACTTCACCGCCCAGGTCGACATGCTGCGCGACACCTTCGGGATCGAGCCCGGGGAAGTGGACCTGGCCACCTTTCCGCCCTTCGCCCTGTTCGATCCCGCGCTGGGCATGACCACCGTCGTGCCGCACATGGACCCCACCCGGCCGGCCCAGGCCGACCCGAAACTGCTGGTGCAAGCCATCGAGCGCTTCGGCGTGACCAACCTGTTCGGCTCCCCGGCGCTGCTGAAAGTGCTGGGCCGCCACGCCCGCGACCAGGGCCTGCGCTTCCCGACGGTGCGTCGCGTGCTGTCGGCCGGGGCCGCCGTACCGGCGGAGACCGTCGGCATGATGCAGGCGGCGCTGGGCGAGGGCGGCCGGGTGCACACCCCGTATGGCGCCACGGAGTGCCTGCCCGTCGCCAGCATTTCCAGCGCTGAACTCAGCGGCGACCTGCAGGCCAGGACGCGCGCCGGCGCGGGCATCTGCGTGGGCCGTCCCGTGGCCCCGAACCGCGTCGCCATCCTGCGCCTGCTGGACGAACCGGCCGAGGTCCTGCACCCCGAGGACCTGCTGCCGCAGGGCGAGACCGGCGAGATCATCGTGACCGGTCCCACCGCCACCGACAGCTACTGGCGGCGCGAGGAACAGACGCGCCTGGCCAAGACACGGGATGACGACGGAACCACCTGGCACCGCATGGGCGACATCGGCCGTTTCGACGAGGAGGGCCGGCTCTGGTACTGCGGGCGCAAATCCCAGCGCGTGGAAACCGTCCAGGGCCCGTTGTTTGCCGACCAGGTCGAGGCCATCTTCAACGACATCGAAGGCGTCGAACGCACCGCCCTGGTCGGCGTGCCCGACGGCGGCGCCCAGGCCCCCGTGCTGTGCGTGGAGGCGCCGGACGCCGATCACGAGGCGCTGCGCCGGGCGTTGCTGGACCATGCCGCAGGGCACCCTTCCCTGGCCGGGCTCCGCCAGGTGCTGTTCCACCCCGGATTCCCGGTGGACATCCGCCACAACGCCAAGATCGGCCGCGAGGCCCTCGCGGCCTGGGCGGCGGAAACCCTCGAAAAGGAGACTGCGAAATGATGCCCGGCGCACCCGGCCGCGACCCGGCGCCCGACCCTAGGTGGCGCGGGCCGTGAGGGTCCTGGTCACCGGCGGCGGCGGATTCGTGGGCCAGGCCGTGTGCCGCGCCCTGGCGGCGCGCGGCGACCAGGCGGTCGCCTTCCAGCGCGGCGCCGGGGAGGCGCTGGCGGGCACCGGCATCGAGATCGCCCGCGGCGACATCCGCGACGCGGATCAGTTGCGCCAGGCCGCGGCCGGCTGCCAGGCGGTCATTCACACCGCGGGCAAGGCCGGACCCTGGGGCGACCCCGCCGAGTACGAGGCCATCAACGTCGACGGCACGCGGCAAGTCATTGCGGCCTGCCGCGCGCTCGGGATCGAGCGGCTCGTGCACACTTCCTCGCCCAGCGTGGTGCACGGCGGAGGCGATATCGAAGGCGGCGATGAATCCCTGCCCTACCCGGCGCACTTCAAGGCCGCCTATCCCGAGACCAAGGCGCGCGCGGAGCAGGACGTGCTGGCGGCCAACGGCGCGACTCTGCGCACCGTGGCCCTGCGCCCCCACCTGGTGTGGGGCCCGGGCGACAACCACCTGCTGCCACGGCTGGTGGAGCGCGCCCGCCAGGGGCCCCTGAAGCTGCCGGGCGCGGACAAGCTCATCGACACGGTGTACATCGACAACGCCGCCCAGGCGCACCTCGACGCCCTGGACGCGCTGGAGGAGCGCCCGGCCTGCCACGGCAAGGCCTACTTCATTTCCAACGGGGAACCCTGGCCGCAGGGCAGGATCATCGCCGCGCTGCTCGAGGCGGTCGGTGTCGAGGCGGAAATCCGCCCGATCTCACCGCGCGTCGCCCAGGTCGTGGGAATGATGGCCGAGTGGTGGTGGCGGCGTCAGCGCCTGGACAGCGAACCCCCGGTCACCCGCTGGTCCGCGGAGCAGTTGTCCACGGCGCACTGGTACGACCTCTCCGCCGCCCGGCGCGACCTCGGTTACCGGGTCGACATCTCCATCAGCGAGGGCCTGCGGCGCCTGGGCGCCGCGAACGGAGCGAACAGGGAATCGTCGGGAACACCGTAGGGCAGATCTTTCGATCCGCCGACCGGTGGATCAGCGAACCCGTACCTTCACCGCACCGACCTCTCGACCCCCGCTCAGCAGTCGATGCCCACGACGCTCACGAGCCTTCGCGCGTCCATGGTCTTGTCGCCCTCGTTGGTGTCGAGCACGTAGTCCATGCGGTTGCAGGTATTGCCGGTGATGGTCACCGTGCCCCAGGACTCGAGCGCGCCGGACACGGGCGCCGCGAAGGTGCCGCTGCCCGACCGGAGCAGTTCCACGGTGATCTGCGCGCCGTTGGCGTAGCTGAAATCGAAGGGCGCCGTGGCCAGCCACAGGCGGTTCCCGTCCGCGTCGAAGCCGTAGTAGTAGAGCACGGACCCGGGCGGCGCGACGATGAGGTTGAACCCTTCCCCGTCGAGCCCCGGGTCGTACCAGAGGCCCGCATACGGGGAGGTGGGCCCGAGCGGCGTGCTGACGCAGTTGCTGCCCGGCACGCCGGCGATCTTCACCAGGGCCGAGAGCTTGTCGCCGTCCTCGCCGATGAGCCGGGCCGAACCCGCGTCGCAGGCGCTGAAGGTCAGGCGCAGCTCGCCCCAGATCGACAGGCCCCGCCCGCTGGGCACCGGCATGTCGTGCACCCCGCCGGTGGATTCGTACATGACGATGCGCTGTTGCTGCCCGTTGCTGAAGGGCTGCGTCACCAGTTCCGAGATCAGCCACAAGCGCCGGCCGTTGCGGTCGCTGCCGTAGAAATACAGAACCGTGCCACCCCGAGTGGTGACGATGTTGTAGCCCTCGCCATCCAGGGCGGGGTCGTACCACAGGCCGTTGTAGGCATTGTTCGAGGCCGACAGAACGGCCGGATCCGGCGACGCGATGTCGACGCGGAAGGGGTGCGTATAGGTCTCGCCGGCGAAGCTGACACGGTATTCCCAGTTGCCGGGCATGGCGCTGGTGGGGAGTTCGATGCTGAAAATGAGCATCGCGGAGGCCACGTGCTCGTTGGTTTCCTCCGTGTAGCCGGACGAGGCGATGAGGCTCCCGTCGGGTTCCCGGATTTCGACGCCGACGGTCTCGCCCATCCGGAGGTCGCGCGCCACGAAGCTGAAGTAGATCGTGTCACCGGACCCGAAATCATCGGAATAGTGGGGCGTCTCGGTTTCCGGGCACGTAGGGTGCTCGGGCTGCGCGCTGTGCGTGGCCAGCGACATGATGGCCGGTTCGTAATAGGCGGGTTGCGTTTCCCACCAGGTCCCGGTGTTGATGTCGTTGCACTGGCCGGCGTAGGGGTCCTGCGGGGTCCACTGGTTGTTTTCCCAGAAACCGACCTCGAAATGCAGGTGCGGCCCGGTGGACAGCCCGGAGCTGCCGATCACGCCCAGGTACTCCCCGGCCTCGACCACGGCGCCGACCGGCTTGGCGGTCAGCGAGTCGGTGCGCATATGGGCGTAGATGCCCCAGGAACCGTCGGCGTGTTCGATGATGATCTGGTTGTTGTCGCCGCCGTCGTCGTTGATCTCGCAGGAGCGCTCCGGCTGGTCGCCGACCTTGTCCAGAATCACGCCGCCCGCGGCCGCCACCACGATGCCGGAGTCCTGTTCCATCTGGTACCAGCTGAAGGGCGACAGGAAGATGTCCAGGCCGTTGTGGCCGTCGTAGGTGCGGGCGTTCTCGCCGCCGCAGTTCCAGTCCTCCAGGTCGTCCTCGGCCGGATCCTGGTCGAGGAAATTGGAAATGGCCTGGACCGTGGGCTGGGCGAAGCCGACCGATTCGCGCACCGGCCAGTGCAGTTCGACGGTGTGGTCCTCCACCTGCAGCCGGTCCGCCACGGACTTGTCCGCCTGCAGGCTGCGCACCCGGGCGCGCCGCAAGGCGGCCTCGATGAAGTGGCGATCGTCACCGTGGCGCGGCCCCTCGATCGGCTCGAAGGATTCCAGGCGCAGCACGCCGGATGGGGGCGTGGGTTCCGCCGCCACCGAGTCGGCCGGGACGCAGGCAAAGGCAGTGACGACGAGGCCCGCCAGCATGGGCAGGAACGAGTGTGTGTTGAAACGGGTCATGGCGGATCCCCCTCCGCGCTGATGTTGCTTCGAACAGTATAGGGCAGTCACCCGAACGGGACCCCCGATGGACTGATTCACCGGGGGCCCTGCAGCCCCTTGCTCTGGCGCCATCGGCGCGCCAGTCGCTCCAGCAGGCTGTCGTGGTAGATCGCCCGGTCTTCGCTGGACATGTCCTCGAAACGCCCCTCGTACTTGTGCTTGCACCAGGCGTTCAGGTCGAGCTGGCGCAGAAAGTCGAAAAACCGGTGGTTGACGGGGTGAAAGCCATCCTTGCGCAGCACCGTGGTGCCGAAATCGATGATGCAGGGCCGGCCCAGGCTGTCGGACATGAGGTTGGACTTGTTCTTGAGGTCGCCGTGGGCGACTCCGCGCTCGTGGCAGGCGCGCAGGGTGTCCAGCAGGCGGGCGAACCAGGCGGGCCGGTCGGCGATCTCCGCCTCGCGGTAGGGCGTGCCGCGGATGTGCTGCAGCACCAGGAAACGGCCCTCGAGCATGCCGTAGCACTTCGGCACTCCCTCGACACCTTCGAGGCGGCGATAGGCGCCCCATTCGCGCTCCAGGGTGGCGCGCCGTGCGTGCAGGACCGTGCCCCGCCCCATCGCCGTCTTGATCACGAATTCCATGCCGGCCTCGCGAAACAGGAGCACCGTGCCCTGGTTGCTCCGGGCGAGGATGTTGCGATCGCCCGCCAGGCTGGCTTCGGCCCAGGAAGCGAGGCCCCTGGGAAGGTCGAATTCGGTCATCGGTGTGCCGGTGCGCAATGCCTTGAACGCGGGGAATAGCCAGTGTAACGGCCCCGGCGGGCCTCTGCTAAAGTACTTCGTTTCGCGTGTTGGACAAAGGAACCATCAATGGCAGCCATCGAGCGCTTCCTGGCCGGCCTGTTGCTCGCAGGTACGGCCGTCGCAGCCGGGGCCGAGCCCTTCCCTTCGACCTACGAACCCCTCCCCTCGCAACCGACCCTGATCACCAACGCCATCGTGCTCACCGGCACGGGTGAGCGCCTCGACGGCGCCTCGGTGTTCATGAACGGCGGCGTGGTCGAGTGGGTGGGCGAAGGCGAAGCGCCGGAGGATTCCGTCATCGTCGACGCCGCCGGACGCTGGGTGACCCCGGGCCTGATCGACGTGCACTCGCACCTGGGCGTATACCCCAGCCCCGGCGTGGACGCCCACAGCGACGGCAACGAACTCACCAATCCGGTCACGGCCAACGTCTGGGCCGAGCACAGCATCTGGCCCCAGGACCCGGGCTTCGCGCGGGCCCTGGCCGGCGGCGTGACCAGCCTGCAGGTCCTGCCCGGCTCCGCCAACCTCATGGGCGGGCGCGGCGTGACCCTGAAGAACGTCTACTCGACCAGCTACCAGGGCATGAAATTCCCCGGCGCACCGCACGGATTGAAGATGGCCTGCGGCGAGAACCCGAAGCGCTTCTACGGCAGCAAGGGCCGCGCCCCGAGCACGCGCATGGGCAACGTGGCGGGCTACCGCACGGAGTGGATCGAAGCGCGCAAGTACGTCGAGGACTGGGCCGTCTACGAGGAGAAGCAGGCCAGCGGCGACGAAGACGCCAAGCCGCCCAAACGGGACCTCAAGCTGGACACCCTGGCCGGTGCGCTGAAGGGCGAGATCCTCGTCCACATGCACTGCTACCGCGCCGATGAGATGCTGACCATTCTCGACATGGCCGAGGAGTTCGACTACCGGGTCGGTACCTTCCACCACGGCGTGGAGGCCTACAAGATCGCCGACGAACTGGCCGAGGCCGGCGTGTGCGGCGCGCTCTGGGCCGACTGGTGGGGCTTCAAGATGGAGGCCTACGACGGCATCCAGGAAAACATCGCCCTGGTGGACCGCCCCGAGGGCGGCTGCGCCATCGTGCATTCGGACTCCTCCGAGGGCATCCAGCGCCTGAACCAGGAGGCCGCCAAGGCCATGGCGCGCGGACAGCGCGCTGGCCTGGACATCCCGCCCGAACGCGCCATCACCTGGGTCACGGCCAACGCCGCGAAGTCCCTGGGCATCCTGGAGCGCACCGGCACCCTGGAGCCCGGCAAGATGGCCGACGTGGTGCTGTGGAACGGCACGCCGTTCAGCGTCTACGCCAAGGCGGACCTGGTGTTCATCGACGGCGCGCGCGTGTACGACCGCGAGGACCCGGCCCTGCAGCCCGTCTCCGACTTCGAACTGGGTCAACACCTGGAGGTGACGCCATGAAGCCCTTTGCACCGCGGCGCCTCGCGCTGCTGGCCGCCGTCGCCCTGGTTGGACTCGCACCGACCGTCACGGCGCTGGCCGACACCGTCCTCATCCGCGGCGCCACCGTGTTCACCATGGGCAGCCAGGGCACGCTGGAGAACGCCGACCTCCTGGTGACGGACAACACCATCAACCGCATCGGTTCGAACCTCTCCGCGCCGAACGGTGCGCTGGTGGTCGCGGCGGAAGGCCGCCCGGTGACGCCCGGGCTGTTCGCCGGCATCAGCGGCATCGGCATCGGCGAAGTGCCGGCCGTGTCGCAGTCCATGGACGCCACCAACGCCATGCCGGGCCTGTACCCGGAATTCGACGTCACGCTGGCCTACAACCCGAATTCCAGCCTGGTGCCCGTGGCGCGGGTGGAGGGGCATACCTTCACGCTGCTGAGCGCCAACTCCGGCGGCTCCATCATTGCCGGACAGGGCCGGGTGGTGGCCCTGGACGGGGGCTACGACAGCTTCCACGGCAACGGCGTGCTGCAGGTCAGCCTGGGCCGGGGCGCCTCTGAACTCACCGGCGGCAGTCGCGCCGCACAGTGGCTGTTGCTGGACCAGGCCATCGAGGAAACCGTGCGCCCGCCGGCCCAGGGGGAGGACGCGCTGCTCACCCGCGCCGGCCGCCAGGTGCTGCAGGGCTACGCCACCGGCAGTACCGTGGTGTTCAGCGTCAACCGGGCCGACGACATCCTGCGCACGATCAGGTTCGCCCAGGCGCGGAAGATGCGCGCGGTGATCGAGGGCGGCGCGGAGGCCTGGATGGTGGCCGGCGAACTGGCCGCGGCCGGTGTTCCGGTCCTGCTGGACCCGCTGCGCAACCTGCCCGGCAACTTCGACATGATCGGCGCCCGCATGGACAACGCGGCCCTGCTGCACGCGGCCGGCGTGACGCTGTCCTTCAACGACGGCGCCAGTCACAACGCCCGCAAGCTGCGCCAGATGGCCGGCAATGCGGCCAGCTACGGCCTGCCGAAAGAGGCCGCCCTGGCGGCGCTGACCATCGAGCCGGCGCGCATCTTCGGCGTCGCCCGCAACTTCGGCAGCCTGGAGGAAGGCAAGCGCGCCGACCTGGTGCTGTGGAGCGGCGACCCGCTGGAAGTGACGTCGCTGCCCGACCTGGTCATCGTCAACGGCAAGGTGGATTCGCTGGAAAGCCGGCAGACGAAGCTGCGCGACCGCTACCTGGTCACGGATTCCGAGATGCCGAGGGCGTACCAGAAGCCCTAGATCCGGGCGGCGCCGCTTCCCGCGGCCGTCACGCGAGACGTCCGCCGGAACGCCCGGCGGTGGCGGCCTACTCCTGCGCCGCCTGCAGGTAGCTCAGGACCATGTTGCCGAAGGCGCGCACGCCGTGTTCCATCCAGGGCTCATGAACGTCGAACATCGGCGAATGGTTCGTGGGCTGCGTGGTGGGATCCACGCCTTCGGGCCAGTTGCCCAGGAAGACGAACAGGCTGGGCGTGCGCTCTGCGTACTCCGAGAAGTCCTCGGCCACGGTCTGCGGATTGAGGGGAACGAGTGGCGAACCGGCAGCGTTCTCCAGCGCCGGGATCATCATCTCGTACAGCGCGGCGTCATTGCGCACGGGCGGGTTGCCCAGCTCCAGTTCCCAGTCGACGGTGGCGCCGTTGGCCTCGGCGATGGACCGCGCCGTGCGCTCCATGGCGGTGTGAATCTGCGCGCGCATGGCGGGGTCGAAGGCGCGGATCGTGCCTTCCAGCTCCACGCGGTCCGGGATGACGTTGTTCCTTACGCCACCCTCGATGCGCCCCACGCTGATGATGGACGGCGCGGCGGTCACGTCCAGCTGGCGGCTGGCGATGGTCTGCAGGCCCATCACGATCTGCGCGGCGGTGACGATGGGGTCGACGCCGTCCCAGGGACGCGCGCCGTGGGTCTGGCGGCCGTGGACGGTGACCTGGAAGCGGTCCGACGAGGCCATCATGGGACCGGCACGCGTCGAGAAACGCCCGCCCGGCACACCGATGCCCACGTGGAGGCCGAACACCGCCTCGGGTGTTTCCGGCTCGAACAGGCCTTCCTCCAGCATCAGCGAGGCGCCGCCCTTCTCGCCCACCGGCGGCCCCTCTTCGGCCGGCTGGAAGATCAGCAGGACACGACCGGGCAGTTCGGCCTTCATGTCGTTGAGAATCTTCGCCGCCCCCAGGGCCATCGCCATGTGCGTGTCGTGGCCGCAGGCGTGCATCACGCCCACTTCCGCGCCGTTGTATTCGCCCAGCGCCCTGGAAGCGAAGGACAGGCCCGTCTCCTCGGTGACCGGCAGCGCGTCCATGTCCGCGCGGATGGCCACCAGCGGGCCGGGCTTGCCGCCTTCGATCAGCGCCGTCACGCCGGTCAGCGCGATGCCGGTGACGGGCTCCAGGCCCATTTCGGTGAGAATGTCCGCAATGCGGGCCCCGGTGGCGACCTCCCGGTTGCTGAGCTCCGGGTTCTCGTGAAACCAGCGTCGCCACTCGACCACCTGGGGCTGCACCTCGGTGGCGGCGCGCTCGATGTCGTCGAAGCCGATCTCGGCGTGGGCGGTGAGCGTCAACAGGAGCAGCGGGAGGGGCAGCAGGCGCATGGCGTTCTCTCGGTCGGATTGACGCAAAGCCTAGCAGACCGGGCGCTGCCCGGCGGAGGGTTCAGCGAACGGTGGCGAGGCCCGCGTCGGAACGGGGGTCCGAGCCGGCGCTGACGGCCCCGCTCTCGCGGTTCCACAGCACGCCGTGCATGTTGCCCCACTGGCGGTCGCTGACCTGGACGTCGTGTCCCATGGCCCGCAGCGCGGCGAGTTCGTCCTCGGTGAACGCACCCCGCTCCGCCGAGACATGGTCGGGTACGTACTGGTGATGGAAGCGCGGCAGCGAGACCCAGTGCTCCGGGTCGTTGCCCTCCATGAAGTCCAGGATGCCCAGCAACACCATGGTGATGATGCGGCTGCCGCCCGGCGTGCCGAGGATGCCCACCTTGTCCTCGCCGCGGATGATGGTCGGGCTCATGGAGCTGAGCGGGCGCTTGCGCGGTTCGATGGCGTTGGCGTCGAAGCCGATCAGGCCGAAGGCGTTGGGCACGCCCTCCTTGGCCGAAAAGTCATCCATTTCGTTGTTCAGCACGAAACCCGTGCCCGGAACCATGAACCGGTTGCCGAAGGCCAGGTTCACCGTGAGCGTGGCGGTCACCATGTTGCCCTCGGCGTCGAGGATGGAGAAATGGGTGGTGTCGTCACCTTCGCGGAAGCCGTCGTTGCCCGGCAGCATGTCGCTGGACGTGGCCTTTTCCGGGTGGATGCCGGCACGCAGGCCGGCCGCATAGTACGGGCTGGTCAGGCGCTCGACCGGCACGGGATAGAAATCCGGATCGCCCAGGTAGAGC
Source organism: Gammaproteobacteria bacterium (assembly GCA_030426265.1). Classification (GTDB taxonomy): domain Bacteria; phylum Pseudomonadota; class Gammaproteobacteria; order Xanthomonadales; family SZUA-36; genus Marinihelvus. The sequence goes on along the minus strand of JAUHYP010000009.1, from coordinate 7,243 downwards.
GTGCGGTCGCGGTAGGCCCGGCGCATGGCCTCGACCACCAGGTGGGCGCGTTGCGCCCGGTCCATCTCCGCCAGCGGAAACGGCTCCAGGATGTTCAGCATCTGCGCGATGGCGACGCCGCCCGAACTCGGTGGCGAGGCGGTGACCAGTTCGTAGCCGTTGTACTCGGTGCGGATGGGCTCGCGCTCGACCACCTCGTAGGCGGCCATGTCCTCCATCGTCCAGATGCCGCCGGCAGCACGCACACCCTCCACCAGTTGACGGGCGATGTCGCCCTCGTAGAACACCCCGGGACCCTCGGCGCCGACGCGCTCGAGCACCACGGCGAGGTCCGGCAGGGTGATGACGTGACCCATGGGCGGAACTTCGCCACCGACGAGAAAGGCCTCGGAGGCGGCCGGCCAGCGCTTGATGTGCGGCAGGGACCAGCCCAGCATCTCGTGGAACTTGGTGTAGACCGGAAAGCCCTCGCGGGCGATGCGCACCGCCGGGGCCAGGCTGGCCGCCAGCGGCAGGCGGCCGTAGTGTTCGGCGATGTGGGCCAGGGCCGCGACCTCGCCCGGGATGGCCGCCGCCAGGGGGCCGTTCACGGCCAGGTCGCGGTTCACCTTGCCGTCGGCATCGAGGTACATGTCGCGGGTGGCGGCGGCGGGCGCCTGCTCGCGGCCGTCGACCATCACCTCGAAACCATCCTCGGCGCGATGCAGCAGCCAGAAGCCGCCGCCGCCGATACCCGAACTGGTCTGTTCGACCACGGCCAGGGTCGCGGACACGGCAATTGCGGCATCGAAGGCGTTGCCGCCGGCCGCCAGCACCTCGTGTCCGGCCTCGGTGGCCAGGTAGTGGGCGCTGGCGATGGCGGCCTTGCCGGGCCTGTCGGCGGCCAGGGCGATGCCGGAGGCCAGCAGGAGAACACCCAGCGCGGCGGCGCGGGCCACGCCCGCCAGGGCAACGCCACCCCGCCGTGCAGCCAGGCCCATGCGAGCGGCAAAGGGACCGTTCACACGGTCGCGGCGGCGGTCAGGCGACGGTATTTCTCCCACAGCTGGTCCTCGGATTCTTCTTTGTCGGGGTCTTTCGGGATGCACTCGACCGGGCAGACCTCCACGCATTGCGGCTCGTCATGATGGCCCACGCATTCGGTGCAGAGACTGGGGTCGATCTCGTAGATCTCGATGCCCTGGTAGATGGCCTCGTTGGGGCACACGGGCTCGCAGACATCGCAGTTGATGCATTCTTCGGTGATTTTCAGCGACATGGATCAGGTCCCGAATTCGACCTTCAGGGCCTCGCTCACCGTGTCGCTGACGAAGCTGGAAACGTCTCCACCCAGGCGGGCGATTTCCTTGACCAGGGACGAGGAGATGAAGCTGTAGTTCTCGTCCGGGGTGAGGAAAAGGGTTTCGATCTCCGGGTGGAGATGCCGGTTCATGCTGGCGAGCTGGAACTCGTACTCGAAATCCGACACGGCGCGCAGGCCGCGGATGAGCACGTTCGCGCCCATTTCGGTGGCGAACTCGATGAGCAGGGTGTCGAAGCCCACCACCTCGACGTTGTCCATGTCCTCGAGCACGCCCTCGACCATCTCGATGCGCCGCTGCAGGCTGAACAGCGGCTTCTTGTGCGGGCTCTCGGCGATGGCGACGATCACCTTGTCGAACACGCGCGCCGCCCGCGCGACCAGGTCCGTGTGACCGTGGGTCACCGGATCGAAGGTGCCGGGGTAGATGGCGACGATGGGCTGGGGCACTTTGGGCCTTTTGCGTGGGAACCAGCGCGTATTTTAACGCAGGGGCGGCCTCGCGGCTCGCTGTCAGGCGGGTGTGTCGTCCCTGCGGAAGACCCGCATCCGCACGTCCCCTACCACCTTCTCCCGCCACAGTTCGAAGGGGGGCTGCATGACCAGTTCCGGCAGCTGGGCGGCGGCCTCGACGTAAACGAAGCCGCCGGGCTTCACGCAAGCCGATTTCTGAAGCCGTGAGAGCACCTGGATCGCCAGGCCGGAGTCGAAGGGCGGATCGAGAAAGACGATGTCGAAACGGTCGGCGGCCTGCTCCCGGATCCAGTCCACGGCGTTGGCCCGGTGCACGTCCACCTGCTTCGCGTCCAGGGTGCTGCGCGACTGCACCAGGGCGCTGACCGCCAGCGGGGCGATCTCCACCAGGTCGACGTGCTCGGCGCCGCGGCTGGCCGCCTCGAACCCCAGCGCGCCGCTGCCGGCGAACAGGTCCACGCAGCGCGCGGCGGGCACGTACGGGGCCAGCCAGTTGAACAGGGTTTCGCGGCCACGGTCGCCCGAGGGCCGCAGCCCCGGCAGATCGGGCACGGGCAGTTTGCGGCCGCGCCACTCGCCGCCGATGAGGCGGACCTCGCCCGCCTGGCCCCTCGTGGATTTTCCGCTGCGGTTCATGCGCGAAGGATAGTCGTTGCAAGGGTGAAACCGCACCCCCACCTCAAGGATAATGTCGCCACGACGATCCGATCAGACGACTGATGTTCCGCATTTTCCGCAAGAAGAAGGACCAGCCCGGCGCGCTCCAGGAAGAGCGGCTGCGGCCGGTCGAGCAGGCCGGCGAAGAAGCCCTGGACCAGCGCCTGGAGGATTCACGGCGCCAGTTCGGCCAGCAGCTCCAGACCCTGCTGGCCGGTCACGAGCGACTGGACGAGGACCTGTTCGACGACCTGGAGATGGCCCTGCTCACCGCCGATGTCGGCGTCGCCGCGACGATGCGCATCCTGGACGCCCTGCGCGCGGCCGTGGAGAACAAGGTCATCACGACGCCGGCCCAGGTGTTGCCCGCGGTGCAGGCGGAGCTGTTCGAGATCATCGAGCCCTGTGAGCGCTTCCTGGCCGTCGACGAGGCGCGCAAACCCTACGTGATCCTCATGGTCGGCGTGAACGGCGCCGGCAAGACCACCACCATCGGCAAGCTGGCCCGTCGCTTCAAGGACGACGGCCTGTCCGTGATGCTCGCCGCCGGCGACACCTTCCGCGCCGCCGCCGTGGAGCAACTCCAGAGCTGGGGCGAACGCAACGACGTGCCCGTGGTGGCGCAGGCCACCGGCGCCGACTCCGCCGCGGTGATCTTCGACGCGCTGCAGAGCGCGAAAGCCAAGGGCGTGGACGTGCTGATCGCCGACACCGCCGGACGGCTCCACACCCAGGGCAACCTGATGGAGGAACTGAAGAAGATTCACCGGGTCATGAGCCGGGTCGATGCCGAGGCCCCGCACGAGGTGATGCTGGTGGTCGACGCCGGCAACGGCCAAAACGCCCTGAACCAGGCGAAGCAGTTCAACGAGGCGATCCCGCTGACGGGCATCACCGTCACCAAGCTCGACGGCACCGCCCGCGGCGGCGTGCTGTTCGCGATCGCGGAGGCCCTGAAGCTGCCGATCCGCTTCATCGGCGTGGGCGAGGCGGCCACCAACCTTCGCCCCTTCGACGCCGGCAGCTTCATCAACGCCATCCTGCCGATCGAGTGAGCCAGGCGCCCTTCGCCGAACGACTCCTGGCCTGGTGGGACCGGCACGGCCGCCACGACCTGCCCTGGCAGCACCCGCGGACCCCTTACCGGGTGTGGGTGAGCGAGGTGATGCTGCAGCAGACCCAGGTCGCCACCGTGATGCCCTACTTCGAGCGCTGGATGGCGCGCTTCCCGGACTTGCCCCGCTTGGCGCAGGCGCCGGAGGACGAGGTGCTGGCCCACTGGGCGGGCCTGGGCTACTACGCCCGGGCGCGCAATCTGCACGCCACCGCGCGACGCGTGATGGAAACGCACGGCGGCGAATTGCCGGCGGACCCCGAAGCCCTCGCCGCCCTTCCCGGTATCGGCGAAAGCACCGCGAACGCCATCGTCTCGCAGGCCCACGACCGGCCCCTGCCCATCCTGGACGGCAACGCCAAGCGCGTGCTGGCCCGGCACGCGGCCATCGAAGGCTGGCCGGGCCGGAGCGCCGTGCTGCGGGCGCTGTGGGAGGCCGCGGCCGTGCGCCTGCCGAGTGAGCGCGGCGCCGACTACACCCAGGCCATCATGGACCTCGGCGCCACGGTGTGCAGCGCGGCCCGCCCGGCCTGCCTGCACTGTCCGGTGCAGGCCGATTGCCAGGGACGGATCAGTGGCCGCCTGGAGGCACTGCCCGGCCGCAAGCCGCGGCGCGAGGTTCCGGTGAAGCGTCGTTACATGCTGCTGTGGCGCGATGGTCGCGGCCGCCTGCTCCTGGAGCGGCGCCCGCCCCGAGGCATCTGGGGCGGCCTCTGGTGCCTGCCCGAAGACGACGGCGCAGCCCCCCTGGCGGAGCGCTTCGGCCTGGACCCGGCCGCCCTCGAGCATCTGTCTCCCGTCGAGCACCGCCTGACGCACCGGCATTTGCGCATCACGCCCCTGGCGCTATGCTCGGAAGGAGAAGAGGAGCGCGCCACGGACGAGGGCCTGGGCTGGTTTTCGCCGAACGACATCCTGGAACTCGGCCTGCCACGGCCGGTCCTGCGCATCCTGGACGCCACGCAATGAGGGACTCATGACACGCACCGTGCACTGCCAGCTGATGGACAAGGAAGGCGCCGGTCTGACCTTCCAGCCCTACCCGGGTGAACTCGGCAAACGCATCTACGAGAGCATCTGCGCCGAAGGCTGGCAACGCTGGCTGGCCCACCAGACCATGCTGATCAACGAGAACCGCCTGAGCCCCATCAACCCGGAGCACCGCAAGTTCCTGGAAGGGGAAATGGAAAAGTTTTTCTTCGGCGAGGGCTCCGCGGCGCCGGAGGGCTACGTCCCACCCGAGCCGGACGCGGACTGAACCATGCACCCGGCCGGCCAGTGGTTCCGACTGCCCGGCCAGACCTTTTCCCGCGCCTGCCGGGACCTGTCGGTGGAAACCCCGGTCGGGCGCTGGAACATGATCGAGGCCAGCCCGGCGCCGGACCTGGCGGACGTGGTCGACTGCTACTGGGAAGGCTGGGGTGACATTCCACCCCTGCGGGAGAAGATCCTGCCGCGCCAGAACGTCGAGCTGATGTTCAATCTCCGCGGCCGGCACCGCATCCTGGCCCTGGACGGGCGCGAAACCGACGATACCCACAACGGCGGCTGGCTCAGCGGCATGCAGCGCCGCTGGATGCTGATCGAGACCTTCGAGGGCTCCCATTTCGTCGCCGCCCGGCTGAAGCCCTGGGGCGCCTGGCGACTGCTGCGCGAACCCATGCGGGCGGTGAGCGGCCGCGTCCCCGAGACGGACGAACTCTGGGGCCGCGCCGGCGACGACCTGCTGGAGCGGCTGCACGCCGCCCCCAACCCCTTCGCCCGCTTCGACCTGCTCGAACTGCAGCTGCGGCGGCGCCTGGACCTGCGCACGCGCCAGCGTGGGGACCTGGTCGAAGCCACCCGCCGCATTCGCCGCAGCCTCGGCCGCCAGCGGATCGCTACCCTCTGCCGGGACCTGGGCACCAGCCGCACGACCCTGGCCCGCCATTTCCAGGAGCAGGTGGGGCTGACCCCCAAGACCTACGCCCGCGTGATCCGCATCGAGGCCCTGATGGGCCAGCTGGCCGCGCAGGGGCCGGAGGCCTGGGCGGCGCTCGCGGAAGACTACGGCTACCACGACCAGGCCCACCTGGTGCACGACTTCAGGGAGTTCTGCGGCGCCACGCCCGAGGAGTACCTGCGCCGGGCGGCCCCGGGCGGCGGGGCCACGGTGGAGGATTTCTGAGTTCCGCCGTCCGGACCGGAACCCGGGTTCCGATCCCTTTCAGGCGGATGAGACATTTTTACAATACCGCGAATACGGCGACGCGTAGGCTCGTCGCTCCCCAAGAGAAAAAGAGGAGTCTCCCATGCGCAGCATCGAATGGTTGCCCACCCTGATTGCCACCTTCTCCGCCTTTATCGTCGGCGGACTGTGGTACTCGCCCCTGCTGTTCGCCAAGGCCTGGCAGCGTGAAACCGGGCTGTCGGACGAGCAGCTGGCCGCCGCCAACAAGGCGCTGATCTTCGGCGTCTCCTTCGTCCTGTGCCTGGTGGCCGCCATCGCCTTTTCCATGGTGATCGGCCGCGATCCCAGCTTCATGATGGCCTTCCACTCCGGCGTGGGCATCGGCGTGTTCTGGGTGGCGACGTCCTTCGGCGTGAACTACCTGTTCGAACTCAAGAGCGTGAAGCTGTGGCTGATCAACGCCGGCTACCACGTGGTGCAGTTCACCGTTTACGGCCTCGTTTTCGGCCTGATGTAAGGAGAACGACATGGATTCCGACGCACAGACCGCCACCATGGAAGCCAACATCGCCGAGAAGACCGGCAAACCCGTCAGCCACTGGCTGAAAGTGGTGAAGGCCTCCGGCTTGGAAAAGCACGGCCAGATCGTGAAGATGCTCAAGACCGACCACGGTTTCACCCACGGCTACGCCAACCTCGTGGCGCACCGTTCACTCAAGTCCAGCGCCGACCAGCACGACGACGACGATCTCGTCGCCGCGCAGTACGCCGGCCCCAAGGCGGGCCTGAAGCCGATCTACGATGCCGTGATTGCGGTGGTCGAGGGGTTCGGCGGCGGGCTTGAACTGGCGCCCAAAAAAGCCTACGTCAGCCTCCGCCACAAGAAGCAGTTCGCCCTGGTGCAGCCCTCGACGAAGACCCGGGTGGACCTGGGGATCAACCTGAAGGGCAAGGCGCCGAAAGGGCGGCTGGAGGCCTCGGGGAGCTTCAACGCCATGGTGTCGCACCGCGTTCGGCTGGAATCGGCCGCAGACGTGGATGCCGAAGTTGCCGCATGGCTCCAGGAAGCCTTTGACGCGGCCGGCTGACCCAGGCTCAGGGGCACGCCTCCACGGTTGACTTGGAGCGCCCCAACGGGTTTAATACCGCGCCTTGCGGTCCTTCCCGCGCCCTTCCCGTGGCGCACCGGTCCGCAACGTCAAGATGCCCAGGTAGCTCAGTTGGTAGAGCAGCGGATTGAAAATCCGCGTGTCGGTGGTTCGATTCCGCCCCTGGGCACCATCTATTTCAGCGACTTACGATCAGCCTTACATGGTCCTGGCGGGCATCATGTGCCAGGTTCGTGCCCTCTATCCGCCTCGAAGCCCGTTTGAGATGCTTGCCGCCCAGGTGGGCGTAGCGTTTGACCTTTCCCCCTCAGGGTAGACACGCTCCATACGTAGTTTCCGGTTCATTTTTGGGCACCTGATGCGCCCGGGCAACCTCTTTCGGGGTTCGATATTCCAGTGACGAGTGCGGCCGCACATGG
>JAUHYP010000055.1 GCA_030426265.1 Gammaproteobacteria bacterium | reverse complement strand
AGGCAAGCCAGAAACGGGCACCCGCATGGGTGCCCGTTTTTTTATCTGAAACCCACTGTCCGGGTTCGACCCAGGATTCCGCGCCATGAAACGCAGCCTTTTTCTTCTCGCATTCCTTTTCAGTGCCTTGTCCTTCGACGTTGCCGCCCAGGTTCGCGACAACCCCGAACTCCTGGCCGCCCGCGGACAGGGTGAGGTGTCACATGCCGATTTCGAGGCCCGGGTCAGCCGCATCCCGCCGGAGCACCAGTTCCGCACCGTGCGTGACGGCGGACGTTTCGAGGACCTGCTCAACAGCCTGTTGATCGACGCCCAGCTCGCCGCCCAGGCGCTCGAGGCCGGTTTCGACCAGGATCCGGTCGTGCGCGAGCGCATGGCCCTGGCCGCCCGTGAAGAACTCGCGCGCGCCTGGATCGAGCACGTGGTCGACAGCGGCAAGGACGCTGACTACACCGCGCTGGCGCGGGAGCAGTACCTGCTGAACCGTGATCGCTACAGGACGCCGGAGACCATCGACGTTGCTCACATCCTGGTGGGATTGGACGAACGCAGCGAAGCGGAGGCGCTGGAACTGGCCGAGGAACTGAAGGCCCGGCTGGCGCAGGACCCGACCCGGTTCACTGAACTGGTCAGCGAGTATTCCGACGACACGGGCTCGCGCAGCCGACAGGGGATGTACAAGGGCGTGAAGCGTGGCGACATGGTCGAGCCTTTCGAGACGGCGGCATTCGCCCTGTCACCGGGTGACATCTCCGATCCGGTCCAGACCCAGTACGGCTATCACATCATCCGCTTGGACGCGATCAATCCGCCCCAGCAGATGTCGTTCGACAGCGTCCAGTTGCAGCTCGAGGAACAGGTGCGCAAACAGCACCGCGAGCGCAAGCGCCGGGAAGCCCTGGAGCCGCTCTACGCCGAGCAGATCGAGGTGACCCAGGAGTCCATGGAGAACGCCATTCGTCGCGTGTTCGGTGACGAGGTGCTTCAGGGAGAAGCCGGAGACGCCGGAAGCCAGTAGACTTGGGCCGACGCGGGCAAGGGGTGGGTCCCATGGCCAATGGTCTATCAAGGGGCTTCGATCCCCGGTTCTTTCGACACCTGGTTCTGCGCCAGGTGCGACAGGACTACCTGGAAAACCTGACGGGGTTCGCCTGGCTGGTGGTGCAGCCCCTGCTGCTGCTGGCGGTATACGCCTTCGTTTTCACGCAGATTTTCCAGTCCCGCATCCCCGACGCCGGTGAAGTGGGCTATGTCGCCTACCTGGCGGTCGCCTTCTGGCCGTGGACGGCCTTCTCCGAGGCCGTGCTCAAGGCGAGCGGCACGATTGCCGGCAACGCCGCGCTGGTGTCCAAGGTGGCGTTCGCCAACGAGCAGTTGCCCCTGGCCACCGTGACCTCGGTGTTCCTGATGCACGGCATCGGTTACCTGGCGGTCCTGGTGGTGCTGCAGTTGCTGGGCACGCCGTTGCACTGGGCGCTGTTTCCCGTGGTCCTGGTGTTGCTGGTGCTGCTCTGGCTGCTGGCCTGCGCCATCGCCCTGTTCGTTTCCAGCCTGCAGGTCTTCGTGAAGGACGTGGCGCAGATCCTGCCGCCGCTGATGACCTTCTGGTTCTTCACCACGCCCATTCTCTACAGCGCGGCCATGCTGCCGGATGAACTGGCGCGGATATTCGCCTGGAACCCGATGAGCTGGTTCGTGGCGGGCATCCGGGACGCGTTGCTGTACGGCCGGCTGTCCCTGGGGTACTGGGATGCCGTCATGGTGGTGCTCATCCCGGTATTGCTGTTCCTGGGGCTGGCGTGGTTCCGCAAGTTCAGCGGCCACTTCGAGGACTTCCTCTGATGTCGTCGCTGGTGCGGCTGGACGGCGTCGCCAAGGTCTACCCGCGGGTACACCGGCCCAGGGAACGCCTTCACGCCTTCACCTCCCTGCTGCTGGGACGCGAGCCGAAGGAAGGGGCGGAGGTGCTTTCCGACGTCAGCCTGGAGGTCCGCCGCGGCGAATCCCTGGGCATCATCGGCGAGAACGGCGCCGGAAAATCCACCCTGCTGAAGATCCTGACCGGCGTGATCGAACCGACGCGGGGCACGGTGGAAAGCCGGGCGCGCACCGCCGCGCTGCTGGAACTGGGCGCCGGGTTCCAGCCTGAATTCAGTGGCATGGACAATGTGCGCATGAAGTCGGCGCTGCTGGGCCTCACGGAGCGCGAACTGGCAGAGCGACTGGACGACATCCTGGCGTTCGCCGACATCGGCCAGTACATCCACGAGCCGGTCAAGCATTATTCCTCCGGGATGGTGGTGCGCCTGGGTTTTGCCGTGGTGGCGGCGTCCTCGCCGGAACTGCTGATCACCGACGAGGTGCTGGCGGTCGGCGATGAATCCTTCCAGAAGAAGTGCATCCGCTGGATCGACGACTTCCTGGCCGAAGGCGGGACCCTGATGCTGGTCTCGCACAGCATGTACCTCGTGCAGAAGCTGTGTCGCCATGCCCTGTGGCTGTCCCATGGCAAGGTGGCCGCCTATGGCGACGTGCACCGGGTCACACAGGACTACCTGGCCTGGCACGAAGCCCGGAACCGCGTCGAGGAACGCCATCGCAGCGAGGCCCGCGGCGACCACGGCCATTACGCGGTGCGCAGCCTGGAGCTCCACACGGCCGGAGACGGCGACACCCCCGAACTGGAATCCGGCGGGCGCCTGGAGGCGGAGCTGGTGCTGCGCTCCCCCGACGGCCGTCCACCGATCGGCATGTTCGGCCTGGTGCGCCTGGACGGTACGCCGGTCTACGGAGTCTCCACGGAGGGCGCGCCGGGTGCGATGCAACCGCTGGACGGCGCGGCTGAAGGCGAGGGCGAATTGTTCCGGGCGGTCCTGTCCTTCGACGCCCTGGACCTGATGCCGGGGCAGTACCTGCTCCGGGGGCACGCGCTGGATCCCGAGGGCCTGCGTGTCTGCGACACCCTGGAGCGAGGCTTCCGGGTCCGCGGTGAAACCCGGGATTTCGGCCTGGTGCGCCTGCCGCATCGCTGGCAGTGAACCCCGTGGATCCTTCGAGGCCCGTCGAGGCCGGCATGGGCGTTCCCGTGCTCGCGTACCACGCCAACAACGTCGCCGGTAACGACTACGCCGACAACGACCACGTGGCGCTCGCCACGGACCTGCGGCGCCTGTTCGAGGCCGGCTGGCGGGTCGTTCCGCTCGACACGGTGCTCGACTGGCACCAGGGTCACCGGCCGGATGCAGAACTGGAGCGCTGCCTGGCGATCACCTTCGACGACGGCTCCGACTTCGACTTCCACGACATCGACCATCCGAGTTGCGGCCTGCAGCGCAGCCTGTTCAACGTGCTGCGCGACTTCGTCACGGAAACCGGCGCGCCGGCGCAGGCGGCGAGCTTCGTGATCGCCTGCCCGGAGGCGAGGGCGCAACTGGACGAGCGCAGCCTGGCAGGAAGGGGCTGGTGGAACGATGACTGGTGGCCGGAGGCGAACGCTTCGGGCCTGATGACCATCGAGAGCCACGGTTGGGACCACCTGCACCCGGTGCTCGACCGCGTGGCCCAGCGCGAGGGCAAGGCGGGGGACTTTCGCGTGGTGGACAGCTTCGAGGATTGCGACCGGCAACTCCGTGCCTCGGCGGCACTGATCGGCGCACGCGCGGGTGGCCGCGCACCGCGCTATTTCGCCTTTCCCTGGGGACAGTACAGCGATTACCTCGTGCGCGATTACCTTCCTTCGCATCGTGCAGCGCACGGCTACCGGGCGGCCTTTACCACCCGGGCGGCGCCGGTGCGCCGCGTCGACGACCGCTGGCGCCTGCCCCGCCTGGTATGCGGCGAGGCATGGAATCACCCTGAAGACCTGCTGGAACTGTTGGAGGCTGCGGCCACCTCGGGCTGATCGGGGGGCGGGGCTTCAACTCCGCCATGCCGTCAGGCGGCGGATCGGAGAATGCGCCCTACGGGCCCGTCCACGACGTGGTGACGTCATCGCCGGCCTGGCTGGCCAGGTGCGCAGTGTCCTCCCGGTACAGATTCCGCAACCAGTCGAGGTCCTCCTGCGTCACGCGGACCGGCGGGTGGTCGTCGCCCCATTCCAGCACGCGCCCGCCCTCCTGGTCGTCACGCCAGGGCAGGCCGGGAAACACCGGGGCTGCCAGGGCATCGGAATCCGGCACCCATTCGCGCACGCCCAGGAATCGGTGCAGGCCGGCCAGGGATTCCGCCGGCCGGGCCACGATGTCGCGCTCCATGACCAGCAGGTGCACGTGGGTGGCGGGGTAGTGCGTCCGCCAGGCCGCCAGGTGGCGTCCATAGAAACCCATGTCGACGATGCCGCCGAATCGGGCGGCTTCGCGCAGGGGCAGGGAGGAATCCAGTTCGCCGTGGGCGATGTAGTGCGCCCAGGCGGACAGGGCGCGCTCGACCGGGTCGCGCAGGGAGACCACCAGGCGCAGGTCCGGTCCCAGGAGGCGGAGTACAGTGCCGGGAATGTCGGACTGGAACCCTTCCGGTTGCCGGCACCAGGGGGAGTCGGCCGCGGTCCAGAAGTAGCTGGCCGTGGCCTCCCCGGCGATGCGTCCTTCGGCCGGGGCGAACGTGGCCTGGTAGGCCGGGAGCCCCGGGTCTTCCAGGTGCGGGGCGTAGGAGAAGAATTCGAGCTCCTTGCCGGGCGGCATCCACAGGTCGGGGTGGGCCGACAGATGGCGATGCAGCCAGCTGGTGCCGCACTTCTGGGCCCCGATGACGAGAAAGGCGGGTGGGTCGGTACGGACGGGCATGGCGGGCACATTATGCGCTACCCTTCGCCTCCCGGGCGAACAGGAGTTGAAGTGGCACAGGCGGAAAGCACATCGGAGCGGTCCGGCGAGGGTTCGGTATCTTCGCTGACGGTCGTCGTGCCCGTGTTCAACGCCCACGATTGCCTCCGTGCCTGCCTGGCCTCCCTGGACGCACACAGCCCCGGCGCGCCGGTGTTGCTGGTCGACGACGCCTCGGAGGATCCCCGGATCAAGCCCCTGCTGGTGGAATGGGTGGCGCAGCGTCCCGGGACCCGGCTCATTTCGTTGCCGGTAAACCGTGGCTTCGTGCATGCGGCCAACCGGGGCGTGGCGGAAGTGGCCGGGGACGTCGTGCTGCTCAACTCCGACACCCGCGTGACGACCGGCTGGCTGGAGGCGCTCACGCGCTGCCTGGCGTCGGACCCGCGCATCGCCACCGCGACCCCCTGGAGCAACAATGCCGAGATCGTCTCGCTGCCGGAGGCCTGCGTCGCCAATCCCGCCCCCGAGGATCCCGAACCCTGGGCCTCGGCCGTGCGCGCCGACGCCCGTGGCCATCACCCGGAACTGCCCACCGGGGTGGGGTTCTGCATGGCGGTTTCGCGCGCCGCCATCGATGCGCTCGGATTCTTCGACGAGGCCGTGTTCGGGCGTGGCTACGGGGAGGAGAACGATTTCTGCCGGCGCGCGGCGGACGCCGGCTGGCGCAACGTGCTGTGCGAGGACGCCTTCGTGGTGCACGAGGGCGGCCAGTCCTTCGGGCCGCTGGGGTTGAAACCGGGCGGCGAGGCCATGGAGCGCCTGCTCGGGCGGCATCCGGACTACCTCAGGGTCGTCGAGGACTGGATTCGCCAGGACCCGCTGGCGGATCGCCGCGCGGCGATCGTCGCCAGCGTCGACACCGGAGCTTCGAAAGCTTCCACTTCCGGTAGAATCGGGACCGGAGTGGCCAGGGATCGCGCCATGACGGACGGAATGGATTTCACCGGTGAACGCTTCACGCCCGAGTGCGTGCGCGAAATCTGGTACGAACACCAGCACCGCTACGCCTTCGCAGCACCGCTCTGCGCCGGGCGGCGGGTGCTGGACGCCGCCTGCGGCGAGGGTTACGGCTCCGCGCTGCTGGCCGGCGCCGCGGCCCATGTCGATGGCGTGGATGTCTCGCCCGAGGCCGTGGCGCATGCCCGCCGGCGCTATGGCGATGATGACCGGCTCGATTTCCACGTGGCCGACGTCACCCGGCTGCCCTTCGGCGACGATACCTTCGAACGCATCGTGTCCTTCGAGACCCTCGAGCACCTCGAGGCCCAGGACGCCATGCTGGCCGAGTTCCGCCGCGTGCTCGCGCCCGGTGGCCTGCTGATCGTGTCCTCGCCGGACAAGGCCGTCTACACCGACCAGCACGGCAATGACAACGAGTTCCACGTCAAGGAACTCTACCGCGACGAACTGGAATCCCTGCTCGCGCGCCATTTCCCGGCCGTGCGACTGCTGGGCCAGAAGCTGCTGTTCCATTCGGCCATCTGGGACCTCGGGCGTGCGCGGACCGTGCGCCTGCAGCAGGCCGGCGGCGACCGCCTCGACGAAGCGGTCACGGTTCCCCGCGCGGCCATGTACTTCATCGCGCTGTGCTCGGACGGCGAAGCGAACCTGCCGGAACTGGACGGCGATCTCTGGCTGTTCGACGATGCCGAGGAGTCGGTCTACACCCACTATCACGGCGAAATCCGGCGCAACATGGCCGCCGGTGGCATCATCGCCGAGCGCGATCGCGAGATCGAGCGCCTGCGCGCCGAACTCGAGGCGCGGGACGAAGGGCCGGCCTGGTGGGCGCGGCTGTTCGGCCGGCGCGGAGGCTGACCTGTGAGTGTCAGCGCCATCGTCGTCAACTACAACGCCGGCGAGTTGCTGGGGGACTGCGTCCAGTCCCTGCTCGACAACGGCGTCACCGACATCCGCGTGGCGGACAACGCTTCCACCGACGGCAGCCTGGATCGCCTGCGCGGACGCTACGGACGACACCCCTCGGTGCGCGTCCTGGCCAATCCATCGAACCGGGGTTTCGGTCCGGCGGTCAACGCCGTCCTGCCCGCCCTGGACCGGCCGCTGGTGCTGGTCATCAATCCCGACTGCACGCTGAAACCCGGGGCGCTGGAGGCCCTGGTCGCGGCCCTGGCCGCCGACCCTGACGCGGCCCTGGCCGGGCCCCGGGTCATCGACGGCAAGGGCCGGTTCGAGGCCGCTTCCTGCCGGCACTTCCCGACCCCGCGCCGCGCCTTCATGAGCTACAGCGGCCTGGCGCGGCTGGCCGGGCGCTTCGGCGCCCTGGCCGGAGTGAACACCCCCGGGGCAACCGAACTCACGGCCACCACCGCGACCGAGGCCACCTCGGGCGCCTGCATGCTGGTGCGCCGTGAGGTGCTGGCGCAACTGGGCGGCTTCGACGAGGCCTACACCCTGCATTGCGAGGACCTCGACCTGATGTTCCGCTTGCGCGAGGCGGGCTGGCGCACCCTGTACGTACCCGCAGCCTGCGCCGTGCACGTCCAGGGCGTTTCCAGCGCGAGCCGGCCGCTTTGGGTCCACCGCCAGAAGCACCGGGGCATGGCGCGCTTCTTTGGCAGCCACGTGGCGGCAGCCTGCAGCCTGCCGACCCGGGCCCTGGTGCGCCTGGGCATCTGGTTGCACTGGGCGCTGCTCTGGCCCGTGAAGGCGGTGCGACTGTGAATGAGCTGACCAGGGACCTTGCGAACGACATGAACGGCGCGCGCGTGCTGGTGATCGGCGCCAGCAGCCAGGTGGGCTGGTTCCTGCTGCCGCGCCTGCTGGCCCTGGGGTGCCAGGTCGAGGCGCTCAGCCGCAAGGGCGCACCGGAAGGCTATCCGGAGCTCGACGGCCTGGAGTGGATCGACCCGGCCCATGCCCGAACGCGCGTCGCGGACTACTCACACCTGTTTTCCACCGGTCCCCTGGGCGTGGCCCTGGACTACGCTCGGGCGATGCCGGCCCTGCGCGCCGCCTGCGTCACCTCCACCACCAGCGTCCTGTCCAAGGCGCGCTCCGCCGACACGGGGGAGCAGCGGGAGGTGGAGGCCATCCGCGAGGCCGAGGAAGGCTTTCGCGCCGAGGCGCGCGAACGACGTCTGCCACTGCTGGTACTGCGCCCCACGCTGGTCTACGGCGCGGGCATGGACCGCAACCTCAGCGTGCTCGCCGCCTTCATCGAGCGCTGGGGATTTCTGCCGATCTCCACCCGTTCCGGCGGCATGCGCCAGCCCATCCATGCCGACGACGTGGCCCAGGCGCTGATCGCCGGTCTGCAACCGCGCGAGCAGCGGGAACTGCTGGGCCCCCTGTGTGGCGGCGACACGGTCGACTATCGCGGCATGGTGCGTCGCGTCTTCGCGGCGCTGGACCGGCCGCCGCGCCTGGTGTCGCTGCCCCCGGCCCTGTTCGCGGCCATGGTGAGCGCGGCCCGCTCCTTGCGGCTGACCGGGGACGGGACTTCCGAGATGGTCCGCCGCCAGGCCACCAACCTGGTGTATGACGACCGTCTGGTCCGCGAGTCGCTGGGCGTCAAGCCGCGCCGGTTCCACCCGACGGCGGCGGACTTCCGGCATCCCACCGCGTCCGCGCTGGAACGCCTGGCCACCACCCGCGCCGGGAGGCCGTGAGCCCGGGGATTCGATGCTAGAATGCGGGGTTCGACACGCCGATCCCACGACCGCCCCGGAGACCCGCCCCGCATGTTCGACAGCAGCTACACCATCGCCGGTTTCGATCCCGAACTGGCCCAGGCCATCGACGACGAGCGTCGCCGCCAGGAAGACCACATCGAGCTGATCGCCTCGGAGAACTACGCCAGCCCACGCGTGCTGGAGGCCCAGGGCACGGTGCTGACGAACAAGTATGCCGAGGGCTATCCGGGGCGCCGCTATTACGGCGGCTGCGAGTACGTCGACGTTGCCGAGGAACTGGCGCGCGAGCGGGTGAAGAAGCTGTTCGGCGCCGCCTACGCCAACGTGCAGCCCCATTCCGGCTCGCAGGCCAATGCGGCCGTGTATTTCGCCCTGCTCGAGCCCGGGGACACCATCCTGGGCATGAGCCTGGAGCACGGCGGGCACCTTACCCACGGTGCGAAGGTCAATTTTTCCGGCAAGGTCTTCAACTCCGTCCAGTACGGCGTCGATCCCGAGACCGCGCTGATCGACTTCGATGAAATCGAGCGCCTGGCGCAGGAACACCGACCGAAAATGATCATCGGCGGATTCTCCGCCTACTCGCGCGAAATCGACTGGGCGCGCATGCGCGCGATCGCCGATTCGGTCGGCGCCTGGTTCGTGGTGGACATGGCGCACGTCGCGGGCCTGGTCGCGGCCGGCGTGTACCCCAGCCCGATGCCCCATGCCCACGTCGTGACGTCGACCACCCACAAGACCCTGCGCGGTCCGCGCGGCGGCATCATTCTGGCCGGCGAAGACGAGGCCATTCAGAAGAAGCTCAACTCCCTGGTCTTCCCCGGCACGCAGGGCGGCCCGCTGATGCACGTCATCGCCGCCAAGGCCGTGGCCTTCAAGGAGGCCCTGGAGCCCGATTTCGCCGACTACCAGCGCCAGGTCGTTGCCAACGCGAAAGTGATGGCGTCCACGCTGCTGGAGCGCGGCTACAAGGTCGTTTCCGGCGGCACGGACAACCACCTGCTGCTGGTGGACCTGATCGGCCGGGAATTCACCGGCAAGGATGCCGAGGAAGCCCTGGGCCGCGCCCACATCACCGTGAACAAGAACACCGTCCCCGGCGAGCCGCGGTCGCCCTTCGTGACCAGCGGCCTGCGCCTGGGCACCCCGGCGGTCACCACCCGCGGATTCGGCGAGGCCGAGTGCGCCACACTGGCCGGACTGATCGCCGACCTGCTCGACGGCATCGGCGACGAGGCCGTGGAGGCCCGGGTCTGTGCCGGTGCCGAGGACCTGTGCCGCCGCTTCCCCGTCTACGGCGGGAAGGTCGCGGAAGACGCGCGCCATGTGGTGTCCGCTCTGTAACCACCACGACACGCGGGTGGTGGACTCGCGCCTCACCCGCGACGGCATGCAGATCCGTCGCCGGCGCGAGTGCGGCAATTGCGGCAACCGCTTCAACACCTTCGAAGCAGCCGAGCTCAAGGCGCCGCGCATCATCAAGTCCGACGGGACCCGTGAGGCCTTTTCCGAGGCCAAGCTCCGCGATGGCATGCTCAAGGCGCTGGAGAAGCGGCCCGTGGAGACGCGCGACGTGGAGGCCGCCATCCGCCGCCTGCTGCGCGAGATCAGCGGCGCCGAGGACGTGGAGATTCCTTCCAGCCTGATCGGCGAGTGGGTGATGCGGGAACTCCGCGAACTGGACCAGGTCGCCTACGTCCGATTCGCCTCCGTCTACCGGCGGTTCGAGGACATCCAGGCCTTTCGCGACCTCATCGAGCGCCTCGAGCGGGACGGCACCGGCGGCCCGGACCAGCGCCAGATTTCCCTGCTCGAACCCGCCCGGCGCAAGCGCGGCCGTTCGTGAGTTTCGGCGCGTTCGACCACCGGTGCATGGCCGAGGCCATCGCCCTGGCCCGGCGCGGACTGGCCACGACCATGCCCAATCCTCGGGTCGGCTGCGTCCTGGCGCGCGAAGGCCGGGTGATCGGCCGGGGCTGGCATGAGCGACCCGGTGGACCCCATGCCGAGATCGTGGCCCTGGCGGATGCCGGGGATGACGCGCGCGGGGCCACGGCCTACGTCACGCTGGAGCCCTGCGCCCACGAGGGACGTACCGGACCCTGCGCGGACGCCCTGGTCCAGGCGGGCGTGGGCGCCGTGGTGGCGGCGATCCGCGACCCCAATCCGAGGGTGGACGGTGGCGGCCTGGCAAAGCTCGAGGCCGCCGGCGTGGCGGTGCGCACGGGCCTGATGGCCGAGGCCGCCCGTGAACTGAATCTGGGTTTCCTGTCGCGCATGGAGCGCGGCCGTCCCTGGGTGCGGGTGAAGCTGGCGCAGAGCCTGGACGGCCGCACCGCGCTGGCCGACGGGACCAGCCAGTGGATCACCGGCCCCGCGGCGCGCGCCGACGTGCAGCACTGGCGGGCACGCGCCTGCACCGTGATGACCGGCGTGGGTACGGTGCTGGCCGACGACCCCTCGCTGGACCTGCGCCTCGAGCACATCGATCGGCAGCCGCTGCGGGTGATCGTCGACAGCCACTGGCGGACGCCGGGGACGGCCCGGACGCTTTCCCTTCCGGGGCAGGTGTTGATCGCCGGCCGCGAGGATGTCGAGCGCTCCCCGGCCCTGGAAGCCTCGGGCGCCGAATGCCTGGCCCTGCCGGCGAAGGAGCGGCGGGTTGACCTGGGCGCACTGCTCTCGGCGCTGGCGGGGCGCGAAGTGAACGAAGTGCAGGTCGAGGCGGGCGGCACGCTGTGCGGCGCCCTGCTGAGAGAGGGCCTGGTGGACGAGTTATTGCTGTACCAGGCGCCCTGCCTGCTGGGTCACGAGGGCAAGCCCACCTTCGAACTGCCGGGCCTGGACGACATGGCCCTCCGCCCGGTCCTGCAGGTGCTGGAGCGCGTCATGGTGGGAGAGGACTTGAGAATGCGCCTGCGGCCGCCACATCGGGAAGTCTGATGTTTACGGGAATCGTCACACACCGGGGCCGGCTGGTCTCCGTCACGCCCTCCGGGCCGGACCGCCGCATGGTCTTCGCGGTGGAGGGCGAGCCCCTGTCCGGCGCGGCCGAGGGCGACAGCATGTCCGTTTCCGGGGCCTGCCTGACGATGCTGGACATCGCAGCGGGGCAGGGCGACTGGCGCTTCAGCGCCGACGTCTCCGCCGAAACGCTGGACAAGACCATCCTCGGCGAGTTGCAGGCCGGCGACCCGGTCAATCTCGAACCCGCCTTGTGCGCCGGTGACCGCCTGGGCGGCCACCTGGTCACCGGGCACGTGGATGGCCGCGGCGCGCTGGTGTCCCGGACGCGGGTGAATGTGTCGGTCGATGGCGAAGGCGTACCGGCTGCCGGCCCTGACGGCGACGGGCGGGTCGACTCCGGTGCGGCGGGCCAATCAGCGGCCGCCGTGGCCGAGAATTTCCGCTTCCGCGTGCCGGCCGGCCTTGCCCGTTACATCGCTGCCAAGGGCTCCGTGTGCATCGACGGCGTGAGCCTGACCGTCAACACCGTCGCAGATGACACCTTCGAGGTGTGTATCATTCCCCACACGCAGGCCGTCACCACCCTGGGCGCGCTGGCGCCGGGGCAGGCCGTGAACATCGAAGTGGACCTCGTCGCCCGTTACCTGGAACGGCTGCTGGCCGTACGGACATCATGAATACCAACACCATTCCAGAACTCATCGAGGACATCCGCGCCGGCCGCATGGTCATCCTGGTGGATGACGAGGACCGTGAGAACGAGGGCGACCTCATCATGGCCGCCAGCAAGGTCCGCGCCGAGGACATCAACTTCATGGCGCGCTACGGCCGAGGCCTGATCTGCCTGCCGCTGACACCCCAGCGCTGCGAGAAACTGGCTCTGCCGCTGATGGTCAGCCGCAACGAGGCCCGCTTCTCCACCAACTTCACGGTGTCCATCGAGGCCGCCGAGGGCATCACCACCGGCATCTCGGCCCAGGACCGCGCGCGCACCGTGCAGGCGGCCGTCGCCGAGGGCGCCGGGCCGCGGGACATTTCCCAGCCCGGGCACGTGTTCCCGCTGATGGCGCACCCCGGTGGGGTGCTGTCCCGCGCGGGACACACCGAGGCCAGCGTCGACCTCGCGGCCCTCGCGGGCCTGGACCCTTCCGCCGTGCTGGTGGAAATCCTCAACGAGGACGGCTCGATGGCCCGCCGGCCGGAACTCGAGGCCTTCGCCGCCGAGCACGGGCTGAAGCTGGGCACCATCGCCGACCTGATCCGCTACCGCCTGGAAAACGAGCGCACCGTCGAACTGGTTTCCTCCAACGAGGTCGAGACCGAGTTCGGCACGTTCACGCTGCACACCTACCGCGACACCATCGAGCAGCGCCTGCACTGGGCCCTCGCCCGGGGTGAGGTGGGCGACGAGCCCGTCCTGGTGCGCGTGCACGTACAGAATCCGCTCAGCGACGTGCTGGGCATCCAGCGCGATGATTTCGGCCTGCCGCTGCGCGTCGCGCTGGCGGAGGTGGACCAGCGCGGCGGCGGACTGGTGCTGGTGCTGGGCGGCCACCCGGACGACGCGGCGCTGTTGCGGCGCATCCAGCAGGAGCCCGAGCCGGCCATCACGCCCATCGGCGATGACCGCAAGTCGCGCGAATTGCGCACCTACGGCATCGGCGCCCAGATCATTCGCGACCTCGGCGTGCGCCGCATGCGCGTGCTCAGCGCCCCGACGCGCCTCACGGGCCTGTCGGGCTTCGGGCTGGAGGTCGTGGAGTACATCGAGCCCACGGCCGTTGCAGGAAAAGCGTCATGACGGAAATCGACCTGGGTATCCCGGATCGTGAAGTCCGCGTGGCCATCGCCGCGGCGCGGTTCAACCGCTTCATCACCGACCAGTTGCTGGAGGGCGCGCAGGACGCGCTGCGCCGTCATGGCGTGGACGCCGATCGCGTCACGGTGGCGTGGGTACCCGGCGCTTTCGAACTGCCGCTGGCCGCCGAGCAACTGCTGGCGACCGGCCGTTTCGATGCGGTGATCGCCCTCGGGGCGGTGATCCGCGGCGGCACGCCGCATTTTGACTACGTGGCCGGCGAGTGCAGCCGGGGCCTGCTCGATGTGGGTCTGAAACACGGCAAGCCCGCGCTGTTCGGCGTGCTCACCACCGACACGGTGGAGCAGGCGCTCGAGCGCGCCGCCGTCGACCAGGGCAACAAGGGCTTCGACGTGGCCCTGGCCGCCTTGCAGATGATCCACCTTGCCGACGAGGTCCGGGACCATGAGTGAACGAATGAACTGGGAACCGCGCCGCCGCGCCCGGCGCCGCGCCCTGCAGGCGCTGTACCAGCACGAGATCGGCGGTGACGATGTGGACGGCATCATCATCCAGTTCATGGACACGCAGGACTTCGAGGGCGTGGACCTGCCGTACTTCAAGGAACTGGTGCACGGCGTCGACGAACAGGGCGAGGCCCTGCGCGAGGCGCTGCAGCCGGTGATGGACCGGCCCTTCTCCCAGGTCGACGTGATCGAGCGCGTGCTCCTGTTGCTGGGCGCCTGGCAGTTCCGCAACGAGCCCGGCACCCCCTTCCAGGTGGTGCTGGAAGAATCGGTGGACCTGTCCAACCGCTTCGGGTCGGCCCAGACCCATTCCTACGTGAACGCGGTGCTCGACCGGGCCGCGCGGGCCTGGCGGCTGCCCGGCGCCCCTGACGAAACACCTGGCGACGCCCCGAACGACGCGCCTGACGAAGCACCCTCCGGCGAGGCCGGCTGAGCCCTTGCCGGAATTCGCGCTGATCGAGCGCCTGGCGCGGGCCATCCCGTCCCGCGGCCCGGGCGTGGACCTGGGCATCGGGGACGATGCCGCCGTGCTGGCGCCCGAACCCGGAAAGCGCCTGGCGATTTCCTCCGACACGCTCAACGAGGGCGTGCACTTTCTCCCCGGGGCCGATCCCGAGGCGCTGGGCCACAAGGCCCTGGCCGTGAACCTCAGCGACCTTGCCGCCATGGGCGCCGAGCCCCGCTGGGCCCTGCTGAACCTCACCTTGCCCGAAGCAGACGCCGACTGGCTGGACGCCTTCGCACGTGGCTTCGCCGGCCTGGCGACGGCGCATGAACTGGCCCTGGTCGGCGGTGACACCACCCAGGGCCCGCTGTCGCTGACCGTGACTGTCCTGGGCAGCTTGCCGGCCCAGGGCGGACTCACGCGCTCGGGCGCCGGGGCCGGTGACCGGGTGTTCGTCTCCGGCACGCTGGGCGATGCGGCCTACGCCCTGGGCCGCCGGCAGGCGGGCGTAGGTGATTCGGCGGCGGACCTGTCCGGCACGGACGCGGCCCTGGATCGTCCCTCGCCCCGGCTCGCCCTCGGGCAGGGTTTGCTGCGGCACGCGACGGCCTGCATCGACGTCTCCGACGGCCTGCTCGCCGATCTCGGCCACGTGGCGCGGGCATCGGGCCTGTCCGCCGAACTGGAACTGGCGTCCCTGCCGGGCTCCGAAACCCTCCTGGCGCTGCCGGAAACACAACGGTGGGATCTGCAACTCTGCGGCGGGGACGATTACGAACTGTGCTTCACGGCGCCTCCGGAACGCCGCGAGGCGATCCTGGCCCTGGGGGAACAACTGGGCCTGCCCCTGACCGAGATCGGGTTCATGGCCGCAACGGATGGCGCTGCTTCCGGTGCCGGGGGCGAAGCCACGCCCGCTGGACACGGTCTGGAACCCGGTGGAAACGTGCGTTGCCGTCGCCCGGACGGTAGTGACTACACGCCGGCCCGTCCCGCCTGGGAGCACTTTTCCCGGCCCGGCCTGAGCGGACCCTGAGCCATGGTTTCGGGAATGGCCGCCGATACCCGCGCCGCGCTGTGGCGCAACCTGCGCACCTGGGACGGTTTTCTCGCACTGGGGCTGGGTTCTGGGCTCTCGACCTTCGCGCCCGGCACCGCCGGCACCCTGGCGGCGCTGCCGCTGGCGGTCGTTCTGCGGCAACTGCCGACGCCGTTCTTCTGGCTCGCGCTCCTGGCGGCCCTGTTGCTGGGTGTCTGGGTCTGCGACCGTGTGGGCCGGCGACTGGGTGTCACCGACCATGGTGCGCTGGTATGGGACGAATTCGTCGGCTACTGGCTGGCCGTGGCGCTGGTGCCTTTGCACTGGGGCTGGCTGCTGGCCGGATTCTTCGTCTTCCGCGGCTTTGACATCCTCAAGCCCTGGCCCGTGCGCGCCCTGGAACGCCGCCTACCCGGTGGCTGGGGCGTCATGCTCGATGACGTCGCCGCCGGCGCCCTCACCCTGGCCGTCCTCTGGGCCGCCGAACGCTGGCTTTTGCCCCTCCTCCCCAACCTGGCCTGAACGGGAAGTCACCCGGTATCGAAGGCGCCGCGGATCCAGTCGATGCGGGGCCGGGAGCCTGGCCCGGTGATGCCGACCACGTCGAAGCGGCAGGGCCGATCGAACCAGCGGGGGTTCAGCGCCAGAAAATACTGGGCGCACCGGATGATGCGGGCCTGCTTCCAGTGGCCGACGGTCTCGAGGGGTGAACCATGCCGGTCGCTGGCGCGGTAACGGACTTCGGTGAACACCAGGGTGGGGCCGTCGCGCATGACCAGGTCGATTTCGCCTTGCCGGCAATGGAAATTCCGCTGCACGAGTCGCAGTCCGTGGCGTTGCAGGTGGCGCTGGGCCAGCGCTTCCCAGCCGGCGCCGCGGGGATGGCTTTTCACGGCGTGAGATGGGTCCGGGCGCGCTGGCCGGATACACGCGGACCGGTTCGATTCGAACGGTGAGGGTCGGGAAGGTCGGGGGAAGGGAGTCTGGGCCGCCGGGCCGTCAGGGCCCGTCACCCAGGGCCACGGGGCGTCCACTGCGGAATTCCGCCCAGGCCGGCTCGCGCAACAGGCGCCCGCCACCACCCAGGCGCAGGTCGCCGATGGCGCCCGGGAATGAGAAGGCGGGGTCGCGCGCCATCAGGTCCAGCCAGGGCAGGAGATGCCAGGCGTCGCGACCGAGGTCGTACAGGCTGCCGAAAGCGCCGCCGCGCAGGCTGGCGAATTCCGGTGTTTCGGCAGCGGGCGCCAGCGCGGACCGGGTTGCGGGGATCACCACCCCGTCCAGGTCCACGTCGCGGCCGGGGTCGACCCGGCCCGTGAACACGCGGCTCATGGCGAAGACCGGTTTCTCGCCGGCATCGAAGAATCGCAACTGGGGCTTGAGCTGTCGGCCCAGGGTGGGATCGGCGGCCAGGAAGAAGGCGCCGAAATCATCGCGTCGCGAGTCCTCGAACTCCAGTGGCAGGTCCAGGGTGGACTGGAGCCGGCGCTTGCGCTCGCGCCCGTCCTCGATCTGCAGCAGTCGCATCAGCTTGGCCGAGTGATCCGCGTCGCGCGCGTCGAAGCGTTCCAGGGAAACGATCTCGCCGCCGCCGGCCAGGTAGGCGTCGACGAAGGCGGACTCCGCCCGCTGGCCCCAGTCGTTGTTCGCCAGCAGGAGGATGGCGCGCCGATGGCCCTCGTCCAGCATGCGAACGGCCACTGCGGCCGCCTCGGCTTCCTGGGACAGGGACAGGCCGTAGAAGTCGGCCTCCTGCGCCGGGACGGGCGGGCTTTCGGGTGCGATGGGGCTCGCCGGGGCGGTTGCTGAACTGGCCCGCTCGGGCCAGTTCAGCAACAGCCCGGGCAGCGAGGCGCCCGGCTGGTCCACGACCAACTGGACCGCCTCACGGCTGAGCGGGCCGATGACCCACTGGTAGCCGCTCGCCTCGGCGCGTCGATAGGCTTCCAGGGCGCTGGTGGGTTCGGCGCCGACTCCGAGAAACGTCAGTTCGGAACGGGCCGGGTCGTCCAGCCACGCCGAAACCAGCCCGTCACGGATCGCGGCCCCGGCCGCGGCCAGCGGGCCGCTGTTGGGCAGCAGCACCGCGATGCGGCCCGGTGGCTGGAAACGCTGGCCGTACTGCCAGGCGGCTTCCATGTAGACCTGTTCGTTCACGGGATGCAGGGGGTGCAGCGCAGCCCACTCGGTGGCTGCCTCCAGCAGGTCCTCGCGTCCGAGCAGGGTTTCGCGCACGTCCACGGCGAAAGCGGCCCACTGGCCCAGGCGCGTCGGCTTGCGCGCCTCTTCGGCCAGGCGATAGCCGGGAACCGTCTCCAGGCGCTGGAGCACCGTGACGGCGCCGGAGGCATCGATGCGGCCGGTACGTTCCACTTCCTCGGCAACGGCTGCCAGCGCCGCGGCGCCGGGGTCGGTGCGCAGTGAGTCCATCTGGCTACGGGCGCGCTCGTAACGCCCGCGTGCCGAGCGCGGCAGGTCGTCGGCCGCGGCATCGAGCAGGAGCTCGGCGCGCTGCACGTCGCCTTCAGCCAGGGCGGTCTCGGCCTGGTCCAGGGCATCCAGCGCGGCTTCCGCCGCGGCGTTGGAGTTGTCGATGACCGGCGCCGGGTCAGTGGGTGTCGTGGCGCAGCCGGCGAGCAGAAGAACCATGACGGCCAGGGCCGCCAGGCAGGTCAGGGCATGCGACCGCCGCGGGGCGCCATGGCCCGGAGCGACGGAGGCTGGCGAACGGTCGAGCGATCGCTTGGCGATGGCGGGGCTCATGGCTGCGAATGATACCGCAGGGATGCGGTCGCCAAGTGGCGGAATTCGGGCATTGGAGGTGTGCGCTCCTTCGTTGCGGCGCTAACATGCCCATGATGAACGATCCGCGCGAACACACCCCGGGTAAAGGCCTGCTGTACGTCGTGGCAACCCCGATCGGCAACCTGCAGGACATTTCCCCGCGGGCGGTGCAGGTGCTGGGTGAATCGGACCTGGTGGTGGCCGAGGACACGCGCCACAGCCGCACCCTGTTGCAGCACATCGGCGTGAACACCCCGCTGCAGGCCATGCACGAGCACAACGAGGAAAAGATGCTGCCGGGCCTGCTGGCGCGACTGGCTGCCGGTGAGCAGTTGGCGGTGGTGTCGGATGCGGGAACGCCGCTGGTCAGCGATCCCGGCTTCCGCCTGGTGCGCGCGGCCCTGGACGCCGGCGTCGAGGTGCGTGCGGTGCCAGGCCCCAGCGCCGTCACCGCGGCCCTGTCGGTTTGCGGCCTGCCCACGGATCGCTTCGCCTTCGAGGGCTTCCTGCCCGGAAAGCCTGCGGCACGGCGCAAACGACTGGCTGAACTGGTCCTGGAGCCGCGCACCCTGGTGATCTTCGAGGCCAGTCACCGCATCGAGGAGAGCCTGCGCGACCTGGCCGCGGTGTTCGGCCCCGAACGGCCCCTGGCGGTCTGCCGGGAACTGACCAAGCGTTTCGAAACCGTGCTGCGCGGCAGCGCGGAAGCCGTCGCCGCGCGCGTGGCGCAGGATCCCGACCAGCGCAGGGGGGAGTTCGTCATCGTCGCCGGCGGCGCGCCCGAGGACGGCACGGACCTCGGCAAGGCCCTCGCCCTGGCCCGCGAACTGGCGACGGAGCTCCCACCGAGCCGCGCCGCCAAACTGGCGGCGAAACTCACCGGCGTCTCCCGCCGCGACCTCTTCGCCGCCCTGGAAGGAGTGACGGGAGTGACGGGGTCAGAGTAAAGGGACAGAGTAAAAGCTGCTCGACATCGCTCAGGCCCTTAAGTCGCATTGAAGCAGCTTTTACTCTGTCCCTTTACTCTGACCCCATTTCTGCTGTCCCTTTACTCTGACCCCATTTCTGCTGCCTGACCCCAGGCTGTCCCCGCAGCCCCGAATCGGCGAAAATAGCCCCGCGAGCCGGCCAGGCAATCGCTCCCGGCATGTCCGGGGGAGGAAAGTCCGGGCTCCGCAGGGCAGGGTGCCAGGTAACACCTGGGGGGCGTGAGCCCACGGAAAGT
>JAUHYP010000054.1 GCA_030426265.1 Gammaproteobacteria bacterium | reverse complement strand
TCAGGGACAGGCAGCGACGGGCGCGACCGCCTCGCCGTCCAGCACCAGTGAGGCCAGGCGGCTTTCCATGTGGTCGCCGTCGGTCTTGCCATGGGTGACCTGGACCGGAACCCAGGCCAGGTCCCTGGCGTACCAGGTGCGCGTGTAGCGCGTGCTGTCCGGGCCGCGGTCACGGTCGACCCGCTGCGTGTCGCGGCAACCCAGGGCGGTGTCCAGGGGCGCTTCCTCGGCGATCCGGAACACGTGCTCCTCGAGTTCATCCTCGTCCACCACGGTCAGGCGCCATTCGCTCTCGCCGCGCGCCAGGCCGCTGCGCACGGCCAGGCCCGCGGCCACCGGGTCCACCACGCCGGGCGACAGGTCCAGCACCGTTTCTCCATCCTTGTGCTCGGAAAACACCGTGCCTGCCGCCCAGTCGAAGGCAGCCCGTGTCTCGACGGTCTTCACCGCCACGTGGACCGTCTGCTCGAAGCGTGCCGGCCGGGGCAGGTCGCCGACCCAGTCCCCGGTGCTCAGGGACGACTCCTCCAGGCCGAGCAGTTTCGCCAGGCCGTGGGTGCCGCGCGTTTCGGTGCTCAGCGTCCAGGTCTCGCTGTCGACCTCGAAGCGGAAGGTCGACTCGCCGATCAGTTTCCCGTTGCGGTGGACCTCGAAGACCGCCTCGAATGCAGTGGGCGTTGCCGCGAGGGTGAACCCGGGCAGGGCGCCGGCGAGCAGCGCGGCGGTGACCAGGGCCTGGGCGACCCGGGTCCGGAACGGGTGGATGAATTCAGACATCGAGCGCGTCTCCATGCAATTCCAGGGGCTGCGCCAGCAGGGCCCCGTCGAGGCGGACGCCGTCGGCCGCAAGCGCCAGGCGCCGCTGTGCGAACAGGTCCATGACGGCGACCAGCAGGGCGTGTTCCCGGGGCCGCAGGCGCGCGGCGAGGGATGCTTCATCCTCGCCGGCTTCCACCGGGACGAGCACCCGCGCGACCACCGGGCCGCCGTCGAGCTCGGGGGTGACGAAATGCACGCTGGCCCCGTGTTCGGTGTCACCGGCCTCCAGGGCGCGGCGGTGGGTGTGCAGGCCCTTGTACTTGGGCAACAGGGACGGGTGTTGGTTCACCATGCGGCCGCGCCAGGCCTCGACCAGCGGTGCGCCGAGGATGCGCATGTAGCCGGTGAGCAGGACGAGGTCCGGGGAACAGTCGCTCAGCGTCGCATGGATGGCCGCGTCCTGGCCCATCGGGCCCGCGCAGCCGGCGTCGATCACCGTCGTGGGAACGCCGGCCGCCGCGGCAATCGCCAGTCCCCGGGCGTCCGACCGGTTCGAGATCACCCGGACCACGTCGAGGTCGAGGCGTCCGGACTCGCGGGCCTCGAGCAGGGTTTCGAGATTGGAGCCGGCGCCCGAAAGCAGCGCGGCCACGCGCAGGGGAGCGGCCGCTCCGTCATCCTTCGACCGGTTCACCGGTAGCGGACCCGCCGGTCACCCTCCCGGATCGAAGTCACCTGGCCGATGTCCCGGCAGTCTTCGCCCAGTTCGCCGGCGGCGCGGATCACGGCGGCGGCGTCGTCCTCCGGAACGACCAGCACCAGGCCGATGCCGCAGTTGAAGGTGCGCAGCATCTCGGCCGGCTCGATGGCGCCTTCGCGCTGCAGCCAGTCGAACACGGCCGGCCGTTCCCAGGCGTCGGTGTCCACCTCGATGCCGAGTCCGTCGGGGATCACGCGAACGATGTTTTCCGTGATGCCGCCGCCGGTGATGTGCGCCAGGCCGTCGATGGGATGCTGGCCGATGAGTTCGAGCGCCGTGCGCACGTAAATGCGCGTGGGCGCCAGCAACGCTTCGCCCAGGGTGCGGCCGTCGAACTTCTTGTCCGGGTCGCGACCCGAACGCGCGAGCACCTTTCGCACCAGGGAATAGCCGTTGGAGTGAGGGCCCGAGGAGGGCAGGCCCAGCAGCCGGTGCCCTGGGGCGATGCGCGAGCCGTCGATGATGGCGTCTTCCTCGACCACGCCCACGGCGAATCCGGCGAGGTCGTACTCGCCCTCGCCGTACATGCCCGGCATTTCCGCGGTTTCACCGCCGATCAGGGCGCAACCGGCCTGCCGGCAGCCCTCGGCGATCCCCTCGATCACGCCCTGGGCCTGCGCCACGTCGAGGCGGCCGGTGGCGAAGTAGTCGAGAAAGAACAGGGGCTCGGCGCCGCAGGCCAGGATGTCGTTCACGCACATGGCCACGAGGTCGATGCCGATGGTGTCATGGCGGTCGAGGGCGCGGGCCAGCATCAGCTTGGTGCCCACACCATCGGTTCCGGAGACCAGCACGGGCCGGCGGTAGCGGTCCGGGTCGATGCGGAACAGGCCGCCGAAGCCACCGATGCCGGTCATCACGCCCGGCCGGAAGGTGGTTTTCA
The DNA here is from genome assembly GCA_030426265.1 of Gammaproteobacteria bacterium. Classification (GTDB taxonomy): domain Bacteria; phylum Pseudomonadota; class Gammaproteobacteria; order Xanthomonadales; family SZUA-36; genus Marinihelvus. Next base: position 17,145 of record JAUHYP010000054.1, on the reverse strand, counting down.
CTGCCGGCTTGATGCGTTCCACCAGCGTGTTGCCGGCGTCGATGTCCACGCCCGCGTCGCGGTAACTCAGGGGCTTTTTGGGTGGCGTGTTCTCGGCCATGGGCGGGCGGTGTCCGGTTCGTCGCGATGGCCGCCTATGGTATCGTATTTGTCGATACCTAGAAGGCCGCCAGGCCTCCGAATTGCCACGGAATGACCTGACTAGCGAGCCTTCGGCGACGACCATGCATCCATTCCCCATCGCGTTCCCCTCCGTGACGCGCGCCTGCCTGGCCCTGTGCGCCCTGTTGTGCCTCGCGACGGCCGGACCCGCGCAGGCGGCCAGCGACCTCTACACCGGACTGACGCCCGTGGAAGGGCAGGGCGAGGCGGAGCGCCGCGAAGCCCTTCCCCTGGCCCTGATGCACGTGCTGCGCAAACTCAGCGGCCAGCGCGAGATTCCGCCCCAGCCCACCCTGGACGACGCGCTGGCCAATGCCGGGAACATGGTGCTGGCCTTCGGCTATCGCGAGGTGCCCCGGACCCAGGCGGACGGCACGCAGGTCCGTGAACTCCTGCTGGAGGCGCGCTTTTCGCCGCCGGATGTCGACCGCCTGGTGCGGGACCTCGGTTTGCGTCGCTGGCGGGTCGAGCGGGAGCCGGTGGTGCTCTGGGTCGTGGTCGACGATGGCCGGGGGCGCAGCCTCATGCCCACCGAGTACACCGCCGAATTCGAAGGCATGGAGGAGACCGCCGCGCAGCGAGGACTGCCCGTGGCGTGGCCCGGGCTGAGCGAAGAGTTCATGGAACTGGTGGACGTGCAACTGCTCTGGGGCGGTTACACGGACCAGTTGCTGGGCGAGGGCTCCGCTTCCGAGGGCGTGGCCGTGATCGCGGCGCGGCTCGAGGGTCCGGAGTGGAACGTTCGCTGGACCTACGCCGACGCCAGCACCTCCAACAACTGGCGCACCCGGGCTCCGGACCTGGGCGTCGCGCTGACGGACGGCATCGACCAACTCGCCGACCTGGTCGCCTCGGTCAACGCCATCGGCCCGGACGGGCAGGGCGACTACCGGGCGGACCTCCTGCTCACCGGCCTCGCGGGCAGCGGGGACTATGCCCGTTCCATGGCCTACCTGTCGGGCCTGAGCCTGGTGGACGCCGTGGACGTGCTCGGCGTCGGCCCCTCGGGCCTGCGCCTGCGCCTGGACCTCAATGCCGCGCCGAACTATCTGCACGAAGTGCTGCGCCGGGATGGCGTGCTCGCCGAGGGCGAGCGCCCCGACGAATTCCGGCTGAACCCCTGAGACGATGGACCTGGATATGAACATCAGTCGCGGTTGGCTCATTTTGGCGCTGGTGGTGCTGGCCGGCTGGCTGCTCTGGCGCCTGGGTCCGGTGCTCACGCCGTTTGCCGTCGCCGCGGCCATCGCCTATCTCACCGACCCGCTGGTGGATCGCCTGGAGCAGGCCGGCATCCGCGGCTGGAAACTGGGGCGGACCCTGGCGGTGACGCTGGTATTCCTGATGCTCACGGTGCTGATCGCCGTGGCCCTGCTCGTGTTCATACCCGTGCTGATTCGCCAGGCGCGCGAACTGATCGACCAGGTGCCGCAGATGATCGACTGGTTCACGGGAACGGCGCTGCCCTGGATCTCGGCGCAACTGGGCCTGGACCTCGCGGACTTCCGGCGCCCTGAGATGGTGGAGCTGGCCAAGGACTACTGGCAGCAGGCGGCGGGCGCCGCCGTGGACGTGGCCCAGACGCTGGGCAAGGGCGGCGCGGTGGCGCTGACGGTGATCACCAACCTGGTGCTGATTCCCGTGGTCGCCTTCTACCTCATGCGTGACTGGGACCGCCTGATCGCCGCCATCCAGTCCCTGCTGCCCCGCAGCATGGTGACGCGGGTCAGCGGCGTGGCGCGCGAGATCGACGAGGTGCTGAGCGCCTTCCTGCGCGGACAGTTCATGGTCATGATCGCCCTGGGCGGCATTTATTCCATCGGGCTGTGGGCCATCGGGCTGAAGGCGGCGTTCCTGATCGGGATGGTCGCCGGCATCCTCAGCATCGTGCCTTACCTGGGCTCGGTGGTGGGCCTGGCGCTGGCCATCGGCATGGCGCTGTTCCAGTACGGTGACCTGCTGCACTTCGTGCTGGTGCTCGTGGTGTTCGGCGTGGGCCAGACGCTCGAAGGCATGGTGCTCACGCCCTGGCTGGTGGGTGACAAGATCGGCCTTCACCCGGTGGCGGTGATCTTCGCGGTGCTGGCCGGCGGCCAGTTGTTCGGCTTCATCGGCATTCTGCTGGCCCTGCCCGTGGCGGCGGCCCTGAACGTGGTGGTGCGGCACGTGCACGACATCTACCAGCACAGCGCCTGGTATCGGGAGGAATCCTCCTGAATGCTGTTCTCCCCCCAGATTCCGTTGCCGCTGGAGCCGCGCCGCGGCGGGCGACTGGATGATTTCGTCGCCGGGCCGAACGGCCCCGTGCTCGAGGCCGTTCGCGAACTGGCGTCGACACGCGACCGAAGCCTGTTCCTGGCCGGCCCTGCCGGCAGCGGCAAGAGCCACCTGCTGAACGGGGTGTGCCTCGCGGCCCGCCTCGGCGGGCACACGGCGTTCTATCTCGGCCTGCGCGGCCTGCCCGAAAAAGCCACGGCCTCGCTGGCCGGGCTGGAATCGACCGACCTGGTGTGCCTGGACGACCTGCATGCCGTGGCGGGTTCACCCGCCTGGGAAGAGGCCCTGTTCCATTTCATCAACCGCCTGCGCGAGCAGGGCGGCAGCCTGCTGGTGGCGAGCCGCGAGCGCCTGCGCCTGCTGCCCCTGGGCCTGCCCGACCTCGCTTCGCGGCTGGCCTGGGGCCTGCGCCTCGAACTCCAGCCCCTGGACGACGAGGACAAGCTCACCGTCCTCGAGCGCCACGCCCGCTCGCTCGGAATCGAATTGCCGGAGGATGTCGGCCGCTACCTGCTCAGCCGTGGCGCTCGTGACATGAGCACGCTGGTCGGCGTCGTCACCCGTCTGCAGCAGGCCGCATTCCGTGAGAAGCGCCAGGTCACCGTGCCCCTCGTCCGGCAGGTGATGCGCGCCTGAAGCGGGAACCTTAAAAAAAAGGCCGGAATCGCTTCCGGCCTTTTCCTGCGGCGTGCAAGCCGCACCCCTTGCAGTCTGAGCGTTGTGTCAGACAGTCCCCTCATCACTACTATGACAAGCGCATTCCAGTCGGATTTCATATCACGCGGATGAAAAAAAATTTCCTTTCCTTAGGTAAATATCAATATATACAATAGTTAACAATTAGAAATTAATGTGAAATATAACTGAAATTCGTGGTGTGGGTTCCCGTCATGATCCCGTGCCGGCCGGTTCGACGTATGTACAGGCAAAGGGAACCCGGCCCGGCAGGACGCCCGGCCCGACACGGCCTTCGGGCGCCTTTACCCAGGGACGGGACACCAGGAAAAACCAAGGGACTGGAACAACAAGCATCGGGGCCGGCCACCTGCGAAGGGGCCGGCCCCGATCATTTCCGGATCAGTAGTTGGCGGTCACCGGCGGGGGAACCTGACCCTGGTTCAGGGCCTCCACCGCCGCGCGGCTGCGCTGCACGTCGGGGTGGGTTTCCGGGTACAGCGATTCCCGGGCGGCCAGGGCCCGGGTGAGGAGGTCCTGGGCTTCCGCGACGTCGCCGAGGTGCCAGCGGATCAGCCCCAGGTAGTGTTGCGCACGCGCCGTGCTCCGGTGCGCCGGACCGCGGAGGTGCTCCCACGCCACCAGCGCCTGGGTCATTTCGGCGTCGGCTTCCTCGTAACGCCGCAGGCCCGCCAGCGCCAGGGCCACGTTCTGGCGACTGAAGACCGTCAACAGGTGCCCCGGACCGTTGCGCGCCTGGCGCATGTCCAGCAGCGCCTGGTGAATTTCCAGGGCGCCCGCGGAATCCCCGCTTTGCCAGGCCAGCCATCCCAGGGCGTCCCACACCGCACGTGTATTCCGGTCGTCCTCGCCCAGCGTTTCGTTGGCGATGGTCAGCGCCCGCCGCAGGGTGCTTTCCGCCCCTTCGATGTCGCCGGTGAACCCCTGGTTGATGCCCAACGGCAACAGGGTGATCAGCAGTTCGCGGGGATTGGGCTCCGGCGACGCCGTGCGCAGGGCGAGCGCGCGCTGGCCGGTCAGGACGCCTTCCTCGTAACGGCCCCAGCGGGTGAAGGCCTGCGCCAGGCGATCCAGGACCAGCACGGCGTCGGGGTCGGCCGGGCCCTCGAGGGCGGCCACGATTTCGTAGGCCTCGCGCAGGTGCGTCTCGGCATTTTCCAGGTGGCCGAGTTCTTCCTCCACCATGGCCAGGTTTTCCAGCGTGTCCGCGGTGCGCTGGTTGTTGCCGAGCAGGGTGCGGTACAGCGGCGCGGCCTGCGTGTAGTAGGGCTCGGCTTCGGCGAAGCGTCCGCGCTCCTGGAGGATGCGCCCGAGGTCGTAGAGCGAATCGGCCAGGGCCCGCTCGTCCTGTCCGCTCAGCTCCAGTTCGCGGATTTCCAGGGCGCGCTCGAAGGCCTCGATCGCCTCGTCCAGGCGGGACTGGTGGTGGTACAGCTCACCGAGCCGGCCCCACAGTCCGGCCGTCACGACCAGGTCCTGGGGCTGGGCCTGGCGCGCGATCTGCAGCGCTTCCAGCAACAGCGGCTCCGCTTCCTCGTAGCTCATCCGCGTGCGGTAGATGTCCGCCAGCTGGCCCATGCTGTCGGCGACGGCCGGGTGGGCGGGTCCGAGGATGTCGCGACGGGTTTCCAGCGCCTGCAGCACCATGCTCTCGGCCTGGTCGAGCATGAACAGCTCCGTGTACACCTCGCCGAGCAGGGCACGCAGGCGCGCCCGCGCCAGGGGATCGATGGAGTCCATGAGCTCCAGGTTGTTCGCGCCCACCTCCAGCAGTTCCCGCGTGGTCATCCGCTCTGGCGCGCCGCTGGTCTCCCCGGTGAGGCTGAACAGGTTGACCAGGAAATTCGACAGTTCCCGCGACTCGGCCAGGGCTTCCCGGGCCGTCGCCGCCTCGCGGCTGGCGCGCTCGGCTTCGAGATTGGCCCGCCGGGCCTCGCCGGACCAGGCCACCAGGCCGAGCACCATGGCGACCAGCAGCAGGATGCCGGCCGCCACGAGGCCGAGATTTCGCTGGATGAACAGGCCGGCGACGTAGGTGAAATCCTGGGACTGGGCGCTGACCGGCTTGCGGTTGAGAAAACTCGCCAGGTCGTCGTGAAAGGCCGCCACGGAGGAATACCGGTCCTCGCGGTCGCGGGCGATCGCCCGCATGATGATGGCGTCCAGGTCCGCGCCGATCAGTTTCATCAGGCGCGAGGGGCGGGTGGCGCGGGCGCGCGCCACGGCATCCGCTTCTTCCGGCGCCATCATGGCCACCTGCTGGGCGGCGTGCAGGGGCGTGTCCTCGTTGATCTTGCGCCACACCTCGTCCAGGGAGTCGCCCGGCTCGTCGAAGGGGCGCCGGCCGCAGAGCAGTTCGTACAGGACGATGCCCAGCGTGTAGATGTCCGAGCGGGTGTCGAGGCCCAGGTCCGCGCCGTCGGGCTCCAGGGACTCGGGCGAGGAATAGCCGGGCGTCCCGGCCCGCTGGCCTTTCTGCCGTGCTTCCCCGAGCGTTTCGTCGATCCCCAGGGAAATCCCGAAGTCGATGACCTTGACCATGGGGATCTGGTCGATTTCGGTGACCAGGATGTTCGAAGGCTTGAGGTCGCGGTGCAGCAGCTGGCGCTGGTGGGCGTGCTGCACCGCGAGCAGCACGTCCATGAAGATGTGCAGGCGTTGCCAGACATTGAGCCCGCGGCTGTCGCAGTAACGGGTGACCGGCATCCCCCGCACCAGCTCCATGGCGAAGAACAGCTTGCCGTCCTCGGTCGAGCCGGCCTCGTACATCTGGGCGATGTTGGGATGGCTCAACCGCGCCATGGAACGGCGCTCGGCGTCGAATCGCGCTTCGTCGGCCGCGCTGGACAGGCCGTGGCGCATGATCTTGAGGGCGACCTGGCGCTGGATGGGCTCCTTCTGGAAGGCCAGGTAGACCCGTCCCATGCCGCCTTCGCCGAGCACCTCCTCGAGCGTGTAGTGGCCGATGGTGCGGCGTACCGGCTCTTTCTCCCGGGTCCGGCGCGCTTTTTCCAGGGCGTCGAGGTCCAGGTCCATGGTGGTCATGAGCGGCGCGTCGAGCACCTTGCCGCTCTCCTGCTCGTTTTCGATCAGGGCGAGCACCCGCTCGATCACGACGGGGTCGTCGGTGGCTTCTTCCAGGTGCCGGCGGCAGGCCTCGGGGTCCAGGTCGATGACCGCGTCGAGCAGTTCGGCGATGAGCCTGTCGCGGATTTGTTGCGTGTTGGCCGCCATGGTCCCGAAGGGTCGGTCAGTCGCCTTCGTCGCCGGACAACCAGTCGTGGAGCAGCATGCGGGCCACCCGCCAGTCGCGGGCGACGGTGGGCACGGAAATGTCCAGGACCTCCGCCACTTCCTCCTGGGACATGCCGCCGAAATACCGGAGCACGACCACCTGTTCCTGCCGTGGGTTGACGGCCTTCAGGCGGTCGAGGGCGTCCTCCAGCGCCAGCATGTCCACGTCGTCCGGGCTGTCCGACACCGCGCCCTCAACCAGCGTGACGCGGTCCGCGGGATCGAAACGCTTGTCCGCGTTCTTGCGACGGGCATGGTCGATGAGCAGGTGCCGCATGGCCTGGGCGGCGGCGGCGAGGAAGTGGGAGCGGTTCTTGAACGGGGCGTCCGTGGGGCTGTTCATGCGCATCAGCGCTTCATTGACCAGCGCCGTCGGCTGCAGGGTGTGCCCGGCGCGTTGCTGCGCCATGTAGGCGCCCGCCGTTCGGTGCAGTTCGTGGTAGAGCAGGGGCAGGAGTTCGTCCAGCGCCTTGGCGTCGCCGGTGCTCCATCGGTCGAGAAGTTGGGTGATCTCGCTGTCCGTGTCGGTCATGGTTCAGCTCGCCCTTGTTGTTCTGGCGCCCCGGTGACCTTGCGCGGTCCCGGAAACCGCGGCGCCCCGTGACGGGGCTGCGCGCTTGATTGTACATGGGCACGCGCCGCCGTGGGCAAGGGGGCGCTGCTTTTCACGTTCAGGATGATACGACCCGCCGGACGAAGGCGTTTGTAAGAGTGGGTAGGGCACGGATCGCCCGCCCAGAGCGAACAAGATCAAAGGAGTATCCACGGAATGGATTCTCGACAAAAAGTGCCAAGGAAAGCCGTCTCTGCGGAACCTCGACAAGACCGTCTTCTGGCGGTCTTGCTCGAGGGTGTTCTCGATCTCGAGCTGGCCGCCGCACGCCACAAGCTGGAACGCTCCAGCGCGCCACCCAATCTCGTCGAACGCGCCCTGCGCCTGTTGCGCGGGAGTCGCGTCCCGGAAGGCTTTCTCGCCAGCCCTTTCGAACCCGACCGGCACACCGACAGCTTCGAGGAGCTTACCCCCGCCGCTCCCACCCGCCGCTAGGGCAGGGCGGACCCGCCCGCCCGGCTCCAGAACCCTCACAAAAATCCAACGAATGGACTTCCGTTTTGCTGATAGACTGGCAGACCCCCTAGAACCAACATACGGAAATGCCATGTTTGACAAGCGCAAAGACGGTAACCAGGAAGGACCGAAGGCCCATTTCGAATCGGGCCTGAACGACCTGTCCGCCAGCCAGGCCAGCCAGGCCGGCCAGGCGCGCCAGGTGCAAGCCAGTGGAAGGGCGGCCGTGATCGGCCCGCGCATCAAGATCAAGGGTGACGTGAGTGGTGAGGAAAACCTCATCATCGAAGGCCAGGTCGATGGCAGCGTCAACCTCAAGCAATACCGGGTGGACGTGGGCCAGAGCGGTATCGTGAAGGCCGACATCTACGCCAAGGTCGTGAAAGTGGACGGTGCTGTCCAGGGCGACATCGAAGCGAGCGAGATGGCGACCATTTCCCGCACCGGCAATGTCCGCGGCAACATCAAGGCGCCGCGCATGACCCTGGAAGACGGCGCCAAGTTCAAGGGCAGCATCGACATGGACCCGGGCGAAGGCCAGAAAGCCTCCGCACAGCCGGCCAAGGTCGAAGCCAAGCCTGCGGACGACGCCACGAAGGCAGCGAGCAACGGCCGGGGACCGACGCCGCCGCCCGAGAAAGCCAAGGCCGAACAGGGCCTGCCGCTCAAAGGCAACTGATCGAGCCTACTCTACCGCCGCCGCGCCCGGGCTCCCCGGGCGCGGACGGTGTCGCTGAATTCACTGCAGGTAATCGTCGTGAGCGAACTCGCCACGCCCATGGGCCGACCCACCGGCGGCCCGCCGGACCTTCCCGAGATGAAGCGGCAGCAAAGCCTGCTGTTCCCCTCGCTGTTCAATCAACTGGTGTCGCGGCGCGATCCCGGGCAACGGCTGACCGTGCTCGACATCGGTCCGGCCCACAACGAGACGATCTGGTTCTTTTCCGCGCTGCGCTGCCGACTGCATTTCGCGGGCATGTACGCCGAACCGCTCACGCTGGAAGGCGGCGGCGACCGTTCGCGCGAGGACCTGGTTTCCGAGTTCACCCGCCTGCTGGCGGTGCCGGAGGACACCCGTTTCGACCTGTGCCTGCTCTGGGATTATCCGAACTACCTGGATGACGACACGCTGATGGCCTTCAGCGACGCCCTGTCACCCTACCTGCACAAGGGTACCGTGGGGCACGGGTTCGCCGTGCGCACCTCCAACACGAAAATCACCAACCAGTGGTACGGGATCGACCAGCCCCACCTGTTCACGCTGCGTCCGCCCCGCGTCGCGCAGCCGGAGATCCACCCGCATTCGCAGGCCATCCTCATCAACCTGCTCACCTGCTTCAGCATCGACCGGGGCATGCTTCTGCCGGACGGACGGCTCGAAGTGGCGATGAAGTCCACGCTCGGCTGAAGTCCCCCCTGCTCAGTCCTTCCGCAGCCGCCGGCTGAGGGCCGCGGGCGTCGGGAAATTGAACACCACGATCGAACTCGAGCCGAGGATGGTCAGCACCGTGGCTACCTGGATCAGGATCACGGACTCCCCGCTGAACACCGGCACCTGCATCGCCATGAAGGTGATGAGCAGCGAGAACTCGCTCATCTGGCCCAGCCGCCAGCCGGTTTCCCAGGCCAGTTTCGGCGTTTCGGAGACCCGTCCCAGCGCGAGGCGGTAGGCCGCCGGCTTGATCGCCAGCATCAGCACCGCGAGCACGATGGCCGGCAGCAGCACGCCGGGAACGAGGTCGAGGTTGAGCTGGGCGCCCAGTGCGAAGAAGAACAGCACCAGGAAGAAATCCCGCAAGGGATGCAGGCGGTTGGCGATGAACTGCGCAATCGGGCTGGTGGCCATGATCACCCCGCCGAGGAAGGCGCCCAGTTCGTAGGACAGGCCGGCGGCGTGTCCCGCCCAGGCCATGCCAAGGCACCAGGCCAGTGTGAGCAGGAACACGTATTCCTGGACCTGGTCGAAGCGCCGGAACAGCGGCAGCAGGACCCAGCGCTCCACGGCATAACCACCCAGGGCCAGGACCGGCAGCGCCAGCAGGGGCAGGATGATGTCCATGGTCGCCGCGCCGGATTTGCCCATGGCCTGCAAAGCCATGATGACCGCGATGGCGATCAGGTCCTGCAGCAGCAGGACGGAGATGATGACTTCACCGGTGTGGCGGTGGTGCAGGACCGTGGTCGGCAGCAGCTTGATGCCGATGATGGTGCTGGAGAACATGCAGGCGGCGCCGACCAGGAGGGCATCCGCCGTACCGAATCCGACGGTGAATCCCAGCAGGGTGCCGACGATGAAGAACGCCCCGGAGGTCGCCAGCGTCACCAGCGTGGTCTGGCGGAACAGGTCGAACAGTTTCTGCGGCGTGAGGTCCAGGCCCAGCAGGAACAGCAGGAAGATGATGCCCGCTTCGGCCAGTCCGCCGATGACCCGTGTGTCCGCCACCCAGCCGAATCCCCAGGGGCCGATCGCGATGCCCGCGAGGATGTAACCGATGATCAGCGCCTGTCGGGCCCAGAGCACGAGGGTGCCCAGCAGGGCCGCCGAGCCCAGGATCAGGAACAGCACGAAAATGATGTCGGTGGTCGGGGTCATGCGACTCCTCGTGGCGGTTTGGGCTATCGTACCCAATCAGCGCCGGGTTTCGGCGCGACAGGATGCGGTTGATCGAGGAGCGGACGACATGAACTGGGGCGTGGAGCTGGCAGGCGGGCGTTGCCCGTATTGCGGGGAACCGGTGCAACTGGTTGTGGATGCTTCGGAGGGTCCGCAGTCCTATGTCGAGGACTGCCCGGTCTGCTGCCGGCCCATGACCGTGGTCCTGGAATCCACGGACCCGCTGGTCGTCAGGCTGAGAAGCGAAGACGACGTCTGAAGTTCGCCGCTTGGGCAAGCCCGTCCGCCTGCGGTAGGCTTGCGCGTCAACCGATTCCTACCGAGCAGATCCCCATGGCCGAGACCCCCCGCGCCCTCGCCGAGAACGCCCACCGCGCCCTGCGCCCCGGCGAACGCTATGAACCCTACGTTCCGGCCCACGAGTCCCCCGGCGAATTCACGATCAAGGCCGTGGTCTTCGGCATCGTCTTCGGCATCCTGTTCGGCGCCGCCAATGCCTATCTCGGCCTGCGCGCCGGTCTGACCATCTCGACGTCGATCCCGGTGGCCGTCATGACCGTGGCGGCCTTCCACGCCCTGCGCCGCTTCGGCGGCAACGCCAGCATCCTGGAGGCCAACCTGTCGCAGACCATCGGCTCGGCGTCCAGTTCGGTAGCCAGCGGCGTGATCTTCACCCTGCCGGCCCTGTTCCTCTGGGGCCTGGAGCCACGACTGCTTCAGATGACCCTGCTGGCCATGGCGGGCGGGCTGCTCGGCGTGCTGTTCATGATTCCGCTGCGGCGATTTCTCATCCAGCGCGAACATGGCAACCTGCCGTACCCCGAGGGCACGGCCTGCGCCCACGTGCTGGTCGCCAACGAGTCCGGGGGGCGCAACGCCCGCAACGTGTTCATCGGCCTGGGCGCCGGCGCCGCCTGGAAGGCGCTGACCAGCTGGGTGAAGGTGATCCCGGCCGAGGCGCACCTGAAAGTCCCGTTCCTGAAGAAGGGCGAGCTGGGCATGGACCTCTCACCGGCGTTGTTCGGCGTGGGGTACATCCTGGGGCCGCGCATCGCCACGGTGATGGTGGGCGGGGGCCTGCTGTCCTCGCTGATCATCATTCCGCTGATCGCCTGGTGGGGCGAAGGGCGCCCCCCGCTGTACCCGGAAACCGTGCTGTCCATCAGCGAGATGAGCGCCGGGCAGATCTGGACCCGCTACGTGCGCTACATCGGCGCCGGCGCGGTGGCGACGGCCGGAATCATCACCCTGGTCAAGAGCCTGCCGGTGATGATCGAGTCCTTCCGCATCGGCGCCCGTGAGTTGCGGGGCCGGGTGGGGCAGGGCGGTCCGGTCGATGCCGGCACCGGCCCCGAAACCGCGCGTGACACGGACGCCGCCGCAGGCCCGGCGCCACGCACCGAGCGTGAATTGCCGTTGAAATTCGTGGGACTGGCCATCTGCATCGTGGCGGCCGTGCTGGTCCTGGTGCCCGCACCCTTCGCCGCGCTGGACGGGCCGCTGCAGCGACTGCTGGCCGCGGCCTGCGTGATCTTCTTCGCCTTCTTCTTCGTCACCGTCGCCTCGCGCATCGTCGGCCTGGTGGGCGTGACCAGCAACCCGACCAGCGGCATGACCATCGCCGCCCTGCTGGGAACGGCGGGCGTGTTCCTGCTGATGGGCTGGACCGACATCAACGGGAAGGCCGCGGCCCTGACCGTCGGCTGCGTGGTCGCCATCGCCGCGAGCATCGCCGGCGACACCTCCCAGGACCTGAAGACCGGGTACCTGCTGGGCGCGACACCGCGCAACCAGCAGATCGGTGAACTGGTCGGGGTGCTGACCTCGGCGACCTTCGTGTGCCTGTCCGTGCTGCTGCTGGCCGAGACCTTCGGGTTCGGCAGCCAGGAGTTGCCCGCGCCGCAGGCCACGCTGATGAAGCTGGTCATCGACGGGGTGCTGGACCAGAGCCTGCCCTGGGGCCTGGTGGCCATCGGCGTGGGCATCGCCATCGTGATCGAACTGTTCCGCATCCCCTCATTGCCCTTCGCGGTGGGCGTCTACCTGCCGGTGGCCACGATGACGCCCATCTTCCTGGGCGGCATGCTGCGGCTGTGGCTGGAACGCTCGTCGAAGAACGAAGGTCAGGCGACCGAGCGCCGTGACCGCGGCGTGCTCCTGGGCTCGGGTTTCGTCGGTGGCGAGGGCCTGCTGGGTGTCGCCATCGCCGGCGTGGCCTTCTGGCAGGGCGCGCGTCCTGCCGGGTTCGGTACCGGCTGGCTGGGACCGGACTGGGTCGTGAACGTGGCCGGATTCGTCCTGTTCGCCCTGTTCGCGGCCTGGTTCGTGCGCCGCGTGCGCGCCTGAGGTGATGGTCATGAAGCTGAAGGTGCCGCACACCCTGGTCCTGCTGTACGCCATGATCGTGCTCGCCTGGTTGATGACCCTGGTGCTGCCCGCGGGCCAGTTCGAAACCGTGGTCAACGACCATGGCCGTGAAGTCGTCCAGCCGGGTACCTTCCAGGTGCTGCCGGAGGCGAAAGCCCCGTCCGTCGTGTCCCTGTTCACGGTCATTCCCCGTGGCCTGGCCGCCGCCCAGGGCATCATCTTCTTCGTGTTCATCATCGGCGGCGCCCTGGCCGTCATCCGCGCCACCGGGGCGCTGGATGCGGCCCTGTCCCGGGTGCTGGAACGCTTCGGTGGCCAACCGGCCCTGCTCATCCTCATGGGCATGCTGGCCTTCGGTGTGGGGTCCTCCACCATCGGCATGGCGGAGGAGTACATTCCCCTCATCGCGATCCTCATCACCCTGTGTGCGGCCATGCGCATGGACACGGTGGCGGCGCTGGGCATCATGTGCGGCGGCTACGCGGTCGGCTTCGGCACCGCGGTCTTCAACCCCTTCACCGTGCTGGTGGCCCAGGAAGTGGCCGGCCTCGAGCCGGTCTCGGGGGGCGCCTACCGGGCGGCGCTGTTTGTGCCGTTCCTCGCCATCGCCTTCTTTCATGTCTGGCGCTACACGGTTCGCGTACGGAAGGACCCGGCCGCTTCGCTGGTGGCGGACATTCCGGAGGCCCAGCCGCCCGCTTCGCCGGAGCCTTCCGCCATGACCGGCCGCCAGCAGGCAGTGCTCTGGATGACGCTCGCCACGCTCGCGATCCTGGTCTGGGGCATCAAGGAGCAGGGCTGGTACCTGGTGGAACTCGGGGGCGTGTTCGTCGCCCTGGCCGTGGCCGTCGGCCTGGTCTCGCGACAGTCCTTCGACACCATGGCCCGGAACTTCACGGCGGGGGCAGCGGAACTCACGGGAACAGCGCTGCTGATCGGATTCGCTCGGGCCATCGAGCTGATGCTGAGCGACGGGCAGGTGCTGCACACCATCGTCAACGCCCTGGCCACCCCGCTGGAGGCCCTGGGCGGAGAACTCTCCGCGGTGGGCATGCTGCTGATCCAGAGCGCGCTGAACCTGTTCATCCCCTCCGGTTCCGGCCAGGCCTACGTGACCATGCCCATCATGGCGCCCATGGCGGACATCGTGGGCGTGTCACGACAGGTGGCGGTCCTCGCCTTTCAGATGGGCGACGGCTTCATGAACATCATCGTGCCCACGAACGCCGTGCTGATGGGCATGCTGGGCATCTGCGGCATTCCCTACGGGCGCTGGTTCCGCTTCGTGTGGCCCCTGATCCTGCAGTTCCTCGTGGCGGGCGCCGTGGCGGTGGCCCTCGCCGTGGCCATCGGCTACCACTGAAGCGTCGGCGCGTACGCCCGGGTCAGGTCATGACGTTCAACGCACGTTTGCTCGGCCTCGGGCCGCTGCTGGCACTGGCGCTGACCGCGGGCGCCTGTGGTCCCCGCGGGGATGAATCGGGGTCCGCACCGGCCGATACGCCGGTCGCGGAAGTTGCGACGCCGTCCGCTCGTGTCGCGCTGCGCACGCCCGGGGAACAGGCGGCGTTGGCGCCCTTCGGCCTGTTGCGCGTCGCTCCGGTGCTCGAAGAAGGCGTGGACGGGCCCGCCCTGCGTGCCCTCCGGCACGGGCGCCACATGGACGCCGAAGCCCCGGACTTCTGGCTCTCGATCGGATCGGCTGCGCTGCCGCTTGCGTCCATCCAGGCAAGTCCAGGGCGCCTGCGCATCGACGCGGCCGCCGGCGCACCCGGCATCGAGGCCACCACCACCGGCCGCGTGGCCCTGTACCGGATCACCGCTCCACCGGGCGAAACGATCGTCCTGCGACTGGCCTGGCAGCCCGGGGGGGAGGCGGAGACGACGCTGCTGCCGGCACGCGGCCGGCGGGACGTGTCGGGCGAATTGACGACCGCCGGGGGCCTGCAGCTGCACCTGGCGCTCGATGCCGACCGCTCCTTCACGCCGGTTCCGGAGGCCGGGACCGATACGCTGGCATTGCATTTTCCTCCCGCCGAGGCGCCGCTGGTGGTGCGCCTGTCCCTGTCCACGGTCGACCATGGCGCCGCGCGCGCCAGCCTGGCCGAGCCGGGCGCCGCCGAATTCGACGTCGCCGCACGGGCGACGATGGCGGCGTGGGACGAGTGGCTGGGCCGCCTGTCGGTGAGTGGCGAGGAAGAAGCCCGGGCCCGGCTCGCGACGGATCACTACCGGGTGCTGGCGCGCTACGGCGACATCGCGGACGGCGATGGACGCTACCGGGGCCCCACGGGGGAGGTCCGCCGTGTTCCGCCCGGTTCGGGCCATATCGGCAATCTCGACCTCTCCAGGGACATTGAGACACTGATCCCGCTGCTGGCCCTGCTCGCGCCGGAAAAGCTCGACGACCTCTGGGACACGCTGCTGGCGCACGAACAGGCGGCGGGGCGGTTCCCCGTGGCCACGAGCTGGGGCCGGGAACGGTCGCGCCAGGAAGGCGAAGACGCGCAGGTCGTCCCGGCGCTCCCCGTGCTGGCCGCCCTGGCCGCCCGCCAGCCCGAGGGCGTCCGCGTGGACCGCGCCCTCCCCGCGATGATCAAGGCGGGCACGCTGGGCGAGGCCGGCGGACTGCCCTGGAGCGAGTATCTCCGGTACGGCTACTACCCGGCTGACCGGGCCGGCGAGGGGGGCATCGGCAAGAGCCTGCGCGCCAGCGAGGCCCACCACGCCATCGCCGCCGTGTCGGCCCAGCTGGGTGAAAGCGATGTGGCCCAGGCCTTCCTCGTCCGGGCCCTGTTCTACCGCCAGCTCTGGGACGGCAGGGCCGGCGGCTTTCGCGGCCGCAATGCGGACCGTTCCTGGGCCGGGGTCCCGGAGGCATCGGTTCGGGAAGCCAACCTGTGGTATCCCGCCCGCTTCGACATCGACGGCCTGCTGGAACTGGTCGGCGGCCGCAGCGTGTTCCGGGAACGCCTGGACGCGGCCTTTTCCGCCGGCGACACGGCGCCCATGGACCCGGCGCTGGCCAGCCTGCCCTGGCTGTATGCCTTCTCCAACGCCCCGGGGCGCGCCGAAACCGCCGTGCGCGCCCGGCTGGAGCGGCCGGACCCGAGCCCCCTGCCGGAGGCGGCCGCCTGGCGCGTGTTCGCGACGCTGGGCCTGTTTCCGGTCAGCCCGTCGCGGGGCGACTACGTCCTGAGCCTTCCGGCCACGGAAAGCGCGCGCCTCCGACTGGGCGAGGCTGAACTGCTGCTGGAGGCGCCCGGAACGGGCATGGTCCTGGAGGCGGCGGGCGTCGACGGAAGCCGCTTGCCCGGGCGGACGGTGTCCCACCGGCGCCTGGCCGCGGGGGGCGTGCTGTTGTTCGAGCGGCGCGAGGAGCAGGGCGGGGAAGGCTAAAACCCGCCCGGGCACGGTCTGAGCCATGCCCGGGCGGGGGCCAGTCAGCGGGTCTTCTGCTGGGGGGAGAAAGCCCCGGGGCCGGAGGAATGGGTCCCGGAACGCACCCGCTGCCCTTGATTCTGAGTACGCAAAAACCGGCTGCGACATATCACGCGAACAGGACATTCGAGGCCGGCATGCGCGGGCCGGCGCTCAGAGGGTGCCGGCGTCGAATTCACCGGGCGGATTGCGCCGCCGATTGCGTTACACTTCGCACGACCATGACCCTCCTGATCATCTACGTCCTCATCGCCCTGGGGTTCTCCTTCCTGTGTTCCATCGCCGAGGCGGTGCTGCTCAGCGTGACCACGGCCTACGTCGCCCTGCGCGAGGAAGAGGGGCACGCGTCCGGCGCCGTGTTGCGCAAGCTCAAGGAAAACATCAACCAGCCGCTGGCGGCCATTCTCACGCTCAACACCATCGCCCACACCGCCGGCGCGGCCGGCGCCGGGGCGCAGGCGGCGGTGGTGTTCGGCAGCAACTACCTGGGCGTGGCCTCGGCGATCCTGACCCTGTTGATCCTGGTGTTCTCGGAAATCATTCCCAAGACGCTGGGCGCGACCTACTGGCGCGAACTGGCGCCGGCCACCGCCTACGCCCTGAGACTGATGGTGTGGGTGCTGTGGCCCTTCGTCAAAATGTCGGAATGGCTGACGCGGGGAATGACCGAGGGCCCGACACTGGCCGGCTTCAGCCGCCAGGAATTCGCCGCCATGGCGGATCTCAGCGCGGCCCAGGGCGAGCTGGGGCGCCAGGAGTCCCAGGTGGTGAAAAACCTGCTCGCCCTGCAGGACACGCCCGTGCACGCCGTGATGACGCCCCGAACCGTGCTGTTTTCCCTCCCGGACACGACCACGGTGGAGGAGTTTTTCCACCGCTACGAGCAGGAACCCTTTTCGCGCATCCCGATCTACGCCGGGGACGACGCGGACAACATCACCGGCTTCGTGCTGCGCAGCGACCTGCTGCTGGCGCAGGCGCGGGGCAATCACCGCAAGGTGCTGGAAAATTACCAGCGCGACATGCCGTCCGTGCCCGAAACGCTGCCCCTGCGCCGCGCCTTCAATCGCGCCCAGGAAATGCGCTCCCACATGATGCTCGTGGTGGACGAGTACGGCGACGCCCAGGGCATCCTCACGCTCGAGGACATCATCGAGACCCTGCTGGGGCTGGAGATCGTCGACGAGAGCGACGCCACCATCGACATGCAGGAGCTCGCGCGGCG
>JAUHYP010000090.1 GCA_030426265.1 Gammaproteobacteria bacterium | reverse complement strand
CCGCGCCACGTAGGCCATCTCCTGGGTGTCGGTGCACAGCTTGAGGTAGCAGATGCCCACATCGGTGTGCAGCACGTCGCCGGCCTCGATCAGGCCCTGCCCGCCGCAGAAGGGGTTGTCTTCCGCGCAGTCCAGGCCGGGGCGCTGGAAATTCACGTAGGGCTGGAACCAGGCGGGCAGGCCCAGTTCGGCGAAACGCTCGCGGATGTACCAGGCGACCTCGGCCGTGGTGGTCGCGCCCGGAGTGATCACCTTGGACGAAAACGCCTCCGCGATGACCTGGCGCGCCAGCCCCACGACGTGGGCATACAGGTCGGCCTCGGCCGGGGTGCGCGTCTCGATCCAGCGCACGACCAGTGACTCGGCGGACACCACGCGCTCCTGCAGCCGCTCCGGCAAGGCCGCCATGAGTTGCTGGTGCAGACCGTGGGTGAGGCCGTCGGCCACGGGCCAGTCCGCGGACACGTTGACACCGATCCGCCCGGGGTTCTTCTCCTCGATCAGCGCGGCCAGGGCCGCCCACTGTTCGTCCAGGTCACCGCCGGACCAGCCGGTCTCGAAGGGCTCGCCCAGCGGATAGCGGTTCACCGAGAGCTTCTCGAACCCCTCGGCGCCACGATGGAACAGCAGCATGGTGGTGCGCCTGGCGGCGAACGTGGGCTGCGGCACCAGCGAGAAGTACACCGGGTCCTCGGCGTACTCCCGGGCGATCACCAGCCACAGGTCGATGCCGGTTTCTTCCATCAGGCCCGGAAGCAGGGTGTCCAGCCGTTCGGTCAGGAGACGGTTTTCCACCGCGGGACGGTCCCGCCAGGGCAGCACGGCGCGTTCGCCGGAGATGACGCGGCCCTGGTCAGCCGCAAGGGAGGGTGTGACCCACAGGGCGAAGGCCAGGGTCAGTATCAATGAGATTCTGGGCATGGGGCCCGATTGTAGAGGCGCCGCGATTCCGCGTCAGCCCATCGGCTCCAGCGCGAACTTGCCGGCGCACGATCAGGACGTTCGGGGCCCGCCGGGACGGGTCGGCCCGATGGCGCGCTAGGGCTCCCGCCCCCCGCAGGAACCGCGCACGACCAGTTCCATCGGAAGCAACTGCGACTGGCCAGCCTGGCCGCCGATCATGGACAGCAGGTTGTCGACCAGCGCCTCCGCCGCCGCACGGGTGTCCTGGCGCATGGTGGTCAGCGACGGGGTGAAGTAGGACGAGGCCGGGATGTCGTCGAAGCCGACCACCGCCACATCGTCCGGAATCGACAAACCGGCCTTGCGCATGCGTTTCATGGCGCCGATGGCGATCAGGTCGCTGGCGGCCACCACGGCGTCGAAGGCCTCCCCGCCGGCCAGCAGGCGGTCCATGGCCTGGAAGCCCGAGGTTTCCTGGTTCTCCGCGTCCACGCGCAGGGTGTCGCGCACCCACACGCCGGCCGACTCCAGCGCGGCGCAATAGCCCTCGTAGCGCTGCTTGAACTCCGGACAGTCGTCGCTGGCGCCACCGATGAAGGCGATGCGCCGTCGTCCCTGGTCCAGAAGGTGCCGGGTGACCGTTTCGGCGCCGTTGCGGTTGCGGCAGCCGATGGCGTGGCCCTCGAGCTCCGGCGTGGTGGCGCCCCAGATCACGAAGTGCCCGCCGTCGTCGTGCAGGCGACGCAGCTTGTCGGAGATCTTCCCGTAGTCGCCGTAGCCCAGAAGGATGATGCCGTCGGCGCGGTTGGCGGCCTCGTATTCGTGCAGCCAGTCGTTGCTCAGCTGCTGGAACGACACCAGCACGTCGTACTGGCGACGGGCCGCGAAACGCGTGACGTTGCCCAGCAGGGACAGGAAAAAGGGGTTGATCTGCGAGTCGTCGGTGGTCGGGTCCTCGAAGATCAGCAGCGCCAGGGTGTTGCTGCGTTGCGATCTCAGGCCGGCGGCGCTGCGGTCGACCCGGTAGTTCAGCTCGCGGGCGATCCGCTTGACCTTCTGCCGGGTTTCGACATTGACCAGGGGGCTGTTCCGGAGCGCCCGGGACACGGTGGCCTGCGACACGCCGGCGGCGCGCGCGATGTCGAACGATGTCGTTTTACCTGAGCCCATGGCGTGTTTCTTTTGGAGTGGCCCGGGACGATCCCGGGACCCTCTTGAATGCGCCGTATCATAACATTGTCAGGGGTTTACGCGGATTTCACGGCCCCGATCGACACTGCGAAATGACACCGCAAGACACCTGTCGGCCCATTGTGACAGGACGACTTGAATACGTTTGCAATTTCTTGTTTGCCCTGATGCCGCAGGCGTAAGGTGGCGCCACGGTTCAGACACCGTGGCTCGCTGGCTCACAGACTCGATCGGGGACACACATGAAAACAAGCTCCAGAATTTTCCGCCGCAAGGAACTGGCGGCATCCATCTCACTGATGCTGGCGGCGTTGCCCCAGGCCTACGCCCAGGACAGCGGCACAGACCAGACCGGTGACGAAGCCGGCCTGATCGAGGAGGTGCTGGTCACCGGCCTCTACCGCGCCAGCCTGATCAACCAGATCGACACCAAACGCGAGAGTTCGTCGATCGTCGATGCGATCTCCGCCGAGGACATCGGCAAACTCCCCGATTCCAGCGTCGCCGAATCACTGGCGCGCCTGCCGGGTGTGGCCGGCGAGCGTCGCAACGGCCGCGTCTCCGGCATCTCCGTACGCGGCTTCAAGGAAGACTACGTCGGCACCACGCTGAACGGCCGCGAGCTGCTGGGCATGGGCGACAACCGCGGCGTGGAATACGACCTCTATCCCTCGGAAATCGTCAGCGGCATGGTGGTCTACAAGACCCCGGACGCCACCCAGATGGTCCAGGGCATCGGCGGTATCGTCGACATCCGCACGAACCGTCCGCTGGACTCGGACAGCTATTTCGCCATCAACGGCACCTACGAGCAGAACGACCTCGACTCGGCCAACCCCGATTTCGACGACCACGGCCACCGCCTGGCGCTGAGCTACTCCGACGTGTTTGCCGACGGCACCTTCGGCGTTTCCTTCGCGGCAGCGACGACCAAGTCGCCCAGCCAGGAACAGCAGATGCGCTCCTGGGGCTACCCCAACGTCAACCCGGCCAACGCCGGCGCGGGCGTCAGCCTCACCGGCGACGAAGTGATCATCGGCGGCCATGACTCCTTCGTGCGCTCGGCCATGCTGGAGCGTGACACCCTCTCCGGCGTGCTGCAGTGGGCGCCCAGCGACGACCTGGTCATGACCCTGGACGCCGTTTACATCGACTTCCTGGAAGACAAGGTGTTCCGAGGCATCGAGGAAGGCATGGCCGAATGGGGCACCGGAGGTTACACCGTGACCGGCGCCGAACCCGGCTTCGTCACCTCCGGCACCATCGACGCGGGCTTCCTGTCCGTGATCCGCAACGACGCGGAACGCAAGAGCGCGGACCTCACCACGGTGGGCCTGAACGTGCAGTGGGACCTGACGGACCAGTGGTCGCTGGAGTTCGACGGCGCGATCAGCGATGTCCAGAAGACCATCACCAACATCGAAAGCTACTCCGGCGTCGGCCGTGCCGGCCTGATGACCCAGGGCGATCCCACCTCGCGCAGCTGGATGATGACCCCCAACGGCGTCATGTTCAGCCCGCACCCGACCATCCCGCTGGTGGACCTGACCGACTTCGACCTGATCCGCCTGGCCGGCCCGCAGGCCTGGGGCGGCGCGATGGCGCCCATCCAGCAGTTCGCGACCGTCACCCTGCCCGACGGCTC
>JAUHYP010000089.1 GCA_030426265.1 Gammaproteobacteria bacterium | reverse complement strand
TCGACGCGCGCCAGCGAGCCCTCGCGGATCTCGCCGTTCTCGTCCCGCACCATCTCGTTGCGCACCCGGGGGTTGGCGAGGGTGGCGCGCTGGGCGGTCAGGTGGTCGCCGCGGTGCGTGGCGTAGGAGTTGAAGTCCTCTTCCGGCACGCCCATGGTCGTGAGGTATTCACCGGCCGCGCTGCTGGCCAGGATGGCGTTGGAGGGCGACAGGTGGTCGGTGGTGATGTTGTCGCCCAGGATCGCCAGGGGCCGCATGCCGGACAGCTGGTTCTCGCTGGCCAGGGCGCCTTCCCAGTACGGCGGGCGGCGGATGTAGGTGCTCTTTTCACGCCAGGCGTACAGCGGGTCGGCGCGGTTCATGGCGTCGCGGATCTTCGCGAACATGGGGTCGTAGACCTGCCGGAACTGCTCCGGCTTCACGTGCGCGGCCACCTGTGCGTCGATCTCCTCGTCGCTGGGCCACAGGTCCTTCAGGGTGACCGGATTGCCGTCGGCGTCGGTGCCCAGCACGCCCTCCTCGATGTCGAAGCGGATGGTCCCGGCGATGGCGTAGGCCACCACCAGCGGCGGCGAGGCCAGGAAGGCCTGCTTGGCATAGGGGTGGATGCGCCCGTCAAAATTCCGGTTTCCGGACAGCACGGCGGTGGTGTAGAGATCGCGCGACAGGATCTCCTCCTGGATCACCGGATCCAGGGCGCCACTCATGCCGTTGCAGGTGGTGCAGGCGAAGCCCACGACACCGAAACCGAGCTGTTCGAGTTCCGGCAGCAGGCCGGAATCCTCCAGGTAGAGCTGCACGGCCTTCGACCCGGGCGCCAGGGAGCTCTTCACCCAGGGCTTGCGGGTGAGTCCCGCGCGGTTGGCATTGCGCGCCAGCAGGCCGGCGGCGATGACGTTGCGCGGGTTGGAGGTGTTGGTGCAGCTGGTGATGGCGGCGATGATGATGGCGCCGTCGGGCATCTCACCCGGTGTTTCGGTCACGTCGCGCACGATGCCCAGGGCGGCCAGGTCCTTCGTGGCCACCTTGGCGTGGGGCACGGACGGGCCCGACAGGTTGCGCGTGACGGTGGAGAGGTCGAACTGAAGCACGCGCTCGTAGCTCACTTCCTCCAGGGAGTCGGCCCAGAGTCCCGCGGTCTTCGCATAGGTCTCCACCAGCGCGACGTTCTCGTCGCTGCGGCCGGTGAGGCGCAGGTAGTCCAGTGTCTGTTCGTCGATGAAGAACATGGCGGCGGTGGCGCCGTATTCCGGCGTCATGTTGCTGATCGTCGCGCGATCGCCCAGGGTCAGGCTGCGGGCGCCTTCGCCGTAGAACTCCAGGTAGGCGCCCACCACCTTCTGCTCGCGCAGGAACTGCGTGATCGCCAGCACGATGTCGGTGGCGGTGATGCCTGGCTGGCGCCGGCCGGTGAGTTCCACGCCGATGATGTCCGGCAGGCGCATCCAGCTGGCGCGGCCCAGCATCACGCTCTCCGCTTCCAGTCCGCCCACACCCACCGCGATCACGCCCAGGGCGTCCACGTGCGGCGTGTGGCTGTCGGTGCCCACCAGGGTGTCCGGGAACGCCACGCCGTCCTGGTCGTGAACCACCGGCGACATCTTCTCCAGGTTGATCTGGTGCATGATGCCGTTGCCGGGCGGGATCACGTCCACGTTGTCGAAGGCCCGCTTGGTCCAGTCGATGAAGTGGAAGCGGTCCTCGTTGCGGCGATCCTCGATCTCCCGGTTCCTGTTGAAGGCCTCCGGGTCGAAGCCCGCATGCTCCACCGCCAGCGAGTGGTCGACGATCAGCTGCGTGGGCACCACCGGATTCACCCGGGCCGGGTCGCCGCCCTTGGCCGCGATGGCGTCACGCAGGCCGGCCAGGTCCACCAGGGCCGTCTGGCCCAGGATGTCGTGGCAGACCACGCGTGCCGGGAACCAGGGAAAATCCAGGTCCCGCCGTCGTTCGACGATCTGGCGCAGCGAATCCTCGAGGCGTTCCGGCGGACAACGCCGCACCAGGTTTTCGGCGAAGACCCGGGAGCAATACGGCAGTCCATTCCAGGCGCCGGGCTGCAGGGCCTCGACGGCCTCGCGCGCGTCGAACCAGTCCAGGTCGGTGCCCGGGAGGGGTTTGCGGTACAGCTCATTCATGGCGGATGGGGTTGGCGGCCTCGAAGCGGACCATTATCCACCGAGCGGGGGGCGAGTGTCACACCGCCCCAGCGGGCGGAGACACCCAGGGCGTCAGAGCACGGCGCCCAGCTGCCAGGGGACGAATTCGAAGTCGCCCAGGCCATTGATCTCGCTGGCGCTGCGGCGCCCGCTGGCGGTGGCCACCAGCAGCTCGAAGATTGCTTCACCGGCCTGGTCCAGGCTGCGCTCGCCGCGCAGGATCCGGCCGCAGTCGTAGTCCATGTCCTCGGCCATGCGTCCGGCGACGCCCGGGTTGGTGGCGAGTTTCACCGAGGGCGCCGGCTTGGCCCCGAACACCGAGCCGCGGCCGGTGGTGAAGCACACCAGGTTGGCGCCCGAGGCGATCTCACCCGTGACCGAGCAGGGGTCGTAACCCGGACCGTCCATGAACACGAAGCCCGGCTGCTCGATGCGCTCGGCGTAACGGACCACGCCGCGCAGCGGGGTCCCGCCGCATTTCATCACCGCGCCCAGGGACTTTTCCAGGATGGTGGAAATGCCGCCTGCGAGGTTGCCCGGCGAGGGATTGTTGTCCAGGGACGCGCCGTGGCGGGCCACGTAGTCGTCCCACCAGGCCAGGCGGGCGCGCAGCGCGTCCGCCACCGCTTCGGATTCCGCCCGGGCCAGCAGGAGGTGTTCGGCGCCGTGGATCTCCGGGGTTTCCGACAGGACTACCGTGCCGCCGGCCGCGACCAGCCGGTCCGCTGCCAGGCCGAGGGCCGGATTGGCGGTGATGCCGGAGAACCCGTCGGAACCGCCGCACTGCAGGGCCAGGCACAGGTCGGACAGGGGCGAGGGTTCGCGCCGCGCCCGGTTCGCCACGTCCAGCAGTTCGCGGACCAGGCGTTCGCCCTCGTCGATGGCGGCGCGCGTTCCGCCGATGGCCTGGATGGACATCGTACGCAGCCGTTCGCCGGGCGCCAGGCCGGATTTCGCGAGCAGCCGGTCGATGTCGTTGACCTCGCAGCCCAGCCCGATCACCAGGGCCGCGCCGACGTTCGGGTGCGCGATGTAACCGCCCAGCGTGCGCTGCAGCAGTTCCAGGCCCTCGCTGCCGTCGGCCATGCCGCAGCCGGTGGTGTGTGTGAGGGGACAGAGACCGTCGACCTGCTCCCAATCAGCCAGCACCGTTTCCGGGAACCGCGCGGCGATGTGGCGCACCACGGTCGCGGAACAGTTCACCGTGGCGACGATGGCGACGTAGTTGCGCGTCCCGGCCCGTCCATGGTCGCGGCGAAAGCCCTCGAAGGTACCGGCGTCCGAAGCGAGGGCCCGGTCGCCGTCACCATCGGCCCGCGCCGCGACGCCCTCGGGGACCCGGGATTCGAGGTTGTGGACGTGTACGTGCGCACCGGGATCGATGTCCATGCTGGCCGTTCCGATCACCTGGCCGTACTTGCGCACAGCGGCCCCGGCGGCAATCGGCGTCATGGCGAACTTGTGCCCGGCGGGTATCGGCGCGGCGAGCACCGGCCCGTCCGTCCCGACCCGTTCCCCGGCCGCCAGGTCGGCCAGGGCGACCGCGACGTCATCCCCCGGGTGCAGCCGCAGGAAGGCCGGTGTGTCGCTCATGTCGACGC
>JAUHYP010000008.1 GCA_030426265.1 Gammaproteobacteria bacterium | reverse complement strand
AAACGCCGTGCCGCCGATCGGATAATCCCGCGCGTACTCGTAATCGGTATCCAGCACCTGCACCAGCGCCACCAGGTCCGCCTCCGCCGCCAGGTCCGACAGGCTCACCGCCGGCAACGCCTCCGCTTCCGGCTCCTGCGCCCACCCCGCGCCCGACGCGAGCATCGCCAGGGCCAAACCAACTGTTCGAATCATCATTCCCTGATTCTAGCCCCTGTTCGACAGCCCAGCGTAGGGACGCCCCATACCCTGACCCCCCTGCACCTGACTCGGCCCGTTGGCCTTTGGCTCCCCTCTCTCACGGGCGACGGCATTCCGGCTTCGCTTCTTTCGCTGCGCGAAAACCGCAATGCCTTCATTGCCTGCCCTTCCGCTTGGTGGGGCCGCCCGCACGGGGCCCCCGCCAGACGTCCTGCGTCAGGCGTCGTCCGAGGTGGTGAGGGTCGCCAGGCGCTGGCCGAGGCGGACGGGGTCGCCGGGGGTGGGGAGGCCTTCGTGGTCGGGGGTGACGGCGCCGGGGGGCAGGGCGAGGATCACGGTGGATCCCATGTTGAATCGTCCCATTTCCTCGCCGCGCCCAAGCGTGACCTCACCCGGCGCATACCGGTGCCGCGCGATGACACGTTCCTTCGCCGGGGTGATGGTTCCCGCCCACACGGTATCCATGCTGCCGACCAACATGGCGCCGACCAGAACCACGGCCATCGGTCCGAACTCGGTGTCGAAAATGCTCACGACACGCTCGTTGAGGGCGAACAGTCCGGGCACGCGGCGCACCGTGTAGGGGGCCACGCTGTACAGCTTGCCGGGCACGTAGGTCATGCGCTCGAGCATTCCGGTCACGGGCATGTGCACGCGGTGGTAGTCCTTGGGCGACAGGTACAGGGTCCAGAAGGTGCCGCCGCGCAGGGCCGCGCAGGCCGGGTCGTCCGCCAGCAGGGCCGACAGGCTGTAGTCGTGGCCCTTGGCCTGGTAGATGCGTCCCGCCTGCATCGCGCCCCATTCGCTGACCCGACCGTCGCAGGGGCAGAGCAGGGCGCTGGGGTCCGGGTCCAGCGGACGGGCGCCGGGCTTGAGTTCCCGGGTGAAGAATTCGTTGAAGTGGCGGTAATCGTCCGGGTCGGCACTGCGCGCCTCTTCGAAGTTCACGCCGACCGAGTTGCCGACGCCCTGGATCAGGGCGTTCTTCAGCCACGGTGTTTCGCGGCGCATCAGCCAGTGCACGGCGGCGGTCAGCGAGCGCTGGGGCAGTACCGACTGCAGGCCGGCGAGCATGTGTTCGATCCAGGGGGGCATGGGGCGTCAACTCGGTCCCGGTGCGGGGGAGGGTGGATTATACTGCCCGCCAACCCCTGCACGTCCGAAAAGGAGCCGCGCTGCGCCATGGAGAGCGTCGAGATCTGGGTGCGCCGATGCGCGGCGCGCATGGACGAGGCCGGCCTGTATTTCGGGCATGGCACGGACAATGCCTGGGACGAGGCCAGTTGGCTGGTGCTCCACGCCCTTGGCGAGGATCCGACCCGCCCGTACGGCGACTGGTCACGGCCCGTACCGGACGACCGCGCAGCCGCCATCCGCCTCCTGCTCGAGCGCCGCATCGGCACCCGCCAGCCCCTGGCCTACCTGCTCGGTGAAGCCTGGTTCTGCGGACTCCTGTTCGAAGTCGGTCCCGGCGTGCTGGTGCCACGCTCACCCCTGGCGGAACTCATCCAGGACGGCTTCCAGCCCTGGCTGGGTGGACGCGAGCCCCGGCATGCCCTGGACCTGTGCACGGGTAGCGGCTGCATCGCGATCGCCATGGCGCACCACCTGCCCGGTGTGCAGGTCGACGCGTCGGACCTCAGCGAAGAGGCCCTGGCCGTGGCGCACCGCAACGTGGCGCGGCACGGGCTCGGGGAGCGCGTGCGCGTGCTGCGTTCGGACCTGTTCGACGCGTTGCCGCCGCGCACCGCCGGCGCCCCCTACGACCTGGTGGTGAGCAATCCGCCTTATGTGCCGACGGCCCGTGTCGAGGCCTTGCCCGAGGAATACGCCCACGAGCCGTCCATGGGCCTGGTGTCGGGCGAGGACGGGCTGGACATTCCCCTGCGCATCCTGCGCGACGCGCCGGCGGCGATGTCCCCCGGCGGCCTGCTGGTCTGCGAAGTGGGGGAAAGCGAGGGGCGCCTCCAGGCGGTGCTCGAGTCGGTGCCCTTCACCTGGATCGAATTCGAGCACGGCGGGTCCGGGGTCTTTACAATGGACCGTGAACAACTGGAGGCGGCGCGGCCGCACGTGGACGCGGCGCTGGAGCAACGGGGACATGTCGTTTAACACCTTTGGGCGCGCCCTGCGCCTGACCACCTGGGGTGAGAGCCACGGGCCGGCCATCGGCTGCGTGCTGGACGGCTGTCCACCCGGCCTGGAAATCGACGAGGAAGAGATCCGCGTCGAGGTCGCACGGCGCGCCACGGGCCGTTCACGCCACACCTCCCAGCGCCGCGAAAAGGACGACGTCAGGATCCTTTCCGGCGTGTTCGAGGGCCGCACCACGGGCACGCCGATCTCCCTCTTCATCGAGAACACCGACGCGCGCTCGAAGGACTACTCGGCCATCGCCCGCCAGTACCGGCCCGGGCACGCGGATTTCACCTATGACGCCAAGTACGGTATCCGCGACTACCGCGGCGGTGGGCGTTCCTCGGCGCGCGAGACCACCGTGCGCGTGGCCGCCGGCGCCATCGCGCGCAAATGGCTGAAGCAGGAACTGGACATCGGCATCCAGGGCTGGCTGGCCGAACTGGGCCCCATCCGCACGGACGCTGACGGCGACTGGGCCGTGGTTGACGACAGTCCGTTCTTCGTGCCCTCCACGGCCATCGTGCCGGAGCTCGAGGCCTACATGGACGCCCTGCGCAAATCCGGCGATTCCGTCGGCGCGCGCGTCAACTGCCGGGCCTGGAACGTTCCGGCGGGCCTGGGCGAGCCCGTCTACGGCAAACTGGACGCCGATCTCGCCTCGGCCATGATGAGCATCAATGCCACCAAGGGCGTGGAGATCGGCGCCGGCTTCGCCAGCGTCGCCCAGAAGGGCACCGAGCACCGCGACGAGATCACGAAGGAGGGTTTCCTCGGCAACCATGCCGGGGGCATCCTGGGCGGCATCTCCAGCGGCCAGGAGGTGGTGGTCTCCGTCGCCTTCAAGCCGACTTCGAGCCTGCGCATTCCCTGCCGTTCGATCGACGCCGACGGCAACGAGATCGAGGTGGTCACCACCGGCCGTCACGACCCCTGCGTGGGCATCCGCGCGACCCCCATCGTCGAGGCCATGATGGCCCTGACGCTCATGGACCACGTATTGAGACACAGAGGACAGATCGGAACATGAACCCCGCAACACCCCCCGTTGTCGCGGTCGTCGGCGCCACCGGCGCCGTCGGCGAAGCCATGCTGGACATCCTGGCCGAACGCCTCGGCACGAAGATCAAGGTCCACGCGCTCGCGAGCGCCGGCTCCCTGGGCAAGACCGTCGAGTTCGGTTCGAAGGAACTCGACGTGGAGGTCCTCGACGATTTCGATTTCAGCGGCGTGGACTACGCCCTGTTCTCCGCCGGCGGTTCCGTCAGCGCCGAGCACGCGCCGCGCGCCTGTGCCGCCGGGGCCATGGTTATCGACAACACCTCCGAGTTTCGCTACCGGGACGAGTTTCCCCTGGTCGTGCCCGAGGTGAACGGACACCGCCTGGAGGGCCTGGGCCCCGGCGCGCTGATCGCCAACCCGAACTGTTCGACCATCCAGATGGTGGTCGCGCTGGCGCCCATTCACCGCGCCTTTGGCGTGACCCGGGTCAATGTCGCCACCTACCAGTCGGTCTCCGGCGCGGGGCGCAAGGGCCTGGACGAGCTGGCGCGCCAGACCGCCGACCGGCTGAACGGCCGCTCGGTGGAGCCGAAGGCCTTCACGCAGCCCATCGCGTTCAATGTGCTGCCGGCCATCGACAAGATGCAGGACAACGGCTACACGCGCGAAGAAATGAAGATGCACTGGGAGACGCGCAAGATTCTCGAGGACGACCAGGTGATGGTGAACGCCACGGCCGTGCGCGTGCCGGTCTTCTTCGGCCATTCCGAGGCGGTGCACCTGGAAACGCGCGAACACGCCGAACTCGACGCCGTTCGCGAACTGCTGGCGAACGCCCCGGGCGTGCGCCTGGTGGGCGACGAGGACCTGTCCGAGATTCCCACGCCCAGCCGCCATGCCGGCGGTCGCGACGAAGTGTGGGTCGGCCGCCTGCGCAAGGACCTCAGCCACCCGAACGGGATCGACCTGTGGGTGGTGTCGGACAACGTCCGCAAGGGCGCTGCCCTGAACGCGGTGCAGATCCTGCAGGCTCTGGAAGCCGGTGGCGCCCGGGGGGCTGTGGCGCCCGTTGCCGCCGGGTCGTAAACTGCCGCCAGACGGGACCCCGAGAAAAATTGAGGACTTCTCGAGGAAAACTCGAAGAAAACCGATCACCGGGAGGGTGAGAAAAAAATGACGGGTTTGATCCGCGAAGCACGGCGCCGATCCAGGGGAAGGGCGGCGCGCCGGGCCGCAGTGGCCGTGCTGGCCATCGCAGCGATGCTGTTCGTTTCCCTGGCCCAGGCCCTGGGCCTTGGCCAGGCCACGGTGCGCTCCTACCACCGCCAGCCACTGGATGTGCGCATCGACCTCATTTCCCGTTCCGAGGCGGAAATGGCCACCGTCACCGCCGGTCTCGCCTCGCCCGCCGATTTCCAGGTCATGGGACTGAACCGCTCGGCCATCGCCGTGCCCCTGGAGTTCACCATCCACCGCGACCTCGCGGATCCACACATCCGTGTCACCAGCCAGCTGCCCATGGACGACGTCGTGGTGCAACTGGTGGTCGAAGTCGTGTGGTCGAGCGGACGCATGTTGCGCCAGTACACGCTGTTCCTGGACCCGCCGGCATTCGATGCGCCGCGACCCCTGCCGCCCACGACGTCGCAGCGTCCCGTGCCGCCGGCCGGAGTAACGGTATCGCGCGCCAGCGAACCCGAGATCGGCGCCGTGACGCAACCGGCAACGCGCACCACGTCCACGGACGAACCACAGCCCGTGGATGCACCGTCGACGACGGTGACCGATGCGGGACCGCCCTTCGATCCGGTTCCGCCGCCCCGGGAGGAGGATTTCGGCGAAATGCCCGGCGAGCTGCGCCCGGCCCAGGACCGGAGTGTCGCCGCCTCGGCGAGCGAACCGGCGTTGCCTTCCACACCCGTCGGGGGTGACGAGGTGGAACGCGAAGCGACGATTCCGACGCCTTCCTCGTCCACCCCTGAACCGATGGACGAACCGGAACAGGCGGTCAGCGTCACACGAGCGCCGGAACCGGATTCCGTCGAGGAACTGCCCCTGGCCGCGACAGCGGATGCGCCGCCTCCGATCGACATCGAGGAACGTCCTGCGTCCGCGAGCGTCGACGAGACGGTGGTCGACGCGACGTCAGCCGACGCAACGGTGGTCAACGAGACGGTGGTCGATGAGCCGATGGCGGCGCTCGCGGAGACCGACAGCGCCCCCGTCGAGGCTGAGCCGGCCGCCGATCCGGTGGCGTCCGGGCCGGAAACGGTTGCGGAGACGGTCCCGCCGGGCGAGGAATCGATGGCGGAAGCCGTCGAGCCGTCACCCGGGGCGGAGTCTGCAGCCGAGGCGGAAGCCGTCGAGCCGTCACCCGGGCCGGAGCCTGCAGCGGTGGCTGAAGTGGCGTATCCCCGTCCGGAAGCGATTTCCGAAGCGGCGGTCCCCGCCTCCGAGGCGCCGGAACCTCCCGCCGCACCGACGGCGACCCCTGAACCCGAACCCGTGGTTCGCGCCGTGCTGCCGACAGCCGGACAGCCCCTGCCGTCGTCTCTCGACGTCCAGCAGGGCGACACCCTCTGGGGCCTGTCGCGCCGTTATGCCGAAGACCAGGGCGCGAGCATCAACCAGGTCATGCTGGCGGTGCAGCAGATGAACCCGGATGCGTTCATCGACGGCAACATCAACGCCATGAGGGCCGGCGAAATCCTGCGTATGCCGGACCGGGAAGACACCCTGGCCTTCGACGCCCGCCAGGCGATGCTGGAAGTGCAGCGCCAGGAAGAGCGTTATCGCGCCCGCTGGTCGGCCCCGGCCGCGCCCGACCAGTTGCCCACCATCGACAACCTGGCACAGGCCGGCGTCGGGCCATCGAGTCCTGCGGACAGCCAGGACCCGGCCGCGTCACCAGAAACCGAAGCGGAACCCGGGGCGGAGACCGACATGGAGGGCGTGGCCGAGGCCGATTCCGAGCTGGCCACAGAGGCCGACAGCGACGAAGACAGCCGCCTGGTCCTGGTGCCGCCTTCCGAAGGCGAAGCCGAAGAGGCCATGGGCCAGGGCAACCCGGGCGACACCGGCGTGTCGAGCGGCGAAACCGTGGTCGAGGAACTGGCGCGCACCCAGGAAGAACTGGTCAACGCGCAGCAGGAGAATGCCTACCTGGCCGACCGCATCGCCGAACTCGAGGCCGAACTCGCCCGCAAGGATGCCCAGGACGCCTCGGGCGTGGCCGACACGACGCTGGCGGAAATGGAGGATCGGCTGCGCGAGGAACGCCTGGACGACACGCCCGAGCCGGAACTCGATGTCACGCCTGACGACGCGCCGGAGCCCTTCCTCGCCCGCTTCGGCTGGTGGCTGGCCGGTTTTGCCCTGTTGGTGCTGGCCGGCGTGGTGCTGTTCCTGCGCGGACGGCGCGATCCCGACTACCTCCGGCTCGGCCCCGCTTCAGAGCGCAAGGAGCCCATCACGCTGCCCGACGTATTCCCGGAAGAGGAAGACGAGGAGGCGACACGCATCCAGCCGGCCGGCGGCGGCGCCGACGAAGCCGAGGCCGCCCTGGACCTGGCCCGCGCCTTCCTGGCCATGGGCGACGAGGCGAAGGCGCGCGAGCAACTGGAGCTCGCCATGGCGAAGGGCGATGCCGAGCAGTTGCGCGAAGCCCGGGACATGCTCAGCGAGCTCTGAGCCCGCCGGTGTCCCATGCGTTACGCCATTGGAGTCGAATACGACGGTAGCGGTTTCTACGGCTGGCAGACCCAGCGTCAGGAGCCGACGGTGCAGGCCAGCCTGGAAAGCGCCCTGGCGGCCGTGGCCGACCACCCGGTTCGCGTGGCCTGCGCCGGTCGCACGGACACCGGGGTGCACGCCATCTGCCAGGTCGCGCATTTCGATTCGGAGGCGGAACGGACGCCGCGGTCGTGGATTCTCGGTGCGAACTCGAACCTGCCGCCCGGCGTGTGCCTGCTGTGGGTGAAACCGGTCGACGATGATTTTCACGCCCGTTTTTCCGCCCTTGCGCGAAGCTACCGCTATGTCATCGCCAATCGCTGGGTACGGCCGTCCCTGGACGCCGGACGGGTCTGCTGGGAACGCCGTCCGCTGGATGCGGCGGCAATGCGCGAGGGGGCGCAGGCCCTGCTCGGCGAGCACGATTTCAGCGCCTTTCGATCCGCGGGCTGTTCCGCCAACCACCCGGTGCGGGAGGTTCAGTCGCTCGACGTGCGGCGCGACGGTGACCGCGTGGTCGTCGACATCACCGCGAACGGCTTTCTCTATCACATGGTCCGAAACATCGCGGGCACCTTGCTGAAGGTGGGGCGGGGCGAGCAAGCCGTCGACTGGGTCCGGGAAATCCTGGAGGGTCGCGACCGCCGGCTCGCCGGGGCGACCGCCAGCCCGGACGGCCTGTATTTCTGCGCGGCGCGCTATCCGGAGCGTTTCGGACTGCCGACGGGGGATGTGGCCTTCCCGATGCGGGAGGGAGACTGATCCCATGGCAGGAGTGAAGGTCAAGATCTGTGGCCTGACCCGCGCTGTCGATGTCACGGCGGCGGTCGAGGCCGGCGCCGACTACCTGGGCTTCGTGTTCGCGCGCAGCCCACGGCGCCTCGAGCCCGGTGCGGCCGCCGAACTGGCGGCATCCGCGCCCCCGGGCGTGCAACGTGTCGGCCTGTTCATGAACGCGAGCGCCGATGCCGTGCGCGACGTGCTGGCGCAGGTGCCACTGGACCTGCTGCAGTTTCACGGTGACGAGGACAACGAATTCTGCACGGGCTTCGGCTTGCCCTTTATCAAGGCCGTCTCCATGATGGACAATGACCCGGACGGGCTGGTCGCGGCCTTCCCGGATGCCGCCGGCCTGCTGCTCGATTCGCATGCCCCGGGCGGCGCCGGCGGCACGGGCCGGACCTTCGACTGGGGACGTCGCGTGGCCAGTGACAAGCCGCTCTGGCTCGCCGGCGGACTGGGGCCCGACAACGTCGCCGAAGCCGTGCGCCGGTTCAGGCCCTGGGCCGTGGACGTGTCCAGCGGCGTCGAGTCCCGTCCCGGCATCAAGGACCCGGACCGGGTCCGGCAGTTCGTCCTGAATGCCCGGTCGGCGTCGGCCTGAGCCGCGCCGGACCCGCGAAACGCAAGAACACCACATAAACCGAAATTTCTGCACGCCCGACCCAGCCACCAAGAATCCAGACGATGAATGCCCAGACACAGACCGTTCCCGAGTTTCCTGACGCCACCGGCCATTTCGGCGAGTTCGGCGGCTCCTACGTCTCCGAGACGCTCATGCACGCCCTCGAAGAGCTGCGGGAGGCCTGGGGGCGCTGGCGGCAGGACGAGGAATTCATGGCCCGCCTGGATGCCGACCTGGCGCACTACGTGGGCCGGCCGTCACCGATCTACTTCGCCGAGCGCCTGACGGCGCACTGCGGTGGCGCGCGGATCATCCTCAAGCGCGAGGACCTGAACCACACGGGCGCCCACAAGATCAACAACACGGTGGGGCAGGGGCTGCTGGCGAAGCACATGGGCAAGCCCCGGGTCATCGCCGAAACCGGGGCCGGCCAGCACGGCGTGGCGACGGCCACCGTGGCGGCGCGCCTGGACCAGCGCTGCGTGGTCTACATGGGCGAAACCGACATCCACCGCCAGGCCATCAACGTGTTCCGCATGCGCCTGATGGGCGCCGAGGTGCGACCTGTCACCGCGGGTTCGAAAACGCTGAAGGACGCGCTCAACGAGGCCATGCGCGACTGGGTGACCAACGTGGATGACACCTTCTACGTCATCGGCACCGTGGCCGGACCGCATCCCTACCCGGTGATGGTGCGCGATTTCAATGCCGTGGTCGGCCGCGAGGCCCGCGCCCAGATGCTGGCGCAGTACGAGACCCTGCCCGATGCATTGGTGGCCTGCGTGGGCGGAGGCTCCAACGCGCTCGGGCTGTTCCATCCCTTCCTGCATGACCGCGACGTGGCCATGGTGGGCGTGGAAGCGGCCGGCCGGGGACTGTCATCGGGCGAACATGCCGCCTCGCTCTGCGCCGGGCGGCCCGGCGTCCTGCACGGTTGCCGCACCTACCTGCTGGACGACGATGCTGGCCAGATCACCGAGACGCACTCGGTGTCCGCCGGCCTGGACTATCCCGGGGTCGGCCCCGAGCACTCCTGGCTGAAGGACACGGGCCGCGCCGAGTACGTGGGAATCACCGACGAGGAGGCGCTGGACGCCACGCGGGCCCTGTCGCGGCTGGAAGGCATCCTGCCGGCGCTGGAGAGCGCGCACGCCGTCGCCCATGGTATGAAGCTGGCCGCGACGATGCGGCCGGACCAGACCGTCCTGGTCAACCTGTCCGGTCGCGGGGACAAGGATGTTCAGACCCTCGCCACCATCGAAGGGCTGGAACTGTGAGCGGCCGGATTGCGGCGGCCTTCGCGAAAGGCCGCAAGGCGCTGGTCCCGTTCATCACGGCCGGCGACCCGAACCCGGAGTGGACGGTGGACCTGATGCACGCCCTGGTCGAAGGCGGCGCCGACCTGCTGGAACTGGGCGTTCCGTTCTCCGACCCGATGGCGGACGGCCCGGTGATCCAGCGCGCCAGCGAGCGCGCCATCGTAGCCGGCGTGAGCCTGGCCTCGGTGCTGGAGGACGTGCGCCGCTTCCGTGAACGGGACGACGTCACCCCCGTCATCCTCATGGGCTACATGAACCCGCTGGAGCGCTTCGGCGCGGATCGATTCGCCGCCGCGGCGGCCGAGGCCGGCGTCGACGGCCTGTTGCTGGTCGACTGTCCGCCGGAAGAGGGCGACGCCCTGCACACGGTCCTGGAGCAGGCCGGGCTGGCGACCATCTACCTGGTGGCGCCCACGACCGACGACGCCCGCCTGGACCGCCTCTGTGCGGCGGCCCGGGGCTTCATCTACTACGTGTCCTTCAAGGGCATCACCGGCGCCAACCGCCTGGATGCCGCCGCCCTGGCCGATCCGGTGGCGCGCATCCGCGCTCGCTCGGAGCTGCCGGTGGCCGCCGGATTCGGGATCAGCGACGGCGCTTCGGCCCGTGCGGTGGCCGAATTCACCGATGGCGTGGTCATCGGCAGCGCGCTCGTCCAGCGGCTGTCCGAAGCCGGTTCCCGGGAAGACGCCGTGGACCTCGCCCGGGGCTTTGTTGCGTCGGTCCGGGAGTCGTTGGACAATTGACGTTCCGCCAATCGCACCTTGACGTGCGGGGAGCCTCCTCACAGCAATGAGCTGGTTATCGAAACTCATGCCCTCGCGGATCCGCACCGAGGGCGGCAACAAGCGCAATGTCCCGGAAGGGCTCTGGACCAAGTGCAAGGCCTGCACGGCGGTTCTGTACCGACCCGAACTCGAGCGCAACCTCCAGGTCTGCCCCAAGTGCGGCGAACACATGCGCCTGTCGGCGCGCACCCGCCTGGACCAGTTCCTCGACGCCGAGCCGCGGCGGGAGATCGCCCGTGATCTCGAGCCGGTGGACACGCTGAAGTTCAAAGACACCAAGCGCTACAAGGACCGCATCGTCATCGCCCAGAAGAACACCGGCGAGAAGGACGCCCTGGTGGCCATGGCCGGTGAACTGCGCGGCATGCCCGTGGTGGCCTGCGCCTTCGAGTTCGGGTTCATGGGCGGTTCCATGGGTTCGGTGGTCGGCGAGAAGTTCAGCCGCGCCGGCCAGGAAGCCCTGCGCCTGAAGTGCCCGCTGGTGTGCTTTTCCGCCACCGGGGGCGCACGCATGCAGGAAGGCCTGCTCTCGCTGATGCAGATGGCGAAGACCAGCGCGGTTCTGGAGCGCATGGCGCTGGCCGGCCTCCCCTTCGTGTCCGTGCTCACCAATCCCACCACCGGCGGCGTGTCCGCCAGCCTCGGCATGCTGGGCGACCTGAATGTCGCCGAGCCGGGCGCCCTGGTGGGTTTCGCCGGTCCGCGCGTGATCGAACAGACCGTGCGCGAAAAGCTTCCCGAAGGCTTCCAGCGCAGCGAGTTCCTGCTCGAGAAGGGCGCCATCGACCTGATCATCGACCGCCGCAAGCTCCGCGAGGACCTCAGCGCCTTGCTGGCGCTGCTCACCTCCGGCGACCGTCCCGTCCCGGTCACGGGGGAAGTGGTTCCCGCCTGAATGAGCACCGCGCGGGCCGGGGCCACCCGGCACAGCCTGCGCGACTGGCTGGCGCGGCTGGAAGCGCGGCACCCCGTCG
The DNA here is from genome assembly GCA_030426265.1 of Gammaproteobacteria bacterium. Lineage (GTDB taxonomy): Bacteria > Pseudomonadota > Gammaproteobacteria > Xanthomonadales > SZUA-36 > Marinihelvus. Next base: position 100,345 of record JAUHYP010000008.1, on the reverse strand, counting down.
CCATCGATCTCGGACTGGAGCGCTGCGGCGCGGTCTGGCAACGGCTCGGGGCGCCGAGGCCCGGCCGCCAGGTCATCACGGTGGCCGGCACCAACGGCAAGGGTTCCACCGTCGCCTGGACCTGCGCCGCGCTGGACGCCCTGGGCCTGCGCCAGGGCGCCTACACCTCGCCCCACCTGTTGCGGTTCAACGAACGTCTTCGAATCGGAGGCGAGGACATCGATGACGACAGCCTGGTGGCCGCCTTCGAGGCGGTGGAAGCGGCGCGGGGCGACACGTCCCTGACCTACTTCGAATTCACGACATTGGCCTGCCTGACGATCATGGCCCGGCACGACCTGGACGTGGCCGTGCTGGAAGTCGGACTGGGCGGGCGCCTGGACACGGTCAACCTCGTGGACGCCGACCTCGCCGTGATCACGCCCATCGGCCTCGACCACCAGGCCTTCCTGGGCGACGACCGCGAGACCATCGGTCGCGAGAAGGCCGGCATCCTGCGTCCCGGCATCCCGGTGGTGGCCGGTGAGGCTCGGCCGCCGGACAGTGTCCTGGCGCACGCGGCGGCGCTCGGCTGTCGCGTGATGCTGCCGGGCCGCGATTTCAGCTTGTCGCCCGAAGCCCGGGGCAGGGCGGTGTTCCGCCTGGGTGAGACGCGTCTCGATGTTCCCGACCCGGCGCGGCGCGGCGCCTACCAGCGCGCCAACCTGGCTGCGGCACTGGCCGCGGTGCTCACCCTGCGCCCCGAGGCCGCGAGGTCCGGCGCGGCCCTGTACCGCAGGCTCGAGTCGGTGCGGAACCCCGGCCGGCTCCAGGCCATCGGATCGGCGCCGGTCTGGCGCGTGGACGTGGGTCACAACCCCCTGGGCGCCGAGGTCATTGCCCGCGCGCTGGCCGAGGGCGATCCCGGGCCCTGCGTGCTCGGCATGCTCGAAGACAAGGACGCCGAGGGCGTCGCCCGCCTGCTGGCGCCAGTGGTGTCGGGTTTCCTGTGCGCCGGGCTGGAAGAGGGCGCGCGGGCGCAAACCGGTGAACGACTGGCCGGGCGGGTACGCCAGGTCGTTGCGGACCGTCCCGTGGACGCCTTCACCAGCGTGGGGGACGCCATGGCGGCGGCCCGCGCCGCTGCCAACGGATCCGGCGCCATCCTGGTGTTCGGTTCCTTTCATACCGCGGCGGCGGCGCTGGAGTGGCTCAGCGCGCAGGGAATCGGGCTGCCGCCGTCGGGCGCCCCGGCGGCGGGCGCCTGAGTTCCGGAACTGCTGTTAGAATCTGGCCCTCCGCACAGAAGAAGAAGAATCGATGGACAAGGCACTGAAACAGAGACTCGTGGGCGCCTTCGTGCTGGTGGCCCTCGCGGTGGTGGTGCTGCCCATGTTGCTCGGCGGCCAGCCCGAGTCACCCCAGGACGCCCAGCCCATCGAGATTCCGCCGCGTCCTTCGGAAGTGTCCTTCGAAACTCGCCGGTTCCCGATCGGGGAGCAGGATGCCTCTCAGCCCTCGGTGGTGCCGGAACAGCCGGAAGCGGCCCTCGACACCCAGGCACCCACGGAGGCCCCGGTGCCCGCGGCGACGCTGCAGGAGCGGCTGGAGCAGATTGCAGCGGCCTCGGGCAACAAGCCCACCGCCGACTCCGACGCCGCGAGCGGCGCCGACCCGGCGGCCGCGGTTCCGAGCCTGCCCGAACCGGACGCTGTCGCGTCCATGCCATCCGGGGTGGAAACGCCGCCGGATGAAGCGCCCCTGTTGGACGACACGTCCAGCGCCCCCCCGCCATCCCCGGTGGGCGAAGCCGATTCGGGAACGGATCCGGCGCCGACGACCAGCCCGCCGGCGCAGGCAGCCCCGCCGACCCTGGCAGCGGCGGACGGCCGCTACCTGGTGCAGGTGGCCAGTTTCAGCAGTACGGCCAATGCCAACCGCCTCGCGGGCACCCTGCGCGAGAGCGGCATGCCGGTGCTCATGGATACGGTGGACAGCGCCGCCGGCATCCTGCACCGCGTACGTGTCGGGCCGTTCGCGCAGCGCGCCGAGGCCGAACAGGTCGTGACACGGCTGGGCCGCCAGGTTCCCGATGTCCGCCCGCGGCTGGTTGACCTGCGCCCGGACGAGGAGAGCGCGGTGACCGAACCCGAAGATCCCCTGATCCGCTGGGTGGTCCAGGTTGGCGTGTTCTCGGAAGAGGCGAATGCCGAGAAGCTGGTGTTCGAACTGCGGGACGCCGGTTTCCGCGCCAGCGCCCAGTCCGAGCGGGCTGCCGGCGCCGCCATCTGGCGCGTGCGCGTCGGCCCCGAAGTGGACCGCGCCGCGGCGCTGGCCCTGCGCGACCGGATTCGTGCCGAAAAGGGCATCGAGGGGATCGTGCAGAGCACGGACTGAGCCCGTGGGCACCGTCGACCTCGTTCTGCTCGGTCTCGTCGCCCTGTCCATCGTGGTGGGGCTGTGGCGCGGCTTCGTCAAGGAAGTCTTCGCGCTGGCGGTCTGGGTGGCCGCGCTGTTTGCCGCGTTTCACTTCTCCGGCGCCCTGGCGGGGCGTTTCGAACCCTGGGTCGAAGTGCCTTCGGCGCGCCAGGGGCTGGCCTTCGCTGCGGTGTTCCTGGTGGTCCTGGTCGCAGGCGGCCTGCTGACCTGGCTGATCGGGAAACTGGTCGAGACCACCGGCCTCAGCGGCACGGACCGGCTGCTCGGTGCGGTGTTCGGCGCGGCGCGGGGACTCCTGCTGCTCATCGCCCTCATCCTGGCCGCCGGGTTTACCCCGGTGCCGGCGGATCCCTGGTGGTCCGAATCCCGTGTGATCCAGTCACTCATGCCCCTGGCGGAGTGGTCGGCAGGCTTTCTGCCCGAGGTGGCGCAGGAGTACCTGGAGCTGCATCCGGAACCCGCGAACGAGGCGGATGGCGCGCTGCCGACACCCGCCGAATCACCTGAATCGACCCCGGGTATCGAAACATAGCCCCAGCGATGCGTGTTAGAATTCGCGCCGTCGCGGGCGGATGGCGGGCCCTGGGAACGCAAGCATGTGCGGAATCATCGGTATCGTCGGGCGCGGCAACGTGGCGCCAGCCATTTACGACGCGCTCACCATGCTGCAGCACCGCGGCCAGGATGCCGCGGGCATCGCGACGCTGGACGGACATCGCCTCCGGCTGCACAAGGACAACGGCCTGGTCAGCGACGTCTTTCACGACGAACGCGACATGGCGGGCCTGCTCGGCAATGTCGGCATCGGCCACGTGCGCTACCCGACCGCCGGTGGTGACAATTCCGCCGAGGCCCAGCCTTTCTACGTCAATTCACCCTACGGCATCGCCCTGGGGCACAACGGCAATCTCATCAACACCGCGGCCCTGGCCGAAGAGCTGTTCGAGAGCGATCGCCGCCACCTGAACACCGAGTCGGACTCCGAGCTTCTGCTCAATGTCCTCGCGCATGAATTACACGACGCCCGTGGCGCGAACCTGAGCCCGGCGGACATCTTCAACGCTGTGGACGCCGTGCATCGGCGCTGCCAGGGCGCTTACTCCGCCATTGCCCTGATCGTGAACCAGGGACTGCTCGGCTTCCGGGACCCCTGGGGCATCCGGCCGGCCGTGCTGGGCCAGCGCGAGACCACCCGTGGCATGGAATACGCCATCGCTTCGGAGAGCGTGGCCCTGGATGCCATCGGCTTCGAGCTGGTGCGCGATCTCAAGCCCGGCGAGGCCATTTTCATCAGCAGCGACGGCGAGATCCACTGCCACGAGAGTCCGCTGGCGAAGACCCTGACGCCTTGCATCTTCGAGCACGTCTACTTCGCGCGGCCCGAATCCATGATGGACGACGTGTCCGTGTACAAGGCGCGCCTGCGCATGGGCGAGGCCCTGGCGCGAAAGATCCTGCGCGAATGGCCGGATCACGACATCGACGTGGTCATCCCCGTGCCGGACACCAGCCGCACCTCTTCGCTGCCGCTGGCCTACGAACTGGACGTGAAGTACCGCGAGGGCCTGATGAAGAACCGCTACATCGGCCGCACCTTCATCATGCCCGGGCAGGCCGAGCGCCAGAAATCCGTGCGCCGGAAGCTCAACCCCGTGGGCCTGGAGTTCCGCAAGAAGAACGTGCTGCTGGTGGACGACTCCATCGTGCGCGGCACCACTTCAAAGCAGATCATCCAGATGGCCCGCGAAGCGGGCGCGCGCAAGGTGTACTTCGCATCGGCCTCGCCGCCGGTGCGCTACGCCAACATCTATGGCATCGACATGCCGGCCACCTCCGAACTGGTGGCGCATGGCCGCACGGTACAGGAAGTGCAGGAACTGCTCGGCGCCGACCGGCTGATCTACCAGGACATCGACGACCTCGTGACCGCGTGTCGCGAAGGCAACGATGCCATCCGCCAGTTCGACACCTCCTGTTTCACCGGCAAGTACGTCACCGGGGTCGACGAGGGCTACCTCGAGGACCTGGAAACCCGCCGCGCGGATTCCGCCAAGGCCGACCGTCGCGTCGCCAGCCTGGCGCGGAAGGTCAGCTGATTCCCGAAGCACCCGCCAAGGAGCCGATGTCCAAGGTGGACACGGCGTGGCTGCGCATGGAGCAGCCGTCGAACCTGATGATGATCACCGGCGTCATCGGGCTGGAGGGTCCGCTGGACTACGAACGCCTGCTCGAAACCGTGCGCGAGCGATTCCTGGTATTCGACCGTTTTCGCCAGAAGGCCGTGGATGGCCCGACCGGCGCCAACTGGGTGCCCGACGAGGATTTCGACCTCCGCTTCCACGTTCGCCGGGTGGCCCTGCCATCACCCGCCGACCGGGCGGAACTGCGCCGCTACGTCGCGCACGTCGCCTCGACCCCGTTGGACCACGACCGCCCGCTGTGGGAAATCCAGGTGGTGGAGAACTACGAGAACGGGCCCGCCCTGGTGGTGCGCATTCATCATTGCATCGCCGACGGTATCGCCCTGGTCCAGGTATTCCTGACCCTCACCGACGGTTCGCCCTCACGCCGCCAACCCCCCCGCGACCCGGAGCGCATGCGCCGCCGCCGCTCGGCCGAGTCGCCCGTCTTCCAGCGACTGCTGGAGCCGGCCCGTGACGGGCTGGACCTGGCGGTGCACCTTGGCCAGAAAGCCTGGGAGGAGGGGGTCGGCCTGCTGCAGGAACCGGCGCGGGTGCAGCGCCTGGCCAACGAGGTCGGCGAGATCACGGCGGAGTTGGCGCACGCCCTGGCCCTGCCGAATGACCCGCGAACCCTGCTGAAAGGCCGGCTGGGATCCCGCAAGGAGGTGGCCTGGGCGGAACCGCTGCCCCTGAACGAGGTGAAAGCGGTCAGCCGCGCCTTCGGCTGCACGGTGAACGACGTGCTGATCGCCTGCGCCAGCGGCGCCTTGAGGCGCTACCTGATGGAGCACGGCGGTGCGGAGCAGGTTCAGGAAGACGTGCGCGCCACGGTGCCGGTCAACCTGCGGCCGCTGGAGCACGCGCTGGAACTGGGTAACCACTTCGGGCTGGTGTTCCTGGATCTGCCCGTGAGCCTGGAAAACCCGCTGGAACGGCTCTACGTGGTCAATGACCGCATGACGCAGCTGAAGTGTTCGAAGCAGGCGGCCGTGACCTTCGGCGTCCTGGCCGCGCTGGGCCGCGCCCCGTCCGCGCTGCAGAAACCGGTACTCGACGTGCTCAGTGAGAAGGCCTCCAGCGTGCTGACCAACGTACCCGGCCCGCAGCATCCGCTGTTCCTGGCCGGGGCGAAGATGCGGGACATGATGTTCTGGGTTCCGCAGAGCGGCAGCATCGGCATGGGCATCAGCATCCTGAGCTACGACGGCCAGGTCTTTTTCGGCCTGATGAGCGACCGGCGCCTGATTCCCGACCCGGAAGCCATCATCGATCGATTCCACGCCGAGTTCGAGAAACTGCTCTACCTCGGCTTCATGCTGCCCCTGGAGGGCCGCCCCCCACACGACCACGCCGAGCACTTCGTTCCGTAGCGATCTACTCGAGCTCGGCGCGCGCGCTTTCCACGTCCAGCCATTCCATGGCGTCCCGGGGCTCGAGTTCGGAGGCGCGGATGTAGAGGTCGGTGACCTCCTCCAGGCGCTTGTCGCCGAAGATCATGTACAGGCCGTTGCCGTATTCCATGTGCGCGATGGGCGCGTCGGGTGTGAGCGCGATGGCGCGCTCGAAATGCTCCTCGGCCTTGTCCGCGCTGGCGCCGTAGGTCATCGAACCGATCATCCGGCCGACCTTGTCGACGATTTCCGCGTGATAGAGGCCCAGGGCCGTGTGCGCCTCGGCATGGTCGGGCGCCAGTTCCAGCGCCTGTTCGAGGCTTTCGCGGATGCGCCCGCCGATGCCCTGGCGCAGCGCCTCGACGATGGACACGGACTGGCTGTAACGGCCGAGGTTGAAGGCATGGAAATACCAGGTGTTCGCGTCCTCGGGCAGGACCACGGTCGCGGCTTCGGCGCGTTCGGAGGCGGCCATGTACAGGCGTCGCTGGGACTTCTCATCCTCTTCCAGGTGGTGGGCGTAGATGCCTGCCGCCTTGTTGGCCGGCGCGTGTCCCAGCGCGCCCAGGGCCACGCCGCCTTCGATCGCCGCGCCGAAATTCCCCGCGTGGAAGGATCGCCAGGCGTCCTGCAGGGCCTGGGCGAGGCTGGCCAGGTCACCGTCGAATCCGGCCGGGGCCGCGTCCGGGTGGCGTTCGAGCACGGCCTGCAGATGCGCTTCGTCCGGCCAGGGCTCGCAATCGCCCGCGTGCAGTTTCGGCCAGGCCTTGCGCAGGTCGTCACCGGGGTGGAGGAATGCCGCCGGGTCGTGCGGAAATGGGTGCCAATCGCTCATGTCGTGTGCTGCCGTTCGAGCCGTCTCGTTGGGGTGCTTCAAGCCCCCGTTTCTAGGGTGTTCGCTCTAATCATTCCGGCCACAATGCCGCCATCGATGACACCAACCCCCTACAGGAGGTTTGAAATGGCCAAGAAAACGCTGAAAAAGAAAGTACCCGCGAAAGGTTCCTCAGGCAAGCTGACGGGACAGGTCGTGGATTCCGCACGTGACATCTGGCTGGCCGGGCTGGGCGCCATGGCCGTGGCTCAGAAGGAAAGCGGCAAGCTGGTGGAGCAGGGCAACAAGCTGTTCGACAAGCTGGTCGAAGAAGGCACCAAGATCGAGCAGTCGACCCGCAAGGACGTCGAAGGCAAGGTCACCAGCCTCCGTGGCGGTGTGGAAAGCCGGGTTGATTCCGTGCGCAAGCAGGCCTCGGACAACTGGGACAAGCTCGAGACCCTGTTCGAAGAGCGCGTGGCGCGCGTCCTGGGTCGCATGGGCGTGCCGACGGCCGACGACGTGAACAAGCTGTCCGCTCGCGTGCAGAAGCTGTCCGAGCAGGTCGGTTCACTGGTCGAAGCCCAGGGCGCAAAGCCGGCCGCCAGCAAGGCCCCGGCCCGCACCAAGGCCAAGGCCAAGCCGGCAGCCAAGTCCGAAACGACCGAAACCGCCGCTGCCGCCTGAGGCAGCCCGGAAATGAAACCGCCGGCAGCGCCGGCGGTTTCGTCGAGCATGTCGGGGTGGAACGCTCGTTCCGCCCTGCAGTTGGGTCCTACGGCTCCATGTAGGCCCGCGCGAGCCTGCGAAACCCGTCCGCCGCCGGTTCGGCGAGATAGGGGATGAACAGGTGCAGCACCCGGGCGGCCGCCGCCGTCAGGGCGGTACCGTCTTCCAGCCCCTTCGCGTCGCGCACCTGCGCGTAAGCGATCCAGAACGTCATCTGCACCAGGGCATTGGCCACCAGGGCCTCTTCGTCCCCGGATGCGATCACCATCAGTTCCTCGTCCCGCAGCCGGCCCACCAGCCGATGCAGGGCCGCCTCCTTGCGGCCCAGCAGGCCGTTCATGGCCTGGCGCAGGTTCTCGACGCGTGCATACAGGTCGGCCAGGTCGCGATAGATGAACCGGTAGCGCCCCATGGTCTCGAACAGCAGGTGCAGGCGCAGGGTGATGTCCTCCAGCGCGGGGGCTTCGCCGCCCGGCTCGAGCAGGGGAGACACTTCCAGCAGGTACCGCTTGAACAGCTCCAGGGCGATCTCGTCCCGGTTGTGGAAGTGGTAGTAGAGATTGCCCGGGCTGATCTCCGCTTCCAGCGCGATCTCGTTGGTGCTCACGTTGGGCTCGCCCCGCGCGTTGAACAGCGCCAGGCTGGTCGTGAGGATCAGCTCGTGGGTGTCGCGTCGCGCCATTGGAAGGAGTCAGCCGAAGGGAAACAGGGGCGGGGAGTGGTCGATCAAGGGCACTTCGATCGGCGTCGGATCAATCGACCCGGGCTCCCAGGGCCTCCGCCAGCTCGACGTAACGTTTGCGGGCCTCTTCACGGGAGGTGCCGGCCAGCTGTTCCCAGGCCTCGTACTTCGCCAACCCCACGAAATCGAAGAATCCCGGCTTCTGGCCGCTGACGTCGCCTTCGCTGCCCTGCTTGTACAGGGCGTACAACTGGAGCAGCGTGTCGTTGTCGGGCTTTTCATCCAGCGACTTGACGGCCGTCGCGGCTTTCTCGAAACGTTCCTGCTCGACGCTCATTTCCCCTCCCGCAGCGCGCGAAACCGACGCAACGCCTCTGCTAAGATTCAAGGCATCTGATCCTACCACGACCGGCGCCGCGCTCAGGCCCGGGCCCTGCCAGGAAACAAGCTATGAACTACTTCATCACCGGCGGCACAGGCTTCATCGGAAAAAACCTCGTCCGCGAGCTGTTGTCGCGACCCCGGGTCGGCACGATCTACCTGCTGGTTCGCAGCAGTTCCAAAAAGAAGTTCAACATCCTCAAGGCCGAATTGGGCAAGCCCGGTGAGAAACTCGTGGCTGTCACCGGCGACCTGACGCGAGCGCGCCTGGGCGTCAGTCCCGCGCAGCGCAAGAAGCTCGAAGGCAAGATCGACCATTTCTTCCATCTCGCCGCGGTCTACGACCTGCAGGCCGAGGACGAACCCCAGACGCTGGTGAATGTCGAGGGCACCCGCCACGCCGTCCGCCTGGCGGGTGAAATCGGCGCCAAGCGCTTCCATCACATGTCGTCGATCGCCGCCGCCGGGCTTTATTCCGGCGTGTTCCGCGAAGACATGTTCGAGGAGGCGACCGACCTGGAGCACCCGTACTTCCGCACCAAGCACGACGCCGAGGCGGTGGTGCGGCGCGAGTGCGCGGTGCCCTGGCGCGTGTACCGTCCCGGCATCGTCGTCGGCCATTCGCAAACCGGCGAAATGGACAAGGTCGACGGGCCGTACTACTTCTTCAAGGCCATCCAGAAGATGCGCAAGATGCTGCCCTCCTGGATGCCGACACTGGGCATCGAAGGCAGCCGCATCAACATCGTTCCGGTGGACTACGTGGTGAAGGCGACCGTGCACATCGCCCACAAGCCGCGCCTGGACGGTCGCGCCTTCCACCTGACCGATCCGCGGCCGCAGCGCATCGGCGAGGTGCTCAACCTGTTCGCCGAGGCGGCGCATGCCCCGCAGATGACCATGCGGCTGGATGCGCGCATGTTCAGCTACATTCCGTCCAGCGTGCGCACGGCGCTGGGGATGGTCCCGCCGCTTCGGCGGATCCGCAACCAGGTCCTGCGCGACCTGGGGCTGCCCGCGGACATCCTGCGCTTTGTGAACTACCCGACGCGTTTCGACAATCGCGATGCCGAGAAGGCCCTGGCGGGCAGCGGCATCGAAGTGCCGCGACTGGAGGACTACGCCTGGCGCCTGTGGGACTACTGGGAACGCCACCTCGACCCGGACCTGTTCATCGACCGCAGCCTGCGCGGTCACGTGGGCGGAAAGGTGGTGGTGGTGACGGGCGCCTCGTCGGGCATCGGCCGCGCCACGGCCATCATGATGGCGGACGCCGGAGCAAAGGTGTGCCTGGTCGCGCGCAGCGAGGAAGGGCTGACAGAGACGAAGACCGAGATCGAGGCGGCCGGCGGCGAAGCGCACATCTACCCCTGCGACCTGACCGACCTGGCGGCCTGTGACGCACTCATCGACCGGGTCATCGCCGAACTGGGCGGTATCCACATCCTGGTGAACAACGCCGGCCGTTCCATCCGCCGGTCCATCCAGCACTCCTACGACCGCTTCCATGATTTCGAGCGGACCATGCAGTTGAACTATTTCGGCAGCCTGAGGCTGATCATGCGTTGCCTGCCGCACATGACCCAGGCGCGGGAAGGGCACTTCGTGAACATTTCCTCCATCGGCGTGCTCAGCAACGCGCCGAGGTTTTCCGCCTACGTGGCGTCCAAGGCGGCGCTGGACGCGTTCTCGCGTTGCGCCTCCTCGGAATTCAGCGACACGGGGGTCGCCTTCACCACCATCAACATGCCGCTGGTGAAGACACCGATGATCGCCCCCACCAAGATCTACGACCACGTGCCCATGATCACCGCCGAGGAGGCCGCCGACATGGTCAAGCAGGCCGTGATCTACCGGCCGCAACGCATCGCCACGCGCCTGGGCGTGTTCGCCCAGGTGCTGCATGCCGTGGCGCCGAAGGTGGCCGAGATCGTCATGAACAGCGCCTTCCGCATGTTCCCCGACTCTGCCGGCCGCAAGGGCATCACGGCGGGCCAGGCGCGCGCCAGCCAGGAGCAGATCGCCTTCGCGAGCCTGATGCGCGGCATTCACTGGTAAGCGGAAATCGGGGCGGATCTTCGGGTCCGCCACGAACTCGTTCTGCGGATCCGGAAATCGATGGTGCGGGCGGTTCTAGCGCGCGGTCGTCTGCAGGGCTTCTTCGAGTTCGTCCAGGACGGTGGCCAGGTCGCGCCCGACCGCTGCATGGCCTTCCAGGTCGTGGTTGATGCTGCGGGCGAGGGTGCGCTCCGTGTCGGCCAGTCGCTCCGTGTTCAGGTGCATTCCGTACTCGTCCAGCACCGGCGCGAGGATCTCGGCATGGCGCCGCAGGTCACTTCGCGTGGCCTGGTAGGCGTGTTCGCACAGGGCCGTGCGGCTGGCGTAGCTGAAGACATTGGTGAAGAACAGCGCCTTGTCGTCCTTCTCCGGTTCAATGAGCAGGAGATCGGCGTTGGGATGGCTGGTGTGGTATTTGCGGAAGCCCACCTGCATGCGCGACTGGATCAGGGCGCGGAAGGTCTGCGACAGGATCAGCGGCAGGCCGCCGCCGATCAGGGCCTTCAGCGGCAGGCCGGTGTCGCCGGCGTCATAGGGGACCAGGGGATTGAGGCCGATCAACAGGTCTACGCCCCTGTCCAGCGCCGTGGAGGCATGCAGCGTCCGGCGCAGGGCGCCATCGACGTAGTAGCGGTCGCCGATGCGCACCGGCGGGTACAGGCCGGGCAGGGCGGCGCTGGCCTGGACGGCGCGGGAGATCGGAACGTCCCGGTGGCCCTGGTCGCCGAAGCGGACCGAGGCCCCGCTGTCCAGGTCCACAGCGACCACGTACAGTTCGCAGTCCAGGTCGTCGAAGTGGTTGCCCTTGCCGTGCATCGAGAAGGACTTCTGGAGAAATTCGTGAATGGTGTCGTTGTCGTAGATGCCGCTCGGCAGGGCGCGCCCCAGTTCGGTGATCAGTTCCGAGGGGGTCGCCGCGGCCGGGTTGCGCAGGATCTCGAGCAGGGCGTCACGCAGCACGCCGGGCAGGCTCAGCGCACGCTGGAAATATTCCCGGTAGGCAGGGCGCAGGAACAACTCGGGGACGAAGCGCAGCGTCGCCTGCTGGGTGCCCATGAAAATGCGGCATTGCTCGGTACAGGAAATGCCATTCGCCAGCGAGGCGGCGATGAAGGCGCCGGCGCTCACGCCCACGTAGATATCCAGTTCGTGCAGCCGCAGGCCGTCGATGCTCTCTTCCAGGGCGCGCAGGGCGCCGAGTTCGTACACGGCGCCGACCGGGCCGCCGCCGGCGAGGGCGAGGCCGATGGCGGGTGCGCGGTCCTGCCGGGACAGGGGAGTGCGGCGGGACGCCTGGTGCAAGCTGAACATCTGGCAATGAGTCTCCGGGGTCTGCGCGAATCTTACTGGCGTGCCCCGGCCGTGGCCAGCGCCGGACTCCTCGGGGTCCTCAGCGGGCGACCCGCCGGCGAACCGGATCCCGAGGGTGTGGTGGTATGAGCCCGGGCGCGCTGAGACCGGCGCTGGAAGCGAGCCACCGGCAGGCGGGGCGGCTGGACGAGGCCGCGTTTCCCACGGCCGCGTTCGAGGCGCTGCAGGCGTTCCAGCGCGAGCGCCTGGCCCGCAGTTACGACGAGTTCGCCCGGGATGAGCGCTACCGCGCCGCCGTGGTGTTCTTCCTCGACGAGTTGTACGGGGGGCGCGAGGCCCACGAGCGCGACCAGCAGGTCGAGGCGGCGCTCCCGGTGTTCGACCGGTTCCTGCCGGCCCGGCTCAAGACAGCCCTCGCGGACGCCTTTCGCCTCCAGGCCCTCAGCCTGGAACTGGACATCGCCCTGGCCGAAGCACTCTCCAAAGGGGGGTGGGAGACGGTCGATACGCCGGCCTACGTTTCGGTCTACCCGGCGGTGCCCCGCGCGCGACGCGAGACGCAGATCGCCCTGATCCACACCCTGGCGCTGGAACTGGAGCGGGCGGTCCGCCTGCCGATGGTGCACGGCCTGGTGCGGGGCATGCGCCGGCCGGCCGCGGCGCTGGGTTTCGGAACCCTGCAGTCGTTCCTGGAGCGGGGCCTGGCGGCCTTCAGGACCATGGGGGACGTGGGCGCGTTCGCGGAGACGGTGCGGGACCGGGAAACCGACATCATGGAACGCCTCTACCGGGGCGTCGAGGACCCCTTCGGTTTCATCGACCTGGTGTGATCGCAGCCGGGTCAGGCCGCGCCCTCAGATCTCGCAACCGAAATGCTCGCGCAGGTAGCGCGTGATTTCGTCCTCGATGGGGCCGCGGAGCAGGGCGAGCATGAAGCCCAGGTGCGCCTGGACGTGGATTTCGTCGCCGGTCACGTCGATCTGGCCCTGCACGCCGGGGCGTTCGAAATGGATGGTGTCGCCGTCCCAGCCCCAGTCGATGCCGAACTTTTCCGCGAGGTCCCGTGACAGGTCATCGGCCGCGGCCTGGGCGTCTTTTCTCTTGAGCTGGTGCCGGGCGCGAATGTCGATCCTGGACATGAGCTTCGCTCCTCTTCTGGCAACGCATTCTAGCAAGCCCGGCGCGATGCGCCGACCGGGTCTACGGTCAGGGCGGCCGAGCCAGTACACTATGCGTCCCCGCGCGGACCCACCACTCGAAACGCGACCGCGCGAATTGACGGAGAGCCCATTGAGCCAGGACGACGACAAGCTGCAGAACGTGCGCGAACGCATCGATGCATTGGATGCGGAAATCCAGCGCCTCATCAGCGAGCGCGCGGATCTGGCCTACGAGGTCGGCCGCAGCAAAGGCCAGCATCCCAGCGCCGTGGCCTATTACCGCCCGGAACGCGAGGCGCAGGTGCTGCGCGGCGTGCTGGAACGCAACCAAGGTCCACTCAGCGATTCGGAGATGCTGCGCCTGTTTCGCGAGATCATGTCCGCCTGCCTGGCGCGGCAGGAGCCGATGAAAATCGCCTACCTCGGACCGGAAGGCACCTTCACTCAGCAGGCCGTGTACCGCCACTTCGGCCATTCGGTCCTGGCTTCCGGCCAGCCCACCCTGGAGGGGGTGTTCGAACAGGTGCAGGGCGAGGAAGCGGATTTCGGGGTGGTGCCCATCGAGAACTCCACCCAGGGCGTGGTCAGCCACACCCTGGACCTGTTCCTGGATTCGCCGCTCAATATCTGCGGCGAGGTCGAGCTGCGCATCCACCACAATCTTCTGACCCATTCACGGGGCCTGGCCGGCATCGACCGGGTCTACGCCCACCAGCAGTCGCTGTCGCAATGCAAGGGCTGGCTCCGCCGCAACCTTCCGGGCGTGGAGCTCATCGCCGTCAGCAGCAATGCCGAGGCCGCACGCCGGGTGCGCAGCGCGCCCGAGTCGGCCGCCATCGCCGGATTGACGGCGGCGGAAATCTACGGGCTGCCCGTGCTGTTCTCCAACATCGAGGACCAGAAGGACAACACCACGCGCTTCCTGGTCATCGGGCGGGAGCCGTTCAGCCCGTCGGGCAACGACAAGACCTCCCTGCTGCTGGCCGGGGACGAAGGGCCGGGCCTGCTGCACGCCCTGCTGGCGCCGCTGGCGAAGCATGGCGTGAACATGTCGCGCATCGAATCGCGCCCCGCGCCCGGAGGCAAGTGGGAATACGTGTTCTTCATCGACGTGGACGGCCACGCCGGCGAGGAGCCCCTCAGGACCGCCCTGGAAGAAATGAACAATGCCGGCGGCAATTGCCGCCTGCTGGGATCCTACCCGCGCGCCGTGATGGGGCGCTTGCCGGGCGAGGATCGGGAGGAATCATGAACGCACGCTCTGAACGCGCCCGCCTCACTGGCGGATGCGATGCCGTGGCGCAATACGCCGTGGACGGCGTCCGCGCACTGCAACCCTACCAGCCCGGCAAACCGCTCGGAGAACTGGAACGCGAATACGGCGTTCGAGACGCCGTGAAGCTGGCCTCGAACGAAAACCCCCTGGGGGTGGCCCCGGCGGCCCGGGCCGCCATGGCCAGGGAGCTGGACGGTCTCTGGCTGTATCCCGACGGGGGAGGGTTCGGCCTGCGCCGCGCCCTGGCGGCGCACCACGGTGTCGAGCCGGCGTGCATCACCCTGGGCAACGGCTCCAACGACGTGCTGGTGCTCATCGCGGAAACCTTCCTGGCTCCCGGCCGCGAGGCGGTGTACTCGCAGTACGCCTTCGCCGTCTACCCGATCGCCGTCCAGGCCGCCGGGGCGACGGCCCGCATCGTCCCGGCGCTCGGGCCGGAATCCGGTCAAGCCCTGGGGCACGATCTCGAGGCCATGGCGGCGGCGATCAGCCCGGACACCCGCGTGGTGTTCGTGGCCAATCCCAACAACCCCACCGGCACCTGGGTGACGGAGGACGCGCTGCGCCGGTTCCTGGAATCGGTGTCGCCGGAAGTGGTCGTGGTGGTGGACGAGGCCTACCACGAGTACGCCCTGGCGGCCGGGGCGCCCGATGCCAGCGCCTGGCTGGGAGAATTTCCGAACCTCGTGATCAGCCGTACCTTTTCCAAGGCCTACGGACTCGCCGGCATCCGTGTCGGATACACCCTGTCCTCGCCGGAGATCGCCGGCCTGCTGAACCGGGTGCGCCAGCCCTTCAACGTCAACAGCCTGGCCCTGGCCGGCGCCGAGGCCGCGCTGGGCGACCAGGAGTTCATCGCGCGCACCGTGAACGAGAACGCCGCGGGCATGGCGCAATTGGGAACGGGACTGGCCGGTCTCGGTTTCGAAGTCGCACCCTCGGCCGGGAACTTCCTGCTGCTGGACCTGGGCCGGGACGCGGCGCCGGTGAACGAGGCCCTGCTGCGCCAGGGCGTGATCGTGCGCCCGGTGGCCGGCTACGGCCTGCCACGACACCTGCGGGTGACCGTGGGCACGGCCGCGGGCAATGACCGTTTCATCAACGCCCTCGCACACGCACTGGAAGGAAGCACCGCATGAGCCTGCGCCTGCACGTCACCCCGGCCGCCACGCCCCTGAACGGCACGCTGCGCCCGCCGGGCGACAAGTCCATCTCGCACCGGGCGCTGATCTTCAGCGGCCTGGCCGCGGGCGAGTCCCGTATCGAGGGCCTGCTGGTCAGCGGTGACACCACGGCTACGCGCAACGCCATGGAGCAGTTGGGCGCCAGGTACCGCGAAGAGGGCGGCGCCCTGGTGGCCACCGGTATCGGCGAGGCGGGCCTTCAGGCCCCGGAAGGCGTGCTCGACATGGGCAACTCCGGAACCGCCATGCGCCTGCTGGCCGGCGTGCTCGCCGCACAGCCATTCGACTCGGTGCTCAGCGGCGACGCCTCGCTCAATTCCCGTCCCATGGGACGGATCATCAAGCCCCTGGAACTCATGGGGGCGAAGGTCGCGGCGGACGAAGGGGGCAGGGCGCCGCTGCGCATCCAGGGCAACCCGAAACTTCGCGGCATCGACTACGCATCGCCCGTATCCAGCGCCCAGGTGAAGTCTTGCGTGCTGCTGGCCGGGCTGTTCGCCGAAGGCGTGAGCCGCGTGAGCGAGCCGCGCCTGAGCCGCGACCACACCGAACGCATGCTGCCGCACTTCGGTGTCGCCGTCGGTGAGGGACCCTCGATCGAAGGGGGACAGGCCCTGCGCGCCGCGGACGTGATCGTCCCGGCCGACCCGTCGTCCGCCGCCTTCCTGGCGACCGCCGCCCTGGTGGTGCCGGGCTCCGAGGTGGTCCTGCGTGGTGTGGGCCTGAACCCGACGCGCGACGCCTTCTATCGCGTGGTGGAGTTGATGGGCGGCGACCTGGAAATTCTGGACCGGCGCACCGAGGGCGGCGAACCCGTCGGCGACCTGCGCCTGCGCTACAGCCCGGACCTTCGCGGTGTGGACGTGCCGCCGGAATGGATCCCGGCCATGATCGACGAGGTGCCCATCCTGCTGGCCCTGGCGGCGCGCGCCCGCGGCGTCACCCGGATACGCGAGGCGGAGGAGCTGCGGGTGAAGGAGAGCGACCGCATCGCCGTCATGGCCCGGGGCCTGGCGGCCATGGGCATCGACCTGACCGAGTATCCCGACGGCATCGACCTCACGGGTGGCCCGAGCCGCTTCGCGCGGGTCGCGTCCTCGCACGACCACCGCTGCGCCATGAGCTTCGCCGTGCTGGGCCTGGTCAGCGAGGGCGGGGTGGAGATCGAGGGGGCGGAGTACATCGACACCTCCTACCCGGGCTTTCGTGCGGATCTCGCCGGGCTGGGCGCCCGCCTGGAGGCGGCGGCGTGAGCGACGCCGCCCCGGTCGTCACCATCGACGGGCCCGTCGGTTCGGGCAAGGGCACCATCTCGACCCGGCTGGCGGCGCGCCTGGGCTGGCATTTCCTGGACAGCGGCGCCCTCTACCGCCTGGTCGCACTCGGGGCCCTGCGCGCGGGACTGGGCGAGGACGCCGGTGACGAGGCCCTGGCCGACATCGCCCGCGGGCTGGACTGCGATTTCTCCTTCGATGGCGTCGAGACCCGGATCTGGCTGTCCGGCGAGGAAGTGACGCGCGAACTGCGCAGCGAGCCGGTGAGCCGCAGCGCCTCCCGGGTGGCCGCCGTGCCGGCCGTGCGCGAGGCCCTGGTGGCGCGCCAGCGGGCCTTCCGCAGGCCGCCCGGACTGGTGGGCGACGGTCGCGACCTGGGTACGGTGATCTTCCCGGATGCGGCCGTGAAGCTGTTCCTCACGGCCAGCACCGAGGCACGTGCCGAGAGGCGCTATAAACAGTTGAAAGAAAAAGGGGAAAGCGTTAAACTCTCGCGCCTTTTCCGGGACCTGGAAGCACGTGACGAGCGGGACATGAACCGCGCGGTCGCGCCCCTGGTGCCGGCGGAGGACGCCATCCTCATCGACTCGACGGAACTCGAGATCAACGAGGTGGTGGATGAAGCTTATCGAATTGTTAAAGAAAAGCTTCCAGATATTTGATATAATTGATTTAATTAATCCGCAATTGTGCAGTTTTTTCAACCACTCGGCACAGCCCGCCTGGGCGTCCGATACAAATGGGTGGACGGCGATGCCCATCGCCAGTCCGTGAGAATTCATTCCAATGACTGAAAGTTTCGCAGAACTCTTCGAAGAGAGCCTGGCCTCGAAGAGCCTCAAGCCAGGCACCATCGTCACCGGCACCATCGTCGACATCCGTGAGGACGTCGTCGTCGTCAATGCTGGTCTCAAGTCCGAGGGCATCGTCCCGATCAACCAGTTCAAGAACAACGACGGCGAACTGGAGATCGAAGTCGGCGACAGCGTGCAGGTCGCGCTCGACGCCGTGGAAGACGGTTTCGGGGAAACCCGCCTCTCCCGTGAAAAGGCCAAGCGCTCCCTGGTGTGGGACGAGCTGGAAAAGGCCTTCGAAGAGGACGACATCGTCACCGGCAAGATCAGCGGCAAGGTCAAGGGCGGTTTCACCGTCGACATCAGCGACATCCGCGCGTTCCTGCCCGGTTCCCTGGTGGACGTGCGCCCGGTGCGTGACCCGGCTTACCTCGAAGGCAAAGACCTCGAGTTCAAGATCATCAAGCTGGACCGCAAGCGCAACAACGTGGTGGTTTCACGTCGCGCCGTGGTCGAGTCCGAGTACAGCGCAGAGCGTGACGCGCTGCTGAAGGAGCTGGAAGAAGGCCTGATCGTCAAGGGTGTGGTGAAGAACCTCACCGACTACGGCGCCTTCCTGGACCTCGGCGGCATCGACGGCCTGCTGCACATCACCGACATGGCGTGGAAGCGCGTGCGTCACCCGAGCGAAGTCGTGAACGTCGGCGACGAGCTGGAAGTGCGCGTGCTGCGTTTCGACCGGGAGCGCAACCGCGTGTCCCTGGGCCTGAAGCAGCTGGGCGAAGATCCGTGGACGGATCTGTCCCGCCGCTACCCGGTGAGCACCCGCCTGTTCGGCACCGTGACCAACATCACCGACTACGGCTGCTTCGTGGAAATCGAAGACGGCGTGGAAGGCCTGGTGCACGTGTCCGAGATGGACTGGACCAACAAGAACGTCAACCCGGCGAAGGTCGTGCAGACCGGCGACGAGGTCGAAGTGATGGTCCTGGAAATCGACGAGGAGCGTCGCCGCATCTCCCTGGGCATGAAGCAGTGCTCGTCCAACCCGTGGGAGGCCTTCGCCGCCATCCACAACAAGGGCGATCGCGTGACGGGCGCCATCAAGTCCATCACCGACTTCGGCATCTTCATCGGCCTGGACGGCGGTATCGACGGCCTGGTGCACCTGTCCGACATCTCCTGGCAGGCGCCGGGCGAAGAGGCCGTGCGCAACTTCACCAAGGGCGAGGAACTCGAAGCCGTGGTGCTGGCGGTCGATCCCGAGCGTGAGCGCATCTCCCTGGGCCTGAAGCAGCTGGACCAGGATCCGTTCGCCACCTTCATGGCCGAGCACCCGCGCGGCAGCATGGTGAAGGGCACGGTGAAGGAAGTGGATGCCCGCGGTGCGGTCATCGAACTGGGCGAAGGCGTGGAAGGTTACCTGCGTGCCTCCGAAATCAAGAAGGAGCGCGTGGAAGACGCCACCAAGGAGCTGTCCGTCGGCGACGAGATCGAGGCGAAGTTCACGAGCCTGGATCGGAAGAGCCGTTCCCTGAGCCTGTCCATCAAGGCCCTGGAAGACGATGAGCTCGCCGAGGCCTTGGAAGAATACCAGCAGAGCAGCGGCGCCAAGGGGACCACGTCCCTGGGCGAACTGCTCAAGGAACAGCTGGACCAGGGTAACTGACCCGGAGCGCGGGCGGCCATGGGGCCGCCCGCGTTTTGCCGGCCGGTCCGGGCGTCTCGCCCAGACATCTAACAAGGGCATCTCACAAGGGCATCTCACAAGGGATAATCCATGACAAAGTCAGAACTCATCGATCGCCTGGCGGAACAGCAGCAGCACCTGGCCCACGTGGACGTGGAGCTGGGCGTCAAGGCCATCCTCGAACAGATGAGCGCCTCCCTGGCCGAAGGAGATCGCATCGAGATCCGCGGTTTCGGGAGTTTTTCTCTGCACTACCGCGCCCCGCGACTGGGTCGCAACCCCAAGACCGGCGACGCCGTTTCGCTGCCGGGCAAATACGTACCCCATTTCAAGCCGGGCAAAGCCCTGCGCGAGCGCGTCAACGACGGCGAATGAGCCGTCGCGCGTCCGACACGCAGGGTCCATGTACAAGCTGATCTTCATCCTGGTCGCGATCCTGGCGGTCGCCGGCGGGCTGCTGATCGGCGCCCTCAATTCCGATACGGTCACCCTCGACCTGCTCTGGGCCCAGCTGGCGTGGCCACTGGGGCTGGTGGTCGTCGTGGCCCTGTCCTTCGGCGTCCTGCTCGGCGTGGCCGGGACCTGGGTGCTGCAGGTGCTGCCCGCACGCATGGCGTTGCGCCGCGAACGCGCCGCTGCCGCCCGGTCCGCACCGGACATCGCCCATGATTGAGTTCTTCCTGCTCGCCCTGGTGCCGCTCGCGGCGCTGGGCGGCTGGTGGCTCGCGCGCAAGGTCTTCCGGCGCAACGAAACCAAGCGGAACCGTCAGTTTTCCAGCCGCTATTTCCAGGGGCTGAACTACCTGCTCAACGAGCAGCCGGACAAGGCCATCCAGGTGTTCCTGGAAATGGCCGAGGTCAACAAGGACACCTTCGAAACCCACCTGGCCCTTGGCGCCCTGTTTCGCCGCCGCGGCGAGGTGGACCGGGCCATCCGCATCCATCAGAACATCATCGGCAAGCAGAGCCTCGATCCGGCCCAGCGAACCAAGGCCCTTCTGGAACTGGGCGAGGATTACATGCGCGCCGGCCTGTTCGATCGCGCCGAGCGCCTGTTCAGTGAACTCATCGAACGGGGCGCCCACGCGCCTTCGGCCCTGCGCCACCTGCTGGACATCTACCAGCAGGAAAAGGACTGGGACAAGGCCCTGGAGCAGGCGCGCGCGCTGGAGGAGGAGACCGGCGACACGATGGGCCTGGTCATGAGCCACTTCTGTTGCGAAAAGGCCGAAGCGGCGCTCGAGGCCGGCGACTCCGAGGCGGCGCGCAAGGCCCTGCGTGAAGCCCGCAAGCACGACCCGAAGAGCATCCGCGCGCGCATCGTCCAGGCCAAGATCGCCCGTCACCGGGAGGAGTTCGTGGAGGCCATGGGCATCTACGAGGAAGTGGCCGAGATGGACGGGGACATCATCCCGGACGTGTTGCAGCACTACCTCGAATGCGCCGGCACCAGCGGACAGATGGAGCGCGCCGAAGAAACCCTGCTGGGCTGGTGCGGCCGGCACGGCAGCATCAGCGTGATCCTCGAACTGACCGCCATGCTGCAGCAGCGCGAGGGCCTCGGGCCCGCGGCCCGGTTCCTGGCCACGGAACTGGCCAAGCATCCCTCCGTGCGCGGCCTGGACAAGCTGATCGAACTCAAGCTGGCCGGCGGCCCCGACATGGAGTCGGGCGACGAGATCCTGCGTGCCGTGGCCCAGCGCCTGCTGGCGCGCCAACCCACCCATCGCTGCAAGCATTGCGGCTACAGCGGTCATACCAACTACTGGCAGTGTCCCAGCTGTCGCCGGTGGGGCACGACGCGCGTCATTCACGGCGTGCTGGGTGACTGACCCTATCCCGTGATCCCCGCAACCCTGCTCGCCTTCCTGCTCGCCTTCATGGGCGTGGCGGGCGTCACGGGGCTGGCGCGCCGTCGCGGCCTGCTCGACCTGCCCGGGGAACGATCCAGCCATGGCGTGGCCACGCCGACCGGCGCCGGACTCGGTCTCGTGCTCGGCCTCTGCCTGGCGGCCTGGATCGTCGGTGGCGGGCCGCGGTTCGGGACCATTGCCATGCCCGGTTTCTGGCTTTCCTGCGCCCTGCCACTGGCGCTCGCCCTGGCCATCGCCGGCTTCCTCGACGACTGGCGTGGCCTGGCGGCATGGCCGCGCCTGCTGCTGCAGGCGCTGGCGGCCGCGGTCCTGCTGGGGTGCCTGGGCGGGGCGGGGCAGGGCGGCCTGGTCGGCATCCTGGCCTGGGTCCT
Source organism: Gammaproteobacteria bacterium (assembly GCA_030426265.1). GTDB lineage: Bacteria > Pseudomonadota > Gammaproteobacteria > Xanthomonadales > SZUA-36 > Marinihelvus. The sequence goes on along the minus strand of JAUHYP010000008.1, from coordinate 78,755 downwards.
GCTGGTCGTCCTTCAGGTCTGGACCATGAACGCCTACAACTTCATGGATGGCAGCAACGGCATGGCGGGGGCGCAAGGCGTCTTGAGCGGCGTCATGCTCGCGGCGGTCTTCCTGTACAACGGCGCGCCGGGACTGGCGCTGGCCGCGGCGGGCGTGGCCGCGGCCTGTATCGCCTTCCTGCCCTGGAACGCGCCCCGGGCGCGGGTCTTCATGGGCGATGCGGGCAGCGTGCCCCTGGGGTTCCTGCTCGGGGGGCTGGGCATCGCCGGAGCCCTTCAGGGCGTCCTTCCCTGGCCCCTGGTGGTGCTCGTGCTCGCCGTGTTCCACGTGGACGCGGGCCTGACGCTCCTCACGCGCCTGTTCGCCGGTGAGCGGTGGTATACTGCGCACCGTCGGCACGTGTATCAACGACTGATCGTCCATGGATGGTCACACGGTCGGGTTCTGCTGCTCTACGCGGCATTGAACATTTTCATTGTCGCGCCCGGGATGGCGCTGGGGGTCATCCAAGCGCAGTGGGCCTGGTGGGTCGCGGGAGCGGCCTGTTTCCTGTTGGCCGTGACCTGGTACGCGGTGTCTCTCAAGCTGGGGGAACGAGGAACTTGAGCGGCAAGCACACAAATAACTGGCGGGTCTGGGCCCGCCATCCTCGCGCCGCGGTCGTGCTGCACGACCTCGCCATGGTGTTCCTGTCCTGGTACGCCGCGCGGTTCATGGCCGAGCGCCTGTTCGAAATTTCCATTCTCGATACCTGGAGCCTTGCGGGTGAATTGCCCGTGGTCATGGCCCTGCAGGGCTTGGTGCTGGCATCCACCGGCCTGTATCGCGGATTGTGGCGCTTCGCCAGCTTTAACGACATGTGGAACATCGCCCGTGCGGCCGTGTTCGGGGCGGTACTGATCTTCCTGGGGCTGGCGCTGTTGCGTGGCGGCGAGTTCGCCCGCTGGCTGCCGGAAGTGGTGGTCTACCCGGGCCTGTTGTTCATCGCGCTGGCCTTTCCCCGCATGTGTTACCGCTTCTGGAAGGATTCGCGCGCCGGACGCCACGGCGATGACGAGGGGCTGGAGCGGGTGATCGTCCTCGGCGCGGGGCGCTCGGGCGCGCTGCTCGAACGCGAACTGCGTCACCGCGGCGGCTACCGCGTGATGGGATTCCTGGACGACGATCCGCGGCTTCGGGGCGGCGCCGTGCACGGCCTGCCCGTGTTGGGGGTCATCGACGATCTGCCGCAGTTGGGCCACCGTCTGAAGGTCGACCTCGTCATCATCGCCATTCCCTCGGCCAGCAACCAGCAGATGCAGCGCATCGTGCGCATCTGCGAAGACAGCGACCTGGAGTTCCGCACCCTGCCGACGCTGCAGGATCTGGGCAACAAGGCCACGCGCATCAACGTCCTGAAGAAGGTCGCCATCGATGACCTGCTGGGCCGCGAGCCGGTGTCCCTGGACTGGGACGCCCTGCGGGACGGGCTCGTCGGCAAGCGCGTCATGGTGACCGGAGGCGGCGGAAGTATCGGTTCCGAGCTGTGCCGCCAGATCGCGCGCCTCAACCCGGTGGAGCTGGTGGTCGTCGACCACAGCGAATACGCGCTGTACCGCATCGACCTGGAACTGCGCGGTGAATTCGAGGACCTGGTGTTCTCCTCCATCCTCGGCGACATCTGTGATCCGGCCACGGTGGAGACCGTGATCGCGCGGCACCAGCCGGAGGTGATCTTCCACGCCGCAGCCTACAAGCACCTGCCGATCCTGCAGACCCAGATCCGCGAAGCCGTCCGGAACAACGTGATCGGAACGCGGCGCCTGGCCGAAGCGGCCGACCGCCATGGCGTCGGCACCTTCGTGTTGATCTCCACGGACAAGGCCGTGAATCCGGCGAACATCATGGGCGCCACCAAGCGCGTGGCGGAAATGTTCTGTCAGAGCATGAACGACCGCTCACCGACACGCTTCGTGACCGTGCGCTTCGGCAATGTGCTCAACTCCAACGGCAGCGTGGTGCCGCTGTTCAAGGAGCAGATCGAGCGGGGCGGACCGGTAACGGTCACGCATCCGGAGATTTCCCGCTACTTCATGACCATCGCCGAGGCCAGTCAGCTGATCATGCAGGCGGCCCTCCAGGGGCGGGGCGGCGAGATCTACGTGCTGGACATGGGCGAGCCGGTGCGCATCACCTATCTCGCCGAGCAGCTCATCCGCCTGGCGGGCAAGGAGCCCGGCCGGGACATCCAGATCGTCTATACGGGCCTGCGCGCCGGCGAAAAGCTGTTCGAGGAGCTGTTCCACGAACTCGAGCCCAACGAGAAAACCGCGCACGAGAAGATTTTCCTGGCGCACCCGCGCCAGGCCGACTGGACCGAACTGCAGCGGGAACTCCAGGCCATGGAGGCCGGGGTGCAGCGCTACGACGTGTCCACCTTGCAGGGCTGCCTGCTGTGCCTGGTGCCGGAACTGAACCGGTCGCCGCAGCGCGCCGAACCGGATCGGGTGGTGCCCTTGCACCGAGCCGGTTAGGCTGTCCCCCATGAATTCCCCCGTCAGGAAAGCCGTTTTTCCTGTGGCCGGGCTTGGAACGCGATTCCTGCCCGCCACCAAGGCCGTACCCAAGGAACTGTTGCCGGTCGTGGATCGTCCACTGATCCAGTACGCCGTGGAAGAGGCCGTGGCCGCCGGCGTGGACACGATGGTGTTCGTGGTCAGTCCGGGCAAGGAGTCCATCCTGGACCATTTCCGCCGGGACGAGGGCCTGGAATCGAAACTGGAGCAAGGCGGCAAGGACGCGCTGCTGGCGCGGGTGCGCGCCATCCTCCCCGAGGGTGTCCGTGCCGAGGTCGCGATCCAGGATCAGCCCCTGGGGCTGGGCCACGCGGTGCTCTGCGCCCGCGAACACGTGCCGGCCGACGAACACTTCGCCGTCATCCTGCCTGACGACATGGTGCTGGATCCGGGCCGCGGCGCGCTGGCGCAGCTGGTCGCGGTGCACGAAGCCACCGGGGGCGGTGTGATCGGTCTCGAAGCCATCGACCCGTCCCTCACGGCCAGTTACGGCATCGCCGAGGTGGAGGAGACCCCCTCGGGACATCGCCGCATCACCTCGCTGGTCGAGAAGCCGGCGCCCGAAGAGGCGCCGTCCAACCTCGGCATCGTGGGGCGCTACGTGCTGGACGGGCGCATCTTCGACACCCTGGCCACCATCGGGGAAGGCGCCGGCGGCGAGATTCAGCTCACCGACGGGATCGCGCGCTTCATGGGCGACCACCCGGTCTACGCCTGCCCGCTGGAAGGTGTGCGCTACGACTGCGGTTCCCGCCTGGGCATGCTCAAGGCCAACATCGACTACGCCCTGGAAGTGGACAGCCTGCGCGACGAACTCCTCGCCCACCTGGGACACGTCCTGGGCCGGACCGGCTGAGGGCCCGCCGTGGCGCCCCGGGTCCGGGATTTCCCCGACTGGCCTTCAGGGCGCGTGCTGCGCCTGCCCCACCGTTCGAAAGCGCTGGAAGGCAACCCCTGGGACGACCCCGTCGAGCGGGACCTGCCGGTCTACCTGCCGCCCGGCTATGACGAGGCGGCCGGACCGTACGTGGCCCTCTGGGACTTCGCCGCCTTCACCAACTCCGGCCCCGGCCACCTGAACTGGCGCAACCAGGGCGAGAACCTGGTGCAGCGCCTGGACCGCCTCATCGCCTCGGGCGCGCTGCCGCCGGTGGTCGTGCCGATGCCCGACTGCTTCACCTCGCTGGGCGGCAACCAGTACATCAATTCACCGGCGGTGGGCGCCTACGCCGACTACGTGGTGGAGGAGCTCGTGCCCCTGCTCGGCACTGCCGTGAACGTGGTCGATGGCCCGGAAGGCCGGGGCGTCTTCGGCAAGTCCAGTGGCGGCTACGGCGGCCTGCGCCATGCCATGGCCTACCCGGAGACCTGGGGGGGCGTGGCCCTGCATGCGGCCGATTGCGGTTTCGACTGGGTCTACCGGCCCGAATTGCCGACCGCCTGCCTGGTCCTGTCGGAGTACGGGGGAGACCCGCAGCGCTTCCTGGAAGTGTTCTGGCGCAACCGCAAACTGGGCGGAAGGGATTTTTCGGTGCTCATGACCCTGGCCATGGCGGCGACCTACGACCCGGACGAGAGTGAACCGGGGCGCATCCGGCTGCCGATGGACCTGGAAACCTGCGCCCTGGATCCGGAGCGCTGGGAGCGATGGCTGGCGCACGACCCGCTGAACCTCGTGGCGGACCATGTTCCGGCCCTTTCCGGGCTGCATTGCCTGTACATCGACGTGGGCAAACGCGACCAGTACCACATCCAGTTCGGCACCCGGGCCCTGGCGAAGGCGCTGGAAAATCTGGGCGTCCGCCACCACTTTGAAGAATTCGAAGGCACGCATTCCCAGATGGACTGGCGCCTGGACACCTCCCTGCCGATGCTGGGGAGGGCCCTGTACGCCGCATCGGGACTGGCGTTGCCGGATTCGCCCAAAGAGGACACCCCGTGATCGAGATCACCCAGGCCGCCCAGGACTATTTCCGCAAGCTGCTGTTGCAACAGGACGCCGACGACCTCGGCCTGCGCCTGCGCGTGGTCGCGCCCGGCACTCCCCAGGCGGCCTGCGACCTCCAGTTCTGTCCCGAGGGATCAGCCGCAGTTGATGACCGATCCGACCGCTATGAAGGTTTCGACCTGCACGTGGCCGCCGACAGCGTGTCCTGGCTGAAGGACGCCCTGATCGATTTCGAAAGCGGGGAGGCCGGCGCCGGCCAACTGACCATCAAGGCGCCGAACATCAAGGGCTCCATGCCCGAAGAGGACGCATCGCTGGCCGATCGTGTGCGCTGGGTGATCGATTCCGAGATCAACCCACGCCTGGCGTCGCATGGCGGGCGCGTCTCCCTGGAAGGTATCTCCGCCGAATCCGAGGTGCTGTTGCGGTTCGGGGGCGGATGCCATGGTTGCGGCATGGTCGACGTGACGCTCAAGGAAGGGATCGAGACCACCCTGCGGCAGCATTTCCCGGAAATCTCCGGCATCCGCGACGCCACCGATCACGACACGGGCGAGAACCCTTATTACCGATAGCTTCGCCGTGACGCCACGGCTCGTCCGATCCCGGGTGGTTTAGCGGTCGGGCAGGGTCTGCAGCGGCCCCGGCAGGGAGGCGTAGTAGGCGGCGAGATCCTCGATGTCCTCGTCGCTCAGCGGCGCGGCGAGGCCGGCCATGATGGCGTTGGTCCGCTTGCCGTCGCGATAGGCGCGCAGCGAGTGGGCCAGGTAATCCTCGTACTGGCCGGCGATCACCGGGTACATGGGCAGGGTGCCCTTGCCGTCGGGGCCATGGCAGGCCTGGCAGGTGAGGGATTTTTCCTTGCCGGCTTCCGCGTCGCCCGCCTGGGCGGTCAGGGCGCCGGTGGCGGCCAGGCCAAGGGCCGTGATCAGGACCAGGCGCTTCATCCTTCTTCTCCCTTCTCGGTGACCAGCCAGGCGGCGATGTCCGCGATGTCCTCGTCGCTGAGGCTTTCGGCATGCAGGGTCATGGTCGGGTGCTGGCGTTCGCCGCTGCGGTAGGCCTTGAGTGCGGCCTCGAGGTATTCGGCATTCTGCCCCGCGATGAACGGCACGTTGTACGTCGGGTATACGTTCTTGTAGCCGGCAATGCCGTGGCATCCCGTACAGGTGTATCCCTTGATCTTGCCCGCTTCCGGATCTCCGGCGGCGAGAACGGGTCCGCTCGTCAGTGCGACGAGTGCGAGGCTCGCAGTAAGCAATGAACGCATGGGGTCGACGTCTCTGGATGGTTCGCTCAAAGGCGGGATTATACCGGCCCAATCCCCGCAAACCAACGCGGTTCACATCGGTCCGGCTCGCGCCCGACAGGGCCCGCGCATCCCGCGCCGGTCCGGTGCTCGGTGTTTCGCCAGTGCGTGGCGATTTCCGCCATGCGCCGGTGAGGTCATCCCGGTGATCAAGGGGCAAGTCCTTGTAATGCAATGGTTCCTTGTCATGGCGCGGTAATTGCATCTTCCCGTTTCGAGCAAGACCGTTCCCGGGGCAGGCCAACATCCGCATACGGCCGACCACGGGTTTCCCGCCGGGGGGCGGGGCCGGGCGCCGAATCTGGTGCGGCGCCCGTTCCCGCGCCCCGGCTCCCTTTCCCCTCAGCAGAAATCCCGCGAACGCGCCCGGAACCCGGCCAGCAGGGCGTCCCAGTCGTGCAGTCGCCCGGCGATGAGGTGGTGCACGTCCCCGTCGCTTTCCAGCACGCCGTCGACGGCGATCAGTCCCGTGCCCAGCACCACGGCGCGCTGGCGTTCCCAGACCCGGGGCCAGAGCACCACGTTCACCGTACCCGTCTCGTCCTCCAGGGTGAGGAACATCGTGCCGTTCGCGGTCTGCGGGCGCTGGCGCATGGTCACCAGGCCGCAGGCGCGGGTGGGGGTGTCATGGGGCAGGGCGGTCACCTCCCGGGCCGTGCGTGCACGCCGGCGGCGCAACTCGGCCCGTACGAAGGCGACGGGGTGGCGCCCGAGGGTCAGCCCGGTGGCGCGGTAGTCGGCGATCACGTCGTCCCGGGGGTCGGGCGGGCGGATGGATACGGCACGGCTGTCCTGCCGGTCCCGGCCGTCCACGCCCTCGAGCAGGTCCGTCGCGGCCGGTTGCACCGCGGCGGTTTCCCACCGGGCCCGGTGGCGGTGCCCGGCGATACCGCGCAGGGCGCCGGCCTCGGCGAGGGCGTTCAGCTCGCCCCGGTCGAGGCGGGCGCGGTCGCAGAGATCCTGGGCGTCCCGAAAGGCACGCGTGGCGCGGGCCGTCAGCAGGCGCCGCGCCGCGGCCTCGCCGAAGCCCTTGACCCGACCCAGGCCCAGGCGCAGGCAGGGCTCGCCGCGCCGTTGCGGATGGTGGTCGGGTTCCAGGCGGCAGGTCCAGTCGCTGAAGCGCAGGTCCACCGGGCGCACCCGCACGCCGTGCCGGCGGGCGTCCTGCACCAGCTGCGCCGGCGGGTAGAAACCCATGGGCTGCGAATCGAGCAGGGCGGCGGTGAAGGACGCCGGGTGGTGGCGCTTGAGCCAGGCCGAGACGTAGACCAGCAGGGCGAAGCTGGCGGCGTGGGATTCGGGAAAGCCGTACTCCCCGAATCCCTTGATCTGGTTGAAGATCTGCTCGGCGAATTCCTCGCTGTAACCGCGCTCAAGCATGCCGCCGACCAGGCGCCGGTGCAGGTGCTCCAGGCCCCCGCGCCGGGCCCAGGCTGCCATGGAGCGCCGCAGCACGTCCGCTTCCGAACCACTGAACCCGGCCGCCACCATGGCGATCTGCATCACCTGCTCCTGGAAGATGGGCACGCCCAGGGTGCGCTCGAGCACGCGCTCGAGGTCCTTCGAGGGGTAACGCACCGGCTCCTCGCCCCGCCGGCGCCGGAGATAGGGGTGCACCATGTCGCCCTGGATGGGGCCGGGCCGGACGATGGCCACCTCGATCACCAGGTCGTAGAAGCAGGCGGGCCGCAGGCGCGGCAGCATGGCCATCTGCGCCCGGGACTCGACCTGGAACACGCCCACGGTGTCGGCCGCCTGGATCATCGCGTAGGTCTCCGGGTCTTCCGGCGGGATGTCCGCAAGCGTGAGGGGAACGGCGTCCGAGCCTTGGCGCCCGTTCCATTCGTTGACCGTGTCCAGGCAACGGCGGATGGCGGTGAGCATGCCCAGCGCCAGGCAGTCGACCTTGAGCAGGCCCAGGGTCTCGAGGTCGTCCTTGTCCCACTGGATCACGGTGCGCTCCGCCATGGCGGCGTTCTCCACGGGCACCAGGCAGGCCAGGGGCTGTTCGGAGATGACGAAGCCGCCCACGTGCTGGGACAGGTGGCGCGGAAAGCCGCAGAGTTCGGGCACCAGGTGCAGCAGCTGGCGCACGGCCAGGCTGCCGGGGTCGAAGCCGAGTTCGGCGAGCCGCTCGGCCAGGGCGTCCGGGCGGTCCCACCAGGCCAGGCTGCCGGCGAGCCGGTCCACCTGGTCCAGGCCGAAGCCGAGGGCCTTGCCGACGTCGCGCACGGCGCTCTTCGGGCGGTAGCTGATCACGGTGGCGGCCAGGGCCGCGCGGTCGCGCCCGTACTTGCGGTAGACGTACTGGATTACCTCCTCGCGACGTTCGTGCTCGAAGTCCACGTCGATGTCCGGCGGCTCGTCCCGCTCGCGGGAGATGAAGCGTTCGAACAGCATGCTCATGCGCGCCGGGTCCACCTCGGTGATGCCCAGGCAGTAGCAGACCGCCGAGTTGGCGGCCGAGCCGCGTCCCTGGCAGAGGATGCCCTCGCCGCGGGCGAAGGCGACGATGTCGTGCACGGTGAGGAAGTAGGACTCGTAGCCGAGCTCGGCAATCAGCGCCAGTTCGTGTTCGATCTGATCCCGCAGCCGCGTGTCGATGCCGTCCGGCCAGCGCCGGCGGATGCCCGCTTCCGTGAGACTGCGCAGGTGTTCGGCGGGACTCGATCCGGCCGGCACCACCTCCTTCGGATAGCGGTAGCGCAGCTGGTCCATGCGGAAGCGGCAACGCCCCGCGATGCGCACGCTCTCGCGCAGCCAGGCCGCCGGGTGGCGCGTCGCCAGGACCGGCCGCGGCAGCAGGTGGCGCTCGCCGGAGGGCAGGGCGCGGTAGCCCAGTTCCCGGAGGCTGCAGCCGTGCCGGACCGCCGCCAGCACGTCGTGCAGCATGCGCCGCTCGCGCCGGTGCATGCGCACGTCGCCACAGGCAGTCACGGGCAGGCCCACGGCGTCGGCGGTGGTGGCGAGGCGGGCCCGGCGGGCCCGGTCGTCGGGGCCCAGGCTGAGGCGGGCGCCCAGCCAGGCGCGGCCCTCGAAGTGCGTGGCGACCCAGTGGGCGGTCTTCAGGTCCGACTCGCCCTCGGGGCCCTCGGCAGGCAGCCAGAGCGCCAGGCAGTGCTCCAGGCCATGCTCGAAGTCGGCGCAGGCGAGCGCGTAGTCCCCCTTGGGCGCGGCCCGCCGGCCGCGGGTGACCAGGGTGCAGAGCTGGGTGTAGGCGGCCGCGTCCGGCGCCAGCAGCAGCAATTGCGAGCCGCCATCCAGGCGGAAGCGGCTGGCGGGAATCAACGCGATGGGATGTCCCGCGGTGGCGCAGCGCCGGGCTTCCTCGTGGGCGCGCACGATGCCCGCCAGCGAGCACTCGTCGGCCAGCGCCAGGGCCCGATAGCCGAGGGCGGCGGCACGGGCCACCAGCTCCTGGGGGTGGGAAGCGCCCTCCAGGAAGCTGAAGTTGCTGACGCAGGCCAGCTCGGCGTAGGCCGGGGCGCCGGAATCGGTTTCGGCGGACATCGGGGCGTCGTCGGGGATGGGGGCGTGATCGGTGTTCATGGGAATCGGCGTGCCAGTACTGAAAATATATACAGTATTACGGTGTCGTCAACATCACCGGGTGGCCCCGGCGCTTCCGCGCCGCAGCCACCGGCGCCAGGAAACGGACAAGCCCCTGTCCGCGTTGGAAAAAGATCCGCCCACCCCCATGTGATATGCTGCGCATCCCGCGACGCGGCGCCACCGGACCGACCCTTCAAGGGCAGTCATGGAACACGGCGTGCCGCGGGACGCACGGGCCGGATGCACGACATCCGCCCCGACGCCGCAATCCGGGGGTTCCCGGAACGCGGCACACCACAACAGGACTTGATCCACGGGACAGGTACCGATGAACGAGCTCACGCACTACGCCATCCTCGGCGACGGGCGGTTGGCGCGACACCTGCGCCACTACCTGCAACTCGAAGGCCACGCCTGTTCAGGCTGGGCCCGCAACCCCCGTTCAGCTTTCAACAGTCACGACCACGCGGATCCGGAAGCACGCCTGCGCGCGACGCTGCGCGATGCCACGCACGTCGTGCTGGCGGTGTCGGACGATGCGATCGCCCCGCTGCTGCGGCGTTATCCCTTCCTGCACCAGCATCGCCTCGTCCACTGCGCCGGCGCCCTCAGCCTGCCCAACGTGGCGGGCGCCCACCCGCTGATGACCTTCGGACCGGAGCTGTACGACCGCGCGACCTACCGCGCCATTCCGTTCATGGTGGAGCAGGGCCACGACTTCGCGGCGCTGTTTCCCGGCCTGCCCAACCCGCACCACGCCATCGCTCCCGAGAACAAGGCCGAGTATCACGCCCTGTGCGTCATGGCGGGAAATTTCCCGCAGGTGCTGTGGCGCGCCGTGGGCGAACGCCTGGACCGCGACCTCGGTGTCCCCCACGAGGCCCTGTCGGCCTACCTGCGCCAGTCCCTGGACAACTTCCTGGCCCACCCCGAAGGCGCGCTGACCGGCCCCCTTGCCCGCGGCGACGTGGCCACCCTGGACCGCAACCTGTCGGCCCTGGGCGAGGGCGGGCTCGGTGATCTCTATCGCGTCTTCGTCGATTTCCATGGTGGCGAACGCCGCCCCCGCCTGAGGAAGAACGTGTCATGAACGTGCTCGAATTTCCCGAACGCAAACAGGCCCACGACCGGCTCGTGATGGTGACCTGTTACGACTACACCATGGCCAGCATCCTGGCCGATTCCGACGTGGACCTGCTCCTGGTCGGTGACAGCGCCGCGATGGTGATGCACGGCCATGACACCACCCTGCCCATCGGGGTGGAGGAGATGGCCCACCACGTGCGCGCCGTGAAACGCGGCGCCCCGGACAAGTTCATCGTGGCCGACCTGCCGTTCCTGGCCTGCCGCAAGGGCCTGCAACCGGCCATGGAGGCGGTGGAAACGCTGATGAAGGCCGGCGCCACGGCGGTGAAGGTGGAAGGCATCCGTGGACAGGAGGACCTGGTCCGCCACATCGTCGATTCCGGCGTGCCGGTCATGGGCCACCTGGGCCTCACGCCCCAGTCCGTGAACCAGTTCGGCGGGTTCCGGGTGCAGGGGCGCAGCGAGGACGACCGCCAGCGCTTGAAGAAGGAGGCCCTGGCCTGCCAGCGGGCCGGCTGCTTCGCCCTGGTGCTCGAATGCGTGCCCGAAACCCTCGCGGCGGACATCACCCGGTCACTCGACATCGTCACCATCGGGATCGGCGCAGGGAACGAGACCGACGGCCAGGTGCTGGTGTTGCAGGACCTGCTGGGTCTGACGGCCAACATGCGGCCGAAGTTCGTGCGCCAGTACCTGGACGGGCGCGGCCTGATCCTGGACGCGCTGGATCATTTCGCACGGGACGTGCGCACGGCCGATTTTCCGGCCCCAGAGGAACGCTACGCGGGATGAACATCCACGACGACCTGGAGGCCTGGCTGGCCTTCCGCCGATCTCAGGGCGCCTGGCCGCCCGGGTTCGTGCCCACCATGGGCGGCCTCCACGCCGGCCATCGCGCCCTGGTGGCGCGCAGCGTGGCCGAGAACCCGGTCACCGTGGTCAGCCTGTTCCTGAACCCCACCCAGTTCGACCAGGCCTCCGACCTGGCGACCTATCCGGCGGACCTGGAGCAGGACCTCGCCAACCTTCGGGCCTGGGGCGTCGACCACGTCCTGCTGCCGCGTCGCGAGGCCATTTACGCGGACGACTATCGCTATCGCGTGAGCGAACGCGACCTGGCCACCCGCCTCGAAGGAGCCCACCGCCCGGGCCATTTCGACGGGGTGCTCACGGTGGTGATGCGCCTGCTCAACCTGGTGCGGGCGCGGCGCGCCTACTTCGGCGAGAAGGACTGGCAGCAGCTCGAACTGGTGCGTGGCATGGTGGAGGCTTTCTTCATGGACACGGAGATCGTGGCCTGCTCCACGGTGCGGGAAGCCAGCGGCCTGGCCCTGTCCTCGCGCAACGCGCGCCTGGATGCCAGGGAGCGAGAACTGGCGCCGGCCCTGCACCGCAGCCTGGTCGAGAGCCCCGATGCGGCCACGGCGGCCGCGGCGCTGTCCGGCCTGGGGTTCGACGTCGATTACGTGGAGGACCTCGGTGGTCGCCGCCTGGCCGCCGCCCGACTCGGAGCGACGCGGCTGATCGATAACGTACCCCTGGAGGCCCATGATGGCCACTGACCTGATTCCCGGGCACCGGAACATCCTGTTCCTGATGTCCGGTTCCATCGCCTGCGCCAAGGCCACGGGACTGATTTCGGCCTGGCGCAAGGCCGGTCACGCCGTGCGCGTGGCCGCCACGGCCTCGGTGTCCGAGTTCGTCGGGCGGGCGACGCTGGAAGGGCTGAGCGGTGAGCCCGTGTTCGATGACACCTTTGCGCCCGGTCGGGCCATGGACCACATCGAACTCGCCCGCTGGGCCGATCTCGTCGTGGCCTGTCCCGCCAGCGCCAACCTGCTGGCGAAGTTCGCCCACGGCATCGCCGACGACGCAGTCTCGACATTGTGGCAGGCCGCCTGGTCGCGGGGCGCGCCCCTGTTCGTCGTGCCCGCCATGAACACGCACATGTGGGATTACCCGGCCACACGCGAGAACGTCGAACGGCTGAAGCGTTGGGGCATCCATGTCCTGCCGACCGCCGCCGGCGACCTGGCCTGCGGCGAGACCGGGGCCGGAAGAATGCTCGAGCCCGATGACATCCGTGCGCGTATCGAGGGGCTGCTGGCCCATGACCGGACCGTGGCCGGCCGCGTGCTGATCACCGGGGGCGGGACCCGCGAACCCATCGACGCCGTGCGTTACATCGGCAATCACAGCACCGGGCGCACCGCGGCGGTCCTGGCCGACGCATTGGCCGATCGGGGCTTCGACGTCACCTGGCTGGGTGGCGCGGTGGCGCAGGCGCCCGAGGCGGTGGAGGACCTGGAACGCTACGAGTCGTTCACCGACCTGGAAGCGGCCTTGCGGCGACGGCTCGAAACCGAATCCTTCGACGCGGTGATCCATGCCGCGGCGGTGAGTGATTTCTCCGTTGCCGGCATTGATGGAAACGATCCAGGCGCGGCGCCATCACACGGCTCCCCGGTTGGCGCCGGCAAGATCGGCTCCGGCTCGGCGATGACCCTGCACCTGGCGCCCAACCCGAAGCTGCTGCCCCAGTTGCGCGGCTGGTCCCGCAATCCGGCGCTTCGCGTGGTGGGTTTCAAGCTGACCGTGGCGGCGGACGAGGCCGGTGTGAACCGCGCCGTCCAGCGCCTGTTCGCGGGCGACGCCTGCGACCTGGTGGTGCACAATGACCTGGCGGAAATCGGTCCCGCCCGACACGCCTACACCCTGATCGATGCAGGCGGTTCCCGGCAGGCGGCGGACGACACCCGGGCCCTGGCCACCCTGCTGGCCGATGCCCTGGCGACAACGCCCGTCGGCCCACGGGCCGACGATGCACCCTTGAGACAAGCGGAGGCCCGCGAGACATGATCCTGTGCCTGGACATCGGCAACAGCCACCTGTTCGGCGGGTTGTTCGAAGGCGACCAGCTGCGACTGACCTTCCGCATGACCTCCAAGCAGGGGGCTGCATCGGACGAGTACGGGCTGTTCTTCCGCGGCGTGCTGCGGGAGAACGGTTTCGATCCCGAGCGGGTGCGCAACATCGCGCTGTGCAGCGTGGTGCCGGACCTGGTGTACAGCGTCAGCGGCGGTTGCCAGAAGTACTTCGGCATGGCGCCTTTCGAACTCAAGGCCGGCGCGAAAACCGGCCTGAAAATCCTCTATCGCAACCCCCTGGAGGTCGGTTCCGATCGCATCGCCAACGCGATTGCCGCCACCCAGATGCACCCCGGGGAGGACCTGTTGGTGCTGGACCTGGGCACCGCCACCACGGTGGACGCCATCAGCGCCGACCGTGACTACCTCGGTGGCGTGATCATTCCGGGCCTGCGCATGTCCATGGAAGCCCTGAGCCGGGGTACGGCGCGGCTGGGGCCGGTGGAAATTCGCCGTGGCGAGCGTTGCCTGGGGCGAAGCACCGCGGCGAGCATCCAGTCGGGGCTGTACTACGGCCACCTGGGCGCCCTGAAGGAGATCATGGAAGGCGTGTCGCGAGATGTGTTCGACGGCCGGCGGCCCCGGGTGATCGCCACCGGCGGGTTCGCGGGCCTGTTCGCGGATACGGGAATCTACGACGAGGCCGTTCCCGACCTCGTGCTGCGGGGTCTGCTGACGGCCCTGCTCATGAACCTCGGCTGAGCGAACGAGGCGCCGGCCTCAGGGGCCCGCGCCGGGGGTGCCTTCGCCGGCTTCCTCCGCCGGGGTCGGTTTGCGCGTCACTCCTCCGGTGAGCGCCAGGCGCATCGCATCCTCGAACCGCATTTCCACCGGCGTCACGCAGCTGCGGGGCAGGTACAGGGTGTAGCCACCGACCTGGTAGCTCATCGGCAGGTAGACGGCCACCGGGTCGTCGACGGCGAGATCGAAAGGCAGATCGCCGAAGGTCTCGCGCGTGACGAATCCCAGTGCCTGGTAGTCCTGTCCGGGCAGTTGCACCATCACCACCTTGCTGAAACTGCGCTGGCTGTCCGCGGAGAAGTAGCCGATGAAGTCCTTCAGCGCGGAGTAGATGGTCTTGATCAGGGGGAGGCGGGCCATCACGCCCTCGCCCCACTCGAACAGGCGCTGGAAGATGATGACGTGGGACAACAGGCCCACCAGCAGGATGCAGGCCACGCCCGCGACCAGGCCCATGCCCGGGATGTACCAGCCTTCGGGCAGCAGTTGCTCGAGCAGGCCGCCCAGCAGGCGCTCCGCGGTGGCCGCCAGCCACCAGGCGATGGCCAGGGTCAGCGCCACCGGAATGGTGACCGCCAGGCCTTTCAGGAACAGTTTCCCCAATGCGTTCATCACCCCTCCGGCACGTCCCATCGGACAGCTGTCACGTTACGGCAATCACTGGCCCGTCGCAAAGACAGTAGAATCGGTTGTTCGCATACGCACCGACCGGAGACTTCATCGTGACTTGCAAGCTTGTCCTGTTGCGCCATGGCCAGAGCCAGTGGAACCTCGAGAATCGATTCACCGGCTGGGTCGACGTCGACCTGACCGAGCAGGGCCGTACCGAAGCGGCGGCAGGTGGCGACCTGATGCGCGAGGAAGGCCTGCGCTTCGACATCGCCTATACCTCCACCCTCAAGCGCGCCATCCGCACCCTCAACCTCGCGCTGGCCGCGCTGGACCAGGACTGGCTGCCGGTGCGCAAGAGCTGGCGGCTCAACGAGCGCCACTACGGCGCCCTGCAGGGTCTGGACAAGGCCGAGACAGCGGCCAAGCACGGCGAGGAGCAGGTCAAGATCTGGCGTCGCTCCTACGACATCCCACCGCCCCCGATGGACCTGGACGACCCCGGCCACCCGGCCAACGATCCACGCTATGCCGGCCTCGACCGCCAGGTGCTGCCCGCCAGTGAATCACTGGCCACGACCCTGGCGCGTGTCCTGCCGTACTGGCACGACGCCATCGCCCCGGACCTCAAGGCCGGCAAGACCGTGCTGGTCGCAGCCCACGGCAACTCGCTCCGGGCCCTGTACAAGTACCTGAACGACGTTTCCGAAAAGGACATCCTGGAGCTCAACATCCCCACCGGCATTCCCTTGCTGTTCGAACTCGACGACGAACTGCAGGTGGTCTCCTACCGCTACCTCGGCGATCCCGACGCCGCCCGCAAGGCCGCCGAAGCCGTCGCCAACCAGGGCAAGGCGCACTAGCCGAACAGGCCCTGGAGGTACCAGCCGGGGCGGGGTTTGTGTTCGTGGTAGGCCCAGAGGGTGGCGCCGTCGCGGTCGCGCACCACGAAGTAGTCGCGACGGCAGTCGTGGCCGTCCCACCAGCCGCTCTCGATGCGCTCCGGCCCCGCCAGCACCCGGTAGTCCTCGATGCGGCAGCGTTTCGGCTGGGGGAACAGCCACACGGGGCGGTGGGGCAGGGGCTGGCAGCGCGCCGGCTCGTCCAGGCCGCGGCGCGCCCAGCTGTACTCGGGGCGGTGGTCCTCCACGCCGCGCAGGCCGGTCACCGCCTCATCGCCCAGGCGCGCGCGCAGGCGCTCGAGCAGCGGCGCCACGGGGTTGCTCGCCGGGTCGCCCGGGTCCGGAAACAGGCCCGCGGGGGCGGCATCGAAGGCCAGGAAGGTCCCGGCTTCCAGTTCCAGGCGCCGCGCCGGTGAGGGCAGGCGAAAGCGCTCCAGGCGTTCCTTGAGCAACTGCAGCAGATGGGCCTCGTCCCGGCTCGGTTGCTGCAGGCCCAGGTCGAGCCGCGTTTCCCCTTCGCGCAGCACGAAGCGGAAGGCCAGGGCCTGCACGCCGCGGTCGCAGGCACGCAGCGCGCCGCAGAGTTCGCCCAACAGCCGGCGCAGCGGAAACACCAGCCCCTGGGCCGAGGCCACTTCCGCCGGCAGGTCCAGGCCGCCGGCCCAGGACTCGGGCAGGCGCCAGCGGCGCTGCGGGTCGGGGCGTGCGCCGGTAAGCCGGTCGAGGTAGCTCACCAGGTCTGTCCCCAGGCGCCGCGCCAGGGCCTTGCGCGGCAGGCGGAGCACTTCGCGCACCCGGCGGAAGCCCATGCGCTCCAGGGCTTCGCGCTGGTCCTCCGCGAGCAGCAGGGCCTCCAGGGGCAGATCCCTGAGGGCCGACTCCAGGGCCTGGCGCGTGGGCAGTTCCAGGCCACGCCGCGCCGCCAGCCGCGCGGCTTCCGGGGTCGGCCCCGTGCCCGTACGGGCGTGGTAACCCAGTTCGAGCAGTTCCGTCGCCAGGCGCCGGGCCAGGGCGCCGGATTCGCCCAGCAGGCGTTCACTGCCGCCGCTCTCCAGCAACAGCGTGTTCTGCGCGGTGTGCAGGCTCACCAGGGAGCTGTACTGGTGGCTCCAGGCGGCCAGGCGCTCCAGGGCGCGGGCCTCCGCCGCGGGATCGCGTTCCGGCGCCTGCAGCGCGCCGGCCAGGCCGCGGGCCGCGCTCACCGCCATGCCGGGCCGCACGCCCAGTCGCCGCGCCGCCGGGTTGGCGTCGTGGATGAGCGGGCGCTGGGTGCCCCCGTCACTCACCGCCAGGGGCAGGTCCCGGCCCGGGGGCTGTCCGCGGGTCAGCAGGTCCAGGGCCAGGTGGGGCAGTTCGATGGCCAGCCAGGTCTCGTTCATGCGTGGCCCGTCCGTGGCAGGGAGCGGGCTTCGTCTCCGGGATGGCCGGCGCCGGGCCGGGCGCCGCCGTGTTCCGGCAGGCGGGTTTCGGGGCCGGCGGCCACTTCGCCGTGTTGCCGGGGCAGGCGCAGTTCCAGGCCCGGGCGCGCCCCCCGGGCCTTGAGCACGGTGAGCCGCAGGGCGCGCTCGTCCGCGTCCAGGTGCAGGCGCAGGGCTGCCGGGGTGGCCTGGCCGGCGACCCCGGCGGCACGGAACAGGAAAGCGCCCTTGCGCCCGCTGCGCGCGGCCAGCTGCAGCCGGCGCAGGTGGGTGAAATCCGCCTGGTGGCGCTGGCCGCGCAGCCAGCTCAGCACCACGCCGCCGCGGACGCCCCGCAGGGCCTGCTCACAGGCCCAGAGGGACTCTTTGGCATCCCGGGTGCGCACCACCAGCAGGCGCGAAAGATCCATGCCCTGGCCGTGGATGGCGGGCGGGTAAGGGGTCCAGGGCGGGTCCACGAACACGGCCCAGCCGCCTTCTCCCGCCACCCGTGCGAGGGCGGGCAGCAGCAGGCTCAATTCGCCCACCCCGTCCCGGGCCACGAGCAGTTCGCTGAGGGCGCCCAGGGGCCAGCCGCCGCCGGGCAGGGCGCGGTCCAGGCGCGCGTGCCCCGTGGGCAAGGCCGGCCACCGAAAAGGACGCCGGCTTCCCTGCCACAGGAGCGGATGGTGGAGAGCGTCGGGCAGGGAAGTCGGCATGAAACGGTTCGGGCGGGCTCGTGGTGTCCGGTTCGGGGGCGGCCACCGGTCGGGAGTGCGGGGCCGGGGAATCCCCGGGCAGTCCGGGGAGACATGGTCTTCAGGCGTCCAGGCGGTGGCGGATGACCCCCACGCCCAGGCCCTCGATGGCCAGGGCCTGGTGGCGCAGGTCGACCTCGATGGGGGCGAAGTCCGGGTTTTCCGCCAGCAACTGCACGCGGTGGCCGTCGCGGCGGAAGCGCTTCACGGTGACCTCGTCCTCGATGCGCGCAACCACGATCTGTCCGTCGCGCGCCTCGGGCGTACGGTGCACGGCCAGCAGGTCGCCGTCGAGAATGCCGGCGTCGCGCATGCTCATGCCTTCCACCCGCAACAGGTAATGCGGCCGGGGCCGGAACAGGGCCGGGTCCACGCGCAGCGCGTCCTCGACGTTCTCCTGGGCCAGCACCGGGCTGCCCGCCGCCACCCGGCCGACCAGGGGCAGTTCCATGCGCGGGGGTTCGGGCAGGTGGGCGCCGGCCAGGGGCGTGAGGCTGATGCCCCGCGAACGGCCCCGTTCCAGCTGGATCACGCCCTTGCCGTCCAGCGCCCGAAGGTGGCTTTCCGCCGCGTTCGGTGAGCGGAAGCCGAAGTGCTTTGACAGCTCCGCCCTCGTCGGTGGAAACCCATGTTGATCAATGTGTTGAGAGATAAACTTGAGAATCTCTCTCTGGCGGGGGGTCAGGGTCTTGCTCATGCGCGGCCTCCATCAGGTTCACTGTAAATATATACAGTGAATGCTTCCGGGGCAAGAGAAATGTCGATCAGCGCCCGCGACGGGCCAGTCTTTGGCGGGTGTTTCCCGGCGCGGCCTACCAGCCGCCGCCACCTCCGCCGCCACCGCCACCGCCTGAAAAACCGCCGCCGCCCGAACCCGAGGACGAGCCGGGGGGGGAGGAGGCCGAGGAGATCGCGCTGGACAGGCCCGAACTCAGCCCGGAGCCGATGTGGCCCAGGGCATGCGCGCCATGCAGGTTCCCGTGATACCAGGCCGGCCGGTAGCCGCCTCGGTCAGGATCGTGCTCGGGAAAGGCCTGCTGGAAGCGATCCACCCAGCGGTTTTCCACGCCCAGGGCGAAGGCGTAAGGCAGGAAGGCCTCGAACACTTCGGGGGTGAGTTTCGGTCCCTGCATGCGGTCCAGCCGGTCCTGCTCGGCGGTGCCGAGATACAGGGCGAAGCCCTCGATCTCGTCCATGACCTTGCGCCCGCCCGGCGTGGGCGCGCGCAGCAGGAAGATGAACAGCACGTGCAGCCCCACGCCGAGAATCCCCCAGGCCGCCCAGATCAGCGGATTCTTCTGGCCCAGGATTGCCGCCAGGGCCGTGGCCAGCACGAAAACGATGATGGGCGGCAGGGCGTACATGACGTTGAGGTTGAACAGGCGGCCCTGGTACTCGCCCTTGAGGGCGCGCGAGATGCCCTGGCGCGCCGCCTGGAAGCGGGCATGGTTGGATTGCTCGAGCTTGATGCTGCCGCGCCCGAGGTCCGGGAGCAGTGCGTCCAGAACGGCCTGTTCGCCGGGGCTGGTCGCTTGCCGCTTGCGCTTCGTGTCCCGGTTGGCGCGCAGGGTGAACTCACCGTCGTCCTCGTCGATGTCCAGGTGGCCCTTGACCCCGAGGCTGACCACGGCCGCGGTGAAGGCCTGGCGCCCGAAACCCATGGACTTCACGAAGCGGCAGGCGGCGGGTGACAGCCCCTTCGGCGGCTCGTAACGGGGAATGATCACGCCCTTGGCCGGGTCGCGTCCCTTGCGGTGCCAGGCCCAGAAATACCAGGCCAGCATCCCCGCAAAGGCCAGCAACAGGACCAGTGCGCCGGCGTTGTCGCGCAGGAACCAGCCGGCTTCCTGGGTGGCGGTGGGTGCGACCACCACGCCCTTGGGCCAGCCCACGGCGATGGTGAGGCCCTGGTAGGGGCCGAGGGGCTCGGTCGTGAGGAAGGCCACGCTGCCGTCGTTGCGCACCTGGATCCCGGCGTTCGAGGCCCGGGACCCCCGCGAGCCGGTGTAGACGGCCAGGCGCAGCGCGTCCTCCGGCACCGCCTCGGGCAGGTGCACCGTGGCCGAGGCCTGGTCGATGGGGAAAGCCCATCCCAGCCCCGTCACGTTCCAGTACAGCTCGTCGAAATCCTCGAAGAATCCGAGCTGGCGGTTGGTGTGGTAGCGGATGCGGTATTCGTGCACCCCGGGATCGACGAAGCGGTTGGCCGATCCGGCGTAGACGCGGACGCCGTTCCCGCGACCCTCGGTGTGCCAGGCCTCGCCGGCGCCATTGCGCGTGACGTCCAGCACCCGGAACTCGACCCGGACGCGGTTGCCGTGGCGGTCCTTGTAATCGGTGGGAAAATCCCGGTAGATGCCGCGACGGATCTCCCGGCCTTCGGACCGGACCCGGATGGTCTCCGTGACCGTGACCCCGGCGTCACGCCCGACGTTGATATCGGCGTGGTAATGGAGGATGCGTTCGTCCGCGGAGGCGGTCGCCGCCAACAGGGCGAGGGCGAGTCCGGCCAGTGCCGCACGCCAGGGACGGCCCGGCGCCGGGCGGACGCTTCGCCCCTGTCCCGCGCCGTGCGCGCTCACCCGGCCGGCGTCACAACGCGACACGGGGCGCCTGCCGCTGGCTGGCCAGCTCGATCTCGAAGAACTCAGCCTCGCGAAATCCCAGCGGGCCGGCCACCAGGTTGACCGGGAAGCTCTGCACCAGGTCGTTGTTGTCGCGCACCGCGCCGTTGTAATAACGCCGGGCATATTGAAGATCGTCCTCGATCTTGACCAGGGAGCTGTGGAGTTGCTGGAAACCCTCGCTGGCCTTCAGGTCCGGATAGTCCTCGGCCAGGGCGAACAGGCGCCCGAGACTGCGTGACAGCGTGGTTTCCTGGGCGGCGAGGGCGCCGACCCCCTCCGGGGTCGCGCTGCGGGCCAGGGTGGTCTGCTCCAGCACCGAGGCCTCGTGCCGCATGTAGCCCCGCACGGTCGCCACCAGGTTGGGCACCAGTTCGTGGCGCTTCTGCAATTGCACGTCGATATCGGCCCAGGCGGCGGACACGATGTTGCGCTGCCGCACCAGTCGGTTGTAGACCCAGATGCCCGCCAGGGCGAGGAGCGCGAGGATGATGAGCAGGATCTCCATCGCTCAGGTCTCGAAGGGGAGCCCGAGGGCGTCGCAGAGGAAATGATTGAGCGGCGCGGCGGCGCGGAATCCGGCCGTCACGCGTTTCACCAGGTCGGGGTCGCGCAGCGTCGCCGGTTTCGCTTCTTCCATGAGATAGAAGCTCTTGCGGCGCAGGTCGTCCACGTGCTCGTGCTCCGGGTCGAAACCGCGCGGGGGGCGTTTGAGCTGCTCGCCCTGGAGTCCGCCCCGGTCCCGAACGGCCTTGGCCGCGCCCAGGCGGCGCCAGGCGGCCGGGTTGTCGGCGATGAACTCGCGGATAGCGCGGAGCGGCGCCGAGGGCGGCAACCAGATGCCGCCGCCCCAGTGCAGACCCTCGGGGCCGAAGTGCACATAGAAGCCGGGGGCGTGGGCGTCCTTTCCGGCGGCATGGCGCAGGTGGGCGGCGGCGTGGGTCTTGTACGGGGTCTTGTCCGCGCTGAAGCGGGTGTCGCGGTAGATGCGGAACAGGCTGCCGCCATGCGCTTTCGGGATGACCAGGAACTGGGGCGAGATGCGCCCGACCGGCGCCTGCAAAGCGGCGATGAAGGACAGCATGGGATCGACCACCGAGCCGCGGTAGCGGTCCTTGTTGGCTTCGAACCAGGCGCGGTCGTTGTTCGCCGACAGTTCGCGGAAGAACTTCAGGAAGTCGGGTGAAAAACCCTCGAACGGGGGCAGCCCCCCAGGCTTGGCTCGCGCCATGTCTGAACCCCCTCGTTGCGCCCTGCCGGGCCGGTCCTCACGACGCTGACCAGTATAGGAGGGCTCGGGTCCGGGCGTCAGTGCCGTTGGTCCCGGCCGCCGCCAGGCGCCTTCGTTCGCTCGAGGCCTGGACGAGGCTCAGTTGACGTCAGCCGGCACGTCCACGCGTTCGGTGCTGCCACCGGTGCGCACCGTGGTGCGGCCGCCATAGCCGTACGGGTAGCGCCCGTAACCCCAGTAACGGCCGTAGCGCGGTCCCCAGTAAGGGCCCCAGTACCAGGGGTCGTAGAACGGGTCGGCGTAGTTGTTGATGATCACGTCCGGCCGCTCCGGCCACAGGGTGATGAAGCCGGCGGAGAGCACGGGGTAGGTGTAGTCGAACTCGCCGATCTTGCGCTGGTCCAGTGCCGAGACCTCGCCGAGCAGGGTGATTTCCCGTCCCTTGGCAAACACCTCGGGGTCGAGGAACCCTCCGCGGCAGGCAATGAAGCGGCCCTGGGTCAGGTCCTCGGCCGCGGGTCGCATCGAACGGTCGAGATTGCGCGACAGCACTTCGAAACAGGTGCGGTCGGCGTCCGGCCGTGCATCGATGATCACGCCACCCCAGCGCACTTCGCGGCCGATGTCACGGGCGGTGACATCCTCCGGGGTCAGGGCGGGGTAGGTGCCCTGCAAGGGTTCGGGAACGGTGCTGCAGGCCGCCAGGGCAGCGGCCGCGGTCACGATGATGAGGGTCTTCAGTTTCATGTCTCGCTCCGGGTCCGGAATCGCTTCAATTCGCGCAACAGGATCTCGCGATCTTCGACACGGGAAGCGTACCGCAAGTTCATGTAAGACTGCGTGATGCGGCTCACACGCACCGGGTCCAGGCCGGGGTGACCGGCAGCGGCGTGGGCCACTTCCAGTGGGCCCATGGCGACAGTGACCGGCGCGCCGGCCTTGCGCAGCCGGGCCAGGAACCGGCGCCATTGCCGCACCACCGGGTCGCGTTCACGATCGCGGCCCAGGCGCCACAACCAGGGCACCACCAGCGCGCCGGCGACCAGCATGGACAGGCCCAGCAGGGCGACCAGGCCGCGCGTTCCGAGCCGGCCGATGCCCATGAAGCCGAGCAGGCCGGACTGGCGGCGGGCGTCGAAGGCGATCACCCAGTCGTTCCAGCCGCGGTTCACCCAGTCGAAGGCGTTGCGCACATTCCGCAGCCATTCGTAGTCGAACAGGTAGCGGCGGGCGTCCAGCGCGTCCAGGGCGCCGCGCTCCACCCGCGAAGGCGCGACCGCGGCGGTGGGGTCGATCCGGGTCCAGCCGGTGCCCGGCAGCCACACCTCCGCCCAGGCGTGCGCGTCGGACTGGCGCACCAGCACGTAGTTGCCCAGTTCGTTGTACCAGCCGCCCTGGTACCCGGTGACCACGCGCGAGGGGATGCCGGCCATGCGCATCATCACCGCGAAGGTGGACGCGTAGTGTTCGCAGAATCCGGCGCGGGTCTCGAACAGGAACTCGTCCACGGTATGGCGCGACAGCAGCGGTGGGTTAAGGGTGTAGCGGAAGTCTTCCTGGTTGAAGTGCTCGAGCACGCGCCGCACCAGCGTGGCGTCGTTGTCGGTCTCGGCGCGCCAGCGTTCCATCATTTCCCGCGTGCGGGGGTTGAAATCGTCGGGCAGGGCCAGGGCCATGCCGCGCAGGGTGTTCCTGAGCGTCGGTGAGTCGATGAAACCGGGGTCCGAGACCATCTCGTAGGCCGTGAGCCGGGTCACGCCGCGCCGTGTGAGCAGCTGGTAGTCCAGGCTGAGGCGATTCGCTTCCGGCGGGATCACGGCGGGGTAGTCCAGCGCGAACAGCCAGTGACGCTCGTGCGGTTCGAGCTGCACCTCGTAGCGATAGGGCGCGCTCTCCGGGTCCGGCAGCCGTTCCGCCTGGTGGTTGCGGCCCATCCAGGACGTTTCCCATTGGCGCCCGTCGAATTCCCACAGCACCGGCCCGCGCCAGTAGAGGTCCTGGCGACGGGGCAGGTCGCCGTCGAAGATGGCGCGGAAGGCGGGCGAGTCGTCCATGAACAGTGACTGGATGGTGCCCGGCGCCATGGAGTCGGAAAGGCCGGACTTGGCGTCCAGCGAGCGCTCCGGCACCCCCCAGAGGGGACTGCCCCAGCGCGGAAAGAACAGGAACAGGGCCAGGGCCAGGGGCACCGCCAGCGCCGCCAGCCGCGCGCCGAAGCCCAGTTCGCCGAGCACGCCGCGTCCCGGTGGCGCCGGTCGTGCGCTGACGGCAAAAGCTTCCCGGCGGGCGATCAGCGCCAGCGCCACCAGGGCGCCAACGGTGCAGGCCGCCCCGTAGGCCACCATCACCAGCCCCTGGGTGAACAGGAACTGCGTCGCGCAGAGAAACAGCGACAGGCTGGCGACGATGCGCGCGTCCCGGGCGCGAAAGGTCTCCAGCAGCTTGAGCGCCAGCATCAGGCTCAGCAGGCCCACGGCCGCACGGCGGCCCAGCAGGTTGCCGTAGGTGCCCACCAGCACCACGAGCGTGGCCAGGGTCACGCCGAGCCGCAGCCAGGTGGGCAGGGGCCGCCAGCCCCGGATCTCGGCCGCGCCGCGCCAGGCGATGGGCGCCAGGGTGATGGCCACGAGGTGGGCCGGCATGCTGGCCAGCTGGGGCAACAGGGCCACCAGCAGGGTGCCGATCACCCAGGCCATGGGGTTGTGGCGCAGCGTCTTCATCCCTCGAACAGCGCCAGGGCTTCGAGACAGGCGGCGCGATGCGCCGGCCCGGTCGCGGCCGGAACCGTGAGTCCGGGCAATTCCAGGCTCCAGCTGAGCGCCCGGTGCTCGGCCATCAGCACCCAGGCGGCGAGTACGGACAGGCGACGCTCGGTGTCCAGGCCGTCCAGGCGGCGGAAGTCCAGGACGCAGTTCGCCTCGCGCGGAGCTTCCATCTGCCGCGTGTAGAGCTGGTCGTGGCGGGCGCTGGTGCGCCACGCGATGTGCTTGAGCGGGTCGCCCGCGCGGTAGTTGCGCAGGCCATAAACCTGGTCTCCCTCGCCGCGCCGTGCCTGGCCGGTCCGTCCGGCGCCGGTCTGGGGCAGCGGGGGCGGATCCTGGGCCGGGCGTGGATAGACCAGGCAGCGGGTTTCCGGGAACACCCAGGCCCAGGCCCGGAACAGGCCCAGCGGGTAGCGTGTCTGCAGGCGCAAGGGCGGGAGTTCCAGCCAGCCGCGTTGTCGTGTCGGCAGGGACAGGGCGAGACTGCCGGCGCCGCTGGGGGCCAGGTCCAGGCAATCGCCGGAACGGTCCGTGGCCAGCGCGCCTTCCACCGCGAAGCGATGGCGGTCTTCCGGATTGCGCAAGTCCAGGTGCAGGTGCGCCGGTTCGCCGGCGAACACCGGGTCGACACGCACCGCAACGACTTCCAGCCCCGCGAGGTCGCGATAGGCGAGCAGGGTGGTGGCCTGCGCCAGGGCGCCGAGGACGAACACCAGCAGCAGGGCCAGGTTGTTGTTGAAATTGAGGCCTCCGAGTGCGGTGAACACCAGCATCAGCGCGAAGCCCGCGCCGAACATCGTCGGCAGGATGAACACCTGGCGGTATCCCAGCACATGGGGCGGGCGGATCGAATCCCGCCGTCGCCTGACGCGCGCGATGACCCAGGATCGGAACCGGTCCGTGGGCCACAGGCGCCGCAGGCGCCGGCCCAGGGGACCGGGCGGGGGCGCCAGCCAGGGGTCCGGGCGACGGCGCACGATGGCATCGGTCCCCGAACCGGACGGGTGGACCGGGCCGGAGGCGTTCAGGGATACGGGTCGGGCAGCCATGGGAGGACCGGCTGCGATCAGGGCACGGCGACCTGCCGCAGCAGGCCGGCGACCTGGTCTTCCACGCTGGCCTCCATCCCATGGCTCACCGTCATGCGGTGGCGCGCCAGCCCGGGGAACACGGCCTTGATGTCTTCCGGTGCGACGAAGTCGCGGCCTTCGAGAAAGGCATGGGCGCGCGCGCAGCGCAGCAGCGCCAGGCCGGCTCGCGGCGACAGCCCGACCTCGAACCAGCGGCTGTTGCGTGTCTCGGCCAGCAGGGCCTGCAGGTAGGACAGCAATGCGTCGCTGGCATGCACGCGGGCGCAGTCGGCCTGGAGTGCACGCACGTCTTCGGGCGAGAGGACCGCTTGCGTCCGCGCCAGTACGCTGGAGCGGTCTTCGCTCAGGAGCAGTTCGCGCTCCACTTCGGGATCCGGAAAACCCAGGCTGATGGACAGCAGGAATCGGTCGAGCTGCGAATCGGGCAGGGGGTAGGTGCCCACCAGGTCCAGCGGGTTCTGGGTAGCGATCACGAAGAAGGGATCGGGCAGGGCCTGGGTGCGTCCCTCGATCGTCACCTGGCCCTCGGCCATGGCCTCGAGCAGCGCGCTCTGGGTCTTGGGCGTGGCGCGGTTCACCTCGTCGGCCAGCACCACGTCGGCGAAAATCGGTCCGGGGTGGAATTCGAAGGCCTCCTGGTCGCGCCGGTAGACCGACACGCCCAGGATGTCCGCCGGCATCAGGTCGGAAGTGAACTGGATGCGCTGGTAGTCCGCGCCCAGCACCGTGGCCAGGGCGTGGGCCAGGGTGGTCTTGCCCACGCCGGGCAGGTCTTCGATCAGCAGGTGGCCGCGGGCGAGCAGGCAGCCGAAGGCCAGCTGCACCTGGGGCGACTTGCCCAGCAGGATGGCGTTGACGGTGTCCATGGCCGCGAACAGTCGGTCGCGCCGGTCGCCGGCGGCATCTTCGCGGGGTGAGAGCTTGGCGGTGTCGAGTGCGTCCATGGCCTGCCTGTCCTGTGCCGGGTGGTTGCGCGCCGCGATCGCGTGCGCGGCACGACCCCGTGGGATCCCCGGAGTGAATCCGGGTGGCGGTGTCAGCGGGGTGCGTTGCAGTCCGGCGAGTATATCAGCCACCCACTTCCCGGTTGCCAAGCCCGGTCCCGCGATTTAGGGTGCGGCTCAGCGCAGGATGAGTGCGAGGGGAGGCGGATCGGTTTGGGAGCGGAAGCGCTGGAGAACCAGTCCTCGTCGGCCTGCGGCCTGGTGTTGCCGGGCGGCGGCGCTCGCGGGGCTTACCAGGTGGGCGTTCTGCAGGCCATCGCGGAGGTGCTCGGCCCCGGCTGCGCGCCCTTCCAGATTATCTGCGGCACCTCCGCGGGTGCGGTGAACGCCGCCGTGCTGGCCAGCCACGCCGGCGACCTGGGGTACGGCGCCGAGCGGCTGAGTGAATTCTGGTCCGGCCTGAACTGCGCCCGCATCTACCGGACCGACGTCGCGACCGTGCTCGGATCCAGCCTGCGCTGGTTCCTGGCCCTGGCGTCCGGCGGACTGCTGCCCGTGGCGCCCAGGGCGCTGCTCGACAACCAGCCGCTGCGCGAACTGCTGGAGGGCGCACTGAGACTGGAGGGCATCGAGCACGCCATCGAAGCCGGCCATCTGCGCGGCGCCGCCATCACCGCATCGGCGTACACCCGCGCCAGCGCCATCTCCTTTTTCCAGGGACGTCCGGACATCTCCTCGTGGCAGCGCACCCGCCGCCGGGGCGTGCCGGCCCGGCTGGGCGTCGATCACATCATGGCTTCGGTGGCCCTGCCGATGATCTTTCCCGCCCAGCGCCTGGGCAACGAGTACTACGGCGATGGTGGCATGCGCATGGGAGCGCCACTGAGCCCGGCCATCCACCTGGGGGCGAACCGCATCCTGGTGATCGGCACCCGGGACGAGAAGCCCGACCCCGAACCGTCGACGCCCGCGAGCTACCCGGGCGCGGGCGAGGTGGGCGGTTACCTGCTGGACACGGTGTTCATGGACACGCTCAACGCCGACATCGCTCGCCTGCAGCGGGTCAACCGCACCCTGTCGCTGCTGGACCCGGCGCAGCGCGCTGAATCGGGCCTGCGGCCCATCGACGTGCTGGTCATTCGCCCGAGCCAGGACCTGCGCACCCTGACGGCCGAACACGCCGGATCCATGCCGGCGACGGTCAAGTTGCTGCTGCGCACCCTCGGTGGCTGGGGTCGTGACTGGCGCATGGCCAGTTACCTGCTGTTCGAGGCGTCCTACACCCGTGCGCTGATCGGGCTCGGCCACGCGGACGGCCTGGCGCAGGCGCGGCGGATCAAGGATTTCTTCGCGGCGCCCTGAGCGTCCTGCATTGCGCCGTTCGGCCGGCCTTGGCTCAGGAAGCCTCGACCTTCGCATCGTCCTTGCGGGACGAGCGGATGGCAGGGCGGAAGGCGGGCAGGTCGAAGCCCTCGATGTGGGTCTTCGGGAAATCGTCGACGGAAACCACCTTCAGCGATGCTTCCTGGGCCATGCGCACGGTGGTCGCCTGTTCCTCGTTGATCACCCCGGCCTCGACGGCGCGCTTCACCAGTTGCTCGTAGTTGTCCAGCGACACGGATTCGCCCAGGGCGTTGCGGATCGCCTGTTCCGCCTCGGTGGAGGCCAGCACCAGGTGGAAGGCGTCGGCCACGCGCCCGGCGGCGTCGTCGGCGTCCGAGAGGTAAACGCCGCGGGTGATGCGTTCACGGGTGTCGCTTTCCTCCATCAGTAGCCGCGCAACGCGTTGCGCCGTGGCGTCGGAAGGCCGGCGGTAGGAACGGCCGAAGGGAAAGACGATGAGGTGCAGCAGGCCGCCCAGGCCCGGCACCGGGAAATTCTGCAGCACACCCAGCAGGCTCTCCTGGATGGTGTGCAGGCTGTCCTCCACGGCCCAGGCCACGACCGGCAGGTCTTCCTCCGGTCGTTCGTCGTCTTCCCAGCGCTTGAGCACCGCGCTGGCGAGGTAGAGATGGATCAGCGCGTCGGCGAATCGGCCGGACAGCGTCTCCTTGAACTTGAACTTCCCGCCCAGGGTGAGCAGGACCGCGTCGGCGACCAGGGCGAAGGCGGCGCTCATACGGGTGAGCTGGCGGAAATAGCGGGAGGTGGGCGCACGGACCACGGTGCGGGTCGCCCGGCACAGCGTCACCCCCAGCAGGAAAGCGCGCACCGCGTTGCTGATGGTCCAGCCCACGTGCGAGAACAGCGCGTTGTCGAAGTCGCGCCGCGCCTGGGTGTTGGCCGGACCCTGGGCGGCCTGCATTTCCTTGAGCAGCCAGGGATGGGCCCGGATGGCGCCCTGGCCGAAGATGATCAGCGAGCGCGTGAGGATGTTCGCGCCCTCGACAGTGATCGAGACGGGCAGGGCGGTGTAGGCGTGCGCCAGGTAGTTGTTCGGGCCCTGGATGATGCCCTTGCCACCGTGCACGTCCATCGCGTCGTTTAGCGTCTGGCGATTGCCCTCGGTCAGTTGGTACTTGAGGATGGCCGAGATCACGCTGGGCTTCTCGCCCAGGTCCAGGGCCACCAGCCCCAGCATCCGCGCCGCGTCCATGCGATAGGTGCGCCCGCCGATGCGCGCCAGCGGCTCCTGGACGCCCTCGAAGTAGCCGATGGGGATGCCGAACTGCTTGCGGATGCGCGCGTAGGCGCCCGTCAGCAGGGCGGACATCTTGCCGCCGGAGGTGCCCAGCGCAGGCAATGAGATGGCGCGACCCGCCGCCAGGCACTGCATCAGCATGCGCCAGCCCTGGCCGATGCGCGCCTGACCGCCGATCACCCATTCCATCGGAATGAACACGTCCTTGCCGCGGGTGGGCCCGTTCTGGAAGGCGGCGCCGATAGGCAGGTGGCGGTTGCCGATCTCCACGCCCGGGGTGTCGGTGGGGATCAGGGCGCAGGTGATGCCGAGGTCTTCCTGGTCGCCGAGCAGGCCGTCCGGGTCCTTCACGCGGAAGGCGAGCCCCAGCACGGTCGCGACCGGGGCCAGGGTGATGTAGCGCTTGTTCCAGCTCACGCGCAGGCCCAGGACTTCGCGGCCTTCGAACTCGCCCATGGTGACGATGCCCTCGTCGGGCATGCCGGCCGCGTCCGAACCGGCGCTGACCCCGGTCAGTGCGAAGCAGGGCACTTCCTGGCCGCGGGCCAGTCGGGGCAGGTAGTACTCCTTCTGCTCGTCCGTGCCGTAGTGCAGGAGCAGTTCGCCCGGCCCCAGGGAATTGGGCACCATCACCGTGACCGCGGTGGTGAGGTTGCGGCTGGCGAGTTTCATGACCACCGCGGAATTGCCCTGCGCGGAGAAGCCCAGGCCGCCATAGGCCTCTGGAATGATCATGCTGAAGAAGCGGTGCTCCTTCAGGAAATCCCAGATGGGTTTGGGCAGCTTGCGGTAGTGGTCGCAGATCTCCCAGTCGTTCAGCATGCGGCAGAGGTTCTCAACCGGGCCGTCCAGGAAGGCCTGCTCGCGTTCGCTCAGGGAAGGGCGGGGAACCTTGAGCAGCCGGCGCCAGCGGGGCCGCCCGCTGAAGATCTCGCCTTCCCACCACACCGTGCCGGCATCGAGCGCCTCGCGCTCGGTGTCGGACATCTTGGGAAGCAGCTTGCGGTACAGGCCGAGCAGGCGGTTGGAGATCAGCAGGCGGCGCAGCGGCTTGATGCCGAAACCCAGCAGCGTGACGGTGAGAATTCCGTAGGTCCAGCGGAACCAGGAGGGCGTCGGCCAGACCAGGCGTTGCTCTGTGAGAATGACGGTGATGGCGGCAAGGATGCCGACGCAGACCAGCAAGGGAACGCGGTTGTAGGACAGGACCATCAGGGTGAGCACGATGATGGCCAGGAATACGATGGTCATGCGGTTCCCCGTCGTTGGTGGCGCGGGGGCGCGCGGGCATGGCGCCTCCAGGCTCCCGGTGCCTTGCAGGCCGTCCCCTTTCCGGCCCCGCCATCTTAGGGCGGCCCTCGCGGGAGGGTCAAGGCGGCGACCGATCCGGCCGCGGCCGCGGCCTGCCAGACGTTGCGGGCGCGGCCCCTGGGCCTTAAAATTACGCGGTTTAGGCGGAAGCCACCGTAACCGGCTTCCGGATTTTTCAGAACTCAGAAGATCAATTACTTACAAGGAATTCTTTCGTGTCCGTCGAACGCACCCTCTCCATCATCAAGCCCGACGCCGTGGCGAAGAACGTCATCGGTGAAATTTACACCCGCTTCGAGAAAGCCGGCCTGAAGATCGTGGCCGCGCGCATGGCGCAGCTTTCACAGTCCGAAGCCGAAGGTTTCTACGACGTGCACCGCGAACGGCCCTTCTTCAAGGACCTCGTGGCCTTCATGACGTCGGGCCCGGTGATGATCCAGGTGCTGGAAGGCGAGAACGCCATCGCCATGAACCGCGAACTCATGGGCGCCACCAACCCCCAGGAAGCGGCGCCGGGCACGATCCGCGCCGATTTCGCCGAGAGCATCGACGCCAACGCGGTGCACGGTTCCGACGGGCCGGACACGGCACGCGTGGAAATCGTCTACTTCTTCGGCGAGGAAGCGCTGGGCTGACGCCCGCCTCCAGCCGACACGGACCGTCATGAGCGCCGAAGCCACCCTGATCAACCTGCTGGACCTCGATGAAGAGGGCCTGCGCGCGTTTTTCGCCTCCATCGGCGAGAAGCCCTATCGCGCGGAGCAGGTGCTGCGGTGGGTGTACCACCGCCAGGTGCTGGACTTCGAAGGCATGACGGACCTGGGCAAGGCGCTGCGGCAGAAGCTGGAGCGCCTGGCCGAGCTGCGGACCCCGAAGATCATCTCGGAGCAGGTGTCGCGCGACGGCACCGTCAAATGGTTGATGGGCCTGCCCGGCGGCAATGCCGTCGAAACGGTGTTCATCCCCGAGCCGGGCCGGGGCACCCTGTGCGTGTCGTCCCAGGTGGGCTGCGCGCTTAACTGCACCTTCTGCTCCACCGGGGCGCAAGGCTTCGCGCGCAACCTCACCACGTCCGAGATCATCGGCCAGGTGTGGCTGGCGGCCCATGCGCTGGGCCACGAGCGCAACGGCGAGCGGCGCATCACGAACGTGGTGATGATGGGGATGGGCGAGCCCCTGCTGAATTTCGACCAGGTGATTCCGGCCCTGCGCCTGATGCGTTCGGACCTGGGCTTCGGCCTCGCCTCGCGTCGCGTGACCGTGAGCACGGCCGGCCTGGTGCCCGGCATCCGCGAGCTCAAGGAAGCGGTGGACGTGGCCCTGGCGGTCTCGCTGCACGCGCCGCTGGACGAGCTGCGTACGGAGATCGTGCCGCTGAACCGCAAGTACCCGATCGCCGAGCTGATGACCGCCTGCCAGGACTACCTGGACGGACAGCGCAAGCGTTCCATCACCTTCGAGTACACGCTGCTCGATGGCGTGAACGACAGCGACGACCACGCGCGCCGGCTGGTGAAGCTGCTGCGCCGCGTGCCCAGCAAGCTGAACCTCATCCCCTTCAATCCCTTCCCGGGCACGCGCTACCGCTGCTCGTCCCCGGAGCGGATCGATTCCTTCCAGAACATCGTGCGCCAGGGTGGCCTGATCGCCACCGTGCGCAAGACGCGTGGTGACGACATCGACGCCGCCTGCGGCCAGTTGGCCGGCGACTTCCGGGACCGGACGCGTCGCCGTGAATCCCTGCGCCTGGCGCGCGCCGACGAAGGCCAGGACGCTTGAGCGTGCGTCGCTTCCCGCGGATCCTGCCTCCCTTTGCGAAGGCCCTGGTGACCGCCCTGGCGGCGGCCCTGTTCCTGGCCGCCTGCGCATCTTCTCCCGACAGCGAACGGGTCGACTCCGACGCGCGCAAGGCCGCGCAGCTCAATACCCAGCTGGGCCGCGAGTACATGACTCGGGGCCAGTACGAGATCGCCCTGGAGAAGCTGAAGAAGGCCGTGGCCTCCGACAAGAGCTATGCGCCGGCCCATACCATGCTGGCCGTGCTCTACGAGACCATCGGCGAGAACGACAATGCGCGGAAGCACTTCGAGGCGGCGCTGAAGGCGGCGCCGGACAATGGCGACGTGAACAACAACTACGGCGCCTTCCTGTGCCGGGTCGATGGTGGCCGCGGCGCGGACCGCTATTTCGAGGCCGCGCTGAAGGACCCGTTCTACCGCACGCCCGCCGTCGCCATGGCCAATGCCGGGTCCTGCGCCCTGAAACGCGGCGACATGGACAAGGCGGAAACCTATCTGCGACAATCGCTGGCGTACAACCCGGATTTTCCCGACGCCCTCCTGTCCCTCGCGGGACTGCATTACGGCCAGGGCGACTACCTCCGGGCGCGGGCCTTCCTGCAACGCTACGAAACCAGCGGGCAGATGAGCGCCGAAAGCCTGTTGCTGGGCTATCGCGTGGAGACCCGCCTGAACAACGCCGCGGAGGCGGGCAAGTACCGCAGTGAACTGATCCGGAAGTTTCCGGGTGCGCCGGAAACGGCTGAAGTGCAAGGTATTTCGCCAGGATGACAGAAAAAGAACAACAAGTACTGTTGCCGATGAGCACGGGCGCCGACCTGCGCGCCGTGCGCGAGGCGCGCAAGCTGAGCCTCGACGAGGTCGCCGAGCGCATCCGCTGTCCACGGCGCGTGCTCGAAGCCATCGAGACCGACCAGCCTGCCGGCATCGCCCCTGTTTACCTGAAAGGCCATTTGCGGCGTTACGCCGAACTCCTGGAACTGGACCGCGGGTCCCTGGACGCGCTGCTGGAAGCGCACCAGGGCGAAGCGCCGCCGGTGCAGACCGTTTTCGAGACCCGCCCCCCGACCCAGGCCTCCGATCGCTGGCTGCGCGTTGCCAGCTATGTCCTCGGATCGCTGCTGGTCGGCACCCTGGCCTGGCAGATGACCCACGAGGCCGTGCGCCTGGCGCGCGTGGACCACACGGTAGCCACCGAACCCGCGTCCAGCGAAGACGCGGGCCCGGCCGCCGGCGCCGCTCACGTCAACGCCTCCATCGCTTCGCTGGAGCGTCTGCGGACGCCTTCTGGCAGCCGCACCGCCGATGCAGGCGCGCAGGCCTGGGGCGCCCTGAACGAGGCGCGACGCGCCCGCGAGGCCCTGGTGGCCGGCGAACACCTGCTGGAACTGGAAACCTCCGCCGATTCCTGGGTGGAGATCATCGGAACCGACGGTGAGCGGCTGGAACAGGACCTGTTGCGCGGCGGCGAGCACCGCAGTTACCGCGGCGACGGTCCCTTCCGGATTTCACTGGGCCACGCTTCCGCCGTGCGCCTGGCGCTGGATGGGCAGTCGATCGACCTGGCGCCCCATACCCGCGAGAACGTCGCACGCCTGCTGCTGGACCCGGCGGCGATCGCGGCATCCGGTGTGGACGAGGAGGGCAACGCCCCAAACACGCCGGCCGAGGCCGAACCCGTCCCGGAACAGGAATGAGGGACGTTCCGGTGGCCGCGAAGCGCGGCCTCCGAATCAACGACGACATTTCGCAGTGAGCCGTTCCATTCAATCCATTCGCGGGATGCATGACATCCTGCCCGCCGAGATTTCCACCTGGCACCGCCTGGAGCGCGTGGTGGGCGAGGTGCTCGCGCAGTACGGTTTCCGCGAGATCCGGGTGCCCCTGCTGGAGCGCACCGAGGTGTTCAAGCGCGCCATCGGCCAGGCCACCGACGTGGTCGAGAAGGAGATGTACAGCTTCGATGACCGCAACGGCGACTCGCTGAGCCTGCGGCCCGAAGGCACGGCCGGCGTCGTGCGCGCGGCCCTGCAGAACGGGCTGCTGTACGGCGCCCCGGAGCGGTTGTGGTACCGCGGCCCCATGTTCCGGCACGAGCGGCCGCAGAAAGGCCGGACGCGGCAGTTCCACCAGGTGGGCGCCGAGGTGTTCGGAGCGGAAGGACCGGACGTCGACGCCGAACTGCTGGCCATGGGCGAGCGTATCTGGGCGCGGCTGGGCCTGGACAACGTGCGCCTGGAACTGAATTCCCTGGGCAATGCCGCCGAGCGCGCCGCCTACCGTGAGGCCCTGGTGGCGTACATGGACCGTCATCGCGACGCGCTGGACGAGGACAGCCGCCAGCGCCTGGAACGCAACCCCTTGCGCATCCTCGACAGCAAGCTGCCCGAGGTGCAGGCCCTGCTCACCGAGGCGCCGGCGTTGATGGATTTTCTGGGCGATGAATCACGTGCGCACTTCGACGGCCTGCGCGAGCACCTGGCGCGACTGGGGATCGAGTACACCGTGAATCCTCGCCTGGTGCGGGGCCTGGATTATTATTGTCACGCCGTGTTCGAATGGGTGACCGACGACCTCGGCGCCCAGGGCACGGTCTGCGCCGGCGGGCGTTACGACGGCCTCGTCGAACTGCAGGGTGGAAAGCCCTGGCCGGCGACGGGATTCGCCATGGGCCTGGAACGGCTGGTCGCCCTGATGGAACTGGCCGGCCCGCCGGCCGACGAGAGCCTGCACGGCTACCTCGTGCTGGCCGGGGATGCCGCGAAGAACGAGGGCATGGCCCTGGCCGAGCGCCTGCGTTCCGCGGTACCGGGGCTCAACCTGGTGTGCAATGCGGGGCAGGGCAGTTTCAAGGCCCAGTTCCGCCGCGCCGACCGCAGTGGCGCCGCGCTGGCCCTGGTGCTGGGCGAGGACGAGGTACGGGACCGGAACGTGTCGGTGAAATTCCTGCGCGAAGACGGCGAACAGATCACACTGGGCTGGGATGAAACCCCGGCCTGGCTCGCCGCCTGGCTGGCGCGCCGCAACGATTGAATCAAGCAACGAGCGATCACGCCTGACGGCGCGACGCCATGAACGGGATACGGAAACGAAGCAATGGTCGAAGTCTACGATTCACACGAACAGAGCGAACGCGTCAAAGGCTGGCTGCGGGAGAACGGCGGCGCCATCGTCATGGGACTGGTGCTGGCCTTCGGCGGCCTGTTCGGATTCAAGCAATTCCAGTTGTGGCAGGACAGCAAGGCCCAGCGCGCCTCGGCCGAATACGAGACCCTGGCGGAACTGCTGGCCGAAGACCGGCTGGACGACGCGGTGAACAATTTCGAAGTGCTGCGCGCCGAGTACCCGAACCACGCCTACACCACGCTGGCTGCCCTGCAGATGGCGGCTGCCCGCGTCGACGCCAACCAGACCGACCTGGCGGTGTCCCTGCTCACGCAGGCACTGCCGAATGCCGCGCCGCCGCCAGTGAAGGTCATCATCCGCGAACGGCTGGCACGACTCTACCTGGACCTGGGGCAAGCGGACGAGGCCCTGGCCGTCATCGACGGCGCCGAGTCCGTCACCGGCTTCGAAAGCCGTTTCGAAGAGCTGCGGGGCGATGTCGCCCGCGCCCGGGGTGATCACGCCGCCGCGCTGGCGTCCTATCTGAAGGCGCAGGAACTGGCAGATTCCGGCGTGGGCTACCGGCCCTTGCTGGAAATGAAGATCGAGGACCTGGCCGGCGCCGGGGCCGAGTCCTGATGCGTCGCCAGACGGACCGGCGCCCGCACAGGAGCCCGCTGCCCGCCGCGCTGCTGGCGCTCGCATTCGCCGGCGTGCTGTCCGGCTGCTCGACAATCAAGGGCTGGTTCTCGGGCGACCCCAAGCCGGGCGAACCGGCGAACCTGGTCGAGTTCGAACCCTCCCTGGACACCGACGAGGTCTGGAAGCGTGACCTGGGCAAGGGCACGGACAAGCGCAAACAGCAACTGCGCCCCGCGTTTCGTGACGGCACCTTCTGGGTGGCGGACTACAAGGGACGCCTGAGCAGCGTGGACGCTTCCACCGGCCGGGAGAACTGGGAAATCGACACCGAGCTGCCGTTCAGCGGCGGTCCGGGCCTGTCCGACAGCCTGGTGATCATGGGCACGGAAAACGGCGAAATCCATGCCTTCCAGCGGGAGACCGGCACGCCCCAGTGGATCGCCCGGGTGTCTTCCGAGGTGCTGGCGGCGCCGGCGGCGGCGGAAGGCGTCGTCGTGGTGCGCTCCATCGATGGTCGCGTGTTCGGCCTGGACGCGAACACCGGCCGGCGGCTGTGGGTCTACGACCGCAGCGTGCCCCTGCTGACCATTCGCGGCAATGCCAACCCGGTGATCCGCGCCGGCGTGGCCTTCCTGGGCTACGACGGCGGCGAGGTGGTCGCCCTGCGGCTCGAGGACGGCGCCCTGATGTGGGAAGAGCCCATCGCGACCCGCGAAGGCCGCTCCGAACTCGATCGGCTGGCCGACGTGGACGGCGAAATGGTGTTCGTGGCCTCGGACCTCCTGGTGTCCAGCTACAAGAACCGTCTGAGCTCCCTGGCGGCCGATTCGGGCCGCTTGTTGTGGTTCAAGGAGATCTCCTCGAGCACCGGCGTGACCGTCTCGCGCACCAACCTGGCCGTGAGCGACAAGGAAGGCAGTGTGTGGCTGCTGGACCGCCGCAACGGCGCCACCCTCTGGAAGCAGGACGCCCTGAGCAACCGCGGGCTGACCCGCCCCGCCTTCTACGGCGACTACGTCGTGGTCGGTGATGCCGAGGGCTACCTGCACTGGCTGAACGTGAACGACGGCCTGTTCGCCGCGCGCACCGATGTCGGCGGCAAGGGCTTCACCGGCAGTCCCGTGGTCGTGGGGGACACCCTCTACGTCTACACCCGCAAGGGTGATCTCGTGGCGGTCCGCGCGGGCGCGGCCCTCTGATCGCGGCGTTTTGACACTCCGCCCATGCTTCCCGTCGTCGCCATTGTCGGCCGTCCCAATGTCGGCAAGTCGACGCTGTTCAATGCCCTGACGCGCACCCGCGACGCGCTGGTCGCGGACATGGCCGGCGTCACGCGCGACCGGCAGTACGGCATCTGCCGGGTGGGCGAGCGCCCCCTGGTCCTGGTGGACACCGGCGGCCTGGTGGGCGGCGCGGAAGGCATCGACTACCTCACCGCGAAGCAGGTG
Source organism: Gammaproteobacteria bacterium (assembly GCA_030426265.1). GTDB lineage: Bacteria > Pseudomonadota > Gammaproteobacteria > Xanthomonadales > SZUA-36 > Marinihelvus. Next base: position 41,372 of record JAUHYP010000008.1, on the reverse strand, counting down.
CTCCAGGCCATCGGCGAAGCCAGCCTGGTGCTGTTCGTGGTCAGCGCCCGCGACGGGCTGACCGCCGCCGACGAGGAAGTCGCCGAGACCCTGCGCAAGGAGAACCGCCCGGTGCTGCTGGTCGTCAACAAGACCGACGGCACCGATCCCGACATCGCCCTGGCCGACTTCGCCGCCCTGGGCTTCGGTGAGGCGCAACCCATCGCCGCCGTGCATCGGCGTGGGGTGGAACGCCTGATGGCCGAGGTGGCGCCCCTGCTGCCGCCGCCCGATGAAACCGAAACCGACGATGACGACGATTTCGACCGCCGCCGCATGGCCATCATCGGCCGGCCGAACGTCGGCAAATCCACCCTGGTCAACCGCCTGCTCGGCGAAGAGCGGGTCATGGCCTTCGACATGCCCGGCACCACGCGCGACACCATCACCGTGGACTACGAGCGCGACGGCAAGTCCTATGAATTGATCGATACCGCCGGCGTGCGGCGCCGGGCCCGCGTGGAAGAGGCCGTGGAGAAATTCAGCGTCATCAAGGCGCTGCAGGCCATCGAACGGGCGCACGTGGTCGTGCTGATGCTGGACGGCCAGGAAGGCCTGACCGACCAGGACATGACCCTGCTGTCGCACGCCCTGGAACAGGGCCGCGGCCTGGTGATTGCGGTGAACAAGTGGGACGGTCTCGATCCGGACCACCGCGAGCAGGTGCTGGCCGCGCTGGACCGCAAGCTCCAGTTCGTGCCCTGGGCGCGACGCATCCGCATTTCCGCGCTGCACGGCACCGGCATGGACCTGCTGATGAAGGCCGTGGACGAGTCCTTCGAAAGCGCCACCAAGGACATTTCCACGCCGAAGCTGACCGATGTGCTCACCCGTGCCTTCGAGGCCCACCAGCCGCCGATGTCGCAGGGGCGCACGGCGCGGCTACGCTACGCGCACATGGGCGGCAAGCTCCCGCCGCGCATCATCATTCACGGCAACCGGGTGGACACCGTCCCGGACAGCTACAAGCGCTATCTCGAAAACACCTTCATCAAGGCCTTCGGCCTGCGCGGCACGCCGGTGGTCATCGAACTGCGCGGTGGCGGCAATCCCTACCAGGGCAAGAAGAACACGCTCACCGAGCGGCAACTGGCCAAGCGCAAGCGCCTGAAGAGCTTCTCCGAACGCAAGAAGGCCAAGCGGCGCTGAGGGCGGGGTGATGGGCCGGGCAGCGAATCGCGTTACCGGGTCCTGCGTCACCGTGTTGCTTTGGCTGGCCCTGCTGTCGTTGCCGGCCGATCCGGTGTCCGCCCAGGACCTCGAACCGCGTCGCTGGTCCCACCTGCCCAACGACCTCAATGTCTTCGGCGCCGGACTCGGCCTCACCGACGGCGATATTTCCTTCGACCCCGTGCTGCTCATCGAGGACGCCACTTTCGAACTCGGGACGCTGGGGACCAGCTATGTCCGCACCTTCGACTGGCTGGGCAAATCGGCGCGGTTGGATGTCAGCGTGCCGTACGGCTATGGCCGCTGGGAGGGCCTGGTCGACGGGGTGGACACCAGCGTTCGGCGGCACGGCGCCATGGACCCGCGGGTCCGGCTGTCCATGAACCTCTGGGGGGCGCCGCCGCTGTCCGGCGAAGCCTTCGTGAACTATCGCCAGCAGCATCCCGTCACCACCACCGTGGGGATGGCGGTCCAGGTCATCCTGCCCCTGGGCGAATACCGTGGGGACCGGCTGATCAACCTGGGGGGCAACCGCGCGGTGATCCGACCGCAACTGGGGGTACTGCACCAGCGCGGGCCGTGGCAGTTCGAGGTCACGGGCAGCGTGTCCTTCTACGAGGACAACGACGAATTCTATGGCGGCGCGGTCCTGGAGCAGGATCCGCTGGGTTTCCTGCAAGGCCACATCATCCGTTCCTTCGCCAGGGGCCGATGGGCCAGCGCCAGCGCGGGTTACAGCCATGGCGGAGAAGGCACGGTCAACGGTGTGGCCAAGAACAACAGCGAACGCACCCGCTTCTGGGCCCTGAGCGCCGGCATGCCCTTGACGCGCCAGCAGAGCGTCAAGCTGACCTGGGTCAATGCCACCACCAACATCCCGCTGGGCGCCGACAGCGACAGCCTCGTGCTCGGATGGTCGGTGTCCTGGTAAAGCCGAACCCTGGCCACGCCGCGACTGGAAACGGCGGTCCTGCAATCCCGCCCCGGCGTTCCCCATCCGTCGGTTTTATCCCTGCAACACCCGGCTCATGAACACGCTGTGTGGATCGGGCCGGTAGGGGGCAAACGCGTCGCAGGGCTCGAAGCCGTGGCGGGCGTACAGGGCCAGTGCCGGACCAAAGGCGGGGTGGGCGCCGGTTTCCAGGCTGATTCGACGATAGCCGCGTTGCCCGGCCTCTTCGAGGATGTGCAACAACAGGGCCCGCCCGACACCGCGCCGGCGATGGTCCACGGCGGTGCGCATGGACTTGATTTCCCCGTGGCCGTCGCCCAGGTCTTTCAGGGCGCCACAGCCGAGGAGGTCCTCACCATCCCAGGCGCACCACAGCGACACCAAGGGATCCCTGAGGCCGTCCAGGGTCAGGGCATGGACGTTTTCCGGGGGGGAATAGGCGTGCATTTCCTCGCGGTGGCCGGCCAGCAGGGCGGCGACGCGCGCGTCCTCGACGGTTCCGGGGATGATGTTCACATCAGAACACCCAGGATTGCAGCTGTCGCTCCAATTGATGGGTGATGGCCGAGTCGTCGGGTTCGACCCGGGCCGGCCAGTGCTCCACCAGCTCGCCCCGGGAGTTGAACAGGTACTTGGTGAAATTCCATTTCGGCAGGATGTCCAGGCCGTAGGTTTCCAGCAGCGCGACGAACAGGGGGTGGGCGCCCAGTCCAATGACCGAGATCTTCTGCGTCAGCGGAAAGGACACACCGTACTCGTCCCAGTAGAACCCGGAGATCTGGGCTTCCGTCAGGGGCTCCTGGCCGTCGAAGTCGTTGCAGGGCATGCCGATGACGACCAGGTTGCTTTGGCGGTATTCGTTCCACAGCGACTGCAGCTTGGCGAGCTGCGGCGTGTAGCCACACTGGGATGCCGTGTTGACCAGCATCAGGGGCTGGCCCTCCCAGTGGCCGAGCGGCATCGTGGCGCCGCTCACCGACCGGAACACATGTTCGTAAACGTTCATGGCCCTCCCCGGTTCCCCTGTGCCACCCGAATGTGACCATCTGATTCAAGTCTAGTCGGTCAAACGGGAAACACACTTCCGGTACAATACTGCCCTTTTTCGCGGTCGTCCGGCAAGCTGACCGGACGCCGGCCAGGAGCATCCCATGAGCGCAGCACTGATCGACGGCAAGGCCATTGCCGCCACCATTCGCGGTGAAATCCGCGACTCGGTCCAGGACCTGGAGGCCCACCACGGCCGGGTCCCCGGTCTGGCCACCGTGCTGGTCGGCCAGCGCAAGGATTCCGAGACCTATGTCCGCATGAAAAAGCGCGCCTGCGCCGAGGTGGGGATCGCCTCCTTCGGCCACGAGCTGCCGGAGGACGTATCGCAGGACGAGTTGCTGGCCGTGGTGGCCGGGCTGAATGCCGACCCCGAGGTGCATGGGATTCTGGTGCAGTTGCCCTTGCCGGACCACATCGACGACGAGGCCGTGCTCGCGGCGATCAGTCTCGAGAAGGACGTGGACGGCTTCCACCCGCTCAATATCGGACGCCTGAGCATGAAGCGCCGCGAACCCCTGTTCGTGCCGTGCACGCCCAAGGGTTGCATCGAACTGCTGGACCGTTCCGGCATCGAGATCGCCGGGCGCAACGCCGTGGTGCTGGGACGCAGCAACATCGTGGGCCTGCCCGTGGCGATGTTGCTGCTGCACCGCAATGCCACCCTCACCGTGTGCCATTCGCGCACGGCCGACCTGCCTGCCATGGTGCGCCAGGCGGACATCCTGGTGGCGGCCGTGGGACGGCCGGAGATGGTGAAGGGTGACTGGATCAAGCCCGGCGCCGCCGTCATCGACGTGGGCGTGAACGCCGTCGACGATGCGTCCGACCCGCGCGGCTATCGCCTTGTCGGCGACGTGGATTTCGAGGCGGCCAGGGCCGTGGCCGGCCACATTACCCCGGTTCCCGGCGGCGTCGGCCCGATGACCATCGCCATGCTGCTCCAGAACACCCTGGCCGGCTTCAAACGGTCGTTGGGGGCCGCCTAGGAGTCGAAGCATCCGGGCCGGGCCGACCGCCCGGCGCGGATGTCCCTGCTCAGCGCTCGAGGATCGCCGCGACGCCCATGCCGCCGGCGGTGCAGATGGAAATCAGCCCGCGGCCCTGGCCCTTTTCTTCCAGCAACTGGGCGAGCGTTCCGAGAATGCGCGCACCGGTGGCGGCGAAGGGGTGTCCGACCGCCAGGCTGCTGCCCTTCACGTTGAGCTTGTCGCGATCGATGGCGCCCAGGGCGCCGTCGAGGCCCAGCCGACCCGTGCAATAGTCCTCGGATTCCCAGGCCTTCAGGGAGCAGAGCACCTGCGCCGCGAAGGCTTCGTGGATCTCGTAGAAGTCGAAGTCCTGCAGTTTCAGCCCCTGTCGCGTCAACAGTTCGGCCACGGCCACGGTGGGCGCCATCAACAGGCCCTCGTCGTGGACGTAGTCCACCGCCGAGGTGCGTCCGGCCGTCAACCAGGCCTGGACCGGCAGGTTCCGCTCGCGCGCCCATTCTTCCGAGGCCAGCAGCACGGAGGCCGCACCATCGGTCAACGGCGTGCTGTTGCCGGCCGTCAGTGTGGCGTCGTCGCGCTTGCTGAAGGCGGTCTTGAGCTTGGCGAGCTGCTCCATGCTGGCGTCGGGACGCAGGTTGTTGTCCCGGGCCGCGCCCGACCAGGGCGTGACCAGCGGGTCGAAGAAGCCGGCGTCCCAGGCCGCGGCGGCCTTGAGGTGGCTTTCCATGGCCAGCCGGTCCTGCTCCTCCCGTGCGATGGCCCATTCGCGCGCCATGCGCTCGCAGTGCGCGCCCATGGACAGGCCGGTGCGGGGTTCGGAATTGGCCGGCGGCACCGGGGTCAGCTCGGCGGGGCTGAAGCCCTTGAAGGCCTTGAGCTTGTCGCCGGCGCTGCGCGCGCGACCGAGGGCGACCAGGCGCTTGCTGAGCTTCTTGCCGACCACGATGGGCGGATCCGACGTGGTGTCGGTGCCCGCGGCGATGCCGGACTCGATCTGGCCGCAGGCGATCTTGGCGGCGATGCCGAGCGCCGCCTGCAGGCTTGTGCCGCAGGCCTGCTGCAGCGTCGTGCCGGGTGTCAGCGGGCTCAGCGTGGTGGACTGCAGGGCCTCCCGGGCCAGGTTCCAGTCACGTGAGTGGGTGGTCACGGCCCCGGCCACGACCTCGTCGAGTTGCTCGCCTTTCAGGCCGAAGCGGTCCACCGTGCCCTGCAGAGCCGCGGTGAGCATGTCGATGTTGCCCTGGTCGCCGTAAATCGTGTTCGAGCGGCAGAAGGGAATGCGGCTGCCGCCGATGACGGCCACCTTGCGGATCGTGTCGCTCATGATGATTTCCCTCCGTCCTTGTCAGCGGCTGATTCGTCCGGCACTTCAGGCTCGGGCGATTCCCCGGCTTCCTGTCCGGGCCCGGGCTCGGGATCAGGTTCGGGATCTGGTTTGGGTTCGGGGTCGGGCGCCGGCGGCGTGGTCCCGGCCAGTTCGGCATCGCCGCGCCGGACCGTTTCCAGGTAGTGCAGCGGACCGCCCCGGAACGGCGCGAAGCCGGTGCCGAACACCATGCCCGCGTCCAGCACGTCGGCGTCGTCCACGATGCCGTCGGCGAGGGCAGCCTCGCACTCGTCGAAATAGGGTTTCAGCAGTCGCTGGGCGATGTCCTGCAGGCGCCGCGGGTTGGTGGTGGCGTCACCCTTCTTCGGCTTGCCTTTCTCCCACTCGTAGAAGCCCTGGCCGGACTTCTTGCCCAGCTTGCCGGCTTTCACCATGCCTTCGAGCAGATCGCGTTCCGCGGCCGCGCTCTCGCCGCCGAGCTTGCCCAGCACCTGCAGACCGATGTCCAGTCCGACCACGTCGGCCAGTTCCACCGGCCCCATGGGCATGCCGAAGCGGGTCGCCGCCTTGTCCAGGTCTTCCGCGGGGATGCCTTCCTGGTGGTGCAGGCGCATGGCCTGGAGCATGTAGGGCGACAGCACGCGGTTGACCAGGAATCCCGGGCTGCTCTTCACCGGCAGCGGGAAGCGGCCGATCTGGTTGCAGAAGGCCGCACCGGCGCCGACGGCCTTCTCGTCCGTTCCGCTGTCCCGCACCACTTCCACCAGGGGCATCTGCGACACCGGGTTGAAGAAATGCAGGCCGATCAGCCGCTCGGGCCGGTCCAGTGCCTGGGACAGTTCCGCCAGGGGAATGGCCGAGGTGTTGGTGGCGATGAGCGCATGGGGCTGCAAGCGCGGTTCGATGTCGCGGTACAGCGCCTGCTTGGCCTCGACGTTCTCGAAGATGGCCTCGATGACCACGTCGGCGCGCGCCACGCCTCGTCCTTCCACGTCAGGGATCAGGCGGGACAGGGCGCCGGCCACCTGGGCGGGTGTCTTCAGGCGCTTCTTGAACAGGGATTTGGCCCGCGCCAGCGCCGGCTCGATGTATTGCATCTCGCGGTCCTGCAGGGTGACCTCCAGGCCCTGGATCACGCACCAGCTGGCGATGTCGCCGCCCATGGTGCCCGCGCCGACGACATGGACGCGCCGGGCCCTGAAGTCGCTCTTCTTGCCGTAGCCCTTGAGGCGCTCGGTGAGAAAGAAGATGCGGCGCAGATTGCGGGAGACATCCCCGGTGATCAGTCGCGAGACACGCTCCACTTCCTCGCTCAGCATCGCATGCGGGTCGTCGCCGCAAGCCTCCCAGGCGTCGATCAGTTCGAAGGGGGCAGGGTAATGGTCGGGATTGGCCTTGGCGGCGGTCTGCTTGCGCATCTGGTTGGCGAGCACGCCGCGCACGGGAGACATGTTCTGCAACGCCGCCATCTTGCCGGGACCCTTGCTACGCTTGCCTGCGAGCACGGCACGGCGCGCGGCCCAGCGCAGTTCACCGTGCGGGCCTACGGTCTCGTCGACGATGCCCGTTGCCCGGGCCTGCTTCGCCCGAAGGTTGCGCGCCGACAGCATGAAGGGCATGGCCTTGAGAGGACCGCACTGGCGGACGGAGCGGGCGCTGCCGCCGAATCCGGGGTAGATGCCGAGCTTCACTTCCGGGAAGCCCAGCCGGGTCTTGTCGTCGTCACGGGCGATGCGCCAGTCGAAACAGAGCGCGAGCTCCAGGCCGCCACCGAGGCAATAGCCCTCGATGGCCACGACCGTGGGGAAGGGCAGGGCCTCGATGCGGTTGAACAACTGGTGGGTCGAATGGATGAAATCGGAGGCCTGCTCCTTGTCATCGATGTGGTCGAATTCGCGCACATCGGCGCCGACGATGAAGCTGCCTCGTTTGCCCGACTGCAGGACCAGGCCAGTCGGGCGTTCGCTTTCCACGCGCGAGACGATCGCGCCCAGTTCTTGCAGCACTTCCCGCGACAGGCTGTTGGCGGATTCGCCGGCCCGGTCGAGCGTGAGCCAGCAGATGCCGTCCATGTCGGTAGCCAGGGACCAGTGCTTGTACTTCGCGTCGCTCATGGAGCGTCTCCGTTCGGGCCGGCGGCGTCGATTTCCGCCGGCGTGGGTGACCATACGCCACAGTAGGGCGCGCCATTATACGGACCGCGCTCGGCGCAGGGCCAGTCCTTGCCCGGTTCGCGTGCGGCCACCGGACCGGATCCGGTTTGGCGGGCCGCCGTCAGGGCAGCGCCAGGCCCTGCCGGCGCAGCAATCGGGCCAATGCGATCAGGGGCAGGCCGACGAGGCCTGTCGGGTCACTGGAGCGCACTTCCTCGAACAGGACCGGCCCCAGGGCCTCGACCTTGAAGGCGCCGGCGCAGTGCACCGGGTCCTCGCGCGCCACGTAGCGGTCGATCTCATCGTCGTCCAGGTCCCGGAAGCGCACCGTGGTTTCATCCAGGACGTAGTCGTCAATCCCCGCGTCCAGGCCTCGAAGGGACACACCGGTGAGGAACACCACTTCGCGGCCGCTGAAGCGCCGCAACTGCGCCCGTGCCCGTTCCGCCGTACCCGGCTTGCCCAGGATCTCGCCCTTGAACACCGCGGCCTGGTCGGATCCGATGACCAGCGCGCCCGGTCTGCGGGCGGCGACCGCCGCGGCCTTTTCCCGCGACAGGCGCTCGACCAGTACGACAGGCGTCTCGCCCGCCAGGGGCGTCTCGTCGATGTCGGCGGGAATGCGCTCGAACGGCAGCCCCAGCCGCCCCAGGAGCTCGACTCGGGCGGTGCTGCCGGAGGCGAGAATGAGGTCGAAATTGCGTGGCTTATCGGTCATTTGTAGTGTACAATTCCCCGTTTGCTTTGGCCCGCCACGGTGCGCAAGTGGCATACCGTTGGATGTGAGGCCATGTCGCGGGATTTTCCAGACTGGATCAATCCCTGGGCCGCGGCCCAGGGGCAGCGCCGCTTCGGCGGCACCGTGCCGATCACGCGCATGACGCGCCTGGCGCAGCTGCTGGTTACCGACGCGGGCGAAGCCGGCTTCGAGGCCCGCTTCAGCCAGGACGAGGACCGGCGCCCGGTGATCGAACTGGCCGTTGAGGCCGAGGTCACCCTGGTGTGCCAGGCCAGCCTGGAGCCGTTCCGGACACAGCTGGAGCGCCGCAGCACGCTCGCGGTCGTTGAAGCGGAAGGGGAGGTCGAACGCCTGCCCCCGCACTACGACCCGGTGCAGGCGGACCACGGGCGACTGGCCCTGGCGACGCTGGTGGAGGATGAACTGCTCCTCGCCATGCCGCAGGTGCCACGCAAGCCCGGTCTCGACGCCGTGAATTACAGCGCCGGGCCGGACATCGAGGACGAGACGCCCACAGGCGGCCGGCCCAACCCTTTCGAGGGGTTGCGCGGCAAGTTCGGCGAAAGCTGAACCACACGAAACAATTTGAACCACGCGGTAGGCGTTACGAACGACAGGGAACGCCACCGCCCATACGATCACTGTTTGATTTACTGCTTGGGAGCAGAACCATGGCTGTCCAGAAAAGTCGCAAGACCCCCTCCAAGCGCGGCATGCGCCGGGCCCACGACGCCCTGAAGGCGCCGACCCTTTCCACCGAGCCGACCACCGGCGAAACGCACCTGCGTCACCACGTCAGCCCCGAGGGCTGGTACCGTGGCCGCAAGGTCGTGGACACCCCGGTCATCGAGTTCGACGGCGAAGAATGAGCGAAGGGCCGGCCCGACCGGCCCGCCCCTCGCGGTACCTGGCCGTGGACGCCATGGGTGGCGACCACGGTCCCCAGGTCCTGGTGGACGCGGCGGTCGAAGCCCTTGGCCTTGACGCCTCCCTGGCCGTCGCCCTCGCCGGCGACGCCCGGGCCATCGAGGAGCGGCTTTCCCGGCACCCGGGCGCTCCCGTCTCCCGCATCGAGATCCTCCCCGCCGCTTCGGTGATTCCCGCCGATGCTTCGGCGCGCGCCGTGCTGCGCGAAGGGGAGGGCAGCAGCCTGTGGGTGGCCCTCGAGCGCGTCGCGAGCGGACAGGCCCACGCCTGTGTGAGCGCCGGCAACACGGTGGCGCTGATGACCCTGGGCGTGAAGCTCGTCGGCCGCCTGCCGGGCATCCAGCGCCCGGCGTTCATGTCGCACATCCCGCGCCCCGGCGGATTGACCGGGATGCTCGACCTGGGCGCCAACCTGAACGTCGATGCCGCCGCCCTGTTCCAGTTCGCCCTGATGGGCACCGTCGCGCGCAGCGGGCACGAGGGCGCGGGCAGCCGTCCCTCCGTCGGCCTGCTCAACGTCGGCCACGAGGACAGCAAGGGCGACGCCGTCGTGCGCGAGGCGCACGAGCGTCTGCGCGAATCGGACCTGAACTACGTCGGTTTCATCGAAGGCCACGACATCTTCAGCGGCAAGGTGGAAGTCGCCGTGTGCGACGGCTTCGTCGGCAACCTGGTCCTGAAGTCCAGCGAGGGCCTCGCCGGCATGCTGTTCGATGAATTCCGAAATGCGCTGGATTCCGGCTGGCGCGCCCGGCTGGGCGGGCTCCTGGCGCGCCCCGCACTGCGTCGCATGCTGGCGCGGCTGGACCCCGACAAGCATAATGGTGCCCCTTTGCTGGGCCTGCGGGGCGTGGTCGTGAAGAGCCACGGCCGCTCGGAGCGGGCCGCCACCACCCATGCCATTCTCGAAGCGGGCAGGGAAGTCGAAAAGAACGTGCCGGAGCGCATCGCGGAGGCCATCCGGACACACCACGCAGAGGTTTCACAATGATCTACTCCCGAATCATCGGCACGGGCAGCTACCTGCCCGAAAAGGTGCTCACCAACGCCGACCTCGAAAAGATGGTCGACACCACCGACGAATGGATCGTCGACCGGACCGGTATTCGCGAGCGTCACCTCGCCGCGCCGGAGCAGGCCACCAGCGACCTCTCCTTCTTCGCCGCCCAGCGCGCGATGGAAGCCGCGGGCGTCGGCCCCGAGGACATCGATTTCATCATCGTCGGCACGACCACGCCCGACCTCGTGTTCCCGAGCACTGCCGTGCTGCTGCAAAAGCGCCTCGGCCTGCGCGACGTGGGCGCCATGGACGTCAATGCCGCCTGCACCAGCTTTCTGTACGCCCTCAGCGTGGCGGACAAGTGGATCCGCTGCGGTGACGCCAAGCGCGCCCTCGTGATCGGCGCGGAATGCCTGACGCGCATCATCGACTGGGAAGACCGCGCCACCTGCGTGCTCTTCGGCGACGGCGCGGGGGCCGTGGTGCTGGAAGCGACCGACGAGCCCGGCATCCTTTCCACGCACATCCATGCCGACGGGGCCTACACCGACCTGCTGCTGACGCGCGCCGGCATTTCGCGCGGCTTCGACCACGACAAGCCCAATGGCGGCATCGCCATCGAAATGCGCGGCAACGAAGTGTTCAAGGTCGCCGTGCGCACCCTGGGCCGGATCGTGGACGAGACCCTGGAAGCCAACGGCCTGGAAAAGTCCGACCTGGACTGGCTGGTCCCCCACCAGGCCAATATGCGCATCATCTCCGCCACGGCGAAGAAGCTCGACATGCCCATGGAGCAGGTCGTCCTGACCGTGGAACGCCATGGCAACACCTCCGCGGCCTCCGTGCCGCTGGCCCTGGACGAGGCCGTCCGCGACGGGCGCATCCAGCGCGGCCAGTTGCTGCTCATGGAGGCCTTCGGTGGCGGATTCACCTGGGGCTCGGCCCTGGTGCGATTCTGAGCAGGCCGGGAGCATCGGCATGAGTTCGAGCATACTGCCTTCCAGCGCCTTCCTGTTTCCCGGCCAGGGCTCCCAGTCCATCGGCATGCTGGCCGAACTGGCGGGCGCCGCCCCGGTGGTCGGAGAGACCTTCGCCGAGGCCTCCGAAGCCCTCGGTATGGACCTCTGGCGACTCAGCCAGGATGGTCCCGAAGCCGACCTCAACCGCACCGAGAACACCCAGCCGGCCCTGCTGGCCGCGGACATCGCCACATGGCGTGCCTGGCGCGGCCTGGGCGGCCCGATGCCCTCGGCCATGGCCGGTCACAGCCTGGGCGAGTACGCCGCGCTGGTGGCGGCCGATGCCCTGGATTTCGCCGATGCGGTGCGCCTGGTGCGTCGTCGCGGCCAGCTGATGCAACAGGCCGTTCCCGAGGGGCAGGGCGCCATGGCGGCCATCCTGGGCCTGGATGACGCCGTCCTGGAAGGCCTCTGCGCCGAGGTGGCCGGCGACGAAGTCGTCAGCTGCGCGAACTACAATTCACCCGGGCAGGTGGTGATCGCGGGCGCCAGATCCGCCGTCGACCGGGCCTGTGAAGCCGCCTCCGCCGCCGGGGCCCGCCGCGCCCTGCCGCTGCCGGTGAGCGTGCCTTCGCACTGTGCACTGATGCGCGGTGCGGCCGACGAACTCGCGGCGGAACTCGCAGCGATCGAAGTGCGCACGCCGCTGGTGCCGGTATGGCACAACGCCGATGTGGCCTCGCATGCGGAAGCGGACGCGATCCGCGACGCGCTGGCGCGCCAGCTGTGGCAGCCGGTGCGCTGGACCCGCACCATCGAGGCGCTGGTGGCGGGAGGCGTGACGCGCTTCGCCGAGTGCGGGCCGGGCAAGGTGCTGGCGGGCCTGAACCGCCGCATCAGCCGTGAATCGGCCATCACGGCGCTGGACAGCATCGCGGCGCTCGAACAACTGAATGAGGAATGGACAGCATGAGCCAGGATTTCGAAGGCCAGGTCGCCCTGGTCACCGGGGCAAGCCGTGGCATCGGCGCCGCCATTGCCGACCTGCTCGCCCAGCGGGGTGCGAAGGTGGTCGGTACCGCCACCTCCGCGGGTGGCGCGGCCGCCATCGGCGAACGCCTGGCGTCCCTGTCCGCGGGCAGCCAGGGCCGGGTGCTGAACGTCAACACCGACGGCGCGGCCGAGGAACTCATCGAGGCCATCACCACCGAGCTGGGCGCTCCGCAGATCCTGGTCAACAACGCCGGGGTCACCCGCGACCAGCTGCTGATGCGCATGAAGGACGACGACTGGGACGCAGTGCTCGACACCAACCTCCGCTCGGTGTTCCGACTGTCGAAGGCCTGCCTGCGTGGCATGATGAAGGCGCGCAGCGGGCGCATCGTGAACATCGCCTCGGTGGTGGGCACGACGGGCAACCCGGGCCAGACCAACTACGCCGCCGCCAAGGCCGGCATGGTGGGGTTCAGCAAGTCGCTGGCGCGCGAAGTCGCCTCGCGCGGGATCACGGTGAACGTGGTCGCGCCGGGCTTCATCGACACCGACATGACCCAGGCCCTGAACGAGACACAGCGCGAGGCGCTGCTGAAAGACATTCCCCTGGCGCGCCTCGGCACGCCGCGGGACATCGCCGAGGCGGTGGCCTACCTGGCCTCCGAGGCGGGAGGGTACCTGACCGGACAGACCCTCCACGTCAACGGCGGAATGGTCATGCCCTGAAGGGCCGGGCGGGGCGCTCGTACGCCCCCCGATTCGCGTCGCCGCAGGCACCATACCGCGGCGAATAGTACTGAACTGGAAGCAGGGCCCCACATTCCTTAAAATTGCGCCCCACTTCCCCCTGATGAAGGAATACCAAGAATCATGAGCAGCATCGAAGATCGCGTCCGCAAGATCGTCGTCGAACAGCTGGGCGTCAAGGAAGACGAGGTGACCCCCACCGCGTCATTCGTGGACGACCTGGGCGCCGACTCCCTGGACACCGTCGAACTGGTGATGGCCCTGGAAGAGGAATTCGAATGCGAAATCCCTGACGAGGAAGCCGAGAAGATCACCAGCGTCCAGCAGGCGATCGACTACATCAACTCGAACACCGACTGATCATTCCCGGCACCGTCCGACGGGAAGATCGATTCGCAGGAGTGGAAGGCCACGGCCGGCGCATTGCCGGCCGTTTGGCTTTCTGAGCTTCGCAAGCACTCGGGCGCGGCCCCGGCCACGCCCCGAACACCAGCCGTAGAACGAGGAACACCCCGTGTCCACTGCCTCAGAAAAACGCCGCGTCGTCGTCACCGGGATGGGCATCATCTCGCCCGTGGGCAACACCATCGAGACGGCCTGGGACGCCATCTGCAACGGCCGCAGCGGCATCGGTGAGATCACCGAGTTCGACGCGTCCGCCATGAACACGCGCATCGCGGGCGAGATCCGCGACTTCGATGTGGAAACCGTCATTTCCCGCAAGGACGCGCGCAAGTTCGACAAGTTCGTCCACTACGGCATGGGCGCCTCGGTCCAGGCGCTGGCCCAGGCGGGCATCGACGCCGAGGGCGCCCATGGCATCGACCCCGACCGCATCGGCTGCGCCCTGGGCGCGGGCATCGGCGGCATCGCCACCATCGAGAACACGACCGAGGCCTACCTCAATGGCGGCCCGCGCAAGGTCAGCCCTTTCTTCATCCCGGGCTCCATCGTAAACATGATCGGCGGCTACCTGTCGATCCAGTACGGCCTGCGCGGCCCGAACATCGCCATCGTCACGGCCTGCACCACCGCCACGCACAACATCGGCCAGGCCATGCGCATGATCCAGTATGGTGATGCGGACGTGATGGTGGCCGGTGGCGCCGAATTCGCCACCACCCCCACGGCCGTCGCCGGATTCGGCTCGGCCCGCGCCATGTCCACCCGCAACGACGACCCCCATGCCGCCAGCCGGCCCTGGGACGAAGGCCGTGACGGCTTCGTTCTGGCCAATGGCGCCGGCGTGCTGGTACTGGAGGAGCTCGGTCACGCCCGCAAGCGCGGCGCCGAGATCCTGGCAGAGGTGAAGGGCTTCGGCATGAGTGGTGACGCCCATCACATGACCGCGCCGCCCGAAGACGGTGACGGCGCCGCACGCTGCATGGACACCGCGCTGAAGGATGCCGGCCTGAATCCGGACGACATCGATTACATCAACGCCCACGGCACTTCGACGCCGCTGGGTGACCTGGCCGAGGCCATCGCGGTGAAGCGCGTGTTCGGCTCGGCCTCTGAACGGGTCGCAGTGAGTTCCACCAAGTCCATGACCGGCCACCTGCTGGGCGCCGCGGGCGGGGTGGAAGCCATCTTCTCGCTGCTGGCCCTGCGCGACGGCATCCTGCCGCCGACCATCAACCTCGAAAACCCCAGCGAGGGCTGTGACCTGGACTTCGTGCCCAACGAAGCCCGCCAGGCGACCGTTCGCGCGGCCGTGAGCAACTCCTTCGGCTTCGGGGGCACCAACGGCACGCTGGTGCTGACCCGCCTGGAGGATTGACGCGGCGGTGAGCGGACCCGTCATCCTCCCCCTCGGGGAGACACCGGACCTGTCCGCGGTCGCCGGGGCCCTTCCCGACGTCTATCCCTACCTGCTGGAGAGCGCCGCCGGCGGCCCGCTGGATCGCCACAGCCTGCTGCTGCGCACCACCGGCGAGGTGTTGCGCCTGGAACCCGACGGGCGCCTCTCCGGCCCGGGTGAAGGCGCAGGCTTCCTGGACCGGCTGGACGACTGGTTCCGGCGTGAACGGCAATCTGACCCCGGACCCACCGGCTTGCCGTTTGTCGGCGGCTGGTTCCTCTATCTCGGCTATGAACTGGCCGGCGAGATCGAGCCGCGCCTCGACCTGCCGCCGGCGGGTGACGGATTGCCAGTCGCCCTGGCGGCGCGCTGCGACGGCGCCGTGCTGGTGCGCCACGACGAACCGGGCGGCGCGATGCTGCTGGCCGAGTCGGACGAGGCGATGGCGCGCATGTCGGCCGAACTCACCGGGATCGACCGCGACACCACGACCTCGCTCACGGTGCTCGATCACCTGGCCGCCGAGCCGGCCGAGGACTTCGAATGCGCCGTTCAACGCATTCACGAGTACCTGCTGGCCGGAGACGTCTTCCAGGTGAATCTCTCGCGCGGCTGGGAAGGCCGGTTCAGCCCGGCCGCCGACCCCGTCCGGGTCTACCGAAGCCTGCGCGCCGCCAACCCGGCGCCGTTCGGCGGCCTGATGCGCGATGGCGACCTGGCCGTGCTGAGTTCTTCCCCGGAGCGGCTTGTGGAAGTGCGGGGCCGTTCGGTCCAGACCCGTCCCATCGCCGGAACCCATCCCCGCGGGCGCGACCCGGAACAGGACCGGCTGCTGTCGGAACGCATGCTGGCCCACCCCAAGGAGCGCGCCGAGCACATCATGCTCATCGACCTCGAACGCAACGACCTCGGCCGCGTCTGTGAATCCGGGTCGGTGGAGGTCAACGAACTGATGGTTCTGGAGAGCTATGCCCACGTGCACCACATCGTGTCCAATGTGCGCGGACGGCTGCGCGAGGACGTGACGCCGGTGGACGTGATTCGCGCGGTGTTCCCCGGCGGCACCATCACGGGTTGCCCCAAGGTGCGTTGCATGGAGATCATTGCGGAACTGGAAGGACGGGGACGGGGCTTCTATACCGGGTCCATGGGTTACCTGGACCGGCATGGCAACATGGACCTGAACATCCTGATCCGCAGCATGCTGCTGGGGCCCGGCCGCCTGGGCTTTCGCACCGGGGCCGGCATCGTCGCCGACTCCGATCCCAGTGGGGAAGTGGCGGAAACCGTTCACAAGGCCCGGGGGCTGCTCGCCGCCCTGGGCGCCAGCAGCCTGGCGAGCGAAGAGGTGCACTGATGCTGTCCTGCCTGGTCGATGGGGTGATTTCGGAATTCGTGCCGGCGGACGACCGCGGCCTGGCCTATGGGGACGGACTGTTCGAGACCGTCGCCGTGGCCGGCGGACGGCCCCGCCTGTGGCAGGCCCACATGGATCGCCTGGCGCGCGGCTGCGCCCGCCTGGGACTGGCGCCGCCCGCGCAGGAGCTGCTCTGGCGCGAGGCCTGCACGGTGGCGGCCGGCCAGCAACGCTGCATCGTGAAGATCGTCCTCACGCGTGGAAGCGGCGGACGGGGTTACGTGCCGTCGGACGACCCCCGCCCCCTGCGGGTCGTCAGCGCCCACCCCTGGCCCGAGGGCCTGGACGAAGTGCGCGAGACGGGGGTCGAGGCCGTGGTGCTGGAGACCCGCCTGGCCCTGCAGCCGGCCTTGAGCGGCATCAAGCACCTCAACCGCCTGGAGCAGGTGATGGCCGCGCGGGAACTCGCCGACCATCCCGGCAAGGAAGGCATTCTGCTCAATACCGAGGGCTACGTGATCAGCGCCGTCAGCGCCAACCTGTTCGTGGTCCAGGGCGAGCAGTTGCTCACTCCGCGCATGGACCGCTGCGGTATCCACGGCGTGCTGCGTGACATGCTGCTGCGCGATCACAAGGCGCGCTGCGAGCGCCGCCGCATCACCCTGGACCTGATGGCCGATGCCGACGAGGTCTTCCTGTGCAGCGCCGTGCGCGGCATCGTGCCCGTGCTCGCCGTCGACGACATGCAGTGGCACGTCGGCCCGGTGACGCGCCGTATGCAGGACTGGCGTGCCGCATTGATGGAAGTGGCGTGAGACGGAACCCCGGCCATGTGACGCGCAAGCGGGCGGGAGCCGTGTCATGACGGCTGCCTTGAAACGAGGCCTTGCGGTCGGTGTGCTCGTGCTCGCCGTCGCGGCCCTCGGCCTGGCCGCCTGGGGCATGAGCGCGTTCCAGCGCTTCCAGGAAACCCCGTTGTCCGTGACGGACGGGGCGCTGCACTTCGAGGTGGAATCGGGTGATTCGGTGGGCCGCGTGGTGCGCCGCCTGGAGCGCCGCGGCGTGACCCGCTGGGACTGGCGCTGGCGCGCCTTGCTGTGGCTGGATCCGGCCACCATCCAGGCCGGCGAATACGTGCTCGATGTCGGCGAGACGCCCGCCGGCCTGCTGGAACGGCTGCAACGCGGCGACGTGGTCCAGTACCGGTTCACCCTGGTCGAAGGCTGGAACTGGTGGCAGCTGCGCAATGCCCTGCAGGCCGACGAACGGCTGCGGGTCGACCCCGACCGCCTGGCCGACGACGTCGTGATGGCCGAACTGGGCTCGGAGGCGACGCATCCCGAGGGCTGGTTCCTGCCGGAAACCTGGGCCTACACCGCCGGTGACGACGCGTTCGACGTGCTGGGCCGCGCCCATGCGGCCATGCGCACGGCGCTGGACGAAGCCTGGGCCCTGCGCGATACCAGGCTGCCCCTGGCCGACCCCTACGAGTTGCTGGTGCTGGCTTCCATCGTGGAGAAGGAGTCGGCGCTTCCCGAGGAGCGGCCCGACATCGCCGGCGTATTCGTCCGGCGCCTGGAACAGAACTGGCGGCTGGAGACCGATCCCACGGTGATCTACGGCATCGGGGAGACCTTCGACGGCGACATCCGCACCCGCGACCTGCGCGCCGACACGCCCTACAACACCTACGTGCACCGTGGCCTGCCGCCCACGCCCATCGCCATGCCCAGCGCAGCGGCGCTGCGGGCCACCGCCTTGCCGGCTGTCGGCACCGCGATGTTCTTCGTGGCGGACGGGAGCGGCGGGCACGTGTTTTCCGACACGCTGGACGAGCACAACCGGGCCGTGCAGGACCTGTTGCGAAGGCAACGGGCGAAGCCCGAAGGAGAGGACAAGGGGTCATGAACCCGTCGACAGGAAGCGGCCTGTTCATCACCCTGGAAGGGGGAGAAGGGGCCGGCAAGACCACCCAGATGAATCGCCTGCGCGCCTGGTGGGAATCCCGTGGCCGCGAGGTGCTGGTCACGCGCCAGCCCGGCGGCACGCCACTGGCCGAAGAGATCCGCGAGCTGCTGCTCGGCGAGCGCGGAGAGTCCGTCGATGACCTCACCGAGTTGCTGTTGATGTTCGCCGCCCGGGCGCAGTTCCTCTCCGCCCTGGTGCGTCCGGCCCTGGCCCGCGGCGTGGTCGTGCTCTGTGACCGCTTCACCGACTCCACCTGGGCGTACCAGGGGGGCGGACGGGGCGTGGATTCGGACCACATCGCCGCGCTCGAATCGCTGGTTCACGGCGACCTTCAGCCGGACCTGACCCTGCTGCTGGACCTGCCCGTTGAAGCCGGACTGGAGCGCGCGGGAAAGCGCGGGGCCGCTGACCGGATCGAGCAGGAAGACCGCGATTTCTTCGACCGCGTGCGCCGCGCCTACCTGGAACAGGCCGCGGCCCATCCGGAACGATTCGCCGTGGTGGACGCCGCCGCCGATCCCGACTCCGTCTGGGAAGCCATCCGGGACGTCCTCGAGGAGCGCTTCACGCCATGATGCTGCCCTGGCTCGAGGACCCCTGGAACCGGTTCGCGGCCCGCCTGGAACAGGACAGGCTGCCGCATGCCCTGCTCGTGACCGGACCCGCCGGCACCGGCAAGGGCCAGTTGGCCGAAGCCATGATCAACGGCCTGTTGTGCCTGGAAGGCGGCCCGGAGGCCTGCGGACAATGCCGCTCCTGCAAGCTGCTGGCCGGCGGGGCGCATCCGGACCGGTTCCGCGTCGAACCGGAGGAAGGCAAGACCCAGATCACCGTCGACGCAGTGCGAGAACTGCTTTCCCGGCTGGTGCTCACGACCACCATCAGCCCACGAAAGGTCGCCCTGATCACGCCCGCCGAGGCGATGAACCGCAATGCGGCGAATGCGCTGCTCAAGACCCTCGAAGAGCCGGCCGGAGAAACGGTGATGGTGCTGGTCAGCCACGACCCCTCGCGCCTGCCCGTGACCGTGCGCAGCCGCTGCCAGGACCTGTCCGTGGCCGCGCCCGACCGGGGGACGGCGGTGGAATGGTTGAAAGGGCAGGGCGTGAGCATGGACGACGCCCAGCTGGCCCTGGAGGCGACGGGCGGCAGTCCGCTGCGGTCCCGGGAACTCGCCGGCAGCGAGGCGCTGGATCGCTACCGCAGCCTGCAGGACGAACTGGAGCAGCTGGTCGGCAAGCCGTCCCGGGCGGCCGTATTGGCCACGGACCTGCAAGGCCTGGACGGCCCGCTGGCCTGGACCTGGCTGAGCCTTGCCGCGGCAAAGGCGCTGGTGTCGTCACTGGGGTCGGCCACGCCCGCCACCACGACCGGGCAGGCCACCGGCGGATCTGCCGCAGGGGCCAATGGAGCGGGTGGCGCCCCCTGGCCGGTCACCGACTACGCCCTCCCGTCCGGCAAGATCGCCGCCCTGCAGGCCAAGGCCGACCGCTATCGCGCCCTGCTGGGCAGCGGCCTGAGGCAGGACTTACTTCTCCGGGAATGGCTGATAGAATGGGCCCGGCTCCCCGCGCGGGAGCCCATCCGCTGACCGGCGCCCTGGCCACCAGGCACGGCGGCGCAACAACAAGGGGCGAGGAAGACGCATGGCACAGCAGGGGATCCTGTCACTGTCCTTGAAGGACCGGAACGCGCTCTACAGCGCGTACATGCCGTTCGTGAACGGCGGTGGCCTGTTCGTCCAGAGCACCAAGCGGTTCGGCCTCGGCGACGAGGTGTTCCTGCTGGTCACCCTGATGGACCTCGAAGAGCGCCTGCCCATCCCCGGCAAGGTGGTCTGGATCACGCCGCCCGGTTCGCAGGGCAACCGCCGCCCCGGCATCGGCGTGCAATTTTCCGACACCCCGGACGGCGCCCATGCCCGCACCATCATCGAGTCCCACCTCGCCAACCTGCTGAAAAGCGAGAAGAAGACAGATACGATGTAATTAGTTAACAGATACAATAAGTTGTGTCTGTTAACTGATGTTACTTAGAGAATTTCTCGAGACCCTCCAGCAGGCGATCGATCTCCTCTTCCCCCTGGTAGAAATGCGGTGACAGCCGCACCTGTCCACCGCGACCCACCACGATGATCCGCTCCGCCGCCAGGCGCCGCGCCAGTTCCCGCTCCGGTACCCGCTCCGGGGTGATCGTCACGATGCCTGAACGGCGTTCCCTCCGGGTGTCGCTCGCCACACTCACGCCCGGGATGTTTCCCAGTCCCGCCAGCAGTCGCTCGGTGTTGTCCAGGATCCGCTGCTCGATCCAGTCCTGGCCGTAGCGTTCCTGCAGGGACAGGGCAGCGTTCAGGCCGAACTGGCCCAGGGTGTTGGGTGTGGCCGCTTCGAAGCGGCGCCCGTCGGTGGCTTCGGGCCGGTCGGGCCGGTCGAACTGGAAGGGCCGCTCGAGCATGCGCCAGCCGCGTTGCAAAGGCGCGAGGCGCTCCCGCCATTCCTGCCGGGAAAAAAACAGCGCCACGCCCTCCGGGCCCAGCTGCCATTTGTGGCCGCCGGCGGCCAGGCAGTCCACGGCGTCGGCTTCGACATCGATACGCAGGGCGCCCAGCTGTTGGATGGCGTCCACGAAGAACAACACCCCGGCCTTGCGGCAGGCGTGACCCAGAACGCCCAGGCGCAGGCGGAAACCGTCGTTCCACTGCACGGAGGAGACGGCGAGCACGCGCGTGCGTTCGTCCATGGCGTTCAGCAGCGCGGCCTCCGGGTCGTCGCCGGCGCGCAGGTCGACTTCGCGCAAGGAAACCCCGCGCGCCGCCAGCGCCTCCCAGGCCATCCGGTTGGTGGGGAACTCGCCGCGGGCGGTGACGAGGTTGTCGCCGGGCCGCCAGTCCAGCCCGTTCGCCACGAGACAGATGCCCTCCGTGGTATTGGACAACAGGCTGATGTCATCGGGACCCCGGGCGCCGATCAGCCGGGCATAGCGTTCGTGCAGCGAGCGCTCGTTGGCCAGCCAGTCGGGAAAGCTCGCCGGCCCGGCGGCGTGGTTGGCGGCGGCGAAAGCCTCCACGGCGCGCCGCGCCGTCGTCGGCCAGGGACCCACCGCCGCATGGTTCGCGTAGGTCCACTCGCCCAGGGAAGGGAACTCGGTCAGCAGTTCCTCGCGGCTCGGCGGCCGGGGGCCTGGTGCAGCGTTCTCGTCGGCGATGGGGGGCAATCTCATGCCCGTATAATGAAAGGCACGCAGCTGGGACACCAGTCCACGCGGAAACGGGAGGAATCAAAAATGCTCAAAGTCGTCCTCAGGAACACCCTGGCCGTGCTGGTCGGCCTCATCGTCGGCGGGCTGGTCAACTGGGCCTTTCTGCTGCTCAACAACATGGTCTTCCCGCTGCCGGAAGGCACCGACATGAACGACCCGGCGCAGATGAAGGAAGTCATCGCGAGCATGCCGGGCGCGGCCTGGATCGGCGTGTTCGCCGCGCACCTGGGGCAGGCCTTCGTCGGCGGCTGGGTGGCGGCGAAACTGGGCGTCTCGCGGCCGGTGCTGCTGGCGATGATCGTCGGCGTGCTGTCCCTGGCCGGTGGCATCCTGAACGCCATCATGCTCGAAACCCCGTCCTGGACCTGGATCGAAATGCCGCTCTACCTGCTGGTGGCCTGGTACGCGGGCCGCCTGGTGGAGAAGGGTCGGGAGGCCGGCGGCGCCTCAAGCTAGCCATGACGCAGGGCGCAGATGTCGCAGGGGCCAGCGGACAGGCCATGCGCGCCATCCTGCACATCGACATGGACGCCTTCTACGCCTCCGTCGAGCAACGGGACGACCCTGCGCTCGCCGGCCAGGCGGTGATCGTGGGCGGCACCGGCAACCGGGGCGTGGTGGCGGCGGCCAGCTACGAGGCCCGGGCCTTCGGGGTGCGCTCGGCCATGCCCACGGCACAGGCGCGGCGACTGGCGCCCAGGGCGGTGTACTTGCGCCCACGCATCGCACGTTACCGTGAAGTGTCGGGGCAGGTGTTCGACATCTTCCGGCGCTACACGCCGCTGGTCGAGGGGCTGTCGCTGGACGAGGCCTTCCTGGACGTCACCGGCAGCCTGAAGCTGTTCGGCAGCCGCGAGGACATCGGGCGTGCCATCGTGCGCGACATCCTCGAGGCGACCGGCCTGCATGCCAGCATCGGCCTGGCCCACAACAAGTTCCTGGCCAAGCTCGCATCGGATGCGCGCAAGCCGCGCGGTTTCGTGTCGGTGGACCCGGACCAGGTGCGACGCTTCCTCGACCCCATGCCGGTGCGCCGCCTCTGGGGCATCGGCGCGAAGACCGAGCCGAAGCTGCGCGCCCGCGGCGTGTTGACCATCGGCCAGTTGCGCCAGGCGGACCCGGCCGTGCTGCGGGACCTGTTCGGCCAGCGCGCCGGCCACTACCTGGCGCTGGCGCGTGGCGAGGACGAACGCGAGGTCACGCCGGAGCGCCCCGACAAGTCCATCAGCCACGAACAGACCTTCGACACCGACCTGACCGACCTGCGCGAGATGAAAGCCGAACTGCTGCGCCAGGCCGAGAACGTCATGCGCCGCGTGCGCCGCCAGCACCTGGCCGCCCGCACCGTCACGCTGAAAGTGCGCGACCACCGCTTCCAGACCGCCACCCGCAGCCTGACGCTGCGCAGCGCCACCTCGGGCACGCGCACGGTCTACCAGGTCGCCGCGGGCCTGCTGGAACGGTGGCGGGCGGAGCACGCGAACACGCCCGTGCGCCTGCTGGGCGTGGGTACGAGCCAGTTCGAGGAGGGCAGGGCGCCCAGCATCGATGACCTGGCGCCGGTCAGCCTGGATGCGACCATCGACGCCATCACCGACCGATTCGGCAGCGCGAGCCTGACGCGGGGCCTGGCGATGGGTGTCAGGGAACGAAGCGATCGTGCCGTGCCGGGCAAGCCGGATTCCGAAGGCCCGAAAGATGCGGAGACGTCAGCCGATCACAGCGACCGGCGCTGAACGCACGACCGTCTGTTCCCCCCGAGGAGTCCGGAAGTCTTGCCGGCGGCAATGCCCGCCTCAGGCGGCTCCTTCTTCCCCTTCGGCCGGCTCGGATTCCGCGCGCAGGGCCTTGCGCAGGATCTTGCCCACGTTGGTCTTGGGCAGTTCGTCCCGGAACTCCACGAACTTCGGCCGCTTGTAGCCGGTCAGGTTTTCCTTGGCGTAGGCCTTGACCTCGTCTTCGGTGAGGCTCGCGTCCTTCTTGACGATGAACACCTTGACCAGTTCGCCGGAGTGTTCGTCCGGGACGCCGACGGCGGCGACTTCCAGGATCTTGGGGTGCGAGGCCAGCACGTCCTCGACCTCGTTGGGGTACACGTTGAAACCCGAGACCAGGATCATGTCCTTCTTGCGGTCGACGATCTTGAAGAAGCCGTCCTCGTTCATCTTCGCCATGTCGCCGGTGCGCAGCCATCCGTCCTCGTTGAGGACCTTGGCGGTCTCTTCGGGACGCTGCCAGTAGCCCTTCATCACCTGCGGGCCGCGAATACACAGCTCGCCGACCTCGCCGGTCGGCAGCCACTGCCCGTCCTCGCCCATGATCGCCGCCTCGGTGGAGGAGATCGGCAGGCCGATGAAGCCGTTGTAGGCCTCCAGGTCCATGGGGTTGATGCAGGCCGCCGGGGAGGTCTCGGTCAGGCCGTAGGCCTCGACCAGGGTCACGCCGGTCACTTCCTTCCAACGATCGGCCACGGCGCGCTGCACGGCCATGCCACCGCCCAGCGTGAGCTTGAGGTGGGAGAAATCCAGCTTGTCGAAGTGCTCGCAGTTGAGCAGGGCGTTGAACAGGGTGTTCACCCCGGTGATCGCGGTGAAGGGCACGCCGCTGAGCACTTTGAGGAAGTTCTTCGAGTCGCGCGGATTGGAGATCAGCACGTTCAGCCCGCCCAGTGACATGAACACCAGGCAGTTCGCCGTCAGCGCGAAGATATGGTAGAGCGGCAGCGCCGTGATGATGACTTCTTCGCCATCCGAGAGGTTACCCAGCCACGCCTTTGCCTGCAGCATGTTGGCGACCATGTTCCGGTGGGTCAGCATGGCGCCCTTGGCCACGCCCGTGGTGCCGCCGGTGTACTGCAGGAAGGCGATGTCCTCGAAGCCGGTATCGGGCTTTCGCAGCGGCAGCTTTTCGCCGGCGGCGACCGCGTCCAGCAGGCGCTCCGAGCCCGGCAGCCGGTAGGCAGGCACGGCCTTGCGCACGTACTTCAGCATGAAGTTGATCAGGGCGCCCTTGGGGAAATTCACCATGTCGCCGATGGCCGTGGTGAACACGAACTCCACCGGCACCTCGTCCTTCACCGCCTCCAGCACGTGGGCGAAGTTGTCCACCACCACGATGGCCCGCGCGCCCGAATCGACCAGCTGGTGGCGCAGCTCGCGTTTGGTGTACAGCGGGTTGGTGTTGACCACCACCAGCCCCGCCCGCAGCGCGCCGAACAGGGCCACCGGATACTGCAGGAGGTTGGGCATCATGATGGCGATTCGATCGCCCGGCGCCAGGCCCTTGGCCTGCAGCGTGGCGGCGAAATTCCGGCTCAGGCGGTCGAGCTCGGCGTAGTCCAGGGTGGTGCCGAAGTTTTCGAAGGCGGGCCGGTCGCGAAAGGTCTCGCAGGCCTGTTCGAGAATGTCGACGACGGACCGGTACTGGCCGAGGTCGATCTGGGCCGGTACGTCCTCGGCGTAATGTTGGAGCCACGGTTTGTCGGTCATGGTGCGAGCCACCTCGGTGCGGTCCGGGGGTTGTACGGGTCACGGGGACCGTTCTGGGCCCGCGGGCGCTTCACGCGGGTATCGGGACATTCCATCACAGGGCCCACGGGGTGACAAGTTGGCGAGCCGCCATCACGTCGCGGCGCGTCCCATGACCGCCGCAGGCGCACAGGCGCGCCGGTCGGCTGGTTTGCCCCGGCATTGCCCACCTGCGTATCATCCCCGGAACGCTGGCGAACACGACCAGCCCAGTGAACGTCACCGCCTGGGGAGGGCGGCCCACCGTGGGTGAGCAGAACGTCAAACGCAACACGGACGAGGCCGAGCGCCAGGCGTTCATGAAATCCCTGCTCCTGGAGGTGCAGGCCCTGGAGACCATGCTCGACAAGGGCATGATCGAATCGGGCAAGCGCCGCATCGGCGCCGAGCAGGAGATGTTCATCGTCAGGCCCTCCGGCCAGCCCGCACTGCGCGCGCTGGACCTGCTGGAAGCCATCGACGACCCGCGCTTCACCCACGAGATCGGCCTGTTCAACCTCGAGGCCAACATGGGCGTGCAGGAAGTGGACGCCCACTGCCTGCGACGCATGGAAGCCGAGGCAAACGAAATCTACGACATCGCCCGGCGCAATGCGCGGTCCATGGACTGCGACATCGCCCTGGTGGGCATCCTGCCCACGCTCAGCCGTGATCAGCTGAGCCTGGACGCCATGGTGCCGACGGTGCGCTACAAGGCGCTGAACGACGCCCTGCGCGCCCTGCGCGGCAAGGACTTCGAGTTCACCATCAACGGCATCGACCCGCTGACGGTCAAGACCGACAACGTGATGATGGAAGCCTGCAACACCAGCTTCCAGGTGCACCTCCAGACCGACCCCAGCCAGTTCACGCGGGTGTACAACATCGCCCAGCTGGTGACCGCGCCGCTGATGGCCGCATCGGTGAACTCGCCCATCCTGCTCGGACACCGACTGTGGCACGAGACGCGCATCGCCGTGTTCGAGCAGTCGATCGACGCACGCTCCGAGACCCACCAGGCCCGCGGGCTTAAGCCGCGCGTGCATTTCGGCGACCGCTGGGTGGACGAGTCGGTGGTGGAAATCTTCAAGGAGGACATCGCCCGCTTCCGCGTGATCCTGACCACCCAGTGCGAGGACGACGTGCTGGGCATGGTGGAGCGCGGCGAGGCGCCCAGGCTGAACGCCCTGCGCCTGCACAACGGCACCGTCTACCGCTGGAACCGGCCCTGCTACGGCGTGCACAATGGCGTGCCGCACCTGCGCATCGAGAACCGGGTGATTCCCTCCGGGCCGTCGATCATCGACGAGGTGGCCAACGCGGCCTTCTTCTTCGGCATGGTGGCGGGCATGGCCCAGGCGGAGGGCGACATCCGCGACCGGCTGGCCTTCGAGCACGTGAAGTCGAATTTTCTCGCCGCCGCGCGCGAGGGCCTGCGCGCCCAGATGCACTGGTTCGACGACCAGTACCTGACGGCGCAGCAGCTCATCCTGGACCAGCTGTTGCCCCTGGCGCGGGAAGGCCTGCAGGCCGTGGGCATCGATCCCGAGGACATCGGCCGCTACCTGGACGTGGTGCAGCGCCGCGTGGAGGAACGCCGGACCGGCGCGCGCTGGCTGCTCGATTCGGCGCTGGGGATGCGCCAGCAGGGCACCCTGGACCAGCGCATGCGCTGCCTGGTCACCAGCCTGATGACGCAACAGTCCACGGGTAAGCCGGTGAGCGAGTGGCAGCTGGCGGATTTCTGCGAGCAACTCGATTTCCGCGAAAGCTACCAGCGCGTCGGCCAGTTCATGGTCACCGACCTGTTCACCGTGCGCGCCGATGACATCGTCGACTTTGCCGCGTCCCTGATGGACTGGCGCCACGTGCGCCACGTGCCGGTGGAAGGTGACGACGGCGAACTGGTGGGCCTGGTGTCGCACCGCGCCCTGCTGCGCCTGGTGGCCACCGGCCGCCTGGGCCCCGACAAGAAGGTCACGGTGAGCGAGATCATGAATCCCGAACCGGTCACCGTCACCCCGGAGACCTCCACCGTGGAGGCCATCCGCATGATGCGCGAGGGCAACATGGCCTGCCTGCCGGTGGTCAAGGACGGCAAGCTGGTCGGCCTGGTGACGGAGCACGACCTGATCGTGGTGTCGTCGCGGCTGCTCGAGCGGTATCTCGCCGAAGAACAGTGATGGACTCATCGATCCTGAGGGCAGGTCTTTCCTGGGGCCTGCTGTTGACCCTGGCGTTGCACCTGGCCGCCTGCGGCAGCGAGGAAAGCCCCGAAGACCAGGTCCGCGCCCGCATCACCGAACTGGAGATCGCCGGCGAGGCCGGCGACCGCGGCGCCTTCATGGACGCCGTGGCCGAGGGTTTCGAGGCCCAGGACGGCGGCATGACCCGCGAGGACTTCAGCCGTTACCTGCTGCTGCAGATGAGTGAGCGCCGCCGGGTGCAGGCGCAGCTGTTTCCCGTCACCGTGGAACTGCGCGGCCCCAACCTGGCGGTGGCCACGTTCAAGGCGCTGGTGACCGGGGGTGACGGGCTGATCCCGGACGAGGGCCGACTGCTGGACATCGAGACCGAGTGGGTGCTCGAAGGGGGCGACTGGCTGCTTTGGCGGGCGGATTGGCGGACCAGCGTCGGCACGCCGTAACACCGGCGAGCTTGCTGATCACTCCCGGTCCTGCAACGCGCTTCTGCGACGGGTGCGCCCCTTCGGCGGGCGCATCATTGGCCTGTCCAACAGGCAGTCGATGAAGGCGCGAAGCGACGGCTGGAAGTGCCGTCGGTTGGCGTAGTAGAGGTAGAGCCCCGGCACGGTGAGCGCCCAGTCGACGAGTACCCGCCGCAATTCCCCCCGCTCGAGCGCTTCCGCGATGCCATCATCGTTGTAGGCGTACAGGATACCGAGCCCCTGTAGGGCCGCCGGCACCACGATGTCCTGGTGGTTGGATATCAAGGGGCCTTCCACCACCGTTTCGACCTGTTTTCCGTCCTTGTGGAACGACCACCGCGCGATGGCCCCGCTGCCGGGGAAGCGCCAGTTGATGCAGGCGTGATCGTGCAGATCCTCCGGCAAGCAGGGTTCTCCATATCGGTCCAGGTAGGACGGGGCGGCAACCGCCAGCAGTTCCACGTCCGGCGTCAGGCGGACGGCAATCATGTCCTTCTGGAGGCGCTCGCCGATGCGGATGCCCGCATCGAAGCCACCGGCCACGATGTCGCTCAGGCCATCGTCGATGACGATATCGAGCACCACGTCCGGGTGGGCGCGATGGAAGGCGCCCAGCCGCGGCGCAATCACCTTCTTGGCCGCCATGCCCAGTGTGTTGATCCTGAGGGTGCCCGCGACCCGGTTCGTTGCCGCGACGGCCTCTGCGACCGCCTCGTCCATCTCCAGCAGCATGGGCGCGACCCGCGTGTACAGCCGCGTGCCTGCGGCGGTCGGCGCAACGCTACGGGTCGTGCGGTTCAACAGGCGGACGTCGAGCCGGCCTTCGAGTTTCCGGATGACCTGGCTCAGGGCCGAGCGGGAAACGCCGAGGTGGTCGGCGGCCCGGGAGAAGCTGCCACGCTCGACGATCGCCACGAAGGCCTTGAGATCAGCGAATTCAGAACCCCTCATTGTGCCCCCTTTGCTTAACAAGCACGTAAGAGTATAGGTGATTCTCTTACGGGTCCGTTGCGTCCATTGTTGTGTTCAACCCACGCAATGGAGCACGACATGACCGCCCTTAACCTCCCCGAACCAATCGTCGCCTACTTCAACGCCGACGCGCTTTCCGGTGACGCCGTGGCCGACTGCTTCACAAAAGACGCCGAAGTGAGGGACGAAGGACGGACGCATGTGGGACGGGCGGCGATCGCGGCCTGGAGAACGGCGGCGACCGCGAAGTACCACTACACGGTCGAGCCCCTGGCGCATGTTCGGAACGATGTCCGGCATATCGTCACGGGACGCGTCAGCGGCAATTTCCCCGGCAGCCCCGTGGACCTGGAATTCACGTTCGTACTCAAGCGCCGGAAGATCTCGTTCCTGGAGATCCGGCCATGAACTTCGATCTTCAACTCGACGGCAAACGCGCCCTGGTCACCGGCGGCACCAGCGGTGTGGGCGCCGCGACCGTCGCCCTGCTGGCCGGCGCCGGCGCCCGCGTGACGGCCGCCTCGCGCGAACACCCCGCCCGGGGCGTCGATGGCGTTCACTACGTGGCGGCAGACCTGTCGACCCGAGCCGGCGCCCGCGCCACCGCCGATGCGATGCTGGCGCAGTTCGGCGGCATCGACATCCTGGTCAACGTGGTGGGCGGATCGAGCGCGCCTGGCGGAGGCTTCGCCGCGCTGGACGACACGCAATGGGCCAGGGAACTCGACCTGAACCTGATGTCGGCGGTCAGGCTCGACCGGGCCCTGCTGCCCGCCATGTTGGCGCAGGGGGCCGGTGTGATCGTGCACATCACCTCGATCCAGCGCGTCCTGCCCTTGCCCGAATCGACAATCGCCTACGCCGCGGCCAAGGCGGCGCTTTCCACCTACAGCAAGGCGCTTTCCAAAGAGGTCGCCCCACAGGGCGTGCGTGTCGTGCGCGTGTCCCCCGGCTGGATCGAGACCGAGGCCGCCACGGCCCTGGTCGAGCGACTCGCCGCCGAGGCGGGCACCGACTACGAAGGCGGGCGGCAGATCGTCATGCAGGGCCTCGGCGGCATTCCCATCGGCCGGCCCGCCCGGCCCGCCGAGGTCGCGGAGCTGATTGCGTTCCTGGCGTCGCCAAGGGCGGCGTCGATCACCGGTTCCGAGTTCGTCATCGACGGCGGCACGGTGCCCACCGTGTGAACGTTTGGCGCCAGATGGCCGGCGGTACCGGCCTGACCTGACTTTTCATGACGGCTCATGTCGAGCCGCCAGCAACCCGAAGACTCTGACATCGAAAGGAGAAGGACCATGAGCAAGTTCATTCAACACACCGTCACCGGCGTCGCCGCGGCGCTGTCCCTGGCCACGGCGGAGGGACCCGCCCACGCGGTGGAACCCATCGCCCGAACCGCCACTACCATCACCACCCCGGATGGCGTACAGCTGTACTACAAGGATTGGGGGCCGAAGGACGGACCCGTGGTCACTCTCAGCCACGGGTGGCCACTGAACGCCGACAGCTGGGAATCACAGATGATCTTCCTGGCCGACCATGGGTTCCGCGTGATCGCGCATGACCGACGCGGGCACGGTCGTTCGAGCCAGCCCTGGGAAGGAAACGACATGGACCACTACGCCGATGACCTCGCCACGGTCATCCAGGCACTGGACCTACGCGACGTCTCACTGGTCGGCTTCTCCACGGGTGGCGGCGAAGTGGCCCGTTACATCGGCCGCCACGGGACGGATCGCGTGAAGAAGGCCGTACTGATCGGGGCCGTAACGCCATTGATGCTGCAGACCCCGGACAACCCGACCGGCACGCCGATCAGCGTTTATGACGACATCCGTAAAGGCACCCTGGAGAACCGCTCGCAGCAGTATCTCGACATCGCCTCCGGCCCGTTCTTCGGATTCAACCGGCCCGGCGCCAGGGTGTCACAGGGTCTGATTCAGTCGTTCTGGAGCCAGGGCATGCAGGCGGGCCACAAGAACACCTTCGATTCCATCAAGGCGTTCTCGGAAACGGACTTCCGGCCAGACCTGGAGCAGTTCGACGTGCCGACGCTGATCCTGCACGGGGATGACGACCAACTGGTGCCGGTCGACAACAATGCGCGTGCCGCACACGAGATGATTCCCGGCAGCAAGCTGATCATCTACAAGGGCGGTCCCCACGGCATTACCGACACACACAAGGACCAACTCAACCAGGACCTGCTCGAATTCCTGCGTGGCTGATTCTCAACGTCAGCAAAAAAGGCGAGTCGTGCCCATGCGGGCAGGCTCGCCCGTTGTCCGTTTCGTACGTGATCGGCGTGTCGATGGCGTTCCTTGACGCCGCAGCGTCCAACACGAGCGTTGACGACCCGTTGATGAATTAGACTCTCTACAGGCTCCGCTCGGAAATCCGCATCATGTACCGCTTGTCGATTCTTTTGCTCGTGCTTGCTGGCGTCAACCCTTTGGCCAGCGCCGAAGAGATCACCGTCGTGACCTCCTGGGACCACTATCGGGAGGTCCTGGTGGACAAGGGAAGAACCGATCCGGAGGCCGACCAGCGCATCGCCGAACTGCTCACCGGCCTGAACGACATGGACCGCAACGCGGGTATTGACCGCATCGGCGTGGCGGCACCGCCATTCCGTTTCGACGGGTGGCTGAACTCGGAGCCGATGACCCTGGAAGACCTGCGCGGGCAGGTGGTCCTGGTGCGCTGGTGGACGGAAACCTGTCCGTTCTGCGCCAGCAGCACGCCGGCGCTGAAGTTCTTCAATGATTTCTACGGACCCCAGGGGCTGGCCATGGTCGGGGTCTACCACCCCAAGGCTGACCGCGACGCCCCGTTGGACGTCGCACGCGTCCAGAACGCCGTCGACGTCCGCGGTCTCGACTTTCCCATCGCCATCGACTGGGAATGGCGCAACGGGACGCTGGCGGACTGGTGGCTGACAGGCCCCGAGCGGCCGGCCACGTCGGTGACCTTCCTGCTCGACAAGCAAGGCGTCATCCAGTACGTCCACCCGGGCATGGAGTACCACGAGGACCACGGGGCCGAAGGGCATGCCCAGTGCGCCAACGACATGGTCGGCATCCGCGCGGCGATCGAGCGTTTGCTGGCCGAGCCGGTGGTGGCCCAGAACTGAACGCGGGCGGCTTTATCAGGTTTTGAGAACGTCCCGGCTAAACTGTCAGTATGGCCGCTTCTTCCCCTCCGTCATCCCCAGACGCCTCTCCGGTGCTGAGCGTGGAACCGTCACTGGCGGAGCTGTTCTCCACGCCGGTTCGTGACTGGTTCGAAAGCGCCTTCGAAGCGCCCACGCCCACCCAGCTTGCCGCCTGGCAACGCATCCGCGAGGGGAACGACACGCTGGTGGCGGCGCCCACGGGTAGCGGCAAGACCCTGTCGGCCTTTCTCTGCGCGATCGACGACCTGGTGCGCGCCAGCCGCCGCGGGCCCCTGGAAGACCGCGTGCACGTGCTCTACGTCTCCCCGCTCAAGGCGCTTTCCAACGACATTCACCGCAACCTCGGCCAGCCCCTGGAAGGCGTCGAAGCGCAACTGGAAGCGGGCAGGGCGCCGCCCAGCGGCATCCGCGCGGCCGTGCGCACCGGGGACACGCCGCCCGGCGAACGTGCATCCATGGCCAAGCGCCCGCCGCACATCCTGGTCACCACGCCCGAATCGCTGTACCTGCTGCTGACCTCCGATTCCGGCCGGCGCATGCTGGACCGGGTGGAAACCGTCATCGTCGACGAAATCCACGCGGTGGCCGGCAACAAGCGCGGCTGCCATCTGGCGCTGTCGCTGGCGCGCCTGGACGCGCTCTGCGGCCGGCCGCCAAAGCGCATCGGCCTGTCCGCCACGCAAAAGCCCATCGAAGCCATCGCCGGCTTCCTGACGGGCGGCGGGGACTGCGCCATCGTCGACAGCGGCCACCAGCGGGACCGTGACCTGGCCATCGAGCTCACCGGTTCGCCGCTGGAGGCGGTGATGGCCGGCGAGCACTGGGCAGAGGTCTACGACCGCCTGGCCGAACTCGCCGAGAGCCACACCACCACCCTGGTGTTCGTGAACACGCGACGCCTGGCCGAACGCGTGGCCCGCCACCTGGCCGAGCGCATCGGCGAGGAGGCGGTGACGGCGCACCACGGCAGCCTGTCGCGCCAGCACCGCTTCGAGTCCGAGCAGGCGCTCAAGGCGGGACGATTACGCGTCCTGGTCGCCACTGCATCGCTGGAACTGGGCATCGACATCGGCGCGGTGGACCTGGTCTGCCAGCTCGGCTCCCCCGGCAGCATCGCCGCCTTCCTGCAGCGCGTGGGCCGTTCCGGCCACCAGGTGGGCGGCACGCCCAAGGGACGCCTGTTTCCACTGAGCCGGGACGACCTGGTCGAGTGCGTGGCCCTGCAACGGGCCGTGGAGCAGGGCGATCTCGACGCCATCGTCATTCCCGACGCACCCCTGGACGTGCTGGCCCAGCAGGTGGTGGCCGAGGTCAGCGCGAGGGAGTGGACCACCGACGAACTGCTCGCCAGCCTGCGCCGCGCCTGGCCCTACCGCGACCTGTCCGAAGCGGATTTCCAGGGCGTGGTCGCCATGCTGGCCGAGGGCTACACCACGCGCCGCGGCCGCCGCTCCGCCTGGGTGTACCACGATGCGGTCAATGGCCGCCTGCGCGCCCGCCCGGCGGCCCGCCTCACGGCGCTGCAGAACGGCGGCGCCATACCGGACCAGTTCGATTACGACGTCATCCTCATGCCCGGCGGCCACCGCATCGGGACACTGGGCGAGGATTTCTCCTTCGAGAGTCTTCCCGGCGACATCTTCCAGCTGGGCAACAACAGCTACCGCATCCTCAAGACCGACCAGAATCGCGTGCTCGTGGAAGACGCGCACGGTGAGCCGCCGACGCTGCCGTTCTGGTTCGGTGACCGGCCGGGACGCAGCGATGAGCTCAGCGCCGCCGTGGCCGGCCTGCGCCAGGAACTGGCGGACACCTTCGCCCACAAGGGCCCGGAAGCGGCCCAGGCCATGCTGGAGGCCGAGGGCTTCGACCCCGCCGTCGCCGAGCAACTGGTCGCCTACCTGCACGCCGCCTGGGAGGCCCTGGACGGCCTGCCCACGCGTGACCGGGTCATCCTGGAGCGTTTCTTCGACGACACCGGCGACATGCACCTGGTGCTGCACGCCACCCTGGGCTCGCGCATCATGCGCGCCTGGGGCCTGAGCCTGCGCAAGCGTTTTTGCCGCCAGTTCAACTTCGAGCTGCAGGCCGCCGCCCTGGAAGACTGCCTGATCCTGAGCCTGGGCGAGACCCATTCCTTCGAGCTGGCCTCGGTGATGGACTACCTGAAACCGGAGACGGTCGAGCAGGTGCTGGTCCAGGCGCTGCTGGACGCCCCCATGTTCGAGGCGCGCTGGCGCTGGAACGCCACCATCGCCCTGGCCGTGCAGCGCATGCGCAACGGCAAACGCCTGCCGGCGCAATGGCAGCGGAACCAGGCCGAGGACCTGGTCTCGGTGGTATTCCCCGACCAGATCGCCTGCGCCGAGAACCTGGCCGGTGCGCGGGAGATTCCCGACCACCCACTGGTCAAGCAGACGATTGGTGATTGCCTGCATGAGACCATGGACATCGACGGGCTGGTGCAGGTGCTCGAACGCCTGGGCGAGGGCGCCATCGAGGTGCGCTGCGCCGACCTGACCGGTCCCTCGCCCCTGGCGCGGGAAGTGATCAACGCCAAGCCCTACGCTTTCCTGGACGACGGCGAAGCCGAGGAGCGACGCACCCGCGCCATCGGCGGCGCGCCCTCCGACCTCGGCAGCGCCGGCACCCTGCGCATCGTCAGCCAGGCGGCGCGCGAGCAGGTGCGTGACGAGGCCTGGTCCAGCCCCCGCAGCCCCGACGAACTGCACGACACGCTGGTGCAATTCGGCGGGCTCAGCCAGTCCGAGTTCACGACCGGCAACTCCCTGACCGGCGCCCCGGGGGACGCACGCCGTTGGCCGGCCTGGTTCACCACGCTCAAGGAAGACCATCGCGCCACGGCCCTGCGCATTCCGACCGGCGAAGTGGTCTGGGTAGCGGCCGAGCGCCTGGCGGAATGGAGGGCCGTGCATCCGGAATCGACCGCATCGCCCGACATCGCCCCGGCGCCCGGGTTCGACGAGACCTGGGACGCCGAGGAAGCCCTGGCCGCCCTGGTGCGAGACCGGCTGGCGGGGCTGGGTCCTGTCACCCGGGGACAACTCGCCACCGCCCTGGCCGTTACGCCCAAGGTCATGGACATGGCCCTGGTACGTTTGCAAGGGCAGGGCTACGCCATCCGCATGGAGCAGGAAGGCGCCACCGACCTGTGGTGCGAGCGCCGCCTGCTGGCGCGCATTCATCGCTACAGCCGCGAACAGCGGCGAAAGGCCGTCAAGCCGGTCCCGCCCGAGGCCTTCGCCCGCTTCCTGTTCCGCTGGCACGCCCTGGACGACCCGGCCAGCCTCGACCAGGCCCTGGAGCGCCTGGAGGGCTGGTCCGCCCCGGTGGACGCGTGGGAACACGGCCTGTTGCGAGCGCGGGTAAAAGACGCCGAGCCCGCCGCGTTGGATCAGCGCTTCCTGAGCGGCGAGCTGGCCTGGTTTCGCCCCCTGCTCGAAGCGGGGAGTGGCCAGCGCGTGGTTGCGGCTTCACCGGTGGCCCTGGTGCCCCGGGCGCACCTGGATGACTGGCGGGGTTCGGGCCAGGGGGCCGGACAGGGCCAGAACCAGGAGTCCGGCGAGGGCGAAGATTCCGCGGACAGGGACAACCCCTATGCCGCGCGGATTCGCGAGGTGCTGGAACGACAGGGCGCCAGCTTCATGCCCGACCTCGAACGCGCCACGGGCCTGTTGGCGCCCCAGCTCGAAGAAGGGCTCAAAGCGCTGGTGTACGCCGGCGAAGTGACCGCGGATGCCTTCTCACCCCTGCGCTGGCTGCTGCGCCCCGACCGGCAGAAGACGAAGGTCAGGCAACGGCTGGAGCGCGGCCGGGGCAAGGCCCTGGCGCCTGTCGGGCGCTGGAGTCTGTTGCGGCCCCTCGTGGAGGAAGACGAGCAGGCACTGGCCCAGGCCTGTCACCAGGCGCGGCTGGCCACGCTCTGCACGGCGCTGCTGAACCGCTACGGCGTCGTGTTCCGCACCGTGCTGCAGCGCGAACCCCTGTTGCCGCCCTGGCGCGACCTGCTGCGCTACCTGCGCCGCATGGAGGACCGAGGCGAGGTGCGGGGCGGCCGGTTCGTGGATGGCTTTTCCGGCGAACAGTTCGCCCTGCCGGAGGCCGTGGGCCTGCTACACCAGTGCCGCGATGGCGCCGCCCGGCCACCCCTGGCCGTGATCAGCGCGGCCGACCCCTTGAACCTCGGCGGCCTGGTCCTGCCGGGCGCGAAGACTCCCGCCCAGGCCGGTAACCGCATCCTGCTCCAGGACGGACTGCCCGCCGCGCGCCTGGTCGGTGAGGAGGTCGAAGTCCTGTCCGGCGCGAACAAGGACGCCACCGCCCGTGCCGATGAGCTGCTGCGCATCGTCACGCCCTGGCGCCGGCACGGCATTCGCTGATCACGACTCGTCGCCCACGCCCCGGTAATGGGCCGCACCGGGCGACAGGGGACGTCAGTCACCCAGCAACTCCGGATCACTCGCCCGAAGATCGCCTGATTCGCGGGCGCCGGTGAGTATCGCCAGCGGTTAGGCTTTCCGCATGCTGAAGAAGCTCCTGATGCTGTGCCTGGCCGCGATCGTCCTCCTTGCGGGGCTCTGGCAACTTGCACGCCAGCCGGACTACCAGCTGTTCGGAACGCTGGTGCCGCGCGTGGACACGGCAGAGAAGCTCGTCGCTCTGACCTTCGATGACGGGCCCACGCCCTTCGGTACCGATCGGGTCCTGGCCCTGCTCGATGAACACGCGGTCCCGGCCACCTTTTTCCTCAACGGCAGAGCCATGGCGCAGCACCCCGGGCTGGCCCATCGCATCGTGGAATCCGGCCATCAAATCGCGAACCACTCCTGGAGCCACAGCCGAATGGTGTTCCGCTCACCGGCTTTCATGCGGTCAGAACTCGACCGGACGGACGCATTGATACGTGGAGCAGGATTCCAGGGCGAAATCGTCTTTCGGCCGCCCTACGGCAAGAAGCTGTTCGTGCTCCCCTGGGTGCTTCGTGAACGGGACACGACGACGGTCACCTGGGACGTCGACCCGGAAACCGGGCTGGGCCCCGACGTCACTTCGGAGACCCTGGTCGAACGCGTCAGGAACGAGGTCCGGCCGGGGTCGATCATCCTGCTGCACGTCATGTTCAGGTCCCGCGAAGCCTCGATGGCCGCCGTCCCCGAACTGATCGAGACGCTCGAGGCGGACGGTTACCGCTTCGTGACCGTGAATGATCTGATCGCGATGTCGCCCGGAAATCAGGCACTGGGGAATTGACCCCGACAGCGGCCGGGCCCTGCGGCAACGGGAACGACACAACGAAAAAGGCCGGCGATACGCCGGCCTTTCTCAATCGATCACCTGGCCAATGCCCAAGCCGGATCCACAGGCTCAGGCGGCCGCGGAATCCTTCGCCGGCGGCGCGTCGTTGGCCAACTGGCGCAGCACGTAGTGCAGGATGCCGCCGTGGCGGTAGTACTCCACTTCCTTCGGCGTATCCAGGCGCACCCGTGCACGGAAGCTCACGACCGCCCCGTCTTCCTTGGTGGCGGTGACGTCCACGAAGTCCGCGGTGCCGTCGCCCAGGCCGGTGATGTCGAAGGTCTCGCTGCCGTCCAGGCCCAGGGTGTCGGCGTCCTGGCCTTCTTCGAAGTTCAGCGGCAGCACGCCCATGCCGATCAGGTTGGAGCGGTGGATGCGCTCGAAGCTGGCGGTGATCACCGCCTTCACGCCCAGCAGCTGGGTGCCCTTGGCGGCCCAGTCGCGGGACGAGCCCGTGCCGTACTCCTTGCCGGCCAGGATCACCAGCGGGGTGCCCTCGGCCTGGTACTTCATGGAGGCGTCGTAGATGAACATCTGCTCGCCGCTGGGCTGGAAGCGCGTCCAGCCGCCCTCGGTGCCGGGGGCCAGCTGATTGCGCAGTCGCACGTTGGCGAAGGTGCCGCGCATCATCACCTCGTGGTTCCCACGGCGTGAGCCGTAGGAGTTGAAGTCCACCTTGGCCACGCCGTTCTCCTTGAGGTAGGCGCCCGCGGGGGAGTCTTCCTTGATGGAACCGGCCGGCGAGATGTGGTCGGTGGTGATGGAATCACCCAGCTTGGCCAGGCAGCGCGCGCCGCTGATGTCGCTCACGCCCGGAACATCCATGCCCATGCCCACGAAGTAGGGCGGGTTCTGGATGTAGGTGGAATCGTCCTGCCAGGCGAACATGTCGCCGGTGGGCGCGTCGATGGACTTCCAGCGCTGGTCGCCTTCGAACACGCTGGCATAGCCCTTGCGGAACATGTCGGCGCTGACGGTGGCGGCGACCAGGTCCTGGATCTCCTTGCTGGTCGGCCAGATGTCCTTCAGGAACACGTCGTTGCCGTCGGCGTCCTGGCCCAGCGGGTCGGAGGACAGGTCGATGTCCAGCGTGCCGGCCAGGGCGTAGGCCACCACCAGCGGGGGTGAGGCCAGGTAGTTCATCTTCACGTCTGCGTGGACGCGGCCCTCGAAGTTGCGGTTGCCCGACAGCACCGAGCCGACCACCAGGTCGTTCTCGCGCACGGCGTTACCGATCACTTCCGGCAGCGGGCCGGAGTTGCCGATGCAGGTGGTGCAACCGTAGCCGACCACGTTAAAGCCCAGGGCTTCCAGGTCGTCCAGCAGTTCTGCCTTGACCAGGTAGTCGGTCACGACGCGCGAACCCGGGGCCAGGGAAGTCTTCACCCAGGGCTTCACCTTCAGGCCCCTGGCGGCGGCATTGCGCGCCAGCAGGCCCGCGCCCAGCATGACGGCCGGGTTGGAGGTGTTGGTGCAGGAGGTGATGGCAGCGATGACCACGGCGCCGTCACTCAGCTCGAAGTCCTGGCCGTTGTGGCGGCAGTTGGCCACGGGCGGCGGCGGGACCACGGTATCGTCGATGGCGGTGTCGCCCCCCTCGGACTGGAAGCGCGACAGCGCCTCGGTGCGACGGTTGGTCGACAGGTCGTGGGCGTGCTCGCGGTAGTTCTTCTGCATCCCGGTGAGCAGCACGCGGTCCTGCGGGCGCTTGGGGCCGGCCAGGCTGGGCTGCACGTCACCCATGTCCAGGCTGAGCACGGCGCTGTAGCTGGCATCGTTCTCGCCTTCCACACGCCACAGGGTCTGGGCTTTGGCGTAGGCCTCGACCAGGGCGGCCTGTTCTTCGGAACGGCCGCTGAGGCGCAGGTAGCGGATGCTTTCCTCGTCGATGGGGAAGATGCCGCAGGTGGCGCCGTACTCGGGCGCCATGTTGGCGATGGTGGCGCGGTCGGCCAGCGGCAGGTGCTTGAGGCCGTCGCCGAAGAACTCAACGAACTTGCCCACCACGCCGTGGGCGCGCAGCATCTCGGTGACCGTCAGCACCAGGTCGGTGGCGGTGGCGCCTTCCGGCAGCTTGCCGGTCAGCTTGAAGCCCACGACCTGCGGGATCAGCATGGTGATGGCCTGGCCCAGCATTGCGGCCTCTGCCTCGATGCCGCCCACGCCCCAGCCCAGCACGCCGATGCCGTTGATCATGGTGGTGTGGGAATCCGTGCCCACCACGGTGTCGGGGTAGGCGGTCAGCTCACCGTCCTTGTCGGCGCCGAAGATCACGCGCGCCAGGTGCTCCAGGTTGACCTGGTGCACGATGCCGGTGTTCGGCGGCACCACCTTGAAGTTGCTGAAGGCGCTCTGGCCCCAGCGCAGGAAGGCGTAGCGCTCTTCATTGCGCTGGAATTCGATGCGGTTGTTCAGGTCCAGCGCATCGGCGGTGCCGTAGCGGTCCACCTGCACCGAGTGGTCGATGACCAGTTCGGCGGGGGACAGGGGGTTGATCAGTTTCGGGTCGCCGCCGAGCTGCTTCATGGCGTCGCGCATGGCCGCGAGGTCGACGATGGCCGGTACGCCGGTGAAGTCCTGCAGCACCACACGCGCGGGTGTGAAGGCGATTTCCGTGGATGGCTCCGCCTTCGGGTCCCAGTTGGCCATGGCCTCGATGTCGCTGCGGGTGACGTCCACGCCGTTCTCGTGGCGAAGCAGGTTCTCCAGCAGGATCTTCAGGGAAAAGGGCAGGGAGGAGATGTCGAGCTGCCGGGACAGTTCGGGCAGGCTGTAGTAGCCGTATTGGCGCCCGTTGACTTCCAGGTGGCGGTGACAGGAAAAGGAATCGGCCATGCGAAGCTCCAGTTCTTCGTTACAGGTCGCGGCCACCCCCGTGGCCGCCGGGAATTCGTCAGTGTCGCGCCCCCGCGCGTGAACGCGACAGCGAGCCCGCTATTATCGCCCATCCGGCTCAGCCCTGCAGCAGTTCCCGCGTGTCTTCCAGCAGGCGCTTGCGACCGAACAGCAGGCTGAAGCGACCGCCGCCCAGTTGCTGCCAGAGCACGGCCGAACGCAGCCCGGCGAACAGCAGGGCGCGGATCCAGGCCACCGTGCGCGGATCCTGCAGGTGGCGGGGGCTGCCGTTGACCACGATGCGCGGGGTCAGGTGGGACAGCGTGCGGGTGTACAGGTCCGCCACTTCCTCGGCGCGCCGTTCCTCGCGCGGGTGCTCCTCCAGGTCGCGGGTCTCCTGTTCGATGCGTTCCAGCGACTCGCCGACCTCGGTGACCATCGAGCGATCGCGCAGGAATTTGCGCTGCATCTGCAACAGGCCGACCGCGTGGCGCAGGCTCTCGGTGTTGTCGGTCTCCCCACCCAGCACCTCGGCCAGGGTTTCCAGGCCCAGGCGAAGGCGATCACGCTGGCCGTACACGGCCTCCACGCTGTCGGATTCGAGCCGGAACAGGCTGTCCAGGCTGGCGGTGGCGGCGTAGCCGGACCAGGCGCCATGGTGCGCGGCCTGGCGCACGAGTTCGGCGGACTGGAAGACGCCGGCGAGGGCGAGAGCGCGCGGGTTCACAGGGGGAGGGACTCCAGGGTTGTTGCAGTGTCGGTGGTCCGCCGATGCAGGGTGGCGGGCCCCGCAGGGCTGGCTGCGGTGTCAGGGTGAATCGGGTTCATGGCCGCAGCGTCTCGGGCACGGGCGGGGCGTCGATGGCGCAGATCACGCCGCCGCCCAGGCACTCGTCGCCGTCGTACAGCACCAGCGACTGGCCGGGCGTGGCCGCGCGCTGGGCCTCGTCAAAGGCCACCACCAGGCGGTCGCCTTCGATCACATCCACGGTGCAGGCCTGGTCGGCCTGGCGATAGCGCAATTTGGCGGTCAGTCGGCGGCCGGCTTCCGGGGCTTCGCCCGTCACCCAGGCCAACTGCTCCGCCGCCACGCGCCGGGACATCAGCCAGGGGTGGTCGTGCCCCTGGCCGGCGTACAGGACATTCGTGTCGGTGTCCTTGTGCAGCACGAACCAGGGGGCGTCGGGATGGCCCTTCACGCCTCCGATACCCAGCCCCTGGCGCTGACCCAGGGTGTGAAACATCAGGCCCTGGTGCCGCCCGAGCAACTCGCCTTCGGGGGTGCGGATCTCGCCCGGCGCCGCCTCCAGGTACCGGGCCAGGAAGCCGTTGAAATCCCGCTCACCGATGAAGCAGATGCCGGTGCTGTCCTTCTTGTCGTGCACGGCCAGGCCGGCGGCCTCGGCGCGCTCGCGCACGGCCGGTTTTTCCAGGTCGCCGATGGGGAAGCGGGTGCGCGCCAGCTGTTCGC
>JAUHYP010000053.1 GCA_030426265.1 Gammaproteobacteria bacterium | reverse complement strand
TGGGGCGAGGAAATGCCCGACAGCGACAGCCTGCGGGTGCACATCCACTCCCTTCGCGCCCAGATCGACAAGCCCTTCGGCAGCAAGATGATCCAGACGCGCCACGGCATCGGTTACCGGTTGATGGAGTCGGATGCGGTTCAGGCATAGGCTTCGCAGCCGAATCATCCTGTCGTTCCTGCTGCTGGGCACCCTGCTCAGCGGCCTGTTCGCCGTCAGCGTCCTTTTCCTGCAGAACTACCTCGAAGACCAGCTCATCGGTGCGACCCTGGCCGAGGAGCTCGACACCTACGTCACCCAGCTGCGCGAAGACCCGACCGTGGTCGAGCCGTTCTACACGCGCATCCAGGGCTACGTGACGCGGCCCGGCGATCCGAACCGCAGCGTTTCCGCGCAGGTCCGCGAGCTCGAATCCGGCGTGCACGAGGTCACCATCGGCGGGATCAGTTACAAGGCCGCCGTGCGCAAGGACGACGACCTCTGGGGCTTCCTGATCTATGACGTATCGGAAAACCGCCGGCTCACGCGCCAGCTCGTGATGTACCTGGTCGGCGTGGTGTTGCTGTTTTCCATCCTGTCGCTGGGCATCGGCTGGTGGGCGGCCTCCCGAGTCATGAAACCGGTCAGCGAACTGGCCGCCCGGCTGGGCGAGGCGCAGAAGATCTCGCCGGCCCCGCGCCTGGCCCAGGGCCTCGCGGATGACGAGGTGGGCCAGCTGGCGGCGGCGCTGGACTCCTACGCCGAGCGACTGGTGCAGCTGGTGCGCCGGGATCGCGAGTTCAATGCCGACGTCAGCCACGAGCTGCGCACGCCGCTGGCGGTGATTTCCGGTGCGACGGAGCTGCTGCTGGCCCAGGACGAGTTGCCCGAGCGCACCCGCAACCGCCTGCTGCGCATCGCCCGCGCCGCCCGCCAGTCGACCGACATCACCACGGCCCTGCTGCACCTGGTCCGTGCCGAGCGAGGCACCAACGAGGACAGCCAGTCCCACAGCGTCGCCGAGGTGGCCCAGGACGTCATCGACCTGCACCGGCCCCTGATGGAGAACCGGCCACTCACCCTCGATCTCGAGGAAACCGAGCGCGTCAGCGTGATCGCGCCCGAATCGGTGCTCGCGGTCACCATCGGCAACCTCGTGAGCAACGCCGTGCGCTACACCCCCGAAGGCCGTGTGCTGGTTCGGGTGGGCGCCGGACGCCTGGTGGTCGAGGACACCGGACCCGGCATTCCGGAGGAGGAGCTCCACCGCGTCATGGACCGCCACTACCGTGGCGAAGGCGTGCAGGGCAAGGGCTCGGGGCTGGGACTGGCGATCGTCAAGCGGCTGTGCGATCTCTATGACTGGCGAATCCACTTCGAGAACCGCGCCAGCGGCGGCCTGCGGGCCACGCTGATCTTCTTCGACCGGGGCTGAGCCCGGCCCGTTCCCGCGCGACCGGCGCCAGTGCACGCGCCGCTCGCTGAAACACCACCGCAGGCATGGTATTTTTGCCGCCGCCCCATCCCGGAGATGTCCAGTGATCGTGAATTGCCCCCAGTGTCGCAAACCCATGTCCAGCAAGGCGCCCCTGTGCCCGAACTGCGGATTCGAGCGCGGCGAGGTGTCGGAGGAGCAACTGGAGGAACTGGGCCGCCGGCGTCTG
Organism: Gammaproteobacteria bacterium; assembly: GCA_030426265.1. Classification (GTDB taxonomy): domain Bacteria; phylum Pseudomonadota; class Gammaproteobacteria; order Xanthomonadales; family SZUA-36; genus Marinihelvus. The sequence goes on along the minus strand of JAUHYP010000053.1, from coordinate 20,057 downwards.
CGGGATCGCATCTACCGGCTGAAAATGGGCAGCTACGCGGCCATCAGCCTGCTGCTGGCGGGGGCGGGCTGGTACTTCTACCAGGCTTCCCAGCTGGAATTGCGTCCCACGGTCGGCCCCCTCTGCCTGGTGGCGGTCGGCGCGGTCGCTTACGTGGTCGTGCGCGCGCTGCTGTTCAAGTCAAAAAGGGAACTGAAAAAGACCTAGCGCGGATTCTGCAATCCGCCGTCCGGACATTCGCAGGCGCTGTGGAGAGCGGACACGAAGGTCCACCCTGCCGATGGGTCACTCGACGCGCTTGACGCGCACGTCCCGGTTGTAGCCTTCGATCCGCAGGCGCCAGGAGTTGAACACCCCTTTCTCGATGACCGCCACGGCGCTGGTGGTGGCGGGGACGTGGAAGGTGCTGGCTTCGGTCTGCTCCCACACCATGCCGTTCTCGAGTTCGAACACGGTGTTGCCGCTCCAGCCGCTGAACTCGCCCTTGATGCGCGAGACCACGTCGCTGCCGTCGAGGCTGGCCATGTGCTGGTTCTCGAAACCACGAACGTCGGAGTACTCCTGGTTCTCGTTGGCGAGGGTGGCCACGGAGTGTGAACGCAGCCATTCATTGAGGGTGGCGAGTTCCGCCGCGCTCAGCTTGTCCAGGCCGGCGTCGGTGAATTCCTTGCCGGTCATGCGTTCCTCGATCGTGGAAAAGCCCTGCTGGGCCTGGGCCGCGCCCACGCAGAGCACGGCGAGGAGGGCGATAAAGGGTTTCTTCATGGTGATATTCGGGGATCCGGTTGGGCCGGCGGACGCCGGTTCATTGCTGTTATCGAGCGATTATCGCACGCGCTCGCGGTCTTCGGGAGGTCAGAGGTCCTGCTTGTACCGCACGTAGGGAATGCGGCCGTAAATGGACTCGAAAGGATCCGCCAGGCTGGTGTCCGTGGCGGGCGTGTCTTCGGTCCCGGCGCCGAGCACGTTGCTCGCGCCCACGCTCACGCTGGCATTCCAGGGCGCCCGCCAGGTGAAGTGCACGTCGAAGGTGGCCTGGCTGTCCAGGTTCCCCTGGTCCAGGAAGCTCACCGGGGAGCGGTAATAGCTGTCCAGGCCGCCGCTGAAGCTGCCGCGGGCCCAGTCCAGGCTCAGGCGCGCCGTGTCATACGGCTTGGCGATGGTCCAGTTCCGGGCGCCGGGGTTGGTGTAGAACACACCCTCCGTACCGCTGTCGAGCACGCGGGTGAGTTGCAGCCCCAGAACGAGATCGCCGGCCATGTCGGTGGAGAATCCCACCTGGAATTCCACGTCGACGCCGGTGCGCTCGGATTCGGCGCTGCCGTAACCACTGAGCATCGGGGACAGCCCCCCGAGCAGGCCCTGGTCATACGCGCGGGTGCCGAAGGGGTCCAGGAACACGCCGGAGCCGGCGCCGGAACCCAGCGGGCGGTCGAAGCGGTTCTGGTCGGAGAACAGGTTCACCGAGGCGCGCGTGTTGGCGCTCGTGTCCCAGGCCGCGCCGATCACGATGCTGCGCGCCGTGCCGCCGGCCCGGTCGTCGATGAAGGTGCAGTCCGAGGCGCGGTAGGACAGCGCATCGAGCACGCCGTTCTGGCAGTGGATGCTGCCCAGGGCATGGAAGGCCCCGGGGTTCGCGCCCAGGCTCATGCCCGCCTGGAGGCCGAGATCGTCGGCCAGGCGGTAGTCCAGGGCGGCGCCGGCGACCCGGGATTTCCCGGACTGGCCGAGCACGACCTGGCCGAACTGCTGCAGGCTGAACGGCTGGTCGAGTTGCAGGTGCAACGTTGATTCGGGGTCGCGTGTGACGGACTGCCGGTCTTCACCCGCGATGGAAAACGGTGAAAAGGCCTGGCGCGGATCGAAGGCATAACGCCCCTGGCTCGAGGCCTCCTGGGCCACGGCGACCGTTCCGGAAAGCGCGAAGAACAGGCACGGCAAAACGACGGCGGTCATCAAACCTCCGGAACGTCGTCCAGCCAATCGGTGCGTGATTCTGTTCATGTTCTCCGGGAGCCAACCGGGCTTGCGTCTGCATCGGACGCCTGCGCAAGCGCAAAGTTCCACTCCCATCATAGCAGATGCGCGCGAAATTGGCTTCGGCTGGGCGGGGCGGAAAGGCGCATCGCCGCAGGCTCGGCGCCTTCCCGGCGGCGCTTGAATCCGTGCGGGGCTGATGGGCTAGACTATGCCGCACATTCAGCCTGGAGTGTGTCCATGGAAACGGTCTACCTGCTCGGCGTCGACGGCAGCAACTGCAGTCAGCGCGCGGTCGATTACCTGATCGAACGCGCCCAGCACAATCACGGCAAGGTGCTCGTCGTCCACATCATCGAGTGGTCGCCCTATTCCTTCAGCACCGCGGACGAGAACGAAAAGCGACACCAGCGCCGCGAACAGGAACTGGACCGGGCGCAAAAGCAGATTGTCGGTCCCGTGGTCGAGCAGCTGCGGGCCGCCGGCGTCGACGCGGAGGCCATCGTTTCCCATGGCCACGTGGCCCAGACCCTCGACCGCCTCGCCCGCAAGCACGACGTGACCAGCATCGTCATCGGCCGAAAGGGGGCCAGCCGCCTCGCGCAGTTCTTCGGCAGCGTGGCCAGCCACATCGTGCAGATCGTGGACCGTCCCGTCACCGTGGTGCCCTGAGCCACGTCCCCGGCGGTTTCCCGGGGGGGAGACCCGAATCACAAGAACGAGAGAGCCACTACACCATGCACAGATACCGAATCCCGGCCCGACTCAAGGCCTCTTTTCTCGGCCTCCTCACCGTCCTTCTCGCCCATCCGGCACTGGCGCAACAAAGTCTCGACCAGAAGATCAACCAGGCCGTCCAGCCCACGGCGGACTGGGTCACCGGAATCATCTTCTTCACCATCCCCCTGGGGCCGGTGAGCATTCCCTTCGTGCTGGTGTGGCTGATTGTCGCCGCGACGATCTTCACGCTCTATTTCCGCTTCATCAATGTCCGCGCCATGAAACATGGCTTTCAGTTGGTGCGCGGCGACTACAACGATCCGGACGCCGCGGGCGAGGTGACCCACTTCCAGGCCCTGGCGACCGCGCTGTCGGGAACGGTGGGCCTCGGCAACATCGCGGGCGTGGCGGTGGCCGTGTCCCTGGGCGGACCCGGGGCGACGTTCTGGATGATCCTCGCGGGACTGCTCGGCATGTCGTCGAAGTTCGCCGAGTGCACCCTCGGCGTGAAGTACCGCAACGAGTACCCCGACGGCACGGTATCCGGCGGGCCCATGTACTACCTGTCCAAGGGCCTGGCGGAGAAAGGTCCCGGTTTCGCGGTCCTCGGCAAGGTGCTCGCCGTGGTGTTCGCCGTGTTCTGCGTGGGGGGCGCCTTCGGCGGCGGGAACATGTTCCAGGCCAACCAGAGCTTCTCCCAGCTGGTCAACGTCACCGGTGGGGACGCCAGCTGGCTGGCGGACAAGGGCTGGCTGTTCGGCCTGGTCATCGCCGCGCTGGTCGGCATGGTCATCATCGGGGGCATCCGCGGCATCGCCCGGGTGACGTCGAAGATCGTGCCGTTCATGGGCATCGTCTACGTGACCGCCGGCCTGGTCATCATCTTCGCGAACCTCTCGGCCGTTCCGGAGGCTTTCTCGGCCATTCTCGACGGCGCCTTCAGCCCGGAGGGCATTGCCGGCGGCTTTGTCGGCGTGCTGATCGTGGGCTTCCAGCGCGCGGCCTTTTCCAACGAGGCGGGCGTCGGTTCGGCCGCCATCGCCCACAGCGCCGTGCAGACGAACCGGCCCGTCACGGAAGGCATCGTCGCCCTGTACGAACCCTTCGTGGACACGGTGGTGGTCTGCACCATCACGGCCCTGGTGATCATCATCACCGGCTCCCTCGACCCCTCGGTCGACGGGGTGCAGCTGACGTCCAACGCCTTCGAATCGGCCATCTCCTGGTTCCCCTGGGTGCTGACCCTGGCCGTGGTGCTGTTCGCCTTCTCGACCATGATTTCCTGGTCCTACTACGGGTTGAAGTCGTGGACCTACCTCTTCGGTGAGAGCAAGGGCGCGGACATCACCTTCAAGCTCCTGTTCCTGGTGTTCGTGGTCATCGGTTCGAGCATGCAGCTCGGCGCCGTCATCGGGTTCTCCGACGCGATGATCCTGGCGATGGCCTTCCCGAACCTGCTCGGCGTGTACTTCCTGCTGCCGGTGGTGAAGCGGGAACTGGACGAGTACTGGGCGGACCTGAAGGCGGGGCGGCTTCAGAAGACGCGGTAGCCGGGGCGCAGGGCGGAACCTCGGTTCCGCCACGGGTCCATTCAGCGGAACTGAAGTTCCGTCTTGCCGCTGTCACCTGGCTGCCCTTGTATCCACCCCGCTGAACCAGCGAGAATCACAGGCTTTCGCCGGGCGCTGTCCCGGCCGTACAGAACTTCGAGGAAATCCGTTTCAATGCCCACCCGTCGCGAACTCGCCAACGCCATCCGCGCGCTGTCCATGGACGCCGTGCAACGCGCCAACTCCGGCCACCCCGGCATGCCCATGGGCATGGCCGACATCGCCGAGGTCCTCTGGAACGACCACCTGAAGCACAACCCGGCCAACCCCGGCTGGTGGGACCGCGACCGCTTCGTGCTGTCCAACGGACATGGCTCGATGCTGCTCTATTCGCTGCTGCACCTCACCGGCTATGCCGTGCCGATGGAAGAGCTGAAGAACTTCCGCCAGCTGCATTCCATGACGCCGGGCCACCCGGAGCGGCGTGACGCCCCCGGGGTCGAGACCACCACCGGCCCCCTGGGCCAGGGCCTCGCCAATGCCGTGGGCATGGCGCTGGCGGAAAAGGTCCTGGCGCGGCGCTTCAACCGTGATGGCCACGACATCGTGGACCACCACACCTGGGTGTTCCTGGGTGACGGCTGCCTCATGGAGGGCGTCTCCCACGAGGCCTGCTCCCTGGCAGGCACCCTGGGCCTGGGCAAGCTCGTGGCCTTCTGGGACGACAACGGCATTTCCATCGACGGCGAGGTCGAGGGCTGGTTCACCGACGACACGCCGGCGCGCTTCGAAGCCTATGGCTGGCAGGTGATTCGCCACGTCGACGGTCACGACAGCGACGAGCTGTTGCGGGCCATCGAAACGGCCCGGGCCGAGACCGACCGGCCGACCCTGATCTGCTGTCGCACCGTCATCGGCTTCGGCGCCCCGACCAAGGCCGGCAAGGAAGAGTCCCACGGCGCGCCCCTGGGCGACGACGAAATCGCCGGTGCGCGTGAGCAGCTCGGCTGGCCGCATGCTCCCTTCGAGGTGCCCGACGACATTCGTGCCGGCTGGGACGCCCGTGAACGCGGCGCCGAGTCGGAGGCGCAGTGGAATATGGCCTTCGCGGCCTACCAGGCGGCCTTCCCGGGTGAAGCCGCCGAACTGGAACGGCGCATGAAAGGCGACCTGCCCGAGGGCTGGGCCGACACCACCTGGCAGACCATCCTTTCGCTGCAGGCGGACGCCGCCGACGTGGCCACGCGCAAGTCCTCGCAGATTGCCCTGGATGCCTTCGGTCCGCTGCTGCCCGAACTCATCGGCGGTTCGGCGGACCTGGCCGGCTCCAACAACACGATCTGGAAAGGCAGCGTGGACGTCTGCGACGACACGCCCGAGGGCAACTACATCCACTACGGCGTGCGCGAATTCGGCATGACCGCCATCAGCACGGGCATTGCCCTGCACGGCGGCTTCGTGCCCTACAACGCCACCTTCCTGGTCTTCTCCGACTACGCCCGCAACGCGGTGCGCATGTCGGCGTTGATTCCCGCGCACAACATCCACGTCTACACGCACGATTCCATCGGACTGGGCGAGGACGGCCCCACGCACCAGCCCGTGGAGCACGTCGCCAGCCTGCGCCTGGTCCCGAACCTGTCCGTGTGGCGCCCCTGCGACACGGTGGAGACGGCCGTGGCATGGCGCGTGGCCATGGAGGAACGCCAGGGCCCCCACGTGCTGGTGCTCACGCGCCAGGGCCTGCCGAAACAGGCCCGTGACGAGGCCACCGTGTCCGCGATCGAGCGGGGCGGCTACACGCTGCGCGACACGGCCGGCGCCCCCGACGCTGTCATCATGGCGACCGGATCGGAGGTCAAACTGGCCGTGGCCGCCGCCGAGCGACTGGAATCCGAGGGCGTGGCCGCACGGGTCGTGTCGCTGCCCAATCTGGAACGTTTCGCGTCGCAGGACGCCGCGTATCGCCAGTCCGTCCTGCCGCCGGCCGTGACCGCCCGGGTCTCGATCGAAGCCGGGGTGACGGCGGGATGGCGCGGCCTGGTCGGCGACCGGGGCAAGGCGCTGGGCGTGGACACCTTCGGCGCCTCGGCGCCCGCCGGCCAACTGTTCGAACACTACGGGCTCACCGTCGACGCGGTTTGCGACGCAGTCCGGCAGACACTGAATAACGATTGAAACGAGGAGCAGGACCATGGCAGTGAAAATCGCAATCAACGGATACGGCCGCATCGGGCGCAACATCCTCCGGGCCATCCACGAATACGGGCGCACGGGCGAGTTCGACGTCGTCGCGATCAATGACCTCGGCAACGCCGAGACCAACGCCCACCTGACCCAGTACGACACCGCCCACGGCCGGTTCCCCGGCAGCGTGGAAGTGGTCGACGGCGACATCGTGGTCAACGGCGACCGGATGAAGGTGTTCGCCGAGCGCGATCCGTCCAAGCTGCCCTGGGGCGAGCTGGGCATCGACGTGGTCTTCGAGTGCACGGGCCTGTTCCGCAGCCAGGAAAAGGCCGGGATGCACATCGCCGCCGGCGCCCGCAAGGTCATCATCTCCGCCCCCGGCGACGGCATCGAGAAGACCATCGTCTACGGGGTGAACGACAGCATCCTCACGGCGGACGACCAGATCATCTCCAATGCGTCCTGCACCACGAACTGCCTGGCGCCGCTGGCGAAAGTCCTGCACGAGAGCATCGGCATCGAAAAGGGCCTGATGACCACCATCCACGCCTACACCAACGACCAGGTGCTGACGGACGTGTACCACAGCGACCTGCGCCGGGCGCGTTCGGCCACCATGAGCCAGATCCCGACCAAGACCGGCGCCGCGGCGGCGGTGGGCCTGGTGCTGCCGGAACTCAACGGCAAGCTGGACGGCTTTTCCATGCGCGTTCCCACCATCAACGTTTCCGTGGTCGACCTGAGCTTCGTGGCTGGTCGCGACACCACGGTGGCCGAAGTGAACGCGGTGGTGAAAGCCGCGGCGGACGGGCCGCTCAAGGGTGTGCTGGGCTACAACGCCAAGCCGCTGGTGTCCATCGACTTCAACCACGACCCGCACTCCTCCGTGTTCGATGCCGGCCTGACACGCGTCATGGAGGGCAACCTGGTGAAGGTGCTGAGCTGGTACGACAACGAGTGGGGCTTCTCGAACCGGATGCTGGATACCGCGCTGGCCCTGGTCAACGCCTGACCGCCATGTACTGCCTTCACATGACCGACCTGGACCTCGCCGGCAAGCGGGTCCTGATGCGCGAGGACCTCAACGTCCCGGTGAAGGACGGCGTGGTCACTTCCGACGCCCGCATCCGGGCGGCGGTGCCCTCCATCATCCAGGTGCTCGGCAACAAGGGCGCCTCGGTGCTGCTGATGTCCCACCTGGGCCGGCCCACAGAGGGGCAGTTCGATCCGCAGTACTCGCTGGCGCCGGTGGCCGAGCGGCTGGCGGAACTGCTCGGGCGCCCGGTGCGCCTGGAAGCCGACTGGCTGGACGGTGTGGACGTCGCGCCCGGCGAGGTCGTGCTCTGCGAGAACGTGCGCTTCAACCCGGGCGAGAAGTCCAACGACGAGGCGCTGTCGCGGAAGATGGCCGCGCTTTGCGACGTGTTCGTGATGGATGCCTTCGGCACGGCACACCGCGCCCAGGCGTCCACCGAGGGCGTGGCGCGCTACGCGCCCCAGGCCTGCGCCGGTCCGCTGCTGGTGCGCGAGGTCATGACCCTGCGGGACGCCATGGAAGACCCGGAGCGCCCCCTGCTGGCCATCGTCGGCGGCGCCAAGGTGTCGACCAAGCTCACGGTCATCGAGGCCCTGCTGGAGCGCTGCGACCAGCTGATCGTCGGCGGCGGCATCGCCAATACGTTCATCGCCGCCACGGGTCACGAAGTCGGGAAGTCCCTGCACGAGCCGGACCTGATCCACGAGGCGCAGCGCCTCATCCGACTGGCCCACGAGAAGGGCGGCAACATTCCCATCCCGAAGGACGTGCGCGTGGCGAAGGCCTTCGACGAGAACGCCCCGGCCATCGTGCGCCACCTCGACGAGGTCCAGCCCGACGAGATGATCCTGGACATCGGCCCCCTCACGGCGGCGGACTACAGCGACATCATCTGGGGCGCGGGCACCATGATCTGGAACGGCCCCGTGGGCGTGTTCGAGTTCGAGAACTTCCGGCCCGGGACCCAGGCGGTGGCCGAGGCGGTCGCCGACGCGCCGGGCTTCAGCATCGCCGGCGGTGGCGACACCCTGGCGGCAATCGACCTGTTCGACATCGCGGACCGCGTTGGTTACATCTCCACCGGCGGCGGCGCCTTCCTGGAATACGTCGAGGGCAAGACCCTGCCGGCCATCGCCGTGCTCGAGGCGCGGGCCAGGGACTGATTACCCCCGATTGGGTGGCCGGCCTCAGCGCCGGCCGATCGTCTCCGAACCCACGATGGCGCCGAGGCGCAGGAAGAACAGCCCGCGCTGCTCCTCGTTCCACCCCCAGCCCGCGTACAGCGGCCCGACGGGGGTGTCGTAGGCAAAGTACACGCTGCCGTTGAGGATGCCCTCGTCGAAGATGTCCTTCCGCTCCCGCGTGGCATTGCCGAACTCCAGCGTGCCACCGACATAGCCGGGGAGAAAGCCGCCGTCGAGCACCTGGTAGCGATAGCCGGCGCCCACGAAACCGAAGTGACTCCCGACCAGTTCGTTCTGCTCGAAGCCCGACATGTTGAGAAAGCCGCCGCCCGTGAAGATGGCGTACAGGGGGACGTCGCCGTCCAGCGTGGTGTTGTAACGCGCGTTCACCAGCAGGTTGTGGCGCCCCCAGGTCTTGCTGGTGACCAGGGATGCCAGGAGTTGCTCGTAGTCGTCGTCGGAACCGAGCCACTCCTCCGAGCGGATGTAGTCCAGTTGCGCGCGCGCCCCACGGGTCGGCAGGTAGACGTCGTCGAGTCGATCCCAGGTGGCGTTGAGGGACCATTCGCCGCCGTCGAAATCCGCGTTCTGCCCGGGCGCACCAATGTCCACGCGTGCCTCGCCGGTGAAGGTCCGCGCCCCGACACCGAGAAAGGCGTACCGTCCGAATTCCCGGCCCACGCGCACCCCGCCTCCGAACTCGCTGATGCGCGCGCTGGCCAGCGGCTGGCCATCTTCGTAGATCAGCAGGTCCCGCCGCGAGGCGAGCAGGAAGGGGTTCACGCTCCAGGATCGCGAGTCGTCCAGCAGTTTGTAGACCTCCGTCAGCAGGTAGAGGTCATCGCCGGCCTGCACGGCGGCGCGGAATTCCGATCCGCGTTCGTCCAGGTCGGTCTTCAGGTAGCCGGCCTGTAGATTGATCAGTGCGCCGCGGCCGGTGGCGGAAATGGTCAGGCCGGTCTCGATGAAGTCCGTGCCCCGCACGTCCTGCAGGACCACGATCTCCAGTCCCTGGCGGCCGTCCTCCTCGACGATCGAGTAGGACGCCAGGCGCACATAGCCCAGGCCGTGGATCTGGCGCAGGTCGTGGTCGAGCTGCGCTTCGTCCAGGGGCTTGCCCGGCTCGAAATGAACCAGCTCCATGATGACCTCGTCCGAAAAACGCGACTGGTTGTTCAGGCGGACGAAATGGAGGGTGGGCGCGCCGCTGATGCAACGGTCCAGTCCCGCGCGCCAGCGCGCGTAGGCCTCATCGGTCAGGGAGAGCGGAGCGAGTTCCACCGCCATGGCCTCGGCGGCGGCATACCCCAGCTCGAAGGCCTCTTCGAATCGGTCAAAGCTGGCGGAGGTGATGTCCATGCCGAGATCCGGCTGGATGAGGACATCGTTGCCGGCCAGGGACTCGATCTGCGCCCGGGAATTGGCGGCGATGGCCAGGCCGGTCATCTGGTCCATGATGGACAGCACGCTGCTGATCTCGTTCGCCTGCCGCAGGGGCGTCCCCACATCCACGGCGATGACCACTTCCGCGCCCATCTCCCGCACGACGTCCACGGGCAGGTTGCGCACCAGGCCGCCATCGACGAGCAGGCGGTTCTGGAGCTGAACCGGGTCGAAGGCGCCGGGCACGGACATGCTGGCGCGCATGGCGTGCGCCAGGGGGACGCCGTTGAGCACCACCAGGTCGCCGTTGACGATGTCGGTGGCGATCGCCCGGTAGGGAACCGGGAGCCGGTCGAAATCGTGCGACTGCGTGCGCAGGGCGGACACGCTCTCGAACAGGAACAGGATCTTCTGGCCGGCGACCACGCCCGTGGGCAGCACGGCGTCGCCTTCGCCGATCCCGAGCTTCGGCCCGCGCAGCCCGAGGGCATCGTCCTGCTTGCGGCGCAAGGGCTGGTCCTGGCGCGCCGTGCCGTCGTTGAACATGTCGACCCAGTCCGTGCCCTGGACGAGGTCGGAGATTTCCTTCGAATCGAGGCCCGCCGCCGCGAAGCCGCCGGCGATGGAGCCCATGCTCGTGCCGGCGATGCGGTGGTAGGGAATGCGCTGCTCTTCCAGGTACTTCAGTACGCCCACGTGCGCGAACCCGCGCGCGCCGCCCCCGCCAAGCGCCAGGCCCACCACCGGCGCGCCCGGGTCCGGCGCCGCGCAGAACTCGGCATGGGCCGTCCCGGTCGCCAGGCACGAGCCCAACAGCAGCAGGGAGCTGGAAATCAGTGTGCGCTTCATGGGGTCCGCTTGCAGGTGGATTTTTCGAGGATTCTATCAGCAACGCATTGGTGTACCGTTGCTGCCCATGAGTCCCTGGGAAATCGCCGCCGTTGTCCTGGCGCTGGCCTACCTCGTGCTGGCCATCCGGCAGAACGCCCTGTGCTGGCCCGCCGCCCTGGCCAGCGCGGCCATTTACGTCGTGCTGATGCTGCAGGCGCGGCTGTACATGCAATCAGGGCTGCAATTGTTCTACATGGCCATGGCGGTGTACGGGTGGTGGCACTGGCGTCATGGCGGGGACGACGGTGACCTGCCGGTGCGCTCCTGGCGCTGGCCGGACCATGTCCTGCCCCTGGCGATCATCCTCGTTTCGGGGCTGGTGGCGGGCTGGTTCCTGGACGAACACAGCGACGCGGCCTATCCCTTCCTGGATGCGCTCACGGCCACCGGCGCCATCGTCACCACCTGGATGGTGGCCCGCAAGGTGCTGCAGAACTGGCATTACTGGTTCGTCATCGATGCCGTGTGCGTCTGGCTCTACGCCCGCCAGGGCCTGTGGCTGACGGCCGGCCTGTTCGTGCTCTACCTGGTCCTGGTGATCGTGGGCTACCGCCAATGGCGGGCGAGCATGGCGGCCCGTGACTGATCCCCTGGCCGGGCTCGAAGCCCTCGATGCCCTGCAGGGCTACCGGGTACTGGAGGCCGTCACGCGCGGCCCGTTGGCGGATGCCTGGTTGCTGGAGCGCGGCGATGAACGCGCGGTCCTGCGGCGGGACCGGCCGCTGGCCGGACGCCTGGGCCTGGATCGGGTCGCGGAATGGGGCTTCCTGCGGCAGGCGTTCGATGCGGGGCTGGGCCCCGAGCCCCTGTTTCACGATCCCGGTCATGGGGTGTTGCTCACGCGATTCCTGCCGGGCGTCGCCTGGGACCAGGCAGCGGCGGGTTCCGCCACCACGAACTGGGTCGAACTGGGCCGTCTCCTGCGCCGGGTTCACGATCTGCCCGGTGTCACCGGAAAGCGGTTCGACCTGGCGGCCATCGCCGCTCACTATGCCCGCGCAGCGGGCACGAGCGAAGCGGACCGACTCGCTCGGCGCGTCGGGCGGCTGGCCGTACCTCTCTATGTCGATGCGCCATGGTGTCTCTGCCACCACGACGCCCATCGGGGCAATGTCGTGGGCGCCGCCCCTCCCCGGCTGCTGGACTGGGAATATGCCGCCCTGGGACACCCGCTGTTCGACCTGGCCGTGGTGATCCGCTTCCATGCCCTGGATGAGGCCGCGGGAGCGCAGTTTCTCAGCGGCTGGGCGGGGGAAGGCGAATGGCCGGACCCGGACCGCCTGGACGCCTTCTGTAGGCTGTACGACACCGTGGCGGCGCTGTGGGCGCTGGCCGTCGATCCGGCATCGACCTGACAGCATCGCGGGCGGCCTTTATCATGCCGCGTCATTCCCTGGTTTCATTGGAAGCGTTCCCTTGAGCATCCTGATTCGAGCCCTCGTGCTTGCCCTGGTTCTGTCCGTCCTGACTTCGGCGCCGGCCGACGCGTCCGACCCCTGGCCGCGCGAACTCAGCGACCCGCCCTACACCCTGGTCGTCCATCACCCGGTGATCGACCGCTGGGCCGACTATGCCGTGCTGGAGGGCTGGCTGCCCGTGGAGGTTCGCGGCGATGGGGGCGCGTCCTGGGTCGGCTCGGTGCGGGCCCGGGCGACGACCACCATCGACCTGGACCGGCGCCTGGTGTCCCTGGACGGGCAGGAGGTGCTCGAAGTGCGTTTCTCCGACCCCGATACGCCAGCGGCGGTGACCGGACTGGCCCGCCAGGCGGTCCAGGCGGGCGGCCGGCAGGTCGCCCTGGACGAAGTGCTGGCCGTACTGGCCGAGGATTTCCAACCCCCGGCGCCGGCCGGGGCGGACCCGGGCTTCAATCGCGCGCCGCCGCGCATCGTGGTGAGCGAGACCCCGGTGCAGCTCCTGCTCATCGACCAGGAGCCGGTGCGCGCGCCCATCGATGGCACCGAACTCCAGGTCGTGGTCAATACCGATTGGGACCTGTTCTTCCATGTGCCCGCCGCGGACTGGTACGTGATCAACCAGGGTGTGTGGCAGACGCAGTCCCTGCTCGCCAGCGGCAACTGGCGCAGCGTCGATGAGCTGCCCGGTGATTTCCAGTCCCTGGCGGTGGGTGAGGACTGGGAGCGGGTGCGTGCCGCCCTGCCGCCACGGGTCCCGGACGTCGCGCCGCCGCCTTTCGTCGTGAGCCTGGAGCCGACGGAACTGGTGGTCGTGGACGGCGCGCCCCGGCTGCAGTCCGTTCCGGATGCGGGCGGCCTCGAAGTCGTCGCCAACACCGGGCGCGACCTGTTCCGCCTGGACGGTCGCTGGTACCTGCTGGCTTCCGGTCGCTGGTTCTCGGCCGCCGACCTCGACGGCGAATGGGTGACCGTCGACACGCTGCCACCGGCCTTCGCTGCCATTCCTGCCGACCACGGCCGCGCCCACGTCCGGCGCTCCGTGCCGGGCACGGTGGAGGCGGCGGTGGCCTACATCGAGGCGACCCTGCCCCAGGCGAGCATCGTGCCGGCCGGCGCCGTTCCGGGCCGTGAAGTGGTCTACGTGGGCGAGCCGCAGTTCGAACCCATCCCCAACACGCGCCTCGAGCGGGCGGTGAACACGCCGTTCGCCGTGATCCGTCACAACAACTTTCATTACCTGGCCTTCGAGGCGGCCTGGTACGCCTCGGCGTCGCCCCTTGGCCCCTGGCGGGTGACGACGACGGTGCCCGAGGAGGTCTTCGGCATCCCGCCCAGTGACCCGCTCTACTTCGTGACCTACCTGCGCCCGCTCGGCAACCAGCCCGGCAATGACGAGGCGCGATTCAGCTACACGGAGGGCTACAACGGCCGCTACACCATCGGCCTGCGCGCCGTGGAAGGCACGGGATGGCGCTACGACCCGTGGGTCGGCTATCCCATGGGCCGTCCGGTGTACTGGGGTTATCCCTGGACCTATGGCGGGCCGTGGGGCGCCTGGGGACCGCCGGGTTACTGGACCGGCTATCAGCCCCTGCAGCGACTGGAGATCGAAGGGCCACAGCGCGGGGTCGGCAGCGCAAACGCCCAGGCGGCCCCGTCGGAGCAGGATCCCCGCCTGGCCCGGCGAAGCTACGACTACTCGACGCTCGAGCAGCAGCGCACCGTGGATTCGGCGGGCCTGCAGCGCGCCGCGCAGGACCTGTACGCCGCCCCGGATGGCACCGTGTACCGCCGGGAGGGGGACGACTGGGCGCGCCACGAGGACGGCGAATGGGACACGATGGGCGATCTGCAACGCCAGTACGGCGTGGCGTCGCCCGCCACCGGCGCGCCTGTGGAACGCCAGCGCCAGGCCTATCGCCAGAACCAGAAGGACATCGAACGCATGGACCGCTACTACGAGCGGCGCGCGAACAGCTACAACATGTATTCCGAGGTCTGGGTCGGTCGCTGAGCACTGTTCAAAACCGCGGGTGCACGCCTAGACTGGGGCCATCACCCGTGGAGGCGATGCGTGCGACATCCCCGGTTTGCCAGTCTGATGCTGCTTGCGGGCGCCCTGGCCCTGGTCCTGGCGCCATCGCCGGCCCTGGCGCAGGGCACGGGCGCGAACGTCAATTTCCTCACCCCCACGGATCTGCACACACTGACCCTGTCCCACCTGGAGGCGGAGAGCAACTTCCGCTTCGGGCAGACCGAGTTCAGCGAGGTCCGCATCGGAACCAGCACCAGCACCCTGGGATGGGCGTGGCGCTTCGCGCTGTTCGACCGGCTCTCGGTGGTCGGCGTGGGCGTCGGCCGCATCGAACTCGATGCGCGGGGCGTGCTGCGGGTTGCCAATGATGATCCCGTTCTCCTGGAAGGCGGCAATCAAGGCTTCGGCGATCCCCGTGCCAGTCTCCGGGTCGGGCTGATCGGGACACCGGCCCTTCCGCAGGACGCCTGGCGTGCCCACAAGCAGGGATTCCAGCTTTCGGCCGAACTCGGTCTGCGCGCACCGTTCGGGGACTACGACGAACGCCGGGCGCTCAATCCCGGCTACAACCGCTGGGCGATGGACCTGTCCGCGCCGCTGGTCATCCCGCTGGACGGCGCCCGGCGCACGACCTTCGTGGAGATCTCGCCGGTGGTGACCTTCTTCAGCGACAACGACGATGCGGCGATCACCGGAGGCCGGCTGGGGCAGGACCCCCTGTACGTTGCGGAGGCCTACATCTCCCACCACCTGGGCGGGCGCTGGTGGTTCGCGCTGGGCACCCAGTACCAGTACGGGGGGGAAACCTCGCTGGACGGCGAGTCCCGCGACAACGCGCTCGACCAGTGGTTCGGGGAAGTGGACGTCGGCGTGGTCATCAATCGCCACCTCAGCCTGGGCCTGGGCTACGGTGAAATCTTTTCCGCCGCCAACGCGGCCGAGGGCGAGGCCTGGCGCATTCGGCTGACCATCCTGCTGTAGCATTCGCCCGGTCGCGCTTTTTTCACTCGAGAGGTCAACCATGAATCGATGGCTCCGGGAACCGTTGCTGCACTTCATCGCGCTCGGCGTCGTGATTTTCATCGCCTACGGCCTGGTCGGCGAGGGCGAGCCGGACGAACGGGACATTGTCGTGACCCGTGGCCAGCAGGCGCACCTGGTGACCACGTTCACGCGCACCTGGCAGCGCCCGCCCACGCAGGAGGAGTTCGACGCCCTGGTGCAGGACTGGATCCGCCAGGAGATCGCCTGGCGCGAGGGTTCGGCGATGGGGCTGGACACCGACGACATCGTGATCCGCCGGCGCATGCGGCAGAAGCTGGAACTGCTGGCCGAGGACGTCGTCACCCTGGCCGAGCCCACCGAGGCGGACCTGCAGGCCTTTCTCGAGGCGAACCCCGGCGATTACGTCCGGGAACCCCGCTACAGCCTGCGCCAGGTGTACTTCAGCCCCGACCGTCGCGGTGAGGAGGCCGCAAGGGACGCCGAGCAGGCCCTGGTGCTGCTCGCGACGGACGACCCGGCCCTGGACCCCGCACAGCTCGGCGATCCCTTGCCCCTGCCGTACCAGCTGGACGGTGAAAGCGAGGGGGCCGTGGCGCGCCAGTTCGGCGGCAGCTTCGCGGCGGCGTTGTCCGATTTGCCCGAGGGCGAGTGGGCCGGCCCTGTCCCGTCCGGCTACGGACTGCACCTGGTTCGTGTCGAAGCGCGCGACCCAGGCCGGGCCCTGAGCCTGGACGAGGCCCGCGACGCCGTGGTGCGCGACCTCGAACACCGGCGGCGCCAGGACGCCATCGACGAACTCTACGAGCGCCTGGCTGGCAGTTACTCCATCACCGTCCAGCCGCTGGACGGCGAGGCCACCGGGCCGTGACGGAAGGTCAGGGGTCGGGCGGCGCGTCCGAGGCACGGCACGGGGCTCAGGAACGCCAGGGCGCCGGTCGGCGAGGCCGGCGACTCGGAATCGCCTTTCTGCTGGTTCTGCTGCTGTCCTGTTTCGCCCTGGACGCGCCGTCGCACGAGGTCCGTCCGGCCTTCCTGCGCGTCCAGCAGACGGCCCCGGAGACCTTCGATTTCAGCTGGCGTGTGCCGGCCCGTGGCGAATACCGCCTGGCCATCTACGTGCGCCTGCCCGATCACTGCACGCCGCGCACAGAGCCGCGCAGCTGGCGACAGAACGCCACTTTCATCGAGCAATGGACCGCGGACTGCCCCGGGGGACTGGCCGGCAGCTCGGTGTCGATCGACGGCCTGCCGGCTACCCTGACCGACGCCCTGGCGCGGGTGGAGCGCCTGGACGGAACCACGCAGGTGGCCCGCCTCACGCCCTCGGAGCCCGCTTTTACGGTCACCGACACCGAATCGTGGACTGAGGTGGCGCTCACCTACGGCGTGCTGGGCGTGGAGCACATTCTGCTGGGCATCGACCACCTGCTGTTCGTCCTGGCCCTGTTGATGATCGTGCCCGGCTGGCGCGCCCTGGTCGCCACGGTGACCGCCTTCACCGTGGCCCACAGCTTGACCCTGGGCGCGGCCACGCTGGGCTGGGTGCATGTTCCCGGCCCGCCCGTGGAGGCCGTGATCGCCCTGAGCATCCTGTTCGTGGCGGTGGAGATCGTGCACTGGCGCCAGGGGCGCCCCGGCATCACGCGCTCCCGGCCCTGGCTGGTGGCCTTCGTGTTCGGCCTGTTGCACGGCTTCGGCTTTGCCGGCGCCCTCGGGGAGATCGGCCTGCCGGAGCACGCCATTCCGCTGGCCCTGCTGTTCTTCAACCTGGGCGTTGAGGCGGGGCAGTTGCTGTTCATCGCGGCCGTGCACGGGGCCTGGGTGGTGCTGCGCACGGTGCCCTGGCCGGACTGGGCCTGGCGGGTACCGGTCTACGCCATCGGCGCCATGGCAGGCTTCTGGACCATCGAGCGCATCGCCGGGTTCTGACACGTTTCCTTCACGATGGGGCATTGACTATAGTGAGTGTCCACGCACCCATATCGAGGTTGACCATGCAACGCTTTCGTTCCCTGCTCGTGCTGCTGGCCGGCGCTGCTTTGCTCGCTGCCTGCAGTTCCGGGCCCCAGATCAAGGCCGATTACGATTCCTCGGTCGATTTTTCGCAGTACCAGACCTTCAATTTCTTCAACCCCATGGGCATCGAGAACCCGAACTACTCGAGCATCATGGGCCAGGTGTTCCGCGACGCCATCACGCGCCAGATGGAGCAGCGTGGCTACACGCTCGCCGATGACCCCGACCTGCTCCTGAACGTGTCGGCGCAGGTTCAGGACAAGACCAAGGTGACCACCTACAACGACCCGATGTACGGTGGGTACTACGGTTATCGCCGCGGGTTCTACGATCCCTGGTACGGCTATGGCTACGGCACCTCCACGCACGTGAGCCAGTACACCGAGGGCACGGTCAACGTGGACATGGTGGACGCGAATGCCAAGCGCATGATCTGGGAAGGCGTGGCCGTCGGCCGCGTGGACGGCTCCAAGACCAACGAGGAAGTGCGCGCGGCGATCCAGTCCGGCGTGGCCGAGATGTTCGGCCAGTACCCCTTCCGGGCGGGCCAGGGGCAATAACCCAACCAAAAGCTCGGGAAAAAGCTCGGGGTCAGAGTAAAGGGACAGAGTAAAAACACCAGAAATGGGAGGCGCCGATTGAGGTCCTCCAGTGTTTTTACTCTGTCCCTTTACTCTGACCCCAAAACTATTCCAGTTCCGCGAGCAGGCGGTTGGCGGCTTCGTCGCCCGGGTTGAGGGCGAGCAGGGCCCGGGCCCAGCCGGCGGCCTGCTCGCGGCGGTCGCGGTCGCGTTCGATGGTGGCCAGGGCGAACAGCAGTTCGCGGTTGTTGGGCTGACGCTCGTGGGCTTGTTCCAGCACCGTCACGGCCTCACTGGCCTGACCTGATGAGTTCAGCGCCACCCCCAGGACATAGGCAAAGCGGGGTGCTTCCGGCGCCAGTTCCACGGCGCGGCGCAGCTCCGTCACGGCGTTTTGCGTATCGCCGCTGCGTACCAGGGCCAGCCCCAGCGCATGGTGCAGGGCCGCATCGTCGGGATTGATCTCCAGGCCCTGGCGCAGCAGCGCCAGGGATTCGCCCGCCATGCCTTCATTGCGGTACAGCTCCACCAGGTTCAGCCGGGCCGGGGTGAATTCCGGGTCCCTGGCCAGGGACTGCCGGTAGTGGCGCTCCGCCTGCGTGGCGTTGCCGGCCGCCAGGGAGAGATTGCCCAGGTTCAGACCGGATTCCGGGCGGTCAGCGTTGAGCATCTGCCAGTCCCAGTAATCCTTCATCGCCCGTTGCAGGGCGCCGCGTGACGCCAGGTCCAGCTGGTTCATGGGCGTGCCGGCCAGGGCGGCGGCCGCCTGGCCGCGCACCGTGCGCAGGGGGTCATCCAGCAGCGGGCCGGCCAGGGCGATCCGGTTGGCCGGCGGAATGGCCTCGAGCACATCCAGGGCCGCCAGGCGCACCAGGCCGCTGTCGTCACGCAGGGCCCGCTCCACGACCTGGCCGGACAGCGGACTGAGATAGGCGGCCAGTTCGCGGATGGCGGTCGCGCGGACGATGTCCGGCGTGTCCGCCTTGCCGAACACCGTCAGCAGGGACACCTCGGCCTGGGGCAGGCCGGCGCGCGCCTGGTGGAAGGCGGTGGTCCAGTGCTGGAAGGGCGTTTTCGCTTCCGGGTACATCCGCGCGAAGGCCTCGGCGGCCCAGCTGTCGTCCTGGTCCTCGTGACAGGCGGTGCAGGCGTTGGGGGTGCCGAACGCCAGGCTCAGGTCCGGGCGCGGCGTACGCATCGAGTGGTCGCGGCGGGGATCGACGCCCATGTAGGTCGTTTCGGGCATGTGGCAGGACAGGCAGTCCACGCCCTCCGTGTTCTCCGGGTGTCCGGTGTGCGCCGGCGTCGCAAAGGTCGAGGGCAGGTGGCATTGCGCGCAGACGTTCGCGCCTTCGGCGCGCAGTTCCAGGCTGTGCGGGTCGTGGCAGTCGCTGCAGGTCACTCCCCGCTCGTGCATCTTGCTCTGCGTGAACGAGCCCCAGACGTAGACCTCGTCCTGGATTTGTCCGTCCGGGTGGTACAGGCCCTCCGTCAGCAGGGCGGGCAGGTGATGGTCGAGGTAGACGGGGTCGCGCTCGCGGCCTTCGGCGACCAGGCCACGCCGAGAATGGCAGGCGGCGCAGGCGCCGATCTCGATACGGGTGATGGGTCCACCGCTGCGCTGGGCCTGGCCAGTCGCCACGTCCATGGGCCAGGCCACGCCGCGCCGGTCATGGAACCGGACCGCCAGGCCGAGGTTGGCGCCGGCAGCCGGTGGCCCGTCGCCGGCCTGGGCGGCCCAGGCGACATGGTCCTGGCCGGGGCCGTGGCAGGCCTCGCAGGCCACGTCGATTTCCACCCAGTCAGTGGCGAAGCGGTCCGTGGCCGGGTCGTAGTTCTTGCGCAGGTTGGTGGAATGGCAATCCGCGCACATGTAGTTCCAGTTCTGCTGCAGGCCGGTCCAGTGCAGTTCGTCGCGGTAGTTGATGGGCTCGTCCGGGTAGAGGTGATACCAGCGCTGGCCGCCGGCCGCCTCGGGCCGGGCGTCCCAGGCCAGGGGCAGGGCCTGCACCCGCCCGTCGGGGAAAGCGACCAGGTACTGCTGCAGGGGCGCCACGCCGAAGGTGTAGGC
>JAUHYP010000052.1 GCA_030426265.1 Gammaproteobacteria bacterium | reverse complement strand
TCCGAAGCGGCGGACGCGAGGAAAACCGCGGCGCCACCGAGGTCCGAAGGCTCGCCCCAGCGTCCGGCGGGAATCCGCTCGAGGATCTGGCGGTTGCGGTCGACGTCCTCGCGCAGCGCCTGGGTGTTGTTGGTGGCGATGTAGCCCGGGACGATGCCGTTGACGTTGATGCCCCTGGCGGCCCATTCATTGGCCAGCAGCCGCGTCAGCCCCGCCAGGCCGCTCTTGCTGGCCGTGTAGGACGCCACCCGGATGCCACCCTGGAAGGACAGCAGCGAACAGATGTTGATGATCTTGCCGCTACGACCCCCGGACACCATGGACTTCGCCGCTGCCTGCGCGAGGAAGAACGGCACTTCGAGGTTGGTCGCCATGACGGCGCGCCAGTCGTCGAGACCGAAATCGAGCGCGTCCTGGCGCCGGATGATCCCGGCGTTGTTGACCAGGATGTCGATCGGCCCGAGGCCCTGCTCGGTTTCGGCGATCACGCCGGCGACGTTCTCGACTTTCGACAGGTCGGCCATCACGGCCACGGATTCGCCGCCGGCCTGCGCGATCGCGGCCGCGGTTTCGTCGGGTGCGGAGCGCCCGACCAGGGCGACACGGGCCCCGGCGGCGGCCAGGCTGACGGCAATGGCCTGTCCCAGGCCGGTATTGGCGCCCGTGACGGCGGCGACGCGGCCGTCCAGGCTGAACGAGGAATTCGACATATCAGGGCCTCACTTGATCCGGCAGGTTTCGAGGACGTTCCGTACCGCGTGTCCTGCCATCGGTCCGGGTCCGTTGAGCGCGGCCCGGGCCTCCTTGGGTTGGGTTTGGGTTTGACTTTGGGAAACCGGTGTCATTCTACGCAGCCATTGGGCTTCCCGCAACGGCATCTCAACTTTGCCGGGGTGGCGCGGTGGACTCGCGAACCACCAGTTCAGGGGTATAACTGACATAGCGCCGCACCGGATCGGCCGGGTCCGCCAGCAGCAATTCGCCCGCGGCCTGGCCCATCTTGCGGATGGGCATACGCACCGTGGTCAGCCTCGGCCAGACCCGGGAGGCGATGGGCGTGTCGTCGTAACCGACGATCGAGATGTCCTCGGGCACGCGCACGCCACCCTGGCGCGCCGCCTGGTAGACGCCCAGGGCCATTTCGTCGTTGCCGGTGAACACCGCCGTGGGCGGATCGTCCAGCGCCAGGAGGCGGCGGGCGCATTCGAAGCCGGTCTCGAAGGTGTAGCCCCCTTCCATCACGAGTCCGGGGTCGAGCTGAATGCCGTACTCGCGCAGGCCCAGTTCGAATCCGCGGTAACGCTCGTGCGAGGAGCGGAAGGTCAGCGGGCCGCGAATGTGCGCGATGCGCTTGTGGCCGAGGTCGGCAATGTGGTGCGCGGCCTTCTCGGCCCCCTCGCTGTCATGGGTCTTCACCGTATTGCCGGGCGTGTCCATGATCACCGAGGCGATGCGCACGTAGCGGCACCCCTGCTCTTCCAGCATGTCCACCAGTTCCTGGTCCTCGGACACCGAGGGCGGCAGGATGGCGCCATAGAAACGCTGCTGACGGATGAACTTGCGGATGCGCTCGAAATAGCCTTCCTCGTTGCGGTCGCAGGGCCGGATGACCAGTTGCAGGTCGGAGCCGTCGAGCGCGTCGAGGATCCCCCGCTGCATGTTGACGATGTACTGGGGGCTGGGGTTGTCGTAGATCATGGCCACGAGGTAGGACTTGCGCAGCGCAAGCGCCCGGGCCTCGGGGTGCGGCGAGTAGCCATGCTCCTCGATCACCGCCTGGACCTTGGCGCGGGTCGCCGGCCGGACCTTGGGCGAGTCGTTGATGACCCGCGAAACCGTCTTTTTCGACACGCCCGAAAGTCGGGCGATGTCGTTGATCGTCACCTTGCCGGTGGGCTTTTTCATGAGCGGCCGCTCACCCCTTGGCGCCTCGTTCAGGTGCCGCGGGCCTGCGAACTGCTGTCGAGCGTGGCCGGGTCCAGGGGCTGCATGGTGTCGAGGTCCCAGAGCGCGGGATCGAAGGGCCTGCGTGTTTCCTCATGCTCCGGGTAGCCTCCCACGTCCTTCTCGTCGTCGATGATGGCGCCGCGACCCTCGGCGGCATTGGCGAGGACTCGCACGTCGTGTTCGTCACGGTCCCAGGGACGCGCGCCGGCATGGGTCAGCACCCGGTACTCCACGTCGCCAGCCTGGAGGGCCTCGAGGCCCGCGGGCCAGTCCAGCGGTTCATCGTGTTCGATGATGCGGGCGCGGCCGGTGGTGTAGCGGCCGATGAGCGGTACCGGCTCGCCGATGCCGTCCACGGCAATATTGTCGGCGCCATGATAGTCGAGGTCGCCGGCGCCGCCCAGCATGAGGAAGGGCAGCCCCGGATCGCTGGAGGGACCGAGGCGCATCACGTTGCCGACGGCCGTCAGGCGGCCGTTGACGTAGGGCTGGTCGCCCCACTCGATGGCGGCGAGGTTGTAGTGCACCGCGCGCTGGCCCGGGTCGTAGATGAAATTGTTCACCATCGTGGCGCTGACACCGCCCTTGAGCAGCGGGCTGCGCTCCATGTTGTGCGCGTACAGGTTGCCGACGATCAGCAGGTCACTGACGTGGTCGTGGATCAGGGAGCCCTTGGAGTGCTCACCCTTCGGGTGGGTGGAGTTCGCCAGGCCCTCGGCGATGATGTTGTTGCTGAAGGTCACCCGGTGGGCGGCGCCCTCGCCCCACGCCTCCGGGGTGTCACCGACGAACCGGCGCCCGGAAGCGGAGAGGTTCTCGTCGGTGCCCCAGGTCAGGGAACAGTGGTCCACCACGACCTGCCAGCCGCCGAAGACCGAGATGGCATCGAAGTCCCAGCCGGCCATCAACCCGCCGCCGGCGGAACCCGGGCGGATGCGCAGGTGCTGGACGATGACGTCGTGGCCGCGGATGGTCAGGCCGCCACCGATGAGGGTGATGCCCGGCGACGGCGCCGTCTGGCCGGCAATGGTGACGTAGGGTTCGTCGATGACCAGCGATTGGCGCTCGAGGTCGATGACGCCACCGACCTCGAACACGACGATGCGCGGTCCCGGGGTTTCCAGGGCGGCGCGCAGGCTGCCCTCGCCTTCACTGGCGAGGGTGGTCACGCGCAGGATCTGGCCGCCGCGGCCGCCCGGGGTGAACCGGGCCCAACCCTGGGCGCCGGGAAAGGCCAGCGCGCCCTCGTCGATATGGCGATGTGCACCGTCCTGCGCGAGGCTTGGCACCGCAATCATCACCAGAATTGCGGCCAGAATCGACCGGATTCCGTCATTCCGAACCCATGAGCTCATAATCAAATCCTTGTATTTATTGGGTTTGTTCAGTTTCCCGCTGAGCGCGGGCCGGTCAAAGCATACACGAGGCTTGCAAATGACACCGGTATACCATAGCCTGAACAGCATACAAAAGGCTCCACTTCACAAAGCATAAAACATCACGTGGATACACAGGAAAATGGCTCCGTGGCGAACGGGTCACCCGCGCTCGCTGTCGCCTCCGCATTCGTCCAGGCCCGTCTCGAGGCCCGGGCGCTCCCCGATTTTCCCGGCACCATTCCCGACCGGCTGGCGGCCAGTTACGCCATCCAGGACGAGGCCATCGACCTCTGGCCCGACGAAATCGTCGGCTGGAAGGTTGGCGGACTGTCGCCCGAGCAGGCGCGGATTCACGGTGTCGGCCGGCTGGCCGGACCGATCTTCGCAAGCCAGGTCTGGGACGCCACCGGCGACGACCCGGTGCCTTTCCCGGTCTTCGACGGTGGCTTCGCGGCGGTCGAGGCCGAGCTGGTCTTCGTGCTGGACCGCGACGCGCCGGCCGACAAGGCCGAGTGGCGCATCGACGAGGCCGCCGACATGGTCGCCCGCGTCCACATGGGCATCGAAACGGCCGGCAGCCCCCTGGCCACCATCAACGAGCTGGGACCCACGGTGATCGTTTCCGATTTCGGCAACAACCACGGCCTCCTGCTCGGCGCCGAACTGGACGGCTGGCGCCAGGCCATCGACGGCGGCATGCGCTGCGAGACGCTGATCGACGGCGCCTCCGTGGGTGCACGATCCATCGATCCACCGCCGGGCGGCCCCCTCGAGGCGCTGCGCTTCCTGCTCGAACTCGCGCAACAGCGCGGACGTCCCCTGCGCAAGGGTGACCTGGTCTCCAGCGGCGCCATCACCGGTGTGCACGACATCCGGATCGGCAGCAGCGCCAGCGCGCGCTTCGGCGACGCCGGCGCCATCGATTGCATTGCCCGGCCCGCCACGGGCAGGACCGCGTGACCCGGAAGGGCGCGCGGGGCTAGAACACCTAGGAGTGTGGCAATTGGCGGCGCATCATGCGCCGCTGTTTTTTTCCCGCTGTACTAAGATTTTGAAAGGCTCACTCCACGAACGATCACCTGAGGACGAGATGCAATGAGCATCGAAGAACGACTCGTACAGACCCCCGTCATTCCCCTGGTCCAGGCCAGCGATCCCGCCGTCGCCGTGCGCACGGCGCAAGCGCTGCTCGATGGCGGCCTGGGCGTGATCGAAGTGGTCATGCGCACGCCCGAAGCCCTGGACTGCCTGGCGGCGATCGCTGCGGAAGTGCCCGATGCCGTCGTCGGCGCCGGTACGGTGCTGAGCGCGGAGCAGGCCGGCGCGGCCCTGGCGGCCGGATCGGCCTTCCTGGTCTCGCCGGGGCTGGACCGCGACGTGGTCGCGGTATCGAAGGAGGCAGGCATCCCCATCTACCCGGGGGTGGCGACGCCGACGGAGGTCCAGGCCGCCTGGAACCTCGGCCTGCGCACGTTGAAGTTCTTTCCCGCCAGCCTGGTGGGCGGCGCGCCCATGCTCAAGGCCCTGGGATCGGTGTTCCGGGGTGTGAAGTTCATCCCCACCGGCGGCGTTTCCACGTCGAACCTGGCCGACTTCCTGGCCCTCGACGCGGTGCTGGCCTGCGGGGGGAGCTGGCTGACGCCCGCTGACGCCATTGCCGCGGGCCGCTACCAGGACATCACGGCGCTGGCCGCCCAGGCGGTCGCCATCGCGCGCGCCACCACGGACTGATCAGGAGCAACGCAACCCCATGTCCCAGTACCTTTCTTTCGGCGAGATCATGCTGCGACTGAAGTCGCCCGCACATGAACGTTTCTTCCAGTCACCCAGCTTCGAGGCCACCTTCGGCGGCGGCGAGGCCAACGTGGCCGTCGCCCTGGCGAACTACGGCCTGAGCTCGGGGTTCATCTCGGCCCTGCCCGACAACGACATCGGCGAGGCGGCCATTCGCGAACTGCGCGGCTTCGGCGTGGATACTTCGAACGTCGCCCGCAAGGGCGAGCGCGTGGGCATCTATTTCCTGGAGACCGGCGCCAACCAGCGCGCCTCCAAGGTGATCTACGACCGGGCGCACTCGTCCATCTGCGAAGCGAAGCCGGGTGATTTCGACTGGGCCGCCATCTTCGAAGGCGCGCGCTGGTTCCACATCACCGGCATCACCCCGGCGCTGAGCCAGTCGGCCGCCGACCTCAGCCTGGAGGCGGTCAAGGCCGCCCAGGCGGCCGGCGTGACGGTGTCCTGCGACTTCAACTTCCGCGGCAAGCTGTGGAAGTACGGCAAGAGCGCCCCGGAGGTGATGGGCGAACTGGTGAAGTTCGTGGACGTGGGCATCGCCAACGAGGAGGACTGCCAGAAGTCCCTGGGCATCGAGGTGGACGTGGACGTCGCCAGCGGTGAACTGGACACGGCCAAGTACGAGGCCCTCAGCGCCAAGGTGCTGGAGGTGTACCCGAACATGTCGTCCATCGCCATCACGCTGCGCGAGTCGCACAGCGCGGACCGCAACGGCTGGTCGGCCTGCCTTCGCGACAAGAACGGTTTCAAACTCTCACGGCGCTACGAGATCACCGACATCATCGACCGGGTCGGTGGCGGCGACAGCTTCGCCTCGGCGTTGATCGCGGGCCTGGCCCTGTACGAGGACCGGCAGGAATCGCTGGAGTTCGCGGTGGCCGCCAGCTGCCTGAAGCATTCCATCATCGGTGACTTCAACCGCGTCTCGGTGCCCGAGGTCGAAGCCCTGATGCGCGGCAGCGGCTCGGGGCGGGTGCAGCGCTGATGCGCTTCATGACCCTGTTGCTGCTGGTTCTGGCCCCGGTGGCCACCCTGGCGGACACGGTGACGATCCACCTGGCGGGTGATTCCACGATGTCGGTGAAACGGGCTGAAAAGCGGCCCGAGACCGGCTGGGGCGAGGCCCTGGGGGCCTTTTTCGAAGGCCAGGACGTGGCCATCGCCAACCATGCGCGCAATGGCCGCAGCACGCGCACCTTCATCGAAGAGGGGCGCTGGTCCTACCTGCTGGCGGAGACCCGCCCGGGTGACTTCGTGTTCATCCAGTTCGGCCACAACGACCAGTCCGAAAACAAGCCGGACCGGTACACACCGCCGGACGCCTACAAAGCCAACCTGGAGCGCTTCGTGGCGGACGTGCGCGCCCGCGAGGCGCAGCCCGTGCTGCTGACCCCGGTGGTGCGCCGGCGCTTCGACGACAACGGCGCGTTCTATGACGTGCACGGCGTCTATCCGGACCTCGTTCGCGAAGTCGCGCAGGCCACGGACACCCCGCTCCTGGACCTGCACACCACGAGCATGGCGGAGCTGGAGCTTTACGGGCCCGGCCCGTCGAAGGCGTTGTTCCTGCACCTGGTGCCGGCGGAGTCTCCCAACTACCCCGACGGCCTCGAAGACGACACGCACTTCTCGCCCAAGGGCGCCGCGGTGATCGCACGCCTGGCCGCGGAAGGCCTGGCGGCCCTGGACATCGGCCTGTCGCCCGACCTGCCGCCGTCCGGGCACCGCATCGTGCGCGAGACGGACATTCCGACACCCCAGCCCGGACCCCACCAGGGCGGTGGCGAGACCACGGCCTGGCCGTTCTTCGCCGGGGAACCCGGCCTGGAACTGGTCTTCCGCAAGCGCGCCCTGCACCCCGGCGCCGCCATCGGCTATCACCCGCACGACAAGGACGAGATCTACTACGTGCTGGAAGGCCAGGGCGAACTGACCATGAACGGCGAACGCACCGAGGTCGGCCCCGGCACCGCCATCCTCACCCGTCCCGGCGACTCACACGGCCTGCGCACGATGGGCGACAGCGACCTCGTGATCCTGATCGTCTACCGGCACGCCGTCGAATGATCCCCGGGGCGCAGCCCTGTCAGCGGTACCCGGGTGATCTGCACGTCCTCCTTGTTCGTGGCGTAGGCCACGTAGAGCGCATCGTCCCGAACCACGCTCTTGGGATAGCTGTAACCCGCCCGCTTGTACCGCCCCTCGAAACGCAGCGGCTGCATGTCGTCACCGCCACCTCGCAACAGCCAGGCCTGGCCGAAACAGCGCCCATCGTCGCTGAGCATCAGCACCAGGGGAAAGCGGTCCCGTCGCGGCACCGGATTGCCCACCATGAAGGCGCGGCCGTCCGGCAGGTTGCCGGCGCTCTGCTTGGTGCGGGCATCGGGAATCGTCGTCAGCGCCGGCGAACTCCAGGATTCGCCGAGGTTACGACTCACGGAGGCGAGCTTGCGGTAGCTGCCGGCCTGGTCCCTGAAGATCATCACCACGGCCCCGTCCCCAGGCCTCAGGAACCAGCTGGGTTCGAGCTCACGGCTCACTGCGGTATCGCTGGACGGCAGGTTTTCGAAATGTCCGGGCGCCCAGCCACGGACACCCAGCGGGTCATCCGTGAACCACGGCGAAACAATCAGCCCCGGCTGCACGTGAAAGGCGCTGAGAAGGCGCCCCGAGGGCAGCGCACGCGTGTCCTGCTCGATGACGCCCTGTACCGGCGATCCTTCGATATCGAGCACAGGCCGCAGATCGCTCCAGGCCACACCATCCGTCGTGCTGCGAAACACCGTGTGGCCGCCCTTCGGCGCCCCATCCCGTTCCGGCCATTCATTGAGGTAGGCGACCAGGGTCTCGCCATCCGTCCACCAGCCCCCGCTGGTGCGAATGCCCGTTTCCAGGGTCGGCGCCAGGGGCATCGGTTCGGACCAGTGCCGGCCGTCATCGCTGACGGCGAACACCACGTGCGTGTCCGGCCCGTCCTCGTCACGGCGGGAAGACTGCCACTGCGCGTACAGCCGGCCCTTGAAGGGCATCAACACGACCCCGTGGGCATAGGCGTCATCACCCGGACCGGGACTGAACACGGTGAAGGTTTCCGTGCCCGAGGCCGGCGCCAGCCCCAGGGTGTCGGGGCGCGTGTCGTCGAACAGGCCCTCGGCCACCGCCAGGACCGGCCCGCGCGTGTCGGTCCCGGCGCCTGCCCTTCCGTGCAATGGCCACAGCAGCGCCGACACCATCACCAGGGAAGGCAGCAGCATCGGGGACCAGGCCTTCGGGCTCTGCAACATTCGGCGCATCGCGTTACCCGCGGAAATCGTTTCGCTCACACCCTGTTCTACCATTCGTTGCCTTCCCCTGACAGTCAGCATGGGCGCGACCGGGCGCCTGACACGGAGTCTGCCGCATGAGACCACCCGACCGATCCGACCGCGGGCGCCGCGCACACGACCCGGCGCGACGCCGGTTCCTTCACGACACCGGACTGGCGGGCAGCCTGTTGCTGGCACCCGCCTGGGCGGTGGCGGCCACCCGCGATGAAGCGGCGCCGGAATTCGCGACCCGCAGTGGGCGCGTCCGCGGTTTCACCGACCGTGGCCTGCACGTGTTCCGGGGCATTCCCTACGGCGCGGACACGGCGGCCTGGCGTTTCCGCCCGGCGCCGCGCGAGGCTGCCTGGGACGGCGTGCGCGAGGCGCTGGCGTTCGGCCCGGCCTGCCCCCAGCGCGACAGCGGCGGCGGCGCAAAGAGCGAGGATTGCCTGTTCCTCAACGTCACCACGCCGGGTCTGGCGGACGGAGTGAAGCGGCCCGTCCTGGTGTACATCCACGGCGGCGGCTTCGCCAACGGCTCGGGCAGCGACCCGCTGTACGACGGCGTGAACCTCTGCAAGCAAGGTGATGTGGTCGTGGTCACGGTCAACCATCGCCTGAACCTGTTCGGTTACCTCTACCTGGAGCAACTGGGCGGGCCGGACTTCGCCGACTCCGGCAACGTGGGCCAGCTCGACCTCGTCCAGGCGCTGGCCTGGGTGCGGGAGCACGCGGCGGCCATCGGCGGCGACCCGGACAACATCACGGTGTTCGGCCAGTCCGGCGGGGGCGCCAAGATCGCGACGCTGATGGCCATGCCCTCGGCCGACGGGCTGTTTCACCGGGCCTGGACCATGAGCGGCCAACAGGTGATGGCGGCCGGCCCGCGGGCCGCCACGCAGCGCGCCGAACTGTTCATCGAGGCGGCCGGGCTCGCTCCCGGGGACGCGCGGGGGTTGCTGGCCCTGTCGCCGGAGCAACTGCTGGAGGCCGCACTCGCGAAAGACCCTTCCCGGGTCGAAGACCGCAGCCTGCATTTCTGCCCCGTGCTGGACGGCGGCGCCCTGCCCCGCCATCCCTTCTGGCCGGACGCGCCGGCGCAGTCGGCCCGCATCCCCATGGTGATCGGCAACACGAAGGACGAGACCCGCGCCTGGGGCCGCGAGGAGGACTTCGACATGAGCTGGGATGCGTTGCCGGAGAAGATCCGGCAGGGACAGTTCGTCGACATCCCCGTCGACGTCGTGATCGCCGAGTACCGGCGCCTCTACCCCGGCATGACCGCCAGCGAGATCTACTTCGCCGCCACCACGGCCGGGCGCTCCTGGCGCGGGGCGGTGGAAGAAGCCGAGGCCCGTGCCCGGCAGGGCGCGCCCACCTGGGCCTACCAGCTCGACTGGCCCTCGCCCGAGGAAGGCGGCCGCCGCGGCGCTTACCACACCCTGGACATTCCCCTGGTCTTCGACACCCTGACCCAACCCGGCTCGCCCACCGGGAATGGCGAGTCCGCGCGGCGCATGGCCGCGCGGATGAGTGGCGCCCTGCTGGCCTTCGCCCGCGCCGGGGATCCGAACTTCGAGGGCATTCCGGCCTGGGCGCCGTACACCCTGCCCCATCGGGAAACCATGGTCTTCGACGACCCCAGCCGGCTGGAGAACGACCCGCGCGGCGCCGAGCGCGAACTCTACCAGCGCGTCCCCTTCATCCAACGCGGGACGACCTGACCCTGTTACAGCGCCTG
Source organism: Gammaproteobacteria bacterium (assembly GCA_030426265.1). GTDB lineage: Bacteria > Pseudomonadota > Gammaproteobacteria > Xanthomonadales > SZUA-36 > Marinihelvus. Next base: position 11,557 of record JAUHYP010000052.1, on the reverse strand, counting down.
GTACACCAGGTTGCGGAAGCGCACTTCGCCGTCGCCCGCGGCGAACACCCCGGGACGCAGGCTGAGGAAGTCCCAGGCCACGTTGTGGTGATAGCCGGACACTTCCATCTGCACGTAGAACTTCGTCCAGTCCTTGCCGTCCGGACTGTGATGGATGGTGACGATGTTCTGGTCATTGGTGATGCGCAGGTGCAGGGTGCGTCCCAGGTTTTCCGGTGAACCCACGCGCCGCTGCAGTCCGTAGCGGTGCATGACCAAGCCGTCTTTCGAGTAGCTCAGGCCGCAGTACAGCCGCCGGTTGTAGAACAGCAGGATGCCTGCTTCGGCGTCGCCCACCAGTTCGCACTCCACCTCGACCTGGTAGGCCAGGTCGCCACAGATGAAGGTCAGTGGAGAGGTATCGGAAGGCGTGGACCCCTTGCCGCGGACGACCAGGGCGCCGTCCTCGTAACGGACCCGCTGCATCTCCTCAGGGCCCGGGTCGTAGAAGCCCCACTGGGTGCCGAACTTGTCGGTCGAAAAGTCATCGGACAGGGCCAGGCCGTGCGGTACGGCCTCGCCGCCCGTCGGCATGGCCAGCGGCGTCGAAAGGTCACCGCCGCCCGCCTCGATCCAGCCGTCCTCGGTCCAGGTCACCGGCGCCAGCAGGCACTGGCGGCCCAGGGTCCAGAAATCGTTTTCGTAGCCGTGGTAGACCATCCACCAGTCGCCGCCCGGCCCTTCCACAAGGGTGGCGTGGCCGCGTGACCACCATTTCTCGGTGCGATGCTCGGTGCGCACGATGGGGTTGTTCGGCGCGTCCTCCCAGGGACCGTCCAGGGATTCGGCCCGGGCCACGATGACCATGTGCCCGGTGGGCGGGCCGGCCGTGCCGCCGACGGCGGTGATCATGTAGAAGTAGCCGTTCCGGTACAGCATCTTCGGCCCTTCCGGGGAGAAGCTCTCCACCACCCAGTCTTCCGGGTAGCGCCAGGGTTCGTAGACATTGCGGACCGGGCCGGACCTCGCCAGGCCATCCGGGGTCAGTGGCACGATGTCGCCGCCGGACAGGCACAGGTAGCGGTCGCCGTTGGTGTCCACCACGTGGCCGGGGTCGATGTGGTCCGGCAGTTCCAGGTCGATGGGATCGCTCCAGGGACCGGCGATGTCGTCGGCCCAGATGACGTAGTTGGAGCGGTAGTCCGGGAAACGCGCCGGGATGTACACGTAGTAGCGATCACCGTGCTTGCACAACTCCGGCGCCCAGACCGAGCCGATGGGCTTCGTCAGCGCCGCGGTCACCGGCTGCCAGTTCACCAGGTCCTTCGAGTGCCAGATCACGATGCCGGGATAGGCGTCGAAGGAGGAGAAGGTCATGTAGTAGTCGTCACCGTCCTTGAGAATGGACGGGTCCGGGTGGTCGCCCGGCATCACCGGGTTGAGGAAACGCCCGTCGCCCAGGTCGCCCTTCCGCTGGTTCTCGACACCGCGGGCCCATTCCAGGTGGGACCAGTCGCCGGGGGCGCGGCAGCCGGTATCCGCGGCGGAGCCGTCACCCGGCGCGGCGTCGGCGTGCGTGCGCGCACCGGGCGCGGCGAGCAGGGGAAGGGCCGGCAGGGCGGACAACAGGGAACGGCGGGGTAGTTTCATATCGGGACTCCGGAGTGCAGAAAAAAGAATCCCCGCCGAAGCGGGGATTCCCGGGGATTGCCGCTTCGCTCAGTAAGCGTAGCGCAGGCCGACCTTGAAGATCCGGCCCGTGTGGTCGTACTCGTAACGGCGCTTGGCGTCGATGTCGGTCCAGCGGTCCTGGTACTCGTCCGTCAGGTTCAGGGCTTCGAAGTGCGCCGAGAGGTGCTCGGTGAAGTCCCAGCCGGCGGAGAAGTCCACCCAGGTGACCGCCCCGTAACCTTCAAAGCGGTTGGAGTTGCCGCTGGTGCCCGTCAGGTACTCGTCACGGTAGGACGCGGAGATGCGGGCATTGAAGCGCTCGGTCTCGTAGTACAGCGTGGCGTTCCAGGCATCGTTGGACAGCCCGAACAGGCGCTCGGTCACGGTCTCGCTGCCGAAGGTGTAGTCGACGGAGGAGTCCACGTAGGTGTAGTTGGCGATCACACCCAGGTTGCGGATGAACGGCGTGTTCTCCGTGAGCACCGACAGGGGCATCTGGAAGGCGACTTCGAAGCCGTCCAGTTCACCCCCGGGACCGTTGTCGATGGACGAGATGGTCCACTCCTGGCACTCGGGGCACTGGCCCGCGGGCGAGGTCGGGTTCAACAGGGACAGCGGCAGGCCGGTGGAGGCGTAGGTGCCTTCACGCTGCGTGCTGATCGGCCGCGACTCGATGTCCTTGTAGAAGTACGCGAAGCCCAGCACCGCCTCGTCGGCGAAGTACCACTCCAGGGAGATGTCGATCGCGTCGGCGCGGGTCGGCTCCAGGAACGGGTTGTCGTAGCTCACCCGGTAGTTGAAGGAATCCACGCTGCCGCCGGGCGACAGGTTGCCCAGCGCCGGGCGGGTCAGCACCTCGGCCATGGAGAAGCGGGCCACCAGGTCGGGCGTGATGTCCAGCGCCGCGTTGAAGGACGGCAGCAGGTCGTCGTAGGGGTCGCGATCGACGGTCACGAAGGAACCGGAGTTGTAGCCCGAGGACGACTGGTCGGTTTCGACCCAGCGCACGCCCGTGTTGAAGCGGAAGGGCATGCTGCCGAACATCAGTTCGCCGTTGAGCTGGACGAACAGCGCGGTGTTTTCCTCGGTCACGGCCGCGGTGTTGCCCTGGTCGAGACGGGCCGGCAGGCTGAAGAGATTGAAGTAGTCGATCCAGGCCTGCAGGTTCGGCACCGCCCAGGTGTTGGTGGAACCCGGACCCATGTCGTCGTCGAAGGTGTACAGGTCGCTCATGGCGTCGGTGGCCGGCACGCCCAGCACATCGTTCACGCCATCGCCATCAGTGTCACAGTTGTACAGGTCCGAACCGCAGACGGTGGTGTCGCGCTGTGACCCGGTGGTGTTGTAGCTGAACTCCTTCCAGTTCACACCCGCTTCCAGCGAGAAACCGTCGTAGAAGTCCCAGATCAGCTCACCGGCGATGGTGTCGAAGCCGTGTTCCACGTAGGCCGGGCGGTCACGCAACTCGGTCAGTGTGAAATTAGTGGCGTCCGCCACATTCGGGCCGTTGAAGGCGATGGTCGGGAACTGGTCGTCACGGTAGTCGTAGACGAAGTTGTTGTAATCACGATCGTCGTACATGAAGGTGATTTCGTAGGGGAAATCCAGTTCCGAGTTCGACGTACCCACCAGCACGTGGGCGCGCAGGGTATCGTTGAAGTCGTGGTCGAGATTCAGCCCCGCCTGGTAGAACTCGGTGGTCCAGGCTTTGAGGAAGTTCTCGTTGCGCACCCAGGCATTGTTGACGGCCATGTAGTTCAGGTTGTTCGTGGAGGCGTCGTAGACGTAGTCGAGCACGTCCATGCCGCCTTCGTTGCCACGGAACAGCACCTCGCCCCAGATCTCGCCGCGGGACGCGTCGTACTCGGAATACAGTCCGTCGAAGGTGATGGTCGTTGAATCGGAGGGTGCGAACTGCACGGAGGCGGTCAGGCCCAGGCGCTCACGGTCGTATTCGATCTGGCCGTAACGCGGAATGCGCGGATGGAAGGCGCCCGCCACCTCCGCACAGCCGGCATCGCCCGGATTGTCGCCGCAGTCCACGCCGCGCACGCTGTTGAAGGACGCGCGCTGCCAGCGAACCGTGTTCTGACCGAGCTCGACCGTGGTGTTGTCGGAATAGGCGGCGGAGAAGGACGCGCCCCAGCCACCGTCCGGATCGTGATAGGCCCACAGTGCGGCCGCACGGGGACCCCAGTCCTCGTTCAGCTCGTTGTACTGCATCTCGCCACTGACCACGAAAGTCGCGCCTTCGTCGTACTGGAAGGGGCGGCCGGTATTCAGGTCGACCACGGCGCCCAGCGAACCTTCGTCCAGGTTGGCGGAGGCGGTCTTGTGCACCACCAGCTGGTTGAACAGCTCGGAGGCGAAGACGTTGAAGTCGAAGGAACGGCTGCGGTTCGGGCCGCCTTCACCGCCCGTGGCCGAGACGGCCTCGATGCCGTTCACGCGCACGCGGGTAAATTCGCCGGACAGGCCGCGCACGGAGATCTCACGGCCTTCGCCGGAGTCACGGGTGATGGTCACACCCGGAATGCGCTGCAGGGATTCGGCGAGGTTGGAGTCGGGAAAGTCGGCGATGTCCTCCGCGAAAATCGCGTCAACCGAGCCGACGGCGTCGCGTTTGAGGTCCAGGGCCGCTTCGAGAGACTGGCGGTAACCAGTGACCACGACTTCCTCGAGGAGTCCTTCCTCGTCGGCGGACTGGTCCTGGGCCAGGGCCGTACCGCCTACCATCGCGACATAGGACGCTGTGATCAGGCACAGCGTTCGCTTGGCAAAGGTTGAATGTTTCATCGGGGGTTTTTCCTCCTCGTCAGTTTGACTTGAGCCTGTTTCAGGTATGGGACGCATCGCGAAAACACGAAATAGATACCGGTGTCATTTTTATCGAAAAGCAGAAGTGGCTGGCATTGCCGCACAGACCGGCGCGCGGGAGGGGACCCCGCAACATCGCCCAGGCCGGGAACCCGGGTGCATCGAGCCTCGCAGAACTGCCTTGGAGCATTGAGCCTTCTACCTGTATTTATTGAAATTCAGGAAGATATGAGCTTCTCGGCCACCGGGAAACGCGGAATTCTAGATGGGGTCCCGGATGGTCCGGATCTCGAACGAATCACCCACGGGTGTTCGTTTCTCATCGAGCCTGTGAGCACATACTGAAACAGTCGCACGAGAATTTCAAGAAAAAATGACACCGGTTTCACAAATCCTTAAAACAGGACCGTTCAGTCGGTGATGTCGAAGGCGCGCGCCGCAAAGTCGAGGAAGACCGGCCAGTTCGGGGCGGGGGTGTGTCCCATTTCATGCTGGCGCCATGCGAGATCGCCATCCACTTCTTCCCCGACCGGGGGAAAGCGGTGGGTCGCCAGGGGGCGTCCGCCCAGCAACTCGTAGACCGGCCCGGCGTGCACGGCGGCGAGGAACATGCCCCGGGGATCGGTCCAGTCGTCGCCCTGGGCGCCTGCGGAGAGGAACACGGGGCGCGGGGCGCACAGGGCCAGCAGCAGGTGCTGGTCCACCGGCAGGTCCTCGACGTCCAGCGGGCCGGCATAACGGAGGAAGCTGCCGGCCATCCAGTGATAGGCATAGGTGCTGGCGATGTTCCCGACCTGCTCGCCGAAATGGCGGCGCCACAGCTTGGCGCCGGCTTCGCCGGATGAACTGATGAAGGCCGTCGCGATGCGCTCGTCGAAGGCCATCGCGACCAGGGCCGCCTTGCCGTAGCGCGAGTGCCCGTGAACGGCCACGCGGCTCGCGTCGAAGGCCGCTTGCTGCTCCAGCAGGTCGACCACCCGGCTCAACCCCCAGCCCCAGGCGCGCAGGGCGCCCCAGTCTTCCGGGTCGCGCACCGCACCGCCCGTGCCCAGGCCGATCACGCCACGGGCGAGCAGGTCCCCGCTGTCGCCCTGGACACTGGTCGCGACCAGCTCGGCCGCCGCCCAGCCCCGCGCGAGCACCTGCTCCCGCCAGGGCGGGCCGTCACCGGCGAGGGCGCGCCATTGTTCCTCGGTGAATCGCGCCCGGATCTGCGCGATGAAGGCGGCATCGAAGCCCAGGGCCAGGACCACCGGTACCGGCCCCTCGACGTCTGCAGGACGCGTGATAACCAGGTCCAGCGTGGTATCGAATTCCGGCCGGCCCGTCCGGCCGAGTCGCGCGACCCAGTGTTCGCGCTCGGCATCGCGGCCGGCCACTTCCTGGGACTCGGTCTCCTTTCGTTCCCAGGCCACGGGGGGCAGGCCTACCGGAACACGGCCGTAGACCCGGGACTCGAAGTGCTCCAGGAGTTCCGGGCGGCGCCAGCGAACCCAGTCCTCCGCGCTGTCCACCACGCGGCCGTCGTCGAGCGCCAGGGCCGGCGGCAGGCTGCCCATCCGCGCGTTGGCGCGGGCTTCGTCGTAGTTGGCGGCATGCGGCGAGGCAGGATCGGCGTCGGCCCCTCGCCGCAGGGACTCGATGCCCAGGCGCTGCAGCATCGCCTGGTGGTCTTCCCCGGTGGTCCGGGGGAGCGCACTGGCCGCGGCGTCAGGGGCTGTTTCGGAGCCTTCACGGGCAATGAGCGGGTCCACCGTGACCGCCAGCAGAACGAAGAGCAGGGCCGCCCCACCCGCCGGTCCCACCCCCGAGGCCCATCCGCGGCCGAAAACCCCGGTTCGGGCGTTGTGGTTCGTTCTGCCTATCGGCTTCATCGAAACAATCGATTTCATTCATGAAATTCCGATTGCTAGTGTACTTCGAATGCCCGGAACACCGGCCGGGACCCGGCGGGTCCCGTCGCCCCGGCGCCCCACACCCTTCCCCGAGAGGAGACTGTGCTCATGCTCAAGAACACCCTGCCGCTGGTGACAGCGGTCACCCTGGCCCTGGCCCCGCTGGCCTCGACCACCGCGCTCGCCGAGGGCGAGACCCGATCCAACGCCTTCTGGTGGCCGAACCAGGTGGATCTGTCGCCCCTGCGCCAGCACGATGCCGAGTCCAACCCTTATGGCCCGGACTTCGACTACGCCGCCGCCTTCTCGACCCTGGACCTGGATGCGGTGAAAGCCGACATCGCCGCCATCATGACGGAATCGCAGGACTGGTGGCCGGCCGACTATGGCCACTATGGCCCCTTCTTCATCCGCATGGCCTGGCACAGCGCGGGCACCTACCGCACCTTCGACGGCCGCGGTGGCGCCGGCGGCGGACAGCAGCGCTTCGAACCGCTGAACAGCTGGCCGGACAATGCCAACCTCGACAAAGCCCGCCGCCTGCTGTGGCCGGTCAAGCAGAAGTATGGCGCCGCCCTGTCCTGGGCCGACCTGATGGTGCTGACCGGCAACGTCGCCCTCGAATCCATGGGCTTCGACACCTTCGGTTTCGCCGGCGGCCGCGAAGACGACTGGGAAGCGGACCTGGTGTACTGGGGCCCGGAAATGGAATGGCTGGCCGCCAGTGACAACCCGCACAGCCGCTACTCCGGCGACCGCGAGCTCGAGAAGCCCCTGGCCGCCGTGCAGATGGGACTGATCTACGTGAACCCGGAAGGCCCGGACGGCAACCCCGATCCCCTGGCGGCTGCCGCGGACATCCGTGACACCTTCGGCCGCATGGCCATGAACGACGAGGAAACCGTCGCCCTGATCGCCGGCGGTCACACCTTCGGCAAGGCGCACGGCGCCCGCAAACCCGGCGAGTGCATCGGCGTCGAGCCGGCCGCCGAGGGCCTCGAAAGCCAGGGTATGGGCTGGCACAACCGATGCGGCAGCGGCAAGGGCGCCGACACCATCACCAGCGGCCTGGAAGGCGCCTGGACGTCCACGCCCACGCAATGGTCCTCGCAGTACCTGGCCAACCTCTTCGCCTTCGACTGGAAGAAGACCGAGAGCCCGGGCGGCGCCACGCAGTGGATTCCCACCGACGAGAGCGTGGCCAGCATGGTTCCGGACGCACACATCGAGGGCAAGTTCCACGCCCCCATCATGTTCACGACCGACCTCGCCCTGAAGGAAGATCCCTCCTATCGCGAGATCTCCCAGCGCTTTCTGCAGGACCCGGCCGAATTCCAGCTGGCGTTCGCCAAGGCCTGGTTCAAACTGACGCACCGCGACATGGGCCCCCGCGCCCGCTACCTGGGCCCGGAAGTTCCGGCCGAAGTGCTGATCTGGCAGGATCCGGTGCCCGCCGTGGACCACGAACTGGTGAACGCGGACGACATCGCCGATCTGAAGGAGGCCATTCTCGAATCCCGCCTCACCGTACCGGAACTGGTTCGCACGGCCTGGGCCTCGGCCTCGACCTTCCGCGGCACCGACATGCGTGGTGGCGCCAACGGCGCGCGCATTCGCCTGGCGCCGCAGGCCGACTGGGACGTGAACAACCCGCCGGAACTGCAGAAGGTGCTCGCCACGCTCGAGGGCATCCAGGCGGACTTCAACGAGGACCAGCGCGGCGGCAAGCGCGTTTCACTGGCCGACCTCATCGTCCTGGGCGGCGCCGCGGCCATCGAGCAGGCGGCCGCGGAAGGGGGCTTTGCGGTCACCGTGCCCTTCACGCCCGGCCGTACCGACGCCAGCCAGGAACAGACCGACGTGGACTCCTTCGCCGTGCTCGAGCCGGTGGCCGATGGTTTCCGCAACTACTACGGTGAAGGCAACCGCATGTCCCCGACCTACAAGCTGGTGGACAAGGCGGCCCTGCTGAACCTGACGGTGCCGGAAATGACCGCCCTGGTCGGCGGCCTGCGGACGCTGGACGCGAACACCGGTGGCGTCGACCACGGCGTGTTCACCGACCAGCCCGGGACGCTGGACACGGACTTCTTCGCCAACCTGCTCGACATGGGCATCCGCTGGCAGAAGTCCGACGCCCAGGAAGGCATCTTCGAAGGCCGGGACGTGACCACGAACGAACTCAAGTGGACCGCCACCCCGGTCGACCTCGTCTTCGGCTCGCACGCGGAGTTGCGCGCGCTGGCGGAGGTCTATGCCTCCAGCGCCGGCGAGCAGCGCTTCGTGAACGACTTCGTGGCTGCCTGGAGCAAGGTCATGACCCTGGACCGCTATGATGTGGACGCGGACACCGGCCTGATTGCCGGAACGGACGCGAAAACGAAGACGAAACGTTCAGGACCCTGAAACGCCGGCGCGGGTCTCAGGCCTGGCCTGTGACCCGGGGCGGGGGATGGACGGCGGCGTGGCGACACGCCGCCGTTTTTTACCGGGGTCGGAGCGCGCGTTCTACTCCTTTTTCTGCTTGATGCGGACACCTTCGACGGAATTCGACACGATGAGCACGCCGAAATTGGCGTCGCCGTGGTGCTTCTTGATCAGCACATCCTCGCCGTCGTCGCGCTCGACGTGCCAGGTCTCACCGACCTCCGCCTTCAGTTTTGTGACCACGTCCTTCGCCACGTGGTTTTCGCTGCGGCCCTTCTCGATGTCGACGGACACATCCACGGTCTCGCCGCCTTCGGGGCTGAGCTGCAGGACGATGGTGCCTGCGGACTCGGCGTTGCCCGAGAACGAGAGCCGCCATTTGTTCGAGGTCGTCGAGGAGGCGAGCGCCACACTGCTGTACAGAACGAACAGGGCCGCCAGGAGGGTCGGTCGATGGAATGTCTTCATGGGAGGGTTACCTCGTCGAGTGGGCTGGACCTGTGAGGGACGTGCCATGCCCGAAAACGCCGGGCGGGACGGTCCTCGTTCATGGAAATTTGCCGAATCATCACGAAAATCGCAAGCGACGCAGTCGGCCTCCGGTCAGGCCTGGGCGGCGGCCGGTGCGCAGTATCGCCGGAGAAACTGACCGTGTTCGGGCAGGCGCGCCACGGCGCCGGCGATGTTCTGCTGCAGCGATTCGATGGCCCGACGCAGTCGCTCATCCCCCAGCAGCCCGCCCATGTGGTGGTGGTGTCGTGGCATCACGCCCTGCCCCGTCATCACGAACAGCCAGGACGCCGTCCGGAACAACTCCTCGCTGCCCGGCCGGATGATGCCGCTTTCGCGGAACAGCTCGATGCGCCGGGCCAGCGATTCGGGAATGTCCATGTCCCGGCATTCGCGCCAGAAGGGCGTGTCGTCGCGCCGGGTCAGGGTGTAGTGCAGGATGATGAAGTCCCGTACGTGCTCGAAATCCTCGCGCATCTGCTCGTTGTAGCGCGTGGCGAGGGTTTCGAAATTGCCGTCGAAGGGGAACAGCTGGACCAGTCGCGTGGCGCCGATCTGGATCAGGTGGATGCTGGTGCTCTCCAGGGGTTCCAGGAAGCCGCTGGACAGGCCGATGGCGACCACGTTTCCTGCCCAGGCCTGCTTGCGGCGCCCGGTGACATAGCGAATCAAGCGGGGCTCGGTGAGCGGTTCGCCCTCCAGGTTCGCCAGCAGTTCCTCGCGCGCGGCGTCCACTTCCTGGTGGCGGCTGCAGAACACCATGCCGTTGCCGACCCGGTGCTGCAGGGGAATACGCCACTGCCAGCCGGCGCTGCGCCCGATGGCGCGGGTGTAGGGAAGGATGGCGCCGGACGACTCGGTCTGCACCGCCAGGGCGCTGTCGGTGGGCAGCCAGTGACGCCAGTCCTCGTAGCCGGCGCCCAGCGCCTGCTCGATCAGCAGTCCGCGAAACCCCGTGCAGTCGACGAACAGGTCGCCGGCCACCTTCCCGCCGTTCTCCAGTACCAGCGCCGTGACGTGGCCGGTCTCCCCGTCCTGCTCGACCCGTCCGATGCGCCCCTCGATGCGCCGGACGCCTCGGCCTTCATAGCGTTTTCGCAGGAAGGACGCATACAGGCCGGCGTCGAGGTGATAGGCGTAGTTGATCTTCGAACCCTGCGCCACGGCGAACTTTCCTTCCGCGGCCGCACGGTGTTCGAAGCAGCAGTCCCCAAGTTCGCCGCCGTAGCCGCGGGCCTTCGCCATCAGCCAGAGCTGATGGAAGTCCGCCATCCAGGTGGACTTGCCGACATCCCCGAAGGGATGGATGTAGCGATCGCCCAGCCGGTCCCAGTGCTCGAAGGAGATACCCAGCTTGAAGCTCGCCTGCGTGGCGCGCATGAAATCCTGCTCGTCGATTCCGAGCAGGGCCTGGAAACTGCGAAAGGTGGGGATGGTGGCCTCGCCGACACCCACGGTGCCGATCTCCTCGGATTCCACCAGCGTGATGTCGAGCAGCGGACCGAGTTGCTGGGCCAGCAGGGCCGCCACGGACCAGCCGGCCGTGCCTCCGCCGGCGATGACGACACGATGGACCCTGGGCCTCATCGGTTCAGTCTCCGCAGGATACCGGCGCGCAGGCGACGCGCCTTCAGGGTGTCCATCGGGCCCAGGTCACCCTGCGCCGATTCCGGCAGGTGAGCCGCCGAACGCCCCGCCGGACCGAACACGTAGTAGTCGAACATGGCGCGCCAGGCGCGCTTCTCGGCTTCCGGCCGGTCGCGCAGGCTGAGCAGGCCGTGCAACAGCGTGGTCTGAGGCGTGTCCATGTACGCCGGCGCCACGTTCCACCAGTAGTTGACCATGACGTTGAAGGCATCCAGCGCCGAGACCTGGTGCCACCACAGGGCCGGGTAGTAGACCGCGTCCCCGGGCTCCAGCTCCGCCACCACGGCGGCCTCCAGCGCCTCGCGCAGGCCGGGAAAGCGCTCGAAATCAGGGTGTTCGATGTCGGTCATGGTGACCACCTGCCCGCCCGGTGTCGGCTCCAACGGGCCGGGATAGAGATTGGCGACCTGCTCGGGCGGAAACAGCGTGAATCGGCGGCGCCCGACCAGGCAGCAGGCCAGGTTGTGCGAAAGGTCGTGATGGGCCAGCGCCGTGGTGCGGTTGCCGATCCACGCGCTCACCAGCGGCGGTGCGGCCTGGAACACCGCGTGGTCGAGGGCGAGGTCGTTTTCAGCCCGGAAACCGGGCAGGAAGCCGTCCACGTCGGTGGA
>JAUHYP010000051.1 GCA_030426265.1 Gammaproteobacteria bacterium | reverse complement strand
GTCAGCCCGGCGTCCTCGCTCAGCGCAGCCACATCCCGCGACACCCAGCGGTCCGCCGAGGGATCGTTCTCCTCCAGTATCGTGCCGCCAGGTTCGGTGATGCGCAGCAGACCATCGACAATCTGCTCACCCACCGGTTGCCGCCACTGCGCCGAATCCAGTCCGTTGGGAACGAAGCCACGGTTGATCCATACCACCCCGTCCGCCGTCTGCAGCGGCGTCATCAGCCAGTGGCCCGGGCCGAGTTCGGTCAGCGCCTTGACGCGGCGTGTGTGCTCGTGAAGAAAGTGGCCCTGCAGCCGGATGCGCAGATAGGCGTGTTGCACCGCGGTCACGGCGCCGCGGGGTGGGGCGACGGGGGGGGCGTAGGCGCGGGACTCCACCGCTTCGATCAGTCCGTTCTTCCATGCGAGGCGCTGGACCTGCCAGGTGCCCAGGGCCAGCAGCACCAGGAACACGAACGCGGCCAACACCAGCAGCAGGACCCGGACCCATGCGGGGCGCCGGGCGGCCGCGGCCTCGTTCACGGCAGGTTGCGCACCCGTTCGATCTGCTCGTGCGCCGGCATCATGTTCTCTTCCAGGTGCAGCATCACCCAGATGGACCCGGCCAGCACGATCACCAGCAGGATCAGGGTGAAGATCAGCGACATGGCCTGCCAGCCCTGTTCGGCCTTCAATGTGACGTGCAGGAAGTAGTGCACGTGCACCAGGATCTGCACGGCGCCCAACACGAAGATGATCGTCAGGGCCAGCGCGACATTGCTGGTCACATCCGCCATCACCAGCCAGAAGGGCACCACGGTGAGCACCACCGAGAGCAGGAAGCCGATGATGTAGGACCGGTAGTTGCCGGGTGCTTCGTGTTGGGTGTGGTCGCTCACAGCAGCACCCCCGCGAGGTAGACGAAGGAAAACACGCCGATCCAGACCAGGTCCAGGAAGTGCCAGAACAGGCTCAGGCACAGCATTCTTCGCCGGTTGGCGGGCGTCAGCCCGGTGGTGTGGATCTGGACCAGCAGCACGACCAGCCAGAGGCTGCCCGCGGTCACGTGCAGGCCGTGGGTGCCCACCAGCACGAAAAACGACGAAAGGAAGGCGCTGGCGCTGGGTGTCGCGCCGATGTGCACCAGGTGCGAGAACTCCATGATCTCCAGCACCAGGAAGCCCAGGCCGAAGGCCAGGGTCACCAGCAGCCAGATCGTCATGCCACGCAGCTTGTTCTCGTACATCTTCATGACGGCGAAGCCGAAGGTGATGGACGAGAACAGCAGCATGAAGGTCGACACCAGGATCATGTCGATCTCGAACAGGTCGGCCGGCGACGGGCCCGCGGCATAGCGCTGGCCCACCACGGCGTGCACCGCGAACAGGATCCCGAAGATCAGGGAGTCGCTCATCAGGTACAGCCAGAAACCGAGCATGGTGCCGCCCCCGTCTTCATGGTGCTGCTCGTCATGGTGCCCGTCCTGCGACTCGACGACGTGAAACTCCAGTGGCCCGCCGGCGCCCGTCACCGGACCCTCGCCCGGGGTGTCGATCACGGCCGTGTTCGTGTTCATGCCGTCGCCCCCGCCAGCTCACGCGTGCGCGCGGCCTCGATCTCGGCCACCTCGTCCACCGGGATGTGGTAGTCGCGGTCGTAGTTGAAGGTGTGGGCGATGCTCCAGGCCACGGCGGCGAGCAGGCCCAGCGCCGACAGCCACCAGATGTGCCAGACCAGGGCGAAGCCCATCACCGTCGCGAAGGCGGAGATCACCACCCCGCTGGCCGTCGATTTGGGCATGTGGATGGGCGCGAAACCCGAAGTCGGGCGCTCGTAGCCGGCGCGCTTCATGTGGTCCCAGGCGTCGAGCTGGTACACGCGGGGCGTGAATGCGAAGTTGTAGTACGGCGGCGGCGAGGAAGTCGACCATTCCAGGGTGCGTCCGCCCCAGGGGTCGCCCGTGGTGTCGCGCAATTCATGCCGGCGACGGATCGACACCGCGACCTGGATCACGAAGGCTGCGATGCCCACCGCGATCAGCAGTGAACCGGCCAGGGCCGTGACGAAGTAGACGGCGTAGATCGTGTCCTCGAAGGCGCTCAGGCGCCGCGTCACCCCCATCAGGCCCAGCACGTACAACGGCATGAAGGCCAGGTAGAAGCCGACCAGCCAGCCCCAGAAACTCACCTTGCCCCAGAAGGGATCGAGCTTGTAACCGAAGGCCTTGGGCCACCAGAAGTTGATGCCGGCGAAGACGCCGAACACCACGCCGCCGATGATCACGTTGTGGAAGTGGGCGACCAGGAACAGGCTGTTGTGCAGCACGTAGTCCGCCGGCGGCACCGCCAGCAGCACGCCGGTCATGCCGCCGATCACGAAGGTCAGCATGAACCCGATTACCCACAGCATGGGCACCTCGAAGCGGATGCGCCCCTTGTACATGGTGAACAGCCAGTTGAAGAGCTTCGCCCCGGTCGGTATCGAGATGATCATCGTCGTGATCCCGAAGAAGGAGTTCACGTCCGCCCCGGCGCCCATGGTGAAGAAGTGGTGCAGCCAGACGATGTAGCTCAGCACCATGATCACGCAGGTAGCGTAGACCATGGACGTGTAGCCGAACAGGCGCTTGCCGCTGAAGGTCGGCACGATCTCGGAAAAGATCCCGAAGATGGGGAGGATCAGGATGTACACCTCCGGGTGGCCCCAGATCCAGATGAGGTTCACGTACATCATCGGGTTGCCGCCCATGTCGGCGGTGAAGAAGTTCGTGCCCATGTAACGGTCCGCCGTGAGCAGCGCCAGGGTGGCGGTGAGCACGGGGAAGGAGGCCACGATCAGCACGTTGGTGCACAGTGCGGTCCAGCAGAACACCGGCAGCTTCATCCAGGTCATGCCGGGCGCGCGCATCTTGACCAGGGTGACGATCAGGTTGATGCCCGACAGCGTGGTGCCGATGCCCGCGATGTTCAGCGACCAGAGGTAGTAGTCCATGCCCACGCCGGGACTGAAGGCCAGCCCGGACAGCGGCGGGTAGGCCAGCCAGCCGGTGGTGGCGTACTCTCCGACGAACAGCGAGAGCATGATCAGCACCGCGCCCGACACCGTCAGCCAGAAGCTGAGGTTGTTCAGGAAGGGGAAGGCCACGTCGCGCGCGCCGATCTGCAGCGGCATGATGTAGTTCATGAAGCCGGTGACCAGCGGCATGGCCACGAAAAAGATCATGATCACGCCATGCGCGGTGAAGATCTGGTCGTAGTGGTAGGCGGGCAGGAACTCGAGAATCCCCGCCGAGGCCAGCGCCTGGTGCAGGCGCATCAGCAGCGCGTCGGCAAAGCCGCGCAGCAGCATCACGATGCCCAGCACCATGTACATGATGCCGATCTTCTTGTGGTCGATGGAGCAGAACCAGTCGCGCCAGAGCGTGCCCCAGAACTTGTAGTAGGTGATCAGGCCGACGACCGCCAGGCCCACCACCACGGTGCCGATGAAGGTGCCCAGCAGCAGGGGGTCGTAGAAGGGGAAGATGTCGCCGGTCAGCTTGCCCCAGAAGGCGTCGGCGACGGGGGCACCCATGGTGCCGCGTTCGTGAATGATCGTGCTTTCCATCACTTCAATAACCTTCCGTTCCGCCCATGGTCGTGGGCATCTCCAGCACCGTGCCGCTCACGCCGGGCCGCGCCGGCAGGGGGGACATCGGCCCACCAGCGGCGGGCGCGCCACCCTGCAGCAGCGAGTAGAGCGAGAGGCTGTCCTCCGCCGAGCAGATCCCGGCGAAGATCTCGCGGTTGTACAGCCCCAGCAGGCCGCCGCCGCCCAGGGCGTCGACCATCATCATGTCGTCCTGGCAGAGCCGCCCTTCCTCGACGCAGAGGTTGAGGATGCGCCGCCACAGGTCGTCCTCGACGGAATCGAAATAGGTCACCGCGTGGCCCACGCTGGGGGCGGCGAGTTCGACCCAGGTCGCGCGGTCCAGGTGCGTGCCGCCCGCGCGCACGCCGGCGACCCAGTCCTCGAAGCCCTGTTCGTCCATGCCGTGGAAGCGGAAACGCATCTGCGAGAAACCGTTTCCGCTGTAGTTCGCGGAAAAGCCCTCGAAGTCGCCCGGTTCGTTGATTACGGCGTTGAGCTCGGTTTCCATGCCGGCCATGGCGTAGATCTGGCCGGCCAGGGCGGGGACATAGAAGGAGTTCATCACCGTGGCGGAGGTGAGCTTGAACTCCACCGGCCGGTCTACGATCGCGGCGACCTCGTTGACGGTGGCGATGCCCTGTTCCGGGTAGATGAACAGCCATTTCCAGTCCAGGGCGGCGACCTGGATGGTGAGCGGGATGACGTCGGCGTCCACTGCCTTTTCGGCCGAGATGCGGCGCAGGTCGTCGTAGGGCTCGAGCCGGTGGGTGGCCACCCAGGTCAGGCCGGCCAGGCAGATGATGATCGCCAGGGGCAGGGACCAGACCACGATTTCCAGGCTGACCGAATGGTCCCACTCCGGGGCGTAGGTCGCTTTCCGGTTGGAGGCGCGGTAGTACAGGGCGAAGAACACCGTCAGCGCCATGACCGGCACGATGACGATCAGCATCAGCACCGTGGCGTAGATGATCAGCTGGCCCTGTTGCATGGCGATGTCGCCGGCCGGCTCCAGGACGACGAGATTGCAGCCCGACAACAGGACCGGGACAATCGACAGCGCTGCGAGGCGCAGGAGGTTCACGGTGGCATTTCCAGGGCGACAGGACTTGAGCGGATATTGTAAACCAGGGGCGTCATGACAGGCTAAAATAGGCTCGTAAATCCGCCCGGGCGAGCGCCGCAGAATGGCTGCTTGCCGGCCCGGTTGAACTCCGGAATACCGGCCCGTAGTGAACGGATGACGAAGCAGTGAACGTGACAGAGACCACCATGCCCCATGGACAGACGGCCACCCTCGACGAGGTGGTCATCACCGTCATCATGGCCCGCGTGACGGACTATTTCGGCTTCTTCGTCTACGGCATCGCCTCGGCCCTGGTCTTTCCCCGACTGTTCTTTCCCAATCACGACCCGGTCACGGGCACCCTGCTGTCCTTTGCCATCTTCGCGCTGGCCTTCCTGGCGCGACCCTTCGGCAGCCTGATCGCGCGCCGGATCCAGCCCAAGATCGGCCTGTCCGCCAAGCTGACGGTGGCGATGATGGTGTTCGGGACCTCCACGGTCGCGATGGGCCTGTTGCCCGGCTACGACTCCATCGGCTGGCTGGCGCCGGCCTTCCTGGCGGCCCTGCGCGTGTTGCAGGGGCTGGGCCTGGGCGGGTCCTGGGACGGCATCACCATGCAGTTGCAGAACACCGCCCCCAAGGCGCGCGAAGGCGTGTACGCCATGGTGCCGCAGCTGGGCGGGCCGATCGGCTTCTGTATCGCCGCCTCGTTGTTCTACGTGCTGACGGGATTCCTGTCCGACGAGGAGTTCATCAGCTACGGCTGGCGCTTCGCCTTTTTCGCCATGCTGGCGGTCAACGTGGTGTCGCTGTTCGCCCGCATCCGGCTGCTGGGCACCGATTTCGGCGTCGATCCGGAGCTGACCCAGTCGACGCCCTTCATGGAAATGGTGCGCGCGCAGTGGCGTCCGGTGCTGCTGTCGGCCTTCACGCCGTTGGCCGGCTACGCGCTGCTGCACATGGTGACCCTGTTTCCGATCGCTTACGCCCTGCTGTACACCGAGTGGCCGATCGCGGGCATCCTGCTGATGCAGACCTTCGGCGGAATGCTGGCCATCTTCACGGTGATCCTGTCCGGCGTCCTCGCGGACCGCTTCGGGCGCCGGCGCATCCGGGTCGTGAGCACGCTGCTCATCCTCGGCTTGTGCCTGAGCATCGGGACGCTCGAGCGCACGCCCAGCGTGTTCATCCTGCTGGGCTTCGCCCTGCTGGGCTTCGCCCATGGCCAGGCCGGGGCGATCATCCGCGGGCGCTTCAGGAAGCGCTATACCTACTCGGCCAGCGCCCTGTCGGTGAACCTGTCCTGGATCATCGGCGCGGCCTTCGCGCCGCTGGTCGCGCTGTGGATGACGGCCCGCTTCGGCCTGTGGGCGGCGTCCCTGTATCTGCTCTCCGCCGTGATCGTGACGGCCATTGCCCTGGTGCTGACGCAACGCAGGGAGAGCGAATTGGCCAGGCGCCAGCGCGGGTGAGCGCATCCCGGCGCGTGGCGGTCGCTGGCGCATCGCGTCCGGGATTCCACTGCCTGCGCTGGCTGATCCTGTCCCTCGCCCTGTTGACCGCGGGGCCATTCGCGCCCGCCCTGGCCCAGGAGACCGGTGAGGCCGTACCCGCACCGCCCGACCGCAAATCCGTGGCGGCGGTGCGCGTGGACGGCAAGGTTCTGTTCCAGGTCCGTGGCATCAGCGCCTATCCCGCGAACCGGCGCGCCAGTGAGATTTCCGAGCGCATCGTGACCTTCGCCAGGGACGACAACGTCCCGGTGACGGTCCTTTCCTTCACGGCCCACGAAGACTACTACGCCATCAAGGCCGGGGAACTGCAGCTGACCCGGCTGTACGAATTCGATGCTGATCTCGAAGGCGTCCCCCTGCCGGTGATCAGCGAGGTGGTTGTCGGGCGGATCGCGGAGACCGTGGTCCGCTATCGCGAGGATCGCTCCAGCGAGAAGTTGCGCCTGTCGGCCCTGTACGCGGTCGGCCTGACCGTGGTCCTGGTGCTGCTGGCATGGGCGGTGACCCGGCTGCGCCGCTGGCTGGAGCGCATCGTCAAGGCGCGCGTCGACGCCAGCATGGCCGATCTCGAGCGGCGTTCCGGCTCCGTGCTGCACCGCGGCCACCTCTGGACGGTGGCGAACGGCCTGCTCCAGGCGCTCTGGATTCTAGCGCTGCTGGTCATCGCCTATTTCTATCTCAGCTCGGTGCTGGGCAGCTTCCCGTGGACGCGCGGCGTGGCGCTGCTGCTGCTGGAATTCATCCGCACGCCCGTGGTCGTCATGGCGGAGGCATTCGTCCATGCCATTCCGGACCTGATGTTCCTGCTCGTGCTCTGGGTGGTCGTGCGCTACCTGTTGCGCACCATGCTCGGTTTCTTCGAGGCGATCGCCAGCGGCCGCCTGCGCCTGAACAACTTCGACGTCGACTGGGCCATGCCGACCTACCGGCTGTTGCGCATCGCCGTGGTCGCCTTCGCCCTGGTGGTGGCCTATCCCTACATCCCCGGCTCCGATTCGGCTGCCTTCAAGGGCATCTCCATCTTCCTGGGGGTGGTGTTTTCCCTGGGTTCGACCTCCTTCATCGCCAACCTCGTCGCCGGCATGGCGCTGACCTATCGCGGCGTGTTCCGCGAAGGCGACTGGGTGCGCATCGGTAACGCCGAGGGCCGCGTGGAGTCCATCCGGGCCCAGACCGTGCGCATCCGCACCCGGGCCAACGAACGCATCACCATTCCCAGTTCCACCATCCTCAATGCCGACGTGGTCAATTACTCCGACCCCATCGCCGGCGGTGGGCTGGTGCTGAGCTGCGAGGTGGGCATCGGCTACGACGTGGCCTGGCGCGACGTGGAACGCTTCCTGCTGACGGCGGCGGAACGCACCGAGGGCGTGCGCGAGACGCCGGCGCCCTGGGTCTACGTGCTGTCGCTGGGCGACTTCGCCGTGTCCTACGCCCTCCGGGTCGTCATCGACGATCCGAAGAACCTGCCCGCCATCCGCAACCGCCTGAACCGGGAAGTGCTGGATGCCTTCCACGCCGAGGGCGTGCAGATCATGTCCCCGGCCTACGTGGCCGATCCGGAATCGCCCAAGGTCCCGACGCCGGAAGGGCAGGGCGGAACGTAGCGCGGAATTTCAGTTCCACCACTTGACCACCCGGCGAAACTGCCTACCCACCGAACCTCCCCGCATGGCCTAGAGTTCCAGGCGTCGCAAGCGCAATGCATTGCCGATCACGGAGACGGAACTGAGGCTCATGGCGGCCGCCGCCAGCATCGGGCTGAGCAGCATCCCCAGGAAGGGGTAGAGCACGCCGGCGGCGACCGGCACGCCCGCGGCGTTGTACGCGAAGGCGAAGAACAGGTTCTGGCGGATGTTGCGCATGGTGGCATGGCTCAGGGCGATGGCCTGTGCGACGCCCAGCAGGTCACCGCGCACCAGGGTGACGCCGGCGCTTTCCATGGCCACGTCCGTGCCCGTGCCCATGGCGATGCCCACGTCGGCCTGGGCCAGCGCTGGTGCGTCATTGATTCCGTCCCCGGCCATGGCGACCCGCGCGCCATCCGCCTGCAGTCCTTTCACGTGGGCGAGTTTCTCCTCCGGCGAGACGTTCGCATGCACCTCGTCGATACCGAGGGTGGCGGCGACGGCCCGGGCGGTGGTCTCGCTGTCGCCGGTGAGCATCACGACGCGCAGGCCCCGGTGATGGAGCCGGTTCAAGGCCTCCGGTGTGCTGTCCTTGATCGGGTCGGCGACGCCGAGCAGGCCCGCCAGGCGACCGTCCACCGCGCAGAACATCACCGTCCGGCCTTCACCGCGGTATCGCTCCACGTCGTCCATCACGGCCGCCGTGTCCACGCTGTCCGCGGCCATGAGCTTCTCGCTGCCGACGCTCACCGTGCGACCGTCCACCCGGCCCCGGGCGCCCTGGCCGGTGACCGACTGGAAGTCCGTCGCCTCGAGGCGCTCCATGCCGCGATCCGCTGCGCCGGCGACGATGGCGGCCGCCAGGGGATGCTCGCTGCGGGCTTCCACGGCGGCCGCGAGGGGCAGCCACTGCGTTTCATCCTCGTTCGATCCGGCTGAGGCCACCAGGACAAGTTCCGGCTTGCCCCGGGTCAGCGTGCCCGTCTTGTCCACCACCACCGTGTCCACCCGCTCGAGGGTCTCCAGGGCTTCCGCGTCGCGGATCAGCAGGCCGTGCTGCGCGCCCTTGCCCATGCCGACCATGATCGACATGGGCGTGGCGAGGCCGAGGGCGCAGGGGCAGGCGATGATGAGCACCGCCACGGCGTTCACCAGGGCATACGCCAGGGACGGTTCCGGGCCCCAGGCGGCCCAGGCGATAAAGGCCGCCACGGCGACCCCGATGACGGCCGGCACGAACCAGGCCGAGACCCGGTCGACGACGCGCTGAATGGGCGCGCGGCTGCGTTGGGCCTCGGCCACCCGTTGAACGATCCGCGCGAGCAGCGTGTCCTCGCCCACCGAGGTCACGCGCAGCGTGAAGGCGCCGTTGCCGTTCACCGTGCCGCCGACCACGTTGTCGCCGGAACCCTTCGCGACGGGCACGGGCTCGCCGCTGACCATGGACTCGTCCACGAGGCTCTCGCCTTCCACGACCTCGCCGTCGACGGGCACCTTCTCGCCGGGCCGCACCCGGACCCGGTCACCGACCGCCAACTCGGCGAGGTCGACCTCCTGTTCCTCGCCGTTCGCGTCCAGGCGCCGCGCCGTCGGCGGCGCCAGTTCCAGCAGCGCCTGCAACGCCCCGCTGGTCCTGCTGCGCGCCCGCAGTTCCAGCACCTGGCCGAGCAGCACCAGTGTCGTGATCACCGCGGCGGCCTCGAAGTAGACGGCGATTCCGCCGTCATGCCCGTGAAAGCCGCTGGGAAACAGTCCCGGCGCCAGCGTGGCCACCACCGAGTAGGCCCAGGCGACGAAGACGCCCAGTCCGATCAGCGTGAACATGTTCAGGTGACGCCTGGCCACGGACTGCACGCCCCGCACGAAGAACGGCCACGCACCCCAGAGCACCACCGGTGTGGCCAGGCCCAGTTGCAGCCAGCGCATGGCCGGCGCCGAAAACCGGGATTCGAGCGCGCGGGCGATCGACGGGACCATTTCGCCCATCGTGAGCAGCACCAGGGGAAGCGTCAGCAGAGCGCAGATCCAGAAGCGCCGGCGCATCGAGCGGTATTCCCGATCATCGGTCCCGTCCGTCGACGGACCCTCGGGTTCCAGCGCCATGCCGCAGATCGGGCAGCCGGAATCACGCACATCGCGCACCTGGGGGTGCATCGGGCAGGTGTAGATCGTGCCCGTCCAGCCGGGCGGCACACGGTCGTACCGCTCGGGAGCAGCGGCCTGATCCTTCGCCTCGTGGGCGCAATGGGCGTGCTTTTCGCCCGTCGGCTTGTGCGAGTGGGCGTCGTGCGGGTGATCGTGGTGTCCGCCGTGATCGTGTTGGGGCTTGTCGTGTTTGTGGTTCATGGGTGTGCCTCGAGTTGGTTTCGACGCCAGAGCAGGTAAAGCGCGGGTATCAGGACCAGCGCCAGGAGTATCGCGCTCAGCAGTCCGCCCACCATGGGGGCGGCGATGCGCCGCATCACTTCCGCACCGGTACCGGTTCCCAGCATGATCGGCAGCAGCCCGGCGATCGTCGCGGCCACGGTCATGATGATGGGCCGCACCCGCAGCACGGCGCCATCGACCACTGCGGCATGGAGCCCGGCCTCGTCGAGCGGGCGCCCCGCCGCGTCTGCTGCCTGCTGCCTGTGTCTCACAGCCTGGTTGAGATAGACCAGCATCACCACTCCGATTTCCACGGCCACGCCGGCAAGGGCGATGAAGCCCACGCCCACGGCCACGCTGAGATCATAATCGAGCAACCAGAGCAACCAGAGGCCACCCACGAGCGCCAGGGGGAGTGTTCCGAGGATGATGGCGACTTCCGGCAGACTGCGAAAACTGAGATAGAGCAGGAGTACGATCACGGCCAGGGTCAGGGGCGCCACCACGGCGAGCCGGTCCCGGGCGCGCACCAGGTATTCATACTGGCCGGACCAGGTGAGCGCGTAACCCGGGGGCAGGTCCACGCCTGCGGCCACGGCCTGCCGGGCCTCGGCCACGTAGGATCCCAGGTCCCGACCATCGATATCCACGTAGATCCAGCCGTTGGGACGTGCGTTCTCGCTCTTGACCACCGGAGGGCCGTCCTCGACCCGCACCGACGCCACGTCCGCGAGGGCGATATGTGCTCCGGCGGGTGTGACCAGGGGCAGAAGGCGCACTCGTTGCACCGAGTCGCGCTCACCCTGGGGGTAGCGCAGGTTGACGGGGTAGCGTTCCAGCCCTTCCACGGTACGAGTCACGTTCATGCCGCCAATGGCCGAGCGAACGACGTCCTGTACGTCGCGAATGTTGAGTCCATGACGGGAGGCGGCGAAACGGTCGATGTCGATGACCAGGTAGCGCCCACCCGCAACGCGTTCGGCGTACACGGAAGCGGTCCCGGGCACCGCTCCCAGTACCGATTCGATGCGCCGCCCAATGGAATCGATCACCGCGAGGTCCGGTCCGGCAACCTTGATACCCACGGGTGTCTTGATGCCCGTGGCAAGCATGTCGATCCGCGTGCGGATGGGCATCACCCAGGCGTTCGTGAGTCCCGGCACCTGCACCCGTCGATCCAGTTCGGCGCGCAGCGTTTCCGGCGTCACGCCAGGTCGCCAGTCCTTTCTCGGCCGGAGTTGGATCACGGTCTCGATCATGGTCAGGGGGGCCGGGTCCGTGGCCGTATCGGCGCGGCCGATCTTGCCATGGACACTCGCGACCTCGGGGAGGGTCATGATCATCTTGTCGGTCTGTTGCAGCAATTCCCGTGCCTTGTCGACGGATATTCCCGGATGCGTCGTGGGCATGTACAGGAGGTCGCCTTCGTCCAGGGACGGCATGAATTCAGAGCCCAGTCGTGTCGCTGGCCAGAGTCCCACCAGCAGCAGGACGAAACACAGGAAGACAGTGGTTTTCGGTGCACGCAACACCGCATCAATAGCCGGTCGGTAGGCGGACACCAGCAACCTGCTGATGGGGTTGCGGTGGTCGGCCCGCACCTTGCCGCGGATGAAGAGCACCATGAGCACGGGCACGAGGGTCACAGCCAGCCCCGCGGCGGCGGCCATGGCCCAGGTCTTGGTCCAGGCCAGCGGGGCGAACAGCCGACCTTCCTGGGCCTCCAGCGTGAACACGGGAAGAAAGCTCAGCGTGACGATGAGCAACGAGAAGAAGACCGGCGGGCCGACTTCCGCCGCCGCCTCACCGATGGCGCTGCGCCGCGCAGAGGCATCTTGTCCCGCCGTCTCCAGGTGCTTGTGGGCGTTTTCGATCATGACAATCGCCGCGTCCACCATGACGCCGATGGCGATCGCGATGCCTCCCAGGGACATGATGTTGGCGTTGATGCCTTGCAGACGCATCAGGAGAAAGGCCGCGAGCACCCCCAGGGGAAGGGAGATCAGCACCACTGCGGCGGAACGCAGGTGCAACAGGAACAGGGCGCATACCAGGGCCACGACGGCCAACTCCTTCATCAGCGTGTCGCCCAGTGTGTCGATGGCGCGGCGGATCAGCGCAGAGCGGTCGTAGGTCGTGACGATCTCGACGCCTTCCGGCAGGCTGGGTTGCAGTGCTTCCAGGCGCTCTTTTACGCCGTCGATGGTGGCCAGGGCGTTCTCCCCGGCGCGCATGATCACGATACCGCCGGTGACCTCGCCCTCGCCATCCAGTTCGCCGATTCCCCGGCGCGACTGGGGGCCGATCCGAAGCTCGGCCACATCCGCCAGACGCAGTGGCGTTCCGTCCGGGGTCACTTCCAGGGGAATCGCCTCGAGGTCTTCGATGCCCTCGAGATAACCCGTGGCGCGCACCATGTACTCTCCCTCACCCATCTCCAGCACGGAACCTCCCACTTCCTGGTTGCCTGCCAGGATCGCGTCGCGAACGCGTCCGAGGGGAATGCCAAAGGCGCGCAGACGATCCGGGTCCACCACCACCTGGTATTGGCGAATCATCCCCCCCAGGGTGGCGACCTCGGCGACGCCGGGCACGGACTGAAGTTCGAACTTCAGGAACCAGTCCTGGAGGCTGCGCAGCTGTTCCAGGTCATGACGGCCCGTACGGTCGACCACCGCGTACTGATAGACCCAACCCACACCCGTGGCATCGGGCCCCAGTGCGGGCCGGGCCGACTCGGGCAACTGGGCCGCAGCCTGGTTGAGGTACTCGAGCACCCGCGAGCGAGCCCAGTAGAGGTCCGTACCGTCGGCGAAGATCACGTAAACGTAGGAGTCGCCGAAGAAAGAGTAGCCGCGTACGTTGACCGCTCCGGGTACGGACAGGAAAGCGGTGGTGAGCGGGTAGGTCACTTGATCCTCCACGACCTGGGGCGCCTGGCCGGGAAAGGAGGTCTTGACGACCACCTGTACGTCCGAGAGGTCCGGGAGGGCATCCACCGGCAGCGTACGCATTGCCCAGGCGCCAGCCGCCGCCAGGAGGGCGGCTGACAGGAGCACCAGCATTCGGTTGGCGAGCGACCAGCGGATGAGGGCGTCGATCATGGCCGGTCACCGGAGGGGCTGGACTCCTGGTCGCGGCCGTCGTGATGCATGGCATCGGTTGGCGTGTCCACGGAGTCGACCGAAACCGTGGGCGCGATGCGTTCCAGGGCGGAGTCCGCGTTGGACTCGGAATCGATCAGAAACTGTCCGGAGACCACAACGTGATCTCCTGCCGACAGGCCGCTGCGGATGGCCACACGGTCGCCAGATTCAATTCCCACGAGCACGTTGCGCGAGGAGAATCGGCCCTTTCCCTCCGCCACCACCACCCGCTGGCCATTTCCACTGCGGATCACCGCGCTCCGGGGCACATTGACGATGGGCCCGACGGCCTCGCCCTCGATGCTCACCCGGGCGAACATGTTCGGACGCAATGCGAGATCCGTGTTGTCCAGGCGAAGACGAACCCGCAAGGTCCGGCTCTGCGGGTCCAATTCCGGATAGACGTAATCCACGGTCGCTGCCCGTACCTCACCAGGGCGCTGGTCCAGGGATACCGCGGCCGTCTGGTGTGGTGCGACCCAGTCTGCCTGGCGCTCGAGCACTTCAGCGATGACCCAGACCGAGTCCAGTCGGGCCACGGACAACACCTCCGTGGCCGGTGTCACGAAATTGCCCTCACGAACACCCAGGTAGGCGATCACGCCGTCGACTTCGGCCATGAACGCCACGCGCTGGTTGACCGTGCGTTCCCGGTCCAGGCGTTGAATCGCAGAAACATCCATTCCGAGCGCGGACAGTCGTTCCCGGGAGGCCCCCAGGAGCGATTCGTTACCCCCTGACACGGCGGCGAGGTATTCCCGCTGGGCGTTCACCAGGGCCGGCGAATAGAGTTCGAACAGTTTCTGGCCTCGCAGGACGGGGTCGCCAGTGGCGTTGACTGCGAGCGATTCAATCCATCCCTCCACGCGCGTATGAACGTGTTGGATGGTCTCCTCGTCAAAGCCGACGTAGCCCACCGTGTCGATGCGCCGGGGCAGTACACTGCGTTCCGCTGCCACGGTTCGTACCCCGAGGTTGGCGACCATCACCGGATCGATACGTACCGAGTCCGGGTCGTGCTCATCCCCGGCGTAGACCGGAACGAGATCCATGCCCATGGGAGACTTGCCTGGACCATCGCGGCGATAGGACGGGTCCATGGGAGCCACCCAGTAGAGGACCTCTGGGGTCCCTGGTCCTTTGGTGTCTCGACCCACTGGTGAACCGTGATCGGGAGACAGGAGTGTGCGGCCGAGCAACAGGCCGAGGGCGAAAATTCCTGTCGCTGCGACGACGTGCCTGGCTTCAATTCCCATCATCGAGTCCCCCAAGAGCGGCGAGCGCCGCGTGGGCGCGCACCCGGTCGACGCGCAGTTCGAGGTGGCGTAAACGGGTGTCCAGTTCGACGATGGCGGCACGCATCACGTCGGCGAAATCCGCCATGTCCGCCTGGTACGCGAGCCGGGTGGCATCCGCGCTGGCCGTGGCCTGTTGCAGAATGTCGGCTTCGAAGAGATCGACGCGCCGGCCAAGTTCGCTCCAACGGGCATACTCCAGGGCCAGGCGTGCGGAATATTCACGGCGCAGGGCTTCCCGCTCCCAGGTGACCGCGTCTCGCTTCTCCAGTGCCGCCAGCAACGCCTCGTCCAGGGCCTGTCGGCGCAGAACGGGGAGTTCCAGGGTGACACCGACAGTGAAGAAATCGGATCGAGATTCGCCGGTCGGCAATAGGCCATCCCGGTAGGCGTAGCCCAGGTCCAGCGCCCAGCCGGGGCGTCGCTGTTCCTGCGCGAGATCCACCGCGGCCGTACCTGCTTCGAGTCGTGCACTGGCCGCGAGGATGCGGGGATGCCGTTCAAGGGCCTCCTGCAGGACCGCCGCCGAGGGCAATGGTGGCAGATCGGGCAGCGCCGCCGGCAGTGGTCGCTCGGCCGCGGTTCCGGTCCAGCGTGACAGGGTGGCGCGAGCTTCCGCTTCACGTTTCCTGGCCTCGAGGATCCGGTCCTCGAGGTGGCTCAGCTCGAGTTCGGCGCGCAGGACGTCTTGTCGGGCCTTGCGGCCTACTCCGTACAGGGAGCGCGTCACGTCCACGAGGTCCCGGAACAGGGGTTGCGTCTCCACCAGCAATTCCCGCGAACCGTGCGCAAGCAACCCGTCCAGCCAGGCGAGGCGAACGCCGAGCCGCACCTCCCTTTGTCGGGCTTCCGCTTCGAGGCCTGCGGCGGAGGCTTCCCAGTCGAGCCGTTCCCGCCTCAGCACCCTGACTTCACCCGGCGGAAACGCCTGGCGCCACGTGACCCCCGCGTTGGTCATGCCCTCGGTGCTGAAGTCCCCATCCTGGATGGGGTAGTTGTTCAAACCCAGGCGCAGGGCGGGCGCGGGAAGGCTGCCGGATGCCTGGGCTTCGGCCCGCAACGCCGCTGCGCGGGCGGCGTGGGCCAGCATCCCGGGCTCCTGCTCAAGTGCGATGCGTTCGGCCTCGGGGAGTCGCAGGGGCGCGTCGCCCGGAGCCTGGGCGGCCCCCGGCGAGGGCCAGAGCAGGGCCAGGAGGAGGCCCAAGCCGAGGACGCCGCGAGAGCATTCCGCGGTCGGGCGGAAAACACGACCTTCGCACAGGCCGGGCTGTCGGCCGGATGGGACGTGGGTGACTTCGGGCCACAGCCCGGATTGTGAATGCATGGTGGAACCTCCGTATCAGGAAACCGTCAGGCGCGGTGCTGATGCGGAGGCGTCAATCCAGGAAGGTGCAGAGAAAGGCGTGGCGCCGGGGGGCGCCGGGATTGTCCGGGGGCGGGCCGGCGCCGGAATGACCGGCAAAGGCTATCGACCGCGATGCGGCCGGCACGGCCCAGACGATGGCGGGGTGCGCGATATCCAGGTGTTTTCCGGGAATCGGCGGAGAGCGGTCTTCGAGGGTCGGGGTGACTGCCGCACAGCAGCCGCCCGAGACCAGGGTGAAACAGGATTCGCCGGGGTGCCCCGTCCCCGCCGGGTCCGCGGGGCGGGTGGGGTCGCAGTCGTCGCTCACCGCGGGGTCGTGACCCGTCACCGGCGCATGATCCGGGGCATGGCCGATCGCGTGACCGTCGATCGCGTTGCCTGGACAACAAGGCGCACCAATGGCGGCCGTGCACGGCATTGCCGCAAGCGTGAAACACAGCCATCCCAGCAGCACCATGGAGCGCCGCGAAGTCCGGCCCGTTCCGAGGCCACGTCGCAAACGACGAATCATGAGGGCATCTTCCTCCCCTTGGCATCGAGTGGCAAGGCACGTGGCATTCAAACCAAATGCTCGAGCCATGCATCGAAGAAGTGATGATGCGTGGTAACGAATTGAGCTGTTCCTGCGTCCATGTCTCAAAGAGAGGGAGTCCCGCATTTTGAAAATCGCCGATACCTCCGCCCAGGACGTGGTCCTGGAGAAGGGTCCCAAACGCAAGCCCTGGCTGATGGGGGCCGGCGCCCTGGCCGCCGTCCTGCTGGTGATCTGGGCCGTGCCGGCCGTGCAGCGCTGGGCCGGATCCAGCGTCACCGTGCCCCTGGAGCGCCTGCGCCTCGCCACCGCCGAGATGGACGACCTGGTGCGGGACGTGTCTGTCCAGGGCCGCGTGGTCGCCGCCGTCGCACCGACCCTGTTCGCGCCCGCCGAGGGCATCATCACCCTGCAGGTCGAGGCCGGCGCGGAAGTTCACGAGGGCCAGGTGCTGGCCCTGCTGGAGAGCCCAGAACTGCAGAACCGGCTCGACCAGGAGCAGTCCACGCTCGACAGCCTGGACGTGGAACTCGACCGCCAGCGCATCGAAGCCAAGCAGCAGGCCCTGGACAACCAGCGCCAGGTCGACCAGGCGCGCGTCACACTGACCGCCGCCGAGCGCGAATTCCGCCGCGCCCAGTCCGCCTCGGACATCGAAGCCATCAGCCAGGTGGATTTCGAGC
The DNA here is from genome assembly GCA_030426265.1 of Gammaproteobacteria bacterium. Classification (GTDB taxonomy): domain Bacteria; phylum Pseudomonadota; class Gammaproteobacteria; order Xanthomonadales; family SZUA-36; genus Marinihelvus. The sequence goes on along the minus strand of JAUHYP010000051.1, from coordinate 4,829 downwards.
GTGCGCGTGACGACCTGGCGACGGCCCAGCTCTCGCACAAGCACGCCACGGAAGACGCGGCCCTGGACGACGAGCGCCTGGCCTTCGAACTCCAGACCCGCGAACTGCAACTCAACCGGCAGGCCCTGCTGGTGCAGGACCTGCAGCGGCAGGTGACCGAGTTGGAGATGAAATCCCCGGTGAACGGCATCGTCGGCAACCTGCTGGTGGACCAGAAGGCCACGGTCGGGCGCAACCAGGCCGTGATGGCCGTGGTCGATCTCACCGCCTTCGAGGTGGAGGCCCAGGTGCCGGAAAGCTACGCCGACGACCTGGGCATCGGCATGCCCTCCGAAGTGCTGGTGGGCAACCGGCCTTTCGCGGGCACCCTGGTGTCCGTGTCCCCCGAAGTGGTGGACAACCAGGTCACGACGCGCGTGCGGTTCGAGGGCGACATGCCCCCGGGCCTGCGCCAGAACCAGCGCCTGACCACCCGCATCCTGATGGAAACCCGTGAAAACGTCCTGACCCTTCCGCGGGGCCAGTTTCTGGACACCGGCGGCGGCCGCGTGGCCTACGTGCTGGGCGAGGACGGCGTGGCCCGGCGCCGCGCTATCGAGGTGGGCGCGCGCAGCCTGGCCTCGGTCGAGATCACTGCCGGCATCCAGGCCGGTGAACGCGTGGTGGTGTCCAGCATCGACGGATTCCGCGGTGCCGACACCGTGCGGGTGACCAACTGAACCCTTGACGACAACGAACCGGAACGAACAGCCAGCGGGTCGGGCACGGCCCCGATGATCAAAAGGAGACACCCATGCTGAGCATGCAGAACATTTCCATGGTCTACCGCACCGACACGGTGGAGACCCACGCCCTGCGCGAGTTTTCCCTGGAGGTGGGGGAGGGCGAGTTCGTCGCCGTCACCGGCCCCTCGGGGTCGGGCAAGACGACCTTCCTCAACATCGCCGGCCTGCTGGAGAAGTTCACCTCCGGGGTCTACGCGCTCGACGGCAAGAACGTCTCGTCGCTGTCCGACGCGGAGACCAGCCGCGTTCGCAACGAGAAGATCGGCTTCATCTTCCAGGGCTTCAACCTGATTCCGGACCTGGACATCTACGACAACGTGGACGTGCCGCTGCGCTACCGGGGCTTCGACGGCGCCGAGCGCAAACGCCGCATCGACCGGGTGCTGGACCTGGTGGGCCTGGCCTCGCGGCGCAAGCACCTCCCGGCGCAGCTGTCCGGCGGTCAGCAGCAGCGTGTGGCCATCGCCCGCGCCCTGGCCGGCGAACCGCGTTTCCTGCTCGCCGACGAACCCACCGGGAACCTGGATTCGCAGATGGCGCTGAGCATTATGGAGCTGATCCAGGAGATCAACCGGGGCGGCACCACCATCATCATGGTGACCCATGACCCGACCCTGGCCGCGCTGGCGCACCGCAACGTCCACATCCGCGACGGCCGCGTTTCGGACGCGGACGATTCGGACATGCAACTGGCCGAAGTGGCCAACGGCTGAGGAGGCAGGCATGTTCGCTTACTACCTGAAACTCGGTTGGCTGAGCATTCGCGGCAACCCGTGGCTGAGCCTGCTCATGGTGGCGGCCATCGGCGTGGGCATCGGCGCCTGCATGACCATCCTGACCGTGAACTACACCATGTCGGGCAACCCGATTCCGCACAAGTCCGACCGGCTGTTCCACGTCCAGCTCGACAGCTGGGACGCCAACGACCCCGGAGAAGACGGCTTCCAGCCGCCGGACCAGGTGACCTACACCGATGCGCTGGCCCTCAAGCGGGCCGCCCCGGCCTTCCGCCAGGTGGCCAGCAACCGTTCGGGCCTGGTGCTCGAACCCGAGGGCGACGACGAACGGCCGTTCACGGTCGATGTCCGCAACACCTGGGCCGACTTCTTCCCGATGTTCGAGCCGCCCTTCCTGTACGGCGGCGGCTGGGACGCCTCCGCCGACGAGTCGCGCGAGCCCGTGGTCGTGCTGGGCCGTGAACTGAACGAACGCGTGTTCGGCGGCGAGGACTCGGTCGGGCGCACGGTGCGCATGAACGGGCTGAACTTCCGCGTAGTCGGCGTCATCGACGAATGGCAGCCGGTGCCGAAGTTCTACGACGTCACCAACGGACCGTTCAATTCCACCGAGGAAGCATTTATTCCCTTCACCCTCGCGGTGGAGCAGGAACTGCCCCGCAACGGCAACACCAACTGCTGGAAGAGCCCTGAGGGCGACGGCTTCCAGGCCTTTCTGGCTTCCGAGTGCGTGTGGATCCAGTACTGGGCCGAACTGCGCAACGACGCCGAACGCGCCGAGTTCCACCAGTGGCTGGACAACTACGTGATGGAGCAGAAGGAGCTGGGCCGTTTCCCCCGGCCGGTGAACAACCGCCTGCTCGACGTCATGCAATGGATGGAGGACCAGGAAGTCGTCGAGGACGACGCCCAGGTCATGCTCGGCCTGTCCGTGCTGTTCCTCGTGGTCTGCCTGCTCAACACCATCGGCCTGTTGCTGGCCAAGTTCATGCGCAAAACCGGTGAAATCAGCGTGCGGCGCGCGCTGGGCGCCCGACGCGGCGACCTGTTCCGGCAGCACATGGTCGAAGCCGGCCTGATCGGCCTGGGCGGCGGCATCCTGGGCCTGGGGCTGACCTGGCTGGGCCTGCGCGGCATCGAGGCCCTGTTCGGTGAGTTCGTGGAAAACCTGGTCGGCCTCGACTGGGTGATGATGCTGACCGCCATCGGCCTGGCCATCGTCTCGGCCCTGGTGGCCGGCCTGTACCCCACCTGGCGCGCGACGCAGGTCATGCCCGCCAGCCAGCTCAAGGCGCAATAGGAGGATTCACCATGCAATTCGGACCCATCTGGCGCGCCCTGATGCGCAATCGCACCGGCGCCATCCTCATCGCCCTGCAGGTGGCGGTCACCATGGCCATCATGGTCAACGCCATCTCCATCATCCAGTCCCGTTCGGAAGCCATGGCCCGGCCCAGCGGGGTGGACGAGGCCAACATCTTCTACATCTCCAGCATCGGCTTCAACGAGGAGTTCAACGAGCGCGTCACCATCGAGGAGGACCTCGCCGCCATCCGCGCCCTGCCGGGCGTGGTGAACGCCATCCAGTCCAACTCCGTGCCCCTGTCCGGGGGCGGCTGGTCCATGGGACTGCAGACCGAAGCCGGCGATGACATCGACGGCATCGGCACGGCGGTGTATTTCACCGACGAGCACGGCCTGGACACCTATGGCCTGAACCTGGTGGCCGGGGAGAACTTCGCCCCGTCGGACGTCGGCTGGCGCGAGGGCTCGACCCCGAACTGGCCCGACCGGGTGATCATCACCGTGTCCCTGGCCAAGGGGCTGTTCGGCGAGGAGGAATGGCGCAGCGCGGTGGGCAGCACCGTGTACATCAACAGCAACGAGCCCATGACGGTGATCGGCATCATCGAGCGCATGCAGGCGCCCTGGAACGGCTGGGACCGGCTGGACAACACCATGCTCTCGCCGGAGCACACCCTGTTCCGCTCCACGCGCTACATCGTGCGCACCGAGCCCGGACGGCGTGACGAACTGATGCCCCAGGTGGAGGAACTGCTGGCCGATTCGAACCGCGACCGTATCGTGCGCGGCCTCACCACCATGGAGGAGACCCGTGAGCGTTCCTACCGGGGCCATGCCTCCATGATCAAGATGCTGCTGTTCACCATCGCCCTGCTGCTGCTGATCACGGCCCTGGGCATCGTGGGCCTGGCCAGTTTCAGTGTCAGCCGCCGCACCAAGCAGATCGGCACGCGCCGGGCGCTGGGCGCCAGCAAGGCCGACATCGCGAGCTATTTCATGTCCGAGAACTTCCTCATCAGCGGCGTCGGCGTGCTGCTCGGCGCGGCGCTGACCGTCGGACTGAACATGGCGATGGTGGATGCCTTCGACCTCGACCGCATGGAACTGTGGCTGCTGCCGGTCGCCATGCTGGTGTTGCTGGTGGTGGGGCAGCTCGCCGTGCTCGGCCCGGCGCGCCGGGCGGCCTCGGTGCCGCCGGCGGTGGCGACCCGAACGGTCTGATCGCAGCCAGCCAGGCACTGAAAGGGGGCCGAGTGGCCCCCTTTTTTCATCGAGGCGCCGCCCGGGTCTACCAGCGCCGTGACACGAACAGGCCACCCAGCCCGAACAGGATCATCGCCACCGCCAGGGCGTGGAAGAGGTGCCCGTTCAGGGTCGTGGGCTTCGGGCGCTGGGTGAAGCTCTCGTAGATCCGGCGGCCGCCTTCCACCGTGATGGGGTAGTACTCCCCCCGGTAGGCCGCGTGGTACATGTAGACGGGGTCCAGGCGCTCGATCAGGGGATCGCCCGAGTGCTTGCGGGCAATGTAGCCGGGATCCAGGCTCTCGAAACCGGCGAACACGAAGTCGTTCTCTCCCGGCAGGATGACGCCCTTGGAAACATAGACGTACTCGTTGTCCGCAAAGCGGCGTTCCGTCACCACGAAGGACAATACGGCCCCGCCCAGGGCCAGCAGCAACAGCGAGGCCAACAGCCAGCGCCGACGCCCCCGGGCGTTCGCCTGCTGGCCGCGCCGCAGCAGGTCACGGATGTCGGCGATCTCGCGCAGCCGCTCCAGTTCCCCGAGTGCGACAGACTGGGCCATCTGGTCCAGATCGATGTCGTAGGCTTCGACCAGGCGCTCGAACATCTCCTCGGAGGGCGTGGCCTTGCCGCCCTCGAGCTTGGAGAGGTAGGACTGCTCGATCCCGATCTTTTCCGCGGCCATGGGCTGGGTCCAACCCCGGGCTTCGCGTTGCGCTTTCAGGTAATCGCCGAATTTCATCATGTGCTCCTCGCCCGG
>JAUHYP010000088.1 GCA_030426265.1 Gammaproteobacteria bacterium | reverse complement strand
TGGCCGAGGGTCGCCACGCCGAGGCCCAGGACCTCGTCGATACGGACTTCATGTCCGTACCCCTGCGCCAGATGCCTTACCAGACCGTGGGTGAACTGCTGATCTCCATGTCCGGAAGCGAGACGGCCTTCGACTATTCGAGGGAACTCGATCTCGACACCGGTATTGCCCGCACCCGGTTCACCATCGGCGGGGTCGAGCACCTGCGCGAGGTGTTCGCCAGCCCCGTGGATGACGTGCTGGTGATCCGTCTTACGGCACAACGACCGGCCGACCCGGACCGCGGCGGCAACCTCTATTTCTCGCTGGGGTACCAGTCGCCGTTGCCGGCCAACAGCCGCAGCCTGGGCGACGACACCCTGTTGCTGGAGGGACGCAACGGCGCCGCCAATGGCGTCGACGGCGCGCTGCGCTTCGAGGCGCGGGCGCGGGTGATCCTGGAGAATGGCGTGGGACAGGTCCGCGGCACGGGCCAGCAACTGCACGTCTCCGGGGCCGATGCCGTGGTGATCCTGCTCTCGGCGGCCACCAGCTTTCGCCGTTACGACGATGTGAGCGGTGACCCGGAGGCGGCCAACATCGCCCGTCTCGACCCGGCGGCCGGAAAGTCTTATTCCGTCCTGCGCGAGGCGCATGTCGCGGAGCATCGACGATTGTTCCGGCGAGTGTCCCTGGACCTGGGCGTGACGGAGGCAGCGGCCCTGCCGACCGATGAGCGCATCCGGCGATTCGCGGGAGGCGACGACCCGGCCCTGGCGGCCCTGTATTTCCAGTACGGTCGCTACCTGCTGATCTCCAGTTCCCGGCCCGGTACGCAGCCTGCCAATCTCCAGGGGCTGTGGAACGAGTCCATTTCGCCGCCCTGGGGCTCCAAGTACACGATCAACATCAACACGGAAATGAACTACTGGCCAGCGCAGCCGACGGCCCTGCCCGAACTCGCCGAGCCGCTGCACCGGATGGTTCACGAGATCTCCGAGCGCGGCGCGGACTTCGCCCGACGCCATTACGGCACCGGGGGCTGGGTCACCCATCACAACGTGGACCTGTGGCGCGCCACGGGGCCGATCGACGGCGCCTTCTGGGGCATGTGGCCCCTGGGTGGCGTGTGGCTGACCACCCATCTTTGGGAGCACTACCTCTACGGGGGCGACGAGGCCTTTCTGGCGGCGTCCTGGCCGGTGTTCGAAGGGGCGTCGACGTTCTTCCTGGAGAACCTGGTGGAGCTGGAGGACGGCACCCTGGTCACCAGCCCCTCCAATTCGCCCGAAAATGCCCACCGGCCCGGCGTGTCCCTGGCCCAGGGGCCGGCCATGGACAACCAGTTGCTGCGTGACCTGTTCGCCCAGACCGCGGCGGCGGCCGGCCTGTTGGGCCGTGACGAAGGGTTCGCGGCCGAGGTGCTGGCCGCCCGTGCCCGCCTGGCCCCGGACCGCGTGGGCGCGCAGGGCCAGCTTCAGGAATGGCGTGAGGACTGGGACGCCCGGGCGCCGGAGCAGGACCATCGCCACGTATCCCACCTGTACGCGTTGCACCCCGCGGCGCAGATCACGCCCCGGGGAACGCCCGAACTGGCCGCCGCGGCGCGGCGGACGCTGGAGACGCGCGGCGATCGCACCACCGGCTGGGCCATCGCCTGGCGCATCAATCTCTGGGCCCGCCTGCACGAGGGGGATCGGGCGCATTCCATTCTCGAGCTGCTGCTGTCGCCCGAGCGCAGTTATCCCAACCTGTTCGATGCTCACCCGCCGTTCCAGATCGACGGTAATTTCGGTGGCACGGCGGCCATCACGGAAATGCTGTTGCAGAGTCATGTCCGGCTCGACGAGGACGATCCGGCGGGGGGCGGCCTGGAATTCGAACTGGAGTTTCTGCCGGCCCTGCCTTCGGCATGGCCGTCCGGCCGCGTGACCGGGCTACGCGCCCGGGGCGGCTTCGAAGTGAACCTGGAATGGAAAGATGGCTGCCTGGTCGCAGCGACAGTGCGCTCGCGCCTGGGGCGCGTCGCGCAGCTTCGTTACGGCGTGACGGTGGCGCCCCTGGCGCTGACGGCCGGGGCCAGCGAGGCCTGGTCTCCGCCGCGTTGCGCGGCCGCCACCTGAGCATCCAGGGCGGCGAACTGCTCGAAATCCGGATCGCCGGGGCGGTATTCACCCAGGGCGCGAGACACGTTCAGGGCCTCGCGCGCCCGCGCCCAGTCTCCGAGTTGCGCATGGGAGCGCGCAATCCGGAAGTAGGGCAGGTAATCCACGTAGTGCATCCCGTACGCCCGCTTGCGGCGCTCCGGTTGCTGCAGCATGTTCGCGCCGATCAGGTAGGCGTCCAGCGCCTGCGCGATGTCACCGGATGATTCGTATTTCAGCCCCAGGAGGTAGTGGAAGTACCAGGGGTAATCGTTGCCGGCCAGGTCGTTCGCCAGGCGGCAACGCTGCAGAACCCGTTCCCGGGTGAAACTCGTGGTCTGTGACGCGTCCATGCGCACGGCGTTGGCGGGAGCACCGGCATGCTGCCGGTAGTGCTCGGCCAGGGTCTCGGCGTAGGGCGTCATCGAAGCCTCGCCCAGGGCCTGGCTCTGGGAGAACACGAGTTCTGCCGTGCAGGTATTGCCCAACTGGTACTGGCTCGCAGCCAGGTACAGGTAGGGCAGGTAGTCGGCGTCGGCGTCCGGTTCGGGCGCCAGGCTGATGGACTTCTCGAAGGCCGCGGCGGCGCCCCGGTAGTCGCCCGCGTGAAAGCGTTTCACACCATCGCGGTAACCGGTGGTCTCAGGAATGAAATCTGCGAGGACGAGTGAGTGGCCGGCGAGGGCCAGCGAGGCAGTCAGGATGCTGATGATCGGGCGTCGCATCGTCTACTCCTTTAGATCGACACGTTCTAACCATAGCACGGCCGGAACGCTTACGGGAAGTCCTTGATGCGCACGGAGTTTTGCGAAGGTCGCGTCGCGCCGGACCGTGGTCCCGGCCCGCGGGTCCTCGCCTATACTGAAAGCAGGGCCCCCGACCATGACTGAACCGAAGCCATGAACCGTGTCACCGTCCTTGCCCTGCTGCTGTTGGTTCCGGCCACGGCCCAGGCGCAGATCTATCGCTGCGAGACGTCGCAGGGTGTCGTATTCGCCGATCAGCCGTGCGGGGACTCGGCCCGGGAAGTGAGCCTGGAGACGGAGTCCTCCGGCATCGCACCCGGCCCGCCCGAGCACGTGCGCGACTATCTCGCGGAGAAAAAGGACGAGCGCGCCGAGCAGCGCGCGGCGCGGGAGCGGCAGCGCCCGGCACCCGAGCCGGTTCCGGCGACGGTGACGGTGCAGCGGGACGTCTACCCCGGTTATGGTTACGGCTATGGCTATGGCTATGGGTACGGGCCGAACCGGCCCCGCCCGCCCTTCGACCGGCCTGACCGGCCCAATCGTCCGGATCCCCCCGACCGACCCACGCGGCCCACGGACCCCGGCAATGGCGGCAGCACCCTGAGGCCGCGCGGCCGATAGCCGCCCGGTGCCATCCACGGGGACCCAGGCCATTCCTTCCAGCGCCCGTTCCGGCAAACGCCAACGATGAACCGCGCCATCGGCCGCCTGGCCCGGGTGGTGACCCTCTTCGCTGTATTGTGCTTGCCGGCCATAGTCCCCGGCGGTGAACCCCCGCCCGGGCGCGACCCCCTGGTACTGGTGAGTTTCAACGCGTGGGGTGCGGGTGCGAATGTCGGGCTTGGCGTGGATGAGACGGTGGCGGTGCTTCGGGCGAGCGGCGCAGACATCGTGGGGCTGCAGGAGGCCCGGGGGGAGGGCGGCCGTTGCACGACGGTTCACTGCCCTCCGGAGGGCGAGGACCGGGCGTCGCTGCTGGCGGAGGCCCTGGGCTGGAACGTCCTGGTGCAGCCCGGAGAGGGGCCGGCTTCCTGGGCCAACGCGGTGCTCAGCCGACATTCCATCGTCGGGCGCCTGCCCGAAGGCCTGGGCGCGGTGGTCGATGTGGGCGGCCTGCGGGTGCGGGCCTGGAACCTCCATCTGACGGATTTCCCCTACCAGCCCTACCAGTTGCTCGGCATTCCCTA
>JAUHYP010000050.1 GCA_030426265.1 Gammaproteobacteria bacterium | reverse complement strand
CGCGTGGTCGCGCCGGGCCAGGCCATGCGCCTGCGCCGCGATTCGGGATGGATCGTGCCCGAGCCGGAGTTCACCCTGCTCATCGCGCCATCGGGGGGCATCACGGGTTACACCATCGGCAACGATCTCAGCTGCCGTGACATCGAAGGCGAGAATCCGCTGTACCTGCCCCAGGCCAAGACCTTCGACGCCTGCGCGGCGCTGGGCCCCGCCATCCGGGTGACCGGCACGCCGCTTCCGCCGGAGACGGGCATCGCCCTGCGCATCCGCCGGGAAGGCGAAACGGTTTTCGAGGGCGAGACGACGCTGGCCCAGATGAAACGCCGCTTCGAGGACCTCGTCGCTTACCTGTTCCGGGAACTGTCGCACCCCGCGGGGGTGTTCCTGATGACCGGCACCGGTATCGTGCCGCCCGACGAAATCTCGCTGGCAAAGGGTGACGAGGTGGTGATTTCCGTGCAGGGGATCGGCGAGCTCCGCAACCCGGTGGATTGAAGCCGGTCCGACAGCCGCGCGGGCGGTCCGCCTTGCTATAATCCGGCGCTTGCCTTTTCCTCGGGATTCCTCCGTTCCATGCGCCTTTACAGGGACCATCACCATGCCGGTCTCAGCGCCGCCAGCGTGGTCGCCATCGGCAATTTCGACGGTGTGCATCGTGGCCACCAGGCGCTGCTCGCCTGCGTGGCGAAGCGGGCGGGGTCGTTTCCGGAGCAGGGGCTGGAGCGGGCGCTGGTCACTTTCGAACCCTTGCCACGGGCGTTTTTCGATCCGGACCAGGCGCCGCCACGACTGACCGGGCCCGCGGAGAAGCTTCGGCTCGTCCGCGAGCAGGGTGTGGCGCTGGCCTGGGCCCTGCGATTCAATGAGGCCCTGGCAGCCCTGGGGGCGGCGGCCTTCGTACAGCGCATTCTCGTGGAGGGCCTGAACGCACGGGTCGTGGTCGTGGGCGAGGACTTTCGCTTCGGCTGCGGTCGCGAGGGCGACCTGGCGCTGCTGCGCACGCTGGGCGAATCCGCCGGATTCGAGGTCGAGGTCGTGCCGGCGGTGACCCTGGGTGGCGTGCGGGTTTCGAGCACCGCCATCCGCAAGGCGCTGGCCGACGGCGACCTGGCGCACGCAGAGGCGCTGCTGGGGCGGCCCTTCGGCATTACCGGACGGGTGGTGCGTGGCCAGCAACTGGGACGAACCCTGGGCTACCCCACCGCCAATGTCCGGCCCTGGGGCGGATCCGCGCCCCTGGCGGGTGTGTTCGCGGTGCGCGCACGGGTCGGGAACGGCGCGTGGCGGGACGGAATCGCGAACCTGGGGGTGCGCCCCGCGGTGGGGGGCGGCGAGCCACTGCTGGAGGTGCACCTGTTCGACTGCGACGAGAACCTCTACGGCAGGAAACTGGAAACACGTTTCATTGAACGCTTGCGTGACGAGACCCATTTCGACAGTCTCGGGGCACTGGTGAAACAGATGAACAACGACGAATCGCGGGCGCGGGCCGTACTGGCCGCGTTGCCCGCCGGGTGAGCACGACCATGGATTACAAGCAGACCATCAACCTGCCGCGCACCGCCTTCCCGATGAAGGCCAATCTTGCGCAGCGCGAGCCGGCGATGCTGGCGGATTGGGAACAGCAGGGCCTCTACCAACGGCTGCAGGAACATGCGGCGGGACGCCCCCTGTTCGTGCTGCACGACGGCCCGCCCTATGCCAACGGCGACATCCACATCGGCCACGCCGTCAACAAGGTGCTCAAGGACATGGTGGTCAAGTCGCGCCTGCTGGCGGGCTTCCAGGCGCCCTATGTGCCCGGCTGGGACTGTCATGGCCTGCCCATCGAACTGCAGGTGGAGAAGAAGGTCGGCAAGGTGGGCCAGAAGGTCGACGCCGCGACCTTCCGCCGCGAGTGTCGCGACTACGCCGGCCGCCAGATCGACCGCCAGCGCACGGATTTCAAGCGTCTCGGCGTGCTGGGCGACTGGGAGCAGCCTTACGCCACGCGCGATTTCCGCTACGAGGCGGACATGATCCGCGCCCTTGCCGGCATCGTGGCGCAGGGCCACGTGGTGCAGGGCGCCAAGCCCGTGAACTGGTGCTTCGACTGCGGTTCGGCCCTGGCCGAGGCCGAGATCGAATACAAGGACAAGACCTCGCCCGCCATCGATGTGCTGTTTTCCGCGGCGAACCCTTCGGACCTGCTCGCACGTTTCGGCGTGGACGACTTCGACGGCGCCGTGGGCATCCCGATCTGGACCACCACCCCGTGGACCCTGCCGGCCAACCAGGCCGTGGCGCTGAACGCCGACCTGGACTACGCGCTCGTGGCCGCTGAATGGAACGGCAAGCGCCTCGCGCTGGTCCTGGCGGCCGAGATGGTGGCCGGGGTGGCCGCACGCCTGGCGCTGGAGGAAACCCGGGTGCTGGGGACGGTTCCCGGTTCCGCCCTCGAGCGCCTGCCGCTGCGGCATCCCTTCTACGACCGCGAGGTGCCCGTGGTGCTCGGTGACCACGTCACCACCGAGGCCGGTACGGGCGCCGTGCACACCGCACCCGGCCACGGCGAGGAGGACTTCGCGGTCGGCGCGCAGTACGGCCTTCCGGTGGTCAACCCCGTCGGACCGAACGGCGTCTACCTGGAGGACACCGAAATGTTCGCCGGCCAGTTCGTCTGGAAGGCGAACGACACCATCATCGAGCAGCTCATCAGCAACGGCGTGCTCCTGCACCACGAGCCCTTCCGGCACAGCTACCCGCATTGCTGGCGCCACAAGTCGCCGACAGCCTTTCGCGTCACGCCCCAGTGGTTCATCTCGATGGAGGAGCAGGGGCTGCGCAAGAACGCCCTGGGCGCCATCGGGGGTGTGCGCTGGGTGCCGCACTGGGGAGAGGAGCGCATCCGCGGCATGGTCGAAGGACGTCCGGACTGGTGCATCTCGCGACAGCGCACCTGGGGCGTTCCCATCCCCCTGTTCGTGAAACCCGGCAGCGGCGACCTGCATCCGGACTCCGTGGCCCTGATGCACCGGGTGGCGGAGCTGGTCGAGGCGGCCGGCGTGGACGCCTGGTACGCCGAGGACCTCTTCGAAACCCTGGGCGTGGACCCGGGTGAATGGGAGCGGGTGACCGACATTCTGGACGTCTGGTTCGACTCGGGAGTGAGCCACTTCTGTGTGCTGGACCAGCGCGAGGCGCTGCAGCGCCCGGCGGACCTGTACCTGGAAGGATCCGACCAGCATCGTGGCTGGTTCCAGTCCTCTCTGCTCTCGTCCGTGGCGCTGCACGGCGAGGCGCCGTACCGCCAGGTGCTGACGCACGGCTTCGTCGTGGACGCCGACGGCAAGAAGATGTCCAAGTCCCTGGGCAACGTGGTTGCGCCCCAGGACGTGATGAACCGCCTGGGCGCCGACATCCTTCGCCTGTGGGTGGCGGCGGCGGACTACCGTCAGGAGATGTCCGTCTCCGACGAGATCCTGAATCGTGTGGCGGACGCCTACCGGCGCATCCGCAATACCGCCCGCTTCCTGCTGGGCAACCTGGACGGTTTCACGCCGGACGCGGCCCTGGCCCCGGAGGACTTGCTGCCCCTGGACCGCTGGGCCGTTGATCGTGCCTTCGCCCTGCAGGCGGAGATCGAGTCGGCCTACAACGACTACGAGTTCTTCCGCATCTACCAGAAGGTGCACCACTTCTGCGTGGTGGACATGGGCGCCTTCTACCTGGACGTGATCAAGGACCGCCTCTACACCACCGGCCGCGACAGCGCCGTGCGCCGCTCCGCACAGACCGCCATGTTCCACATCCTGGAGGCCCTGGCGCGGTGGATCGCCCCGGTGCTGAGCTTCACCGCGGAGGAGATCTGGTCGGAGATTCCCGGCGAACGGGAGGGATCGGTCTTCATGGCGACGTGGTACCAGGGGCTGTTCGCGCTCGAGGACGAGGCGCAGCGTGGCCACTGGGAACGCATCATGGTCCTGCGCGAGGCTGTGTCCCGCGCCATCGAAGCCCTGCGCAAGGACGGCGGTGTCGGCTCTTCCCTGGCCACCGAGGTGGGCGTCTGGGCGGACGGCGAGGCCGGCGAAGCCCTGGCCTGGCTCGGTGACGAGTTGCGCTTCATCCTGATCACTTCCGACGCGGTCAGCGGCGGCCTGGATGCGGCGCCGGCGGATGCGGTGCGTGTCACCACGGAGGTGGGGGACATCGCCCTGCGGGTGACGGCGTCGAGCCATGCCAAGTGCGTTCGCTGTTGGCACCAGCGCGAAGACGTGGGCGCCAGCGAGGCGCACCCCGAGCTGTGCGGGCGCTGCATCGAGAACGTCGAGGGCCCCGGCGAACTGCGCCGGATCGGCTGAGGCTTCCGCTCGTGGTGTTCATGCAAAGCAGGGCAGCCCATGCGGGAATGCGCAACCCTGCGGCCTTCGGCTGGTTGCTGCTGGCCGCGGCCCTGGTCGCGCTGGACTGGTGGACCAAGGTCCTGGCCAGCACGCAGCTCACGATGTTCGAGCCTGTGGAGGTGTTTTCCTGGCTCAACTGGCGCCTGGCCCACAATCCGGGGGCGGCCTTCAGCTTCCTGGCCGGGGCGGGTGGCTGGCAGCGCTGGTTCTTCACCGCGCTGGCGGTGGTGGTGAGCGTGTTCATCATCGGCTGGCTGTTCCGGCTGGAGCGGGGCCAGAAGCTGGTGCCGCTGGCCCTGGCCCTGTTGTTGAGTGGCGCCATCGGCAACCTGGTCGACCGCCTGCGGCACGGTTACGTGGTGGATTTCATCGACGTGCACGCCGCGGGCTGGCACTGGCCGGCCTTCAACGTCGCGGACTCGGCCATCACCTGCGGTATCATCCTGTTGCTGTTCGATGCGGCCCGCGAGGCCTTCGCGGGACGCAAGTCCGACAGCGGGACGGAGGCGGGATGAAACTGCTGCTGGCCAATCCGCGGGGGTTCTGCGCCGGGGTGGACCGGGCGATCGAGATCGTCGAACGCGCCCTGGAGCTCTTCGGCGCGCCCATTTATGTTCGTCACGAGGTGGTGCACAACCGCTTCGTCGTCAGCGAGCTGGAGCGCAAGGGCGCGATTTTCGTCGACGAAATCGCCCAGGTGCCGGACGGCAACACGGTGATCTTCAGCGCCCACGGCGTGTCCAAGCAGGTGCGCCGCGAGGCCGCCGCGCGCGACCTGAAGGTGTTCGACGCCACCTGTCCCCTGGTCACCAAGGTGCACATGGAAGTCGCACGGCACTGCAAGCAGGGCCGCGACGTGGTGCTGATCGGGCACGCCGGTCACCCGGAGGTCGAAGGCACGATGGGGCAGTGGTTGCCCAATCCGCCCCGGGGGAATCGCATCCACCTGATCGAGTCGCTGGAAGACGTCGACAGCCTCGCGGTCGAGTTCCCGGCCGAGCTCGCCTTTGTCACGCAGACCACGCTCTCCGTGGACGACACCCTGGCGATCATTGCCGCGCTGGAGCGGCGTTTTCCCGCCATCGTCGGGCCACGCCGTGATGACATCTGTTACGCGACCCAGAATCGCCAGGACGCCGTGCGCGTGCTCGCAGCCGAGGCAGACCTCGTGTTGGTGGTGGGCTCCGTGACCTCTTCCAATTCCAACCGCCTGCGGGAGCTTGCGGAGAAGCAGGGCACCCCGGCCCACCTGATCGACGGCGCCGAGGACATCCGCCCGGAATGGCTGGAAGGCATCAGCGCCGTGGGCGTCACCGCCGGCGCCTCGGCCCCGGAAAGCCTGGTGCAGGGCGTGATCGCCCACCTCCAGGCGCAGGGCGCCGGGACCGCCGAGGAGATCGACGGCGTCCCCGAGCACATGGAATTCGCCCTGCCGCGCGAATTGCGGCTGGAGTTGCGCAGCTAGGGCGTCTCACCGCCCGCGCCAGCAATCGATCCCCGTCCCCGGCGCCGCCAGCAAACGCCGGCTTCCCGAATGATCCAGCACCAGGGTGCCGCAGGCATCGCCGCGCTGCGGGCCCCGTGGCTCGGCGCGCCATTCGTGGCCGCGGTCGAAGCCGCCGCGCGCCGGCACCAGCAGGAAGCGATACGAACGGGTGGACGCCGGCAGGCAGTCGGCCAGGCTGGCCGCCAGGTTGACGGCGGTCCTGGCCGCCTGGCAGCCCGCCGCCTGTTGCAGCCCCCGCACCGCCTGCACCCGTTCCACACCCTGGCGGTACTCCCGCCAGCCGGGCAATGCGACTGTGAGCAATACCAGGGCGATGGTCACGGCGCAGAGCAGTTCCACCAGCGTGAATCCGGACTGGCGTTCTGCCGGACTCACTGGCGTCGACGCCAGGCCAGGCGGCCGCAGGGATCGGGCGCGTTGACACCGTTGCAGAACCCGGGCCCCCCACCCGGCAGGTCGTCGCTCCAGGCGGGCTCGCCCCAGGGCCGGGCGACGATGGATTCGAGCACGACGGCTTCGCCACGGGGCGCCCGTGCGGCGCGCGCCACCAGGCGGTAGTAGCTCACGGCCGGTCGCGCCGGATCGTGGGCGTCGCCGGGTTCGAAGTGGACCTCTTCAACGATCCACCGGCCCGGTGGCGTGTTGGCGCGTTGCCGGCGGACCACGCTGGCGCCTGCGACGGGATCGAAACCATCGGCGTAGGCATGACCCAGCCACCAGGTCTCGGGCCGGCGTTCCGGCGTCGCCGGGGCGAGACCCGCGCCGAGCACCGGGTCCGAGGGTCCGCACTGCCCGGGGCAGGGCACCGGCCGCTGGTCTCCCGGCTGCGCCAGCACCCAGTCCTCGGCCCAGGCCAGGGCGGAGCGGGCCGACTGCATGGCGCGTTCTTCGGCGAGTTCGTGGCTGGCGATGCGCAGCTGCCACTGGTTGTCGGAAAAGGCGGCGGTCACGACGCCGCTGAGCAGAAACAGGAACAGCAGGCCGAGCACGAGGGCCGCGCCCCGTTGGCGGTCACGTCGACCGGTCATGGCAGCCGCCCCCGGATGGGCAGGGTTTCCTCCACCACCAGGCGTACGCGTCCGTCGTCCGGAGGCGACAGGGTCTGGCCCAGAAGTCGAACGCGACCGATGGGTCTGGAGCGCACTGATTCCGGACTGGCGATGAGCAGGGCTACCCGAACACCCAGGACGCGGGTCTCGTCGGACCAGGCGCCTGCGTCCACCCATCGATCGATGGCGCCGTCGTCGTTGCGGTCCTCGCCGAAACGCGCCTGGAAGGCTTCCACGCCCTCGACCAGCGTGGCGGCGTTCAACTGGCGCGTACCCGCGCCCGGGCCGGGTCCGTAGTCACAGGTCTTGACCAGGCGCCAGCCGTCACGGACCGAGAACACCTCTTCGCGCAGCCAGGCGGCCGGTGCGCCGGTCGCGTCCGGGGCCGGGTTGTCGTTGCCCAGGCAATTGGTCCGTGCACGCCGTCGCAACACCAGCTGGTCGGACGCCACGCTGAGCGCATCGATGCTGCCGTCGAGCGCCGGCGGACCGGGTGACGACCAGGGCGTTTCACCGAAGCCCGCGCCGGCCACGGCCGCGCCGATGTCCGAGGTCGCGAACCGTGCCACGGCTGCGACGCCGGCCAGCGCCTGCTGGGCGCGCACCGTTTGCAGAACGGCCGACACCACGGTGACGAGGCCCGCCAGGATCACGGCGCCGAGTGCCATGGCGAGCAGCAGTTCCGGCAGCGTGAAGCCGCGAACGCGGGCCATCATGGCGCCAGCTCCAGCACGCGGCGCTCCCAGGGCAGGGCGATGCCGCGACGCCAGAACACCTTGGCCACCAGGCCGCCCCCGCCGTCACAGGCGGGTGCGCCTGCACGGCCGTCATCGGGCGTACTGTCCCGGCAGACCTGTGCGCCGCCTTCCGGCATCGCCGAGGCGACATGCCTGCGCCAGTCCCTCAGTTCGGCCTGTGCCTGGCCGATGGGTGCGCGCCAGGCATTGGCGCCACCCGTCAGTGCGATCCGGCCTTCGAAGTCACGCAGCAGCAGGGCAGCCACAAGCTCGTCCCGCGCCGCCGTGGCATCCTCCAGGCCACGCACCGCCATGGCCGCCAGTCCCAGCAGGGCCGTGGCCAGGAGCGAACTGGCCACCAGCACCTCCAGCAGGCTGAATCCTTCCTCTCCTTTCATGATCCCCCCTCCGCGCCACCCCCTCGATGAGCGCAGGACACCAGCCTGCGCTCTGGAACCGAGCAGGAACAGGGAACAGCATCGCGGCCCGGTGTCGGAATCGGCTACGGCGACTTGTAGGACCTGTGCCGACAGGGGCATTTACCCGGGGAGGGAATGGCCAGGTCGGGGGCCTGAACAGTTCGCGGAAAGCGTTGTTTCTGTTGTGCCTGCAGGGCCTTTTCCCTATACTCTGCGCCCTTCCGGAACCTCGGAACCGTGCCGGCATAGCTCAGTTGGTAGAGCGGCGCATTCGTAAGTAGTTGGGAGGGGTAATAAAAACAATTAGTTAGAATATATTAGGCTCTTTTTAGGCTCATTAGTGCCGGTTTAGCTCAGTTGGCAGAGCACATCATTCGTAATGATGGGGTCGCAAGTTCGAATCTTGCAACCGGCACCAACCCCCCCTAGCTCACTCGCGGTTGTGTCGCGTCCTTCAACTGCTGTTCGTGGTGCCTTCTGAGGATGAGTTTAACCGCAGCCTCCGCAAGAACAGATACCCTAATAGGGTAGCCCCTAGAGAATGTCTGCGTCTGACTCAAAGAGAGCGTCGGCCCTACCGGCTTCGTAGACACTGCCCCACCACTCGATGATGAAGTAAATGAGTCCAGGGGGAATCCGCGACTCATCGTGATAGATCCCTTGTTTGACCAACTCTGCCTTAACCTCGGAATAGTGCTCACGAGTTTCAGGGTCGAAATCGGGAAAGGTGAAAATCTTTGCCATGTCGTTACCTCGGTTTGCACCCCGAGTATATCTACTTAAATCATTGATTCATAATACTTTTTATATTAAAAAGAAAGCCCACAATAAAGTGGGCTTAAAACGAAAAAGAATCAGTGGCTAACACGGGAACACACGCCGTCAATCACTTCGTGAAGCGACTGAGAAGCTTGTGGGTTCTCGGTGATTTTGCCTTCTAATGCTCTTGTCGCCGCATTGAACAGTCGCCACGCTGAGTAATTCTCGAAGCCTTCAAACGAAGGTTCGTGCCACTCGGCTTGAACGTCCCTGATTCGAGTCCAGTTCATCACGCCCTGACGAAACATTTCTATCATGGCGTGACTTGCCAACTCGGGCGGTATTTTGGTTGCCTTGTATCGGTCAAAGGTGATCTGTTGGGCTTGTCGGGCTTGCGCCAGTGGCTCAACGATCTCCATAACCAAACCAGGTAATTCACGTTTTGCGTTTGCTGTGTGCTTGCGCCTGATTACGTGCTCTCCCATGAAGGAAAGATTGTCACAAACGAACACTCTTGCTCCCATCGAGATACCGATGGGGAAACGCTTATCGTGAGAGTTCCTCAAGCCGACTGTATCGGTGTAATCACCGTAGTCTGACTTGAGGGTCAGAACGCCAAAGTAACGCATTCCATCCGGCGTAATGCCGTGATGTTCCTCAGCCACATCATGTCCGAACATTCCAAGTGCATATCGCACATGGTCAACCAGAGAGTGATGGGCTATAGGTACATGCGTCCTTGTGGCTTCAGGGGTGAAGGCTTGTTGGAGCTGGTTTAACGAAACTTCCTCCGCGCCTCGGTGCAGCATCAGACTCATAGCTATCCTCCTGCAAAGAACTTTCCTGTGAACTGGCAACGAGGATTCGCGGCCAGTTTTCAGGAGGCGATGAAGTTCGATATTCAATCAAAATACTTGGCCCAATCCCTGTTCTGTAGTCGGTTTCGAACGAATCCTCGTTTGCTGTATTCCTTTGGGATTGTTACAGCGAGTAGCCGCTTGAGATCGATATCATTAATGCCCGACTCCTTTAGAAGTTTTGCCCACATCCCCTGGTATTTGTCTTTTGCATAGCCAACGTTTACAAGGATCCCCATCATTACCCGATGTTGTGCCGGGACTTTTTTATCAATCGTAAATTCTTTTTTTTTGAACTGAGCTTTTTTCATGCTGGTTGGTACAGAAGGGTTAAAAGCCCGACTATTTTCGCGGCTGGCCTCGGCAATCTGCTGTGGTTTTCTCTCCACATTGCCTCCCCTCTGACTGTAAGTAGAGTCAGCATGCTGCTCTACCCCGGGTATCACGACGCTCAAGGGTCTAGGCTACGTCGTGAGTGACCTCATGCCGTACTGGTCCAGGGATGCTGCCCTGACATCAGGTGATGAGTCCTGGCATTTAATTGAAGCGTCCAGCGAGAGGCTGCCAGGTTCGCCCACCTATCTCGCCAGTTGATACGTAAAAACCCCGTCACGAGGACAGGGCTTCTAGTTTGGAAATACTTGAATGCCTCATGAAGAGGTTTTTACGTACAACGCCCAATTGTTCATTCAAGCATTCCATACTCTTAATTGAATCATAGAATCAAATCTGGTCAATGGGGTGGCGATGTGGATAACCATTGGGCGAAATAGGGGTATTCAAAGGTACAAAACATAGTACGCGTGATGCTGCAGACATGATCCAAATTTTGATTGAGGTTTGAAATTGTGCGCCGAAAAATAACCAATCAGGCTTGCGATCTAGACGCCATCACTGCTAGTTGGAAAGGCGCACTACTACCTTGATCAGCCTTTTGACTTCGACATACAACAATAGCTCGTCATCCTGGCCGATTGGTCGGGCATGCATCGTGTCGAGCCGAATCATGTGCAGGCGCTGGAAACTTTCTCGCACATTTTCTGGGCGACTAAACAGTCGAGAAAATACTTCACGCCAATTGTCTTTCTTGCAGATGATTTTTTCGTAGTCGGTGAAGTCGGCGAAGGCAATGAGCGGCCAATCCCCTCTACCGGCTGAAGCCGCTTTTTCCTTTTTCTCCATCCACTCTTCGTAAAGTTTGTTGGGCAGACGGTGCTTCGGCCAATCTGATCCAAACGCCCGAGTCATGTGAAGGTCAATGAATTGACGTAGATTCGTTTCCAGTCTCTGAAGCCAGTCGTGAGCCATGTTAGTACGAACAAGAGCTTCTTCGTCAATATCGTCTGTGTGGGCAACAGGTGGACCGTATCCCACGATCAACGGAGGGGGCTCTCGCCTCAATCCAGCAATGCTGACACTCTCTTGAAATGCAGGTGCTGGAAAATCTGTGAGATCTGAATCGAATCCGAGGTCAACATAAAACTCTGAACGAGCCACCAAGTCTGTGGAAATATTCTTCGGCCAAGAAATCGCATCACGCCAATCGCCAAGGCTCTCACGCAGTGCAATACTCACCTTGTCTTCAAAAGCGGGAATTCGGTCTAGTACACGCCCGATGCTTTGAAGTTCCGAAAAGCCCCTCACTGAGTCAAATGCTCGCTGAGCATCAAGCCAAGGTGTTTGCATGGCCTCCATAGCTCTTTGAATATCGGAATTTTGCTCAGAGAATTGTTTTGCGAGCTGTGCTACACGACCAAGGCTGGATTCCTCGGTCAATTTTGTAATACGAGTAAGATCAGGAAGAATAAACCGGCTGTGATAATCAGCCATCAGCTTCTGAGTTCTTTCAAATTCGCCCTGCCACTTCGATGCATCTTCGAAGATACCGCTAGCACGCAGTTCGGCCAGTGGCCCTTCAATAGAATTCACCATTTTCCGATGCCGCTCGACGTCTGCAAGCATTCGCTGAATGGAAGAGTTGCTTTCCATGGCCCTCGTTGCTTTAACAAGCGGGCTTTCCATAGCTTCCGCAGCCGATTTCATGAGGTCGCGGTTTCTCTCCGTCTCTTCGAGCACCCTGCGCGAGAACAAATTCAGGTCACTGATATCGGTCATTTCATTTCCCCTGGGCCATCCATTGAAAATTGGGGGAATGAGCGCTCAAATCAAGTGACCTGCTCACTCCCAACCTCGTTGGGTCTTCCCGCAACGAAAACACTTTCTATATGGTCCGTACCTGCCAGTTCTTTCGTCTTGGGGGCTACCGCAGAAATCGCAGCCATGCGTCTCGTTGGAGTGCCACAAGTAGAGCGTCTGTATCCGCTCAAGCAGTTGTACGGAACCCAGGGCAAAAGGAATTAGAGCAATCCAAATTGCAATAGAACTGACGTTCTCAGCCAAACCAAGAAGCATGGAGTTTTCAGCGAAAGTTCCTGCAACGAAGACTTTCAGGTACCAAAAGATTGCACCGGCAATTAACCAGTAAATCAGCGGATGTAAAAACATTCTGAGCAAGAGAATTAGATTCATTTTTTACTACCACATTGGAGTTTCCCATCGCATTCTGAATTACAGGCTTCTCAAATGGTGAGAATCGACGGTGAGAAACACACTTAGGGGTAGGGCCGACTGAGAGCGCTACAGAGACCCTTCTACAAACCCGATTGGAATGAGCCCTGGTAGTAACTGTTCGCGAGCAATCTGTATACCGTTTTCCTTGAGCGCATCTTTGAGAGATCGAGCAGTGAAGCGGCGATGGCCCGGGAAACCGCTGACCGCGAGAAGACGCGAAAACAGCCAGGACACGCTTGTCTCATCATGGCAAAACGTGGGTGCCACAAGCAAGCCGCCAGGTTTGGTTACTTTCTTGAGGGCTTCAAGCGCTTTCGGAAGGTCAGGCACCAGATGCAAGACATTTGCCGCGACCACAGCATCAAACTCATTTGCTTTGTACGGAAGTGAATAAATGTCTGCTTGTTCGCAGATCACGTTTTCGAGCTCTGCGTCCTGAATTCGTGTTTCCACAGCCTCAATCATGGCTGACGCATAATCGGTCGCGACAACTCTTTCACTTGTCCTGGCAATGGCCGATGTGACGATGCCTGTGCCCGCGCCGACTTCCAGGACTTTTCCCTTGCCGCGAACAGCTTCACTCACCAATTCCAGCATCCGTGGAAGTGGCCGTCCAAGCAGCCACCGCATTGACACATCATAGTTACGTGCGTGTCTTTCCCAATAGTCCTTGTCGCTCATAGGCGTTTCACTGGCTTTCCTCGCGAGTTGGCTCTTCATAACTTGCTTCCGATTTGGCGTCTCGCAAAATCTCGATTGCTTCTTTGATTACATAGAGGCCTATGAGTACGCCGATGATGAAATCCGGATAGGGCGTGTTGAGCCAGAGAATCAAAATACCCGCGACGATGACGCCCAGATTTGCCACGACATCGGCACGGGTGAAAAGCCAGGTGGCTCGCAAATGCACTTCGCCTGACTTCATCGGGGCCAGCATTCGCATTACAGCCAGGTTGACGACAAGAGACAACATTGCAGTGGCAATCATCCATTCGCTCAGTGGCTCTGCGCCGTAGATCATGCGGCGGCCCACTTCGATGAGTACACCAATACCGAGCACAAGCAAGATTCCGCCGCTGAGCTTCGCGGCTCTCACCTTGAATAGCGCCGAACGGCCGATGGCTAATAATGCAATGGCATATGCGGTCGCATCAGAAAGCATATCAAGCGCGTCAGCCAACAATCCGGTGGACTGCGCTATCCAACCTGCGACTCCTCCAATTACCGCCATCGCTGCGTTCAGACCCAAAGCCGTACGCAGGACGCGGCGCTCCTGGTCCGTGGTTATTTCAGGTGCTTCACATCCGCAATCAGAGCTCATTTTCTGATTTCGATACTTGCGTTATCAGTAAAGGGATTCCTGTGATCGAATACCCTGAGTTCCTTCAGACTCATGGTTTTTCCTCCAATCGAGACTCTATCCACTCGTAAATCACCGGTAGCAATATCAGGGTCAAAAGCGTGGAGCTGATCAGCCCCCCCACAACGACAGAAGCCAGAGGGCGTTGGGTTTCCGCGCCCACACCGGATGACAACAGCATCGGTATGAGGCCGAGAATAGCAACACTCGCGGTCATGAGCACTGGCCTGAGTCGCAATTCGGCACCTTTGCGCACCGCTTCGGCAACGGAAAGTCCTTTCCCTCGCAAATCATTGATAAAGCCGACCAGCACAATTCCGTTCAGCATCGCCACGCCGAATACCGCGATGAACCCAATCGCAGACGGGACAGAAACATACTGGCCACTGATAAACAGCGCGATCAGTCCGCCAATGGTGGCGAACGGTACATTGGCGATGATCAAAGTTGCGTACTTGATCGAATTGAATGCGGTGTAAAGCAACACGAAAATGAAGAAAATGGTCAACGGAACGATCAGAGACAGCCTTGCCAATGCTCGTTGTTGGTTTTCAAACGCGCCACCCCACTCGATCCAGTAGCCGGGTGGTAAATCCACCTGGCTTTCAAGCGCCGCGTTGGCATCCCGCACGAACCCATCGACATCCCGGCCGCGCACATCCATTTGAATAACGGCATAACGTTGGAGTTGTTCTCTGCGCACAAACGAATAACCTTCAGCCACGCTGACTTCGGCCACGGATGACAAGGGAACAATGGCACCACCACTGGTCTTCAGTGGAATGCGCTGGATCGATTGCACCGAGGCCTTGGAGGCGTCATCCAACCGCACCGTGATATCGAACCGGCGGATGCCGTCGATCAGTGTGGATACGGGCTCGTTGCCGATCCCGGTGCGAACGACTGCCAACACCTCGTCTGCGTTTAGCCCGAAACGGGCCAGTTGATCCCGTTTTACGCGGATTCTGATCTGGGGCTTGCCAACATTGGCCTCCAGCGACAGGTCGGCTACGCCGTCAACGCCAGCGATGACATCTTTGACCTGCTGGCTGATACGGTCGAGTTCTGCCAGGTCTTCACCGTAAATCTTCGCTGCCAGGGTTGCGCGAACGCCGGAAATAAGTTCCTCAACTCTCATTTGAATGGGCTGGGTAAACGCGACGACGGCTGTGGGCACCACGACCTCGAGCGTTTCCCGCATGTCCTCAGCCAATTCCCCGATATCGCGGTCCCCCGGCCATTCGTTTTCCGGTTTCAGTTCCGTGTAGATTTCCATGTAGTTAACGTCGGCCGTCTCTCCTTTCTCGGCTCGCCCAATCATGGCAACAGTCGTTGACACTTCCGGAAATGAGGACAGCGCATTTTCAATGTCCTTGGAAATCTCGATGGACTGATCCAGGGAGGCGGACGGTATGGACGTGACGCGCCACATAATCGAGCCTTCCTGCAGTTGTGGCATGAATTCCTTGCCAAGAAAGGGGAACAGGGCCAGGCTGGCCACCAGTAATCCCACCGCAATGCCTACTACTTTGCGCTTGTTATCCAATGACCAGGCAAGCAACGGCAGGTAGCTTTTTTTGATCGTCCGCACCAGCCAGGTATCCCGTTCTAACCTGGGTTTCAGCAGCAGAGCTGCCAGGACCGGTATCAGGGTCATGGTCAGCAACAGCGAGCCACCCATGGCGAAACTGATGTTGAATGCCATTGGCTTAAACAACTTACCTTCGAGCCCTTGCAGGCTGAACAGCGGCAGAAACACCACGATGATAATCAGGATAGCAAATGCAATCGGGTTGGCCACCTCGCGCGCGGCGGCCAGCACCGCAGCTGTGCGGTCGACTTCCTCACCTTGGGCCTTGCGCTCCGCCATGATCCGGAATGCGTTCTCCACCATCACGACGGCACCATCCACCATCATCCCGATACCGACCGCAAGACCAGCCAGCGACATGAGGTTTGCAGACAGCCCCGTCTCACCCATGAAGATAAACGCAATCAGCATCGCCAATGGCAAGGCGGCGATGACGACGACGGAGGAACGGAAATCACCCAGGAAAAGGAACAGGACTACAGCAACGAGGATTGACCCCTCAACCAGTGCCCGAACCGCCGTGCTGACGGCTTTTTCAACCAGGTCTGTACGTTCGTAAACCGGACGCAGAACCACACCTTCAGGCAAGGCCTGCTCAACGATCGAGACTTTCTCATTCACAGCATCTACAACATCAGCGGCATTCTCACCGATGCGCGAAAGCGCCATGCCCAGGACGACTTCTTTGCCATCTCTGGTTACAGCGCCAAACCGTAAAGCACTTCCCTGTGTGACATTGGCAATGTCGCGGAGGAAGACTGGGACTCCGTCTTCGACCTTGACCACCATGCTGCCAATGTCATTTTCCCCCTCGACCAGGCCTAGCCCGCGAACGAGATACTGTTCGGACCCAAGATTGACGTACTGACCACCGACCTGGCGATTGTTTGCCACGATCACGGCCATGACCTCGGAGAAGGTGAGGTCATATTCGATAAGACTGAATGGGTCGATAACCACTTGGTACTGCCGCTCCTGCCCACCCCAGGACATCACGTCATCGACTCCAGGTGCAGTACGCAGCATCAGCCGGACACTCCAGTCCTGCAATGTACGCAAATCCATGTCGGTTATATCCGCGTTCAGTTGCTCGTCAGCACGTTCAAGCGTGTACCAGAACACCTGGCCCAGGCCGGACGTATTCGGACCCATTTCAGGTGTACCGTAGCCTTCCGGGATTCGGTCACCGACTTCCTGTAGCCGTTCCATGACCAGCCGGCGAGCGAAGTAGATATCCATATCGTCGTCGAAATAGACGGCAACGTAGGAAAGGCCAAACAGGCTGACAGAGCGAATTTCCTGCACTTTCGGCAGGCCGGCCATGCCAGACTCGATCGGAAAGGTCAGCAGTTGTTCCACGTCTTCAGCCGCCAGCCCGGGCGATTCGGTATAGATATTGACCTGTGCCGGAGTCACGTCCGGAAACGCATCGATGGGCACGGATCGAACCGCCTGCCAACCGAGAAAAGCCACGACGCCGAAGGCAATAATGACCAGAAATTTATAATGCAGCGAGGCTGCTACCAGTTTTTCAAGCATGTCAGTTTCCTAGTGTCCGTGGCCTTCGCCCATGGAGGACTTGAGCAATAAAGACTTAATGTGAAAAACACCGGTAACTGCTATTTCGTCACCTTCCCCAAGACCTGCGTCAATGGCGATCCAGTCACCAATTGTGTCGCCGGTCAGGATTTTCACCGGCTCGAATTCATGCCCATCCACCAATCGAAACACCGTGGGATCTCCTTCGATTATGGTCACTGATGCCAGTGGAACTGCCATCACCGGTTCTGTCGTACCAGTTATGATTTCGGCTTCAACGAATTGGCCAGGATGAAGGTCATCATCCACAATGGGCACTTCGATTCTCAGGGCCTGCGTGCGGGTGGTTTCGTCCAGGCGGTGATGACGTTGAATTACCGTGCCGTTCAACCAGTGTTCACCATCAACACTGACCCGCGCCGGTGAGCCGATCTCAACATTCGGTAACGACCCCGGCACCGCACGCGCTTCCACCCACATGACAGACTCATCACTGATATCGAACAGCACCCGACCGGGGTCGATCAATTCACCAATGATGAATTCGTCTCGCAGAATCGTACCCGCCTGGGGTGCCAGTAAGTCAAATTTGCCGGTCGCATTGCTTGCATCTCCTGAATCCATCAACTCAAGGGCCTGGGCCTCGGTCAGGCCGTATGCCTGAACTCTTGCCATGGCCTGCTGCCAGGTAACTTCAGCCTCGATATACCTGCGTTCGGATACCGCCTGGCTACCCAGGCTCTTGACTCTTTGCCAATCCCTGGCAGCCACAATCAGCGTGCCTTGGGCTTCGGCCATCTCGACGCTGGTTAGTGTGACCAGCTTGCGACCCTCTTCGACGTGATCACCCAATCGTGCATGGCGTGCCACTACCTGCGCCCGGATGCGGGGCGTGACGCGCGAGGATTGATAGGCATTGATGATGACTTCAGCAGGGATTCTGACGGCTTCCTGGAGTTCACGATTCAATACTCGTTCAGTAGTGATTCCGGCGGCATGCTGTTCTTCAGCGTTTAGCTCAACGGCGTTATCCCCTTCGCCTTCATGCTCTTCCTCTTCCGCACTGACCAATGGCGAACCCAGGCAAATGGCCAACAGTCCTGCGAGTAAAATAAATTTGGTGTTCACGTTCATATTCTCCTTGTAATTCAATTCAGACTGAGCATGTTTCATGACTGCGAAGCCCCCAACCATGTGTCCAGTTGTCCCGATGCCAATAGCCATTCAAACCACGCAAGCCACAGCGTTTCCCACAGGTTCATGGCGTTTTCACGCACATCCAGTGTCTGGCGTAGCTGCACCAGGTAATCTGTAGTGCTGAGCTCCCCGGCTTCCCAAAGCCGTTGCAGCAAGTCGGCTTGTCGCGACAGGCTCGCCTGACCTGTCATTTCCCAATCTGACCAGGCTTCGCTGGTATTCCGATATCGCTCCGAAGCGCTTATGAAGCGCGATACGGCGCGCTGAACGGTGTCGGCGTGAATCTGCTCGGCCTCGACGAGGTCCGCCGAAGCAGCAACAACTTCACTTGAAAAATTGTTCCGGACAAACAATGGAATCGACAGGCTCAGACCAATTATGGATTCGTCATCTTCTCTTCCAGCCGCCAGACTTAGTGTCGGATCGGGTTTGCGTTCACGCTGCCTGAGCGTGACCGATGAACGGGCGGCTTCGATATTCATTTCACTGGCCAACACTTCAGGCAGTTTGCGCACAAGGTGCTGTGGCTCACCCAGGACACCGGGAAGCACTGGAAAATTGCTGGAGAGCTCTGGAAATTGCTCATTCCTGGAATCTGGTACCAGATTACGAATGGATTGCCGTGCTTCGGCTAGCTGGGAAGCCACGGTGGCTTTGATAATCTGAGCATCGATCAGTGACAACCTGGCGAGATCCAGTTCAATCTGGGCAAGATCACCCGCTTTGAACCGCCGTTGGGCCAAATCGGCGAAATCCTGCATCAGGGCCTGTCGTTGCTCAGCGAGATTTAGTCGATCCCGCGCGGCCTGGTTTTGCGCCAGCCCGGACAGTAACTCAAAGCTCAAGTGCCAGCGGATGGAACGATATTCTGCTTTGGCCACCAGTCGCTGACTTTCTGCAACCGCCGTTCGCGCTTCACGCTTATTAGCCCAGTCAAACGACTGGCTGAGTCCAATCGCCCTTGAATTATCTATTGCGTTTTCTGCGTCCAGAAAGACTTCCGGGTTGTACAAAGGCCGGTCGGCGGCGTTGCGAAGGGCAGATTTCGAACCCACCGCCGCAGATGACGCACTCAGACGAGGATTGGATGCCAGTACGGTTTTGACGAATTCGATAAGTTCTGATTTGGCTGGGGCAATCTCCGCAGCTTTATTTTCAGCACTCCGGGTTGCCTGTGCATAGAATGCCAAGCTGCTCGCCAATAAAGCGAACAAAAATTTGTTTTGTAACATCAGTCATTTTTCCACGTGTAAAACAGTAGGCACGCCCCGATTTAACCGGTGGGCGCAGCATGAACTTCAGGAATCAGACTGAGTATTTCGGGGGGGGTGTAGGTGGTGCCTGAGATTGGGCAATGAACAAATGGTCATCGAAGATGTTCATTGCCTCATGTGTGAATGCAATGGAAGCACCTAATGAGCGAATTGTTACGCTGAACGAATGACCATGGCAACAGTGTTCACAGTTTTCACTTTCTGGTTCAGAATCGGCACCATGGTCAGATGAAGATTCGTGCATTACTTCGCTGTGATGGCTGCCTTTGCCGTCGAGTGGGTGCCCGTCGTTTGCCATATCCGTGGAACTCTCAATGCCCATAACAAGCATTGCGAGTATCAGGAATTGGCTCACGTATGTATTCATAACAGATAAAGTATGACGGCATTCCGGTCCAGACGCGAGGATTGTAGACCGCTGAAACACAGAAATGTTCTTTGGCACCGCACGGAACTATTCGTCAAGCGACCTTTCGTGCACACCTCTCAACATCATTCAAACCATAATCCGGAGTCGTTGAGATTAAACTTCATGAGCTTCAGGCCGTGTGATGGGACCCGACGATCATGAAACCTAAAGAAGTTCCTTTCACATTGTTTACAGGCTGACTTCCTGCCAAATCACAGCGGTTGGCCAACTCCAGACTGTTCCAGCGTGTGCTGATCGACACCGCGACCGGTACAACACCCAGCTAACCGGCCGTCAATTGCGACCGCAGGAACAGATCTCACGCCCAACGATCGTGCTCGCTCTGCCACGGTCTCGTCTTTCATGTCCAGAACACTGATCTCGCAGGATGGACATGCGATCTCGTTGACCAAATCAATAGTCTCGTCACAGACTGAGCAGCCTGCACTGAATATTTCAATCTTTCGTTTCGTAGACATGGTTTTCTCCTAAATTTAATGTTTAAGTGGATTGTGAATCCACAAGCGGTTTGATTTTTCGTGGCCAAATGTTCCACAAGGAAGCCACGACGAGTAGGCCGCTACCGAGATAGATGGTCGAATCGATCTCCAGAAGGAATTTTCCAACTAGAATTATCAGGCTCGCGATGAACCCGAGCCAAAATGGTCCGAATCCGCGTCGCTGCCTGGCGTGATATGCCAAAGAGAAAAGGGCAACCAACAAGAGAATGACCAGCACTGGCAGGAGCACTGGCGTGTAATTGACAAAGTTCACGCCCACAGCACTCAATATTGCCGTGTACGCGGGCCAACAAACCGGGCAAGTCAGTTTGGGCAGCAGCGCGACAAGGATGGATGGCAGCGTTGCAAATCCTGCGCTCTTGCTTACAAAGGATCCATGACCATCACTTTCGGCTGCGCAGAGCGCACCTGCTATCTGGCTAACCGCCGGGGCTATGTCGTAACCCGTTCTCGTCGTATACAAACGACAGCTATTGCCCTCGGCTCGGTCATTCGACTCACTAACGTCTTTCCCATCAACGAGTATGGATGGTGAGCCAAGATTCTGTACATTTTCTGGAGTTTCCGGCCGACCGATCTCCCACTCGCGCCAATTGGGTGGAATTCCGGCGAGCTTAAACGCTTCAAGCAGACGCACTCGCGCAGCCTTAACGTTCGGGCAGGTACTTTCGTAGACTAATTCAACAATCATCATCTAGTGCATCCAGGATTGGACATTCGCTCAGGTTTGATTCTGAAGCGCATCGAT
Organism: Gammaproteobacteria bacterium; assembly: GCA_030426265.1. Taxonomy (GTDB): domain Bacteria; phylum Pseudomonadota; class Gammaproteobacteria; order Xanthomonadales; family SZUA-36; genus Marinihelvus. The sequence goes on along the minus strand of JAUHYP010000050.1, from coordinate 1,865 downwards.
CGGCCAGGTCGGAAAGAGCGTCTCGGATATTTGTGAGGTCACGAATCTTGTCGTCTACCTCAGCGATCTTACTAACGGCCTGAGACTTGATCGCAGCGCATGTTACGCCTGGTTTGTTGCGGAGTTCCAGGAGGGACTGAATGTCGTTGAGTGAGAAACCCAACTCCTTGGCCCGCTGAATAAAACGGACGCGTTTCACGGCATCTGGCGTGTACAGCCGATACCCGCTAGGTGATCGCGGTGCTTGCGGGATCAAAGCCTGGCTCTCATAGAACCGTATGGTTTCTACCGTTACGCCAGCTTCCTCGGCAATCTGGCCGATCCTAAGTGATGTCATTTTTAAGCTCCATGGCACATAGGATAAACCCTAAAGTAAACTTCAGAGTCAAGAGGTTTGTGTTGAAATCTGGTAGTTCCATTTGTGAAAAGTGCCTGGCTGTTTGACAATTGAACACTTGTTTCCGGTCCGATGAAGTCATGACGCTGATCCAGTTCACCCAAAGAAATTATCTCTATCTGAACATTAATGGTGATTTTCTGGTTTTTTCGTCAGCGCCATTTGTTTGGTTAGCGCTCAAATCAGAAAAGAACAGGGCTTTTTACAAATGAGCCAGGCAGATTCAATTTTCGTCCCAGCACTGCGGTTTCACTGGCTTACCTGGATTTATGACCCGCTGGTCTCGTTAACCACGCGTGAAAAAGTCTTCAGGAAGGCCGTGGTAGACGAGATTCAGGGCTACGGCCCGGAATCAATTCTCGATCTGGCTTGCGGAACGGCATCTTTAACCTGTTTGTTAAAACAGCGACTACCGGAAACTGGTATTTTCGGTATTGACGCTGATCCGCAAATTCTTGATCGAGCGAGAAAAAAGGCCGATAGCTTAGGTGCCGCCATCGAATTTTCCCAAGGAATGTCTTTCAACATGCCTTATCCAGATAATTCATTTGACCTGGTGGTTGCCAGTCTTTTCTTTCATCACCTGACGTCCGAGAACAAAGTACGAACGCTGAACGAAATAGCCAGGGTGCTAAATAGAGGTGGTCGTTTGGTGGTGTGCGACTGGGGCAAACCAGCGAATGTGCTACTGAAAGTATCCTTTAGCCTGGTTCGGATGCTTGATGGTTTTGAAGTAACCCGTGACAACTATCTGGGTCACCTTCCGAAAATCATTGAGGATTGCGGATTCGAAAATGTAATCAAAAAATCATCCATCACGGCGCCATTGGGCAGCCTTGACTTGATCACGGCTGATCTTGAGTAAAGAACCGGGTGTTGACAACCGCCAACACCCAGTTCGCTTTTTGAGCGGGATTAATTGCCGAAGGAATCTCTCATGTATTCCAGCACCGCCTCCATTTCCGCCTGGCTCAGGTTCGGATCACCACCCCTGGGTGGCATCGCCATTGGTGAATTCGGAGACTTGAAACCGTTCCTGATGTGATCCAGCAGGATGCTGTCAGATTGTGCCATTGGGCCGTCCGGATCAGTAAAGTCAGGCGCGCCCGGAACTGAGCCTTTGCCATCCGCCGAATGACATGCGACACAGACCTGGCCGTATGCTTCCTCTCCGCTACGGTGATTACCCTCATCTTCTGATCCTGCGGCCACAGTGACGGTGTCCACAGGCCAATTGTTGGCTGTCTGTAAATACTCCAGCACATCGCGGGTTTGCTTTCCGGTCAGTCCCGCTCGTACTCGCATGTGATACACACTGGTGGTCCACTGGTCGTCGCGCAAGTGACCTTTCCCCCTCAGGGTAGACACGCTCCATACGTAGTTTCCGGTTCATTTTTGGGCACCTGATGCGCCCGGGCAACCTCTTTCGGGGTTCGATATTCCAGTGACGAGTGCGGCCGCACATGGT
>JAUHYP010000049.1 GCA_030426265.1 Gammaproteobacteria bacterium | reverse complement strand
CCGATGAACGGGCTCAGTGTCAGTTGGTAGGCGCGGATGAGGCCGAGCAGGACTTTTTCCATGGCCAGAGCCTACGTCCGGGGCGCCGGGAAGGCAAAAAAGACTTGCCCCATACCGGTGCTTCGTTTATAAAAACCGGATTTTATCGCCGCCCCGCCACCTTGGGGCGCAGGATAATCAAGCCATTTCATCGATTTATGAGATGGTTTTAAGATTTTACAGGAGTTCACTTCGCAATGCCCACCACCACGGTCAAGCTGCCGAAAGGCTACAAACCCACCGAAAAAGAAGAGTACATGTCGCCCAAGCAGCTGGAGTATTTCCGCCAGAAACTGCTGACCTGGCGCCAGGAACTGGTGGACGAATCTCGTGAGACCATCAGCAACCTGCGCGACGAGGTCCGCGACGTGGGTGACGAGGCCGAGCGCGCCACGCGCGAGACGGAAAACAGCCTGGAACTGCGCACCCGGGACCGCTACCGCAAGCTGATCAAGAAGATCGACCAGGCCATGTCGCGCATCGATGACGGCGAATACGGCTACTGCGAGGAGACCGGCGAGGAAATCGGCCTGGCCCGCCTCGAAGCTCGCCCCATCGCCACCCTCTGCCTTGATGCCCAGGAACGCTGGGAACTGCGCCAGAAGCAGATGGGCGACAGCCGCTAGGCCATCACCAACCCTGCAATGAAAGAGCCGACCTCCGCGTCGGCTTTTTTGTGGGCGTGATCCGTCTCAGGAACCCGCCCCCCGGGAATCCACAAGTTCTCCCGCCTTGCCCTTGATGGCCGCGAGCATCGCGCCGAGCCCGTTGGCCCGGGTCGGGCTGAGGTGCTGGCTGAGGCCAATGGCTTCGACGAATCTCGGCTCGGTCTCCAGCACCACCTTCGGCGGCGCTCCGTCGTACACGCGAATCAGCAGGGCGATCAGGCCCGAGACGATGGCGGCGTCGGAATTGGCGCGGATGCGCATGGCATCGGCGTCACCGTCCATCACCAGCCACACCTGGCTCTGGCAGCCGTGCAGCAGGTTCTCTTCCACGCGCTCGTCCTCGGACAGCGGCTCGAGTTTGCGCCCCAGGTCGATGAGGTACTGGTAGCGGTCCAGCCATTCGGGAAACAGGCAGAAGTCGTCGATGATGGCCTGCTGGGCCGCGTTCGGATCGGTCATGGCTTCAACATGGGGGTCAGCCGCCACGCCGCCAACGGGTGCCGCCGGCGCCGTCCTCCAGCACGACGCCCTGAGCGGTCAATGCTTCGCGAATCGCGTCGGCCCGGGCGAAGTCGCGCGCGGCCCGGGCTTCGTCACGCTCGCGCACCAGGGCGTCGATGGCCGCGTCGTCTTCCGAGGCCTCGCCCTTGAACCACGCCTCCGGGTCGGCGGTCAGCAGGCCGATCAGCTTGCCGTCAGCCAGCAGTTCCGCGGCCATTGCGTGGGCTTTCCCGTCCTCTTCATCACCCCTGGCGTCATTCAGGGCCTGGCCCAGCCGTCGTGACAGGCCGTTCATCTCGGCCAGGGCTTCGGGCGTGCCCAGGTCGTCTTCCAGCGCGGCGACGAAGGCTTCGCCGGGTTCACCCGGCGCCACCACGCCCAGCCGTTCACGCGCCTCGCGCAGCACCGCGTACATGCGGTCCAGCGTGCGCCGCGCCTGGATGATCGAGTCCTCCGACCAGTCCAACGGCTGGCGGTAATGGGCGCTCAGCAGTACGTAGCGCAAGGCCTCGCCGGGGTGCTGTTTCAGCAGCTCATGGACAATCAGGGTGTTGCCCAGCGACTTGGACATCTTCTCCTTGTCCACGGTCACGAAACCGTTGTGCATCCAGTAGCGGGCGAAGGGCTTGCCGCCATGCGCGCAGACGCTCTGGGCGATCTCGTTCTCGTGGTGCGGAAAGACCAGGTCCTGGCCGCCGCCGTGGATGTCGATGGTGTCGCCCAGGTGCTCCGAGGCCATGGCCGAGCACTCCAGGTGCCAGCCCGGGCGGCCCCAGCCCCACGGGCTGTCCCAGCCGGGTTGCGGGTCTTCGGAGGGTTTCCACAGCACGAAATCGGCGGCGTGGTGCTTGTAGGGCGCCACTTCCACGCGCGCGCCCGCCACCATGTCCTCGACGTCGCGGCGGGACAGGGCGCCATAATCGTCGAAACTCTCGATGGCGAACAGCACGTGGCCCTCGGCCGCGTAGGCGTGGCCGGTTTCGATCAGCCGTTCGATCATGGCGATCATCTGGGGGATGTGTTTCGTGGCGCGGGGCTCGAGTGTCGGCGGTCGCACGCCCAGCGCGCCCATGTCCTCGAGGTAGGCCTCCGTGAAGCGTGAAGTGATCACCTCGATCGGCACGTTCTGCTCCGCGGCCGCGGCGTTGATCTTGTCGTCCACGTCGGTGATGTTGCGGGCGTAGACCACCTGCGGATAACGCCGGGCCAGCACCCGCGCCAACAACTCAAAGACGACCGCCGGGCGCGCATTGCCGATGTGCGCGTAGTTGTACACCGTCGGGCCGCAGGCATAGAGGGTCACGCGTTCCGGGTCCAGCGGCTGGAACGCCTCCTTGCGGCGGTTGAGGGTGTTGTAGAGACGGATCGTCATGGTGCGGGGCTCGCGGCAAACGCGTATTCTAACCGCCCTCCAACATCACGGGCACATTGGCGAGGCGGAGTATGGAAGGCGAAGCAGCAGGACTCGAGGCAGTCAGGGCGCTCTATGCGGACCACGTGACGCGGCAACAGGCCGCCTGGGAAGAGGCCATGGCGGAGGCGCAGTACGACGCCGTGGTGGTTCATGCCGGCAGTCCCCTGGTCAGCTTCCTGGACGACTACCACTACGCCTTCCGGCCCAACCCCCATTTCCTGGCCTGGCTGCCGCTGACGCACCATCCCGAGAGCGTGCTCATCGTCCGGCCGGGGCACAAGCCGGTACTGTATTACTACCAACCGGACGACTACTGGCACCTGCCGCCGACGGACCCGGAACCCTGGTGGGCCGACCACTTCGAGGTGCGCATCGAACGCGAGCCGGGCGAGTGGCACCAGGGCGTGCCCGTGGGGCGGGAAGCCTACCTGGGCGACGCGCCCGAGTTGGAAGCCGAGGACGACCGCAACCCGCCGGCCCTGCTGCACCGTCTGCACCTGGCGCGCACGCGCAAGACGCCGTACGAGATTGAATGCATGCGCGTGGCGAGCCGCATCGGCGTGCGCTGCCATCGCGCCGCGGAAGCGACGTTCCGCGACGGGGGCAGCGAGTACGACATCCACCAGGCCTACCTGGCCGCGGGGCGGACGGACGATGCCGGGCTGCCGTATCCCTCCATCGTCGCCCTGGACCGCCACGGGGCGGTGCTGCACTACCAGGAGCGTTCCCGCCGGGCCCCGGAGCGTGCCGGGGCCTTCCTGATCGATGCCGGCGCGACCTGCCACGCCTACTGCTCGGACATCACCCGGACCTACGCCCGCGACGAGGGCGAGTTCGCCGGCCTGGTCGAGGCCATGGACGTGCTGCAACGGAAATTGTGCGCCGCGACCGTGGCCGGGACCGACTACCGCGAACTGCACCTGCGAGCGCACGGCGGGGTCGCGGAAATCCTGGCCGATGCCGGCATCGTGAACTGCGACGCCGCCACCACTGTCGCGACCGGGCTGTCCTCGGTGTTCTATCCACATGGCCTGGGCCATTACATCGGGCTGCAGACCCACGACGTGGCCGGCCTGATCGCCGACGCCAGCGGCCGCGAGATCCCGCGGCCCACCGGGCACCCTTTCCTGCGCCTGACGCGCACCCTGGAAGCCGGCAATGTCGTCACGATCGAGCCGGGTCTCTACTTCATCGACAGCCTGCTGGAGCAGTGGCGGTCCGGTCCGCGCCGTGACCTGGTGAACTGGGACAGGGTCGAGGCCCTGGCGCCTTTCGGCGGCATCCGGATCGAGGATGACGTGGTGGTGACCGAGGGTAAGCCCGAGAACCTCACGCGGGACGCTTTCGCCGCCGCCTGAGCCCATCCCCGGGTCGAGTGTTCCGATTCGGTGAGCCTGGTGTCCAGTGGAACCGCAGTACCGCCCGGACGCGACGTCAGTCGGTATCGAGTCCCAGGCCCTTGAGGCCGTCCACGGGCATTTCCCCGGCGGGGCCGTGGTTCCAGATGTTGGCGCGGGCGTCGAGGTTGCGGCGCTTGTCCTCGCTGGCCATGGATTTCACCGCCTGCATCACACCCGCGTCGCGGATGGCGTTGCCGACGATGGCGTCCAGTTCGCCCACGTAGGGCTCGCCGATGATCTTTCGCATCATGCGGTTGGCGGCGGTGAGGTCGTCCGGGAACATGTGCTTGCCGGTCTGCAGGCGGTAGTGGTCGGACACGGCCTGCAGGGTGGTCAGGGAACAGTAGGCGTCATCCAGCAGGCCGATGATGCCGAGGTGGTCGGGAATCACGTCCTCGTCCATCTCCCAGTAGGTCAGCACCATGCCGACGATGTGCCCCATTTCCTCCTCGAGGCCGACATTGGCCGCGGCGGTCGAGGCCACCTTGAGCATGTAGGGCACCTGCTCGATGTAGCCCGTCACGAAGCGGCTTCCGCGCTCGAGTTCCCTTTCGTCCGGATCGATGCCGCTGCGCTCGGCGATCACCGCCAGCAGGTCGTGGAGATCGCGCGCGGCGAGCGGGTCGCTGCTGATATCCCGAATTATGCTTTCGATGCTCGTTGTGTCCATCCCTGCCCGCGAGGTGTCCGGGGAATGTCCCCGTTTTGTCAAAATTTTCGGTGATTTGCCCACGCACCACAAGCGCGCCCCATGAGCGCGCGCCGGTTGCCGACATGGCGCGCGGAAGGCGGTAACGGTACCCTATGCGGCTCGCCCCGGGAGGCTCCCCTGTGCTCGTCCTTTCCATCCTCGCCCTGTTCGCCGGGCCCTTGCTGTACCAGTGGCTCCGCCCCGGCGGACGGACGGCGCGCACCCTGGAAACGCTGATCGTCGCGGCCCTGGTCCTGCTGGTGGTGTTTTTGCTGGTGCCCGAGGCGTTCCGGGAACTCGGCGTGGCGGCACTGGGTCTGATGGGTGCAGGCTACCTCGTGCCCGGGCTGCTCGAACTCGCCGTACGGCGCGCCGCGCATGCCTTCCACGTCATCAGCCTGTTGCTGGCGCTGGCCGGCCTGATCCTGCACGCCATGCTCGACGGTGCGGGACTGGCCAGCGGCAATCACGGCGGCGGCGAGTCCCTGGGCCTGGCCATCGTCCTTCACCGTTTCGGCATGGGCCTTGTGTTGTGGTTCATGGTGCAGCCGGTGTTCGGGCGCCGCTGGGCATTCGCGGTACTGGCGATGATGTCACTGGCCACGGTGGCGGGACACCTGCTTTCCGAACCGCTGCTGGGCATCGAGGAATTCGACGTGCTGCATGGTGTCCAGGCCCTGATCATCGGCACGATCATTCACAGCCTGGTGCACCGTGGCCACGCCCACCCGCCGGGGTCATCGCACGCGCACTGACGGGGGAAGCCAGGAGTCATGTTCACCGGGGGATTCATCCTGCGCCTGGCGCCATTGCTGCTCGTGCTGTTCGCACTGGCGGTGCCGGCGCTCGCGCAGGAGGAGCGACTCGAAATCGCGGTGACGGGTGTCGAGGACGAGCTGGCCGACAACGTGCGCAACAGCATCGGCGGCGGATTCGCCCCCGTGGCCCGCCTGGGGTCCGAACGCGACCGGGTCCGCTTCCTGCGCGAGGCGGAGCAACGCGCGGTGATCGCGCTGCGGCCGTATGGCTATTACCGCGGCCTGGCGAAGGCGCATCTGGACGACCTTGGCGGCGAGCACCGGCGCCTGCGCCTGGAGATCACGCCGGGTCCGCCCGTGCTGGTCGGGAACACCGACATCCGGCTTGAAGGGGCCGGGGCCGAGCACTTCGTTTTTCGCGCCTGGCGCGAACGGTTTCCCCTGGCGCCGGGCAGCATGCTCGACCAGGTCGCCTGGGAAGGCCAGAAGCAGGACCTCCTCGACCGCGCGACGGAGTGGGGCTATTTCAAGTCACGCCTGCTCGAGCAACGCATCGAGCTGGACCTGGACCGTAACCGCGCCGACCTGGTCCTGGTCGTCGACACCGGTCCACGGGCCCAGTTCGGCGACGTGGTCTTCCAGCAGGACTTCCTGGACGAGAGCGTGCTGCGGCCCGTGCCGCGGTTCGAGGCCGGCGATTCCTACCGGTCCTGGGTGCTCGACCAGTTCCGAACCGACCTGTGGAAACTCGGGTATTTCGAAACCATCGACGTGATCGAACGACGCCAACTGGACGTCGACCCGCCGGTGGTGAACCTCGAAGTGCAACTGGTCCGGATCAACCGCGACACCCACCAGGGCACGATCGGCTACGGGACGGACACCGAATTCCGCACACAGTATCGCTGGCAGCGCCACCAGCTTTCCCGTCGCGGCGACTCGGTGACCGCCGGGTTCGCCTGGCAGACCCGCAACGAGGAGTACCTGCTGTTCGGCGAGTACCGCCTGCCGCGCCGCACCGAGAGCCAGCAATACTGGGTGCTCAGCCCGAGCTATTCCGAGCGTGAACAGGACTACGAACTGGATGTCGAAGGCCGCGAGGATTCCATTCGCGTGGCCTCGGGGCGCGTGGACAACCTGTTCGTTCGTGCCGGGCGGGTCAAGCTGCGCGAACCCGAACGCAGCCAGCAGCAGATCATCGAGACCTTCTATGTCGAGTATCTCGACGAATCCCTGCGCATCGGCGAGCTGCTGGTGGACCCGGACCTCGGCGACGGCTTGCAGGGCACCCTGCTGGCGCCGGAAGGCAGCAGTTCGCTGTCCATCGGTATCGACTGGGACTGGCCCAACTTTCGCGGCTCGGGCTTCCACCTGCACGGCCACCGCGAGCGGGCCTGGCTGTTCACCGCGAACGAGGCCTGGGGCTCGGACGCCAATTTCACCCAGGCCTACCTGTCGTCACGCTGGAACCTGCGCATGGGCGATCGCTGGCGCCTGTTGCTGCGCGGGGAGGTGGGCTGGTCCGACGCCGCAGTCCGCGAGCTCAGTTTCGAGGACAACGGCGATACCTTCCTCGTGTCCCTCACCGAACTGCCGTTCCGCTACCGCTTCTTCGCCGGCGGCAGCCTCAGCGTTCGCGGTTACGACTACGAGGCGCTGAGCAACAACGGCATCGGTTCCAACAACCTGATCACGGCCAGCGTCGAAGTCGAGTATCAGCTCGTCGAGAACTGGTCGCTGGCCGCCTTCGTCGATACCGGCAACGCCTTCAATGACTGGTCCGACGCGCGGCTGCGCAAGGGGGCGGGTGTGGGCGTGCGCTGGTACACCGCCGGCTTCCCGCTGCGCCTGGACGTGGCCCAGGGCCTGGACCTGGACGGCGACCCCTGGCGCATCCACTTCACCATCGGCTCACCGCTGTTCTAGGACGACAGGAATGATATGAATCCGACAGCGACACCGCAGAAGCGATCCGGGAAGGGCGGCAAGCACCGCCCGCGGCGACGCATTCGCCCGTGGCGTTCCCTGCTGGGGGGGCTGGGCCTGTTGCTGGTCCTGGTGCTCGGCTTCGCCACGTGGCTGACCACCACGACTTCGGGCGTCTCCTGGCTGCTCGGACAGGTCGGCCTGCCCGAGGGCCTGACCCTGGAGCGGGTCGAAGGCAGCCTGGTGCGTGGCCTGGTGCTCCATGAGCTGAGTTTCCGCAATGAAAGCCTCGAGGCGGCGAGTCCGCGTGTCGAGGCCCGCGTCGGCTTCGGTTGGGGAGACCGGGGCGTACAGATTCACGAACTGCGGGTCGTCGACCTGGAGACGCGCCTGGCCGGTGGTGGGGATGACACACCGCTGGACCTGGAGGCCGTCCTTGCCGAGGCCGCACTGCCGCTGCCGGTTCACGTGCATTCCCTGGTGGTGGACGGCGGCCGGGTGGCCCGGGAAGGCGGCGAGTGGTCCTTCGACCGGCTGCAGGCCGAGGGACGTTGGTTCACGGCCCTGGAGGACCTGGATCTGCAATTGGCAGCGCCCGACCTTGATGCGGGCCTGGCGGGTGAACTCGCCCTGGCGCAGGGCCGCACAGACCTGGCGCTGACGGCGCGCGCGGATGCGTCCCGCTGGTCCGATTTCTTGCCCAGCGATTTGGTGCTCGACGCCCGGGCCCGGGACCGGCTCGACACCTTGGACATCGCGTTGCACAGCGCAGTCCTGGGCCTCGAGGCGGACGGTCGGTTGGACGATCCCGCGGGCACGCCACGCGTGGTGCTCGATGTGCAGATGGAGCGATGGCAGGCGCCCGGACCGTCGGAAGCGCCCCTGGTCGTCTCAGGGGTCACGGGAGCGGTGGATGCGACGCTGGAGCGCTATCGCCTGGACCTGGACGGCCGGCTCGACCAGGGTGAATGGACCGATGTGCGCTGGTCGCTGCGTGGCGACGGTGACCTCGACGGCATCGACCTCGAACGCTTTGAAGCGCAGGCCGAGGTCGGGGAGGTCGCGGCCGGCGGCGAGGTTCACTGGGCGGGTGAAACCCACCGGGTGGACCTCGAAATCGACTGGCGGGATCTGCGCTGGCCGCCCGGCGGCGAATTGCTGGCCTCCAGCCCCACCGGACAGGGCCGGGTCTCCGGCACCCTGGAGGACTGGGCCTTCGAAGGCGGATTCGCGCTGGAAACACCGGAACACCCGGGCGGGACGTTCACCCTGCAGGCCCGGGGCGATCTCGATTCTGCCCGGGTCGAATCGCTGGAAGGCCAGGCCCTCGGCGGACGGCTGGATGCCTCGGCGGATATCGACTGGTCGGGTGATCCGAAAGCCAGCGGGCAGTTCGACCTGGTCTCGATGGACCTGGGCGACCTGCTTCCGGAGTGGCCCGCGGTCATCGACGCCCGCGGGCGCTTCACCGCCAGCGGGGGTGAGACCCCGGCCCTGGACCTCGACTTCGACGACCTGGGCGGTACGTTCCGCGGCGAACCCATCGACGGCGGCGGGCAGCTTGCGCTGCACGGCCCGCGCTGGAACGCCGAGTCCCTGCGCCTGGCGCTGGGGCCTTCGAGCGTGTTCCTGGATGGCAGCATCGACACGGCCGGGCGGACCGGGATGGAGGCGCGTTTCCGAGCGGACCTGGACGTGCGCCGGCCCGGCTGGGTCGCGGACTGGCTCGGTGGCGAAGTACAGGGTGAGCTCGAGGTCGATTCCAGCGCGGATTTTCCCCTGCTCACGGCCGACCTGCGTGTCTCCGACCTGGACCGCCCCGGGCTGTCGATCGATCAGCTGCTGGTTCAACGGGCGCCGGGCGCCCCCTCGCGCGTCGAGGTGGAGGCCGCACAATTGGTGATCGGCGACACGCCGGTGCACGGGCTGTCCGGCGTGCTGATGGGCGAAGGTGACGCCTGGACCCTTTCGTTCAGAGGCGGCAGCGGGACCTTGTGGCTGGAAATGGCGCTCGCCGGAAATCTCGCATTCGGCGCGACGCCGACGGACTTTGCCTGGAACGGGGAACTCACCTCCCTGGTGCTGACGCAGGCGGAGCGTGACGAAATCCTGGCGCGCCTGCAGGCCCCGGCGCCGCTCTCGCTGGCGACGGACCGTTACGCCGTGACCGATGCCTGCCTGCTCGGCCCGGAGAACGGCCTGGCCTGCGTGTCCGCCGAAGGGGTGCCGGGAGAATCCATCGATGCCGGCGCGCGCTTCGAGTCACTGTCCCTGGCCTTGCTCCAGCGCAGCTTCGACGCCGGCCTGGACAGCACCCAGCGTCTGCAGGGCGAGGCGGGCTGGAAATGGCGTCGTGGCGCCGACCCGTCGGGCTTCGCGGCCATCGAGATCAGCGCCGGCGAGATCGGGCGCGTCGGCGACGAGGACCTCAAGGTGGCCACGGAGCCCGGGTTCCTCGGTTTCCAGCTCGAAGCAGGCAACCTCGAAGGCGGACGCGTGGACCTGCCCCTGGCGGAGGCCGGCCACCTGCGTGTGAATTTCCGCATTGCCGGGCTGCATTTCGACGGCACGGGACAGGTCAGCGGCGAGATGGACCTGGACCTCCACACCCTGGCCTTCCTGGATGCCTTCGTCACCCAGGCCGAGGACTTCGGCGGCACCCTGCGCGCCCAGCTCACCCTGGGCGGCACGACCGCCGACCCCAGTTTCGAGGGCTACTTCGACCTGAGCGACGGCACGGTGACGGTGCCGATGCTCGGCGCCCGCTTCGAGGAGCTGGGCCTGCGTGGGCGAGTGAGCGGTGAGGACGAAGTGCGGCTGGGCGGCCGCTTCCGAGCGGGCGAAGGGGAAGGGCGCCTGGGACTGCGCGCCCATCTCCAGGACCTTTCGGATCCGCGCTTCGAGTTGCGCCTGGAAGGCGAACGGCTGGCCGCGGCGCGGCTGCCGGACCTGGAACTGGACGTCGACCCCGATCTGAGGCTGGCCTGGTCCGGCGGCACCTGGAACCTCGACGGCACGCTCGCCATTCCCCGTGGCGTGATTCGGCCCCTGACCTCCTTCGTCAGTCGGGTGGACGAAAGCCCCGACGTGGTGGTGGTGGCCGGGGAGCGCCGTCCCGTACTGGCGGCCGAGGAGGAGCGGCCGGCGCGCTTCGACGGCGCGCTCCAAGTCACCCTGGGCCAGGGAGTGCGCCTGGAAATGGACATCGCCTCGCTGGCCCTGGGCGGCGGCATGGACCTGGCCTGGGACGGCGCCCTGGTGCCTACGGCCACGGGCGAGGTGAGCGTCAACGGTAATGTGAGCGCTTGGGGCCCGCGGCTGCTCATCAACGGCGGGCGGGTGATCTGGCGCGGGGGCTCGGTGGAGAATCCAACGCTGGACCTGCGCGCGGAACGGGATGTGTTCGGCAACACCCTCGTGCGCACGGCCGGCGTGCGCGTGAGCGGCACCGCCAAGAACCCGGACGTGGAGGCCTTCACCCGGCCGCTGACCACCAGCGAACGCGCCTGGGGCGTGCTGCTCACCGGCAGCGACGTGAATTTCGCCCAGGGGGTGGGCGCGCTGGACGTGGGCACCTACATCGCGCCACGCATCTTCCTGAGCTACGGCATCAGCCTGTTCGATTCCGACAACGTGGTCGGTATCCGATACGACCTCAAGCGCGGGTGGGGGGTGAAAGCGACCTCGGGCCAGCGCGAATCGGGCATCGACCTGAGCTACACCATCGAGTCCGATTGAGGGGGCGTCACTCCAGCAGGTTGGTGAACGACACGCCCAGGCCGATGCGGTTCACGCGACGGTCATAGTCGATCAGGCTCTCGCCGTAGCCGTAGAACCACTGCGCGTAGCCCTTGATGTAGGGGTAGCCGAACAGCGGAAACGCCCAGCCCAGTTCCACCGCGCCGCGTTCGAAATCGCTCTCGATCTGGTTGCGCACCATGAGCGTGAGTTCGCGCCCGTCATGCGCCCAGGCGGCGCGCAGTTCGCCGTGGCCCATGTACTCGTCGATGTCCGGGTTGTCCGTGTCGCTGTCGTCGTTCAGCCAGATCCAGGGCTTCAGGCTGAGCACGAACCCCTGCTTCTCCAGCACGATGTCCGCATACAGGCGGTCCCAGCCCCGGGACAGCGGCTCGCTGCGGCCGTTGGACTGGTGCACATAGCCGACGCGGTTGAGGACGTTGGTCACGCCGAACAGCTGCCAGTCGTTGTGCCACTGCGCCCACAGTTCCGGTTCGTGGTTGGTCTCGCGGAAGGGCTGCGACCACTCCTGGTTGTAGGCCTGCCAGAAGGAGCGGTTGGTGTAGGCGGCATAGACGTCCATGTGGCCGTCGAAGAGGTTCACCGCCAGCGGCACCTTGAAGCTCAGCTGGAACTGCATCTCGATGTCGTCCAGGCTGTAGTCGGGGTTCATTTCCGCTTCCTGGAAGGCGCTCGGATCCCAGCCGCGCTGGTTCCAGGCCCCGAGCAGCAGGTAGTTGGGCTGGTGCGCGAGCAGGCTGAACGGTTGCTCGGCCGCTTCGCGTTCGGCGGCGATCCGCGCCTCGACCACGTTGGCCGGTGGGGCCTCGAAGGGCAGGGCGCAGCGCTCGCGCATCTCGCCCAGGGTGAGGTCGTCCGCGCCCGTCGTCAGGAAACCCCGCAGGCATTCGAGTTCCGCCGGGTTCTCCTGGGCCTGTGCCGGCAACTGCGTGGCCAGGCTCAGACCAAGGAGGACCAGGATCCCTGGTGCAAGGCTGCGAGGAAAGGCGACGTGGCGAATGCGCGCCACGCGCTGGGGATTCTGGGAGTGATTCATGATCGGAACTCGGGTGGTCGCGGCCGGAACGCCGGAAATCGGGGCGGACCGTGGAAAGCGCGTAGTGTACCGTCGGCGCCGTGAAATTGCCCTGCGGCATCGGTCGGCCCGCGCGCTACCATGCGCAGGTCCTCATCTCCACGGGAATCGAATCCATGAGCCTCAGACCGGTCACGGCCGATGAACGCCCCGCAGCACGAGCGGTGACATGACGGCCGAACCGGGACGGGTCTTCGACACGCTGGTGCTCGGCGCCGGCGCGGCCGGGCTGATGTGCGCCATGACCGCGGCCCGGCGCGGGCGCCGGGTGCTGGTGCTCGACCGCTCCAACCGCATCGGCAAGAAGATCCTCATGTCCGGGGGCGGCAAGTGCAATTTCACCAACCTGCACGTGACGCCGGAGCGCTTCCTTTCCGCCAATCCCCATTTCTGCAAGAGCGCGCTGGCGCGCTACACCCAGTGGGACTTCATCGCCCTGGTCGAACGCCACGGTATCGAGTACTTCGAAAAGGAGACGGTGAACGGCCTGAGTGGTCAGCTGTTCTGCCGGGAGTCCTCGAAGCAGATCGTCGCCATGCTGCGCGCCGAATGCGAGGCGGCCGGCGTCACCGTTCGCACCGACTGCGAAACCCACGCGGTGGAGCGCCGTGACGGATTTCACCTGGACACTTCGCAGGGGCGCTTTGCGGGGGAGACGCTGGTGGTGGCCACCGGCGCCCTGTCCATTCCCAGCCTTGGCGGATCGGATTTCGGGTACCGCCTGGCGCGGCAGTTCGGCCTGGCCCTGCTGCCGCGCACCGCCGGCCTGGTGCCCTTCACCTTTTCGGATGACCACAAGGCCCTGTTTTCCCGCCTGTCCGGGGTGTCCTGCGAAGTGGAGCTGGCCAACGAACGGGCCCGCTTTCGCGAGGACCTGCTGTTCACCCATCGCGGACTGAGCGGACCGGCCGTGCTGCAGATTTCCAGTTACTGGCGTCCCGGCGAGATGGTCTCGGTCGACCTGCAACCGGGGGTGGACCTGCCGGAGCGCCTGGTGGCCTGGAAACGCGACCAGGCCCGCTCCGTGCTGCGCAGCCTGCTCGCCCGGGACCTGCCCCGCAAGCTGGTGGGTGAGTTGGAATCACTGTTCTGGCCCGACCGCGCCGAGCGGCCGCTGGCCGACTGGCCGGACGAGGCGCTGCGTGCGCTGGGGCATCGGCTGCAGGCCTGGGCGCTCACACCCTCGGGCACTGAGGGTTATCGCAAGGCCGAAGTCACACTCGGTGGGGTGGACACCGCGGGCCTGTCCTCGCGCACCCTGGAGGCGACGAACGAATCGGGACTCTATTTCATCGGCGAGGTGGTCGACGTGACCGGCCACCTCGGGGGCTTCAATTTCCAGTGGGCGTGGTCCTCGGGCTACGCCGCCGGGGAGGCGGTGTAGACGACACGGCCCGCCGGGGCGTCAGCCGTTGGCGGCGAGGCGATCGTGGCCCTGGATGGTTTCGACCATGTCACGCGCCCAGTACCCCATCATCCGCCGGGCGACGGTGTTGTTGTACGGACGGGTGCGCCACTCCAGCCAGCCACGCCGCGGGTCGCGCTGGTGGTCCGTGGCCTGCAGCAGCAGGTCGCCGGAAGCGCCGTCGGCCAGCTCCAGGTCCAGGGTCATGGACCCGGCGGACTCGGAATAGGAATCGACGCGCTGGGCTCGCGGAATGTCCGGAGCGATGACGTCGAGGTCCACGATGTTCGGTCGCACGACCAGGACGCCGGGGCCGGGCGCTTCGGCCAGGGTCCACCCGCCTTCGGTGAAGGCCTTGCCCATCACCTCCAGCATCAGTTCCGACATGTCACCGGCGATGCGGTCGACATCCCGTTGCCGGACCTTTAACGAATCGGCACGGTTCTGGTCGCGCATCCAGTGTTTGCGGAACGTGACCTCCGGGGTCTCGATGAAGACACTGCGGTACTCGTCCAGTCGGGCGTCGTTGGCCAGGTAGACGGTTTCCAGGGGGAGGTCGGGCGTCAGCGACAGGCCGGCGTCGTTGACCGCCGGCGGATCGTCCGCGTGCAGCGGCGCGGCCAGGCCGGCCGTCAGAAGAAGGGTGGTCAGGATGCGGTTCATGGCGAAGCTCCGTTCCGGGGCGCAATCAAGGATAGCACTTGGACCACGAAACGTGACGTAGGTTCGCGGGACCGCCCAGTGGCGCGGAACCGGGGCCTGGGGCCACCGACACGAGAACAGGATTCTGGAGGGGTTCGTCGGAGTGACGAAAAAGGCGCGTTCAGGTCGCGCCGGAAAACAGGGGGGTGCGGCTCAGCCCAGCCACCGTGAGGTGTCCGGGTCGTAGACCGGCGCCAGCATGCCGACGAAGGCGCCGAGCATCAGGCCCGTGCCCATGGACAGCGTCATCATCGACAGCTGCAATGATTCGAGATGTTGCAAAAGCAGGTACATGGCTTCTCTCCCTTGCCCTGTGGCCGTTTATACAGGGGGCAGTGCTACAAACGCACTGTCCTGAAAAATCAGATCATTAGCTCCGGGCCGTGCCGAAACACTTCCGTTCCTGGTGCGTGCAGGGTCCATGCTGCATGAGGGGACCTGAACCCGCCGTGAACCTCTCTACGCGGACGCTCAATAAAGGTGCTGTTCCTGCAGCATTTATTCCATCGCGTGCCTATACTCAGGAGGCACCCCCGGAAGCAGATCCATGACCGAGCAGGACAGGCAAGTACTCAACGTGATCCGCAACGAGATTCGCGAGACGCTCAGGGCCAGCGTGCGGCAGCCCCGGGTCGTCACCGATCACGAACGGCTGGAAGACATCTCCTTCAAGCTGGCGCGGACGCTCAACACCATCGAGCACCAGATCGGCAAGCTCGAGGCCCGCTAGGCACGGGCCTGTACGGTGAACCCCGACCCCGGCGCGCGGCCGGTGGGGTTTTCTTTTGCCCATCGCTCCAACCCCCTCCAGAACGAGTGCACCACCTGGTAAGGCCCCAAACGAAACGAGGCCGCCATGGTGGCACCCATGGCGGCCTCGCTGCTGGATTTGATTGGTCGGGGTAGCAGGATTTGAACCTACGACCTCGTCGTCCCGAACGACGCGCTCTACCAGGCTGAGCTATACCCCGAAGGGCGCGTATTCTAACGGAGCAGCCCCCCCATTGGAAGCTGAATTTCCGCCTGAACAGCGGCTTTCGCCGCCGACGCGCTTGCCGTACTACGGGGCAAGGCGTACGATGACTTTCGTCAGGCAGACGTGACTTCTGTCATTTGAAGTCACCCAACGAGGGAGCTTAGATGGTCAAGACCAACAACCCGATGGGGGACACACCCCAGCCCACCAGGACCGAACTGAACATCCTGAGGATCTTGTGGCGTGAGGGCGCCTCGACGGTCCGGGATGTGCACGAGGCGCTCAACCGGGAGGAACCCAGCGGCTATACCACGGCGCTGAAGATGCTCCAGGTGATGCACCAAAAGGGCCTGGTGGCGAGAGACGATTCGGCGCGCGCCCATGTCTACACGGCCGCGGTGAGTCGGGAAGAGACCCAGACCAGCTTCGTGACGGATATCGTCAACCGGCTGTTCGACGGCTCGACCTCGCAGCTGGTGATGCAGGCCCTGGGCAATTCGCCGAAAGCGGATCCGGAACAGCTCGCGCGCATCGAGGCGTTGTTGTCGGAGATCGAAAACGAGCCCTGATCCGGGGCGGGAAAGGGAGCCGTGCACGACATCGTCAACGCGCTCGGGTGGATGCTGGTCCACTTCCTCTGGCAGGGCTGCCTGGTGGCCCTGGGCTTCGCTGCGGTCTGCGCCATCGCACCCCGCGATGCGGTCAGCCTTCGTTACTGGGCCGGCCTGGCCGGGTACGTCGCCATCCTCGTCCTTCCCGCAATCACTTTCTGGTGGCACCTGGAGCCTTCCGGGGCCGCCGCGCCCAGCCTGGCCCTTCCCGCCATTGAAATCAGTACGGGTTACCCGGTCGCCCCGGGCGAACTCCTGCGCCATGGCCTGGAGCCGGTTCTGCCCTGGCTGGTCGTCCTGTGGGCGTTCGGCGTCGGGCTGATGAGCCTGCGCGCTGTGGCCGGCTGGTATGGCGCACGGCAGCTGCTGCGGCAGGGTGTCGAGGCCGTGGAAGCGCCGGTGCGTCGGCTGGCGGGCGAGCTGGCGCAACGAATGGGAGTGTGGCCGCAGGTGACGGTCCTGCGCTCGACACAAGTCGATGTGCCGTCGGTGGTGGGCTGGCTCGAGCCGGTCATCCTGTTGCCGGCCGGGGTGCTGGGACGCATGCCGCGCGAGCAGCTGGCACTCGTGCTCGCCCACGAACTGGCCCACGTTCGCCGCAACGACTACCTGGTCAACCTGCTGCAACTGGTGGTGGAGACCCTGTTCTTCTATCACCCCGCGGTCGCGTGGCTGGGGCGCCGGGTTCGCGAGGACCGGGAGCACTGCTGTGACGACGAGGTGGTCGCCTGCTTCGGTGAACGGCTGGAGTACGCGCGTGCGCTCGCCGGACTGGAGCGCCTGCGGGCGCCCTCGTCACCGGCCCTGGCGGCCACCGGGGGAGACCTCTATCGCCGTGTGGGCCGCATCGTGCAATGCGACCCCCCCAGGCGCAGCGCCGGATTCGCCCACGTGGTGCTGGTCGCCGGCCTGGCCGCGGTGACGGCGGTCGGACTGCACCAGGGACTGGATCCCGGACAGCGCTTCGAACGCCCCGCCGTCACCACCTTGCCCGAACCGGCCGGCGCCCCCCCGTTCATCGGCGCGCTGGGGCAGGGCATGCGCCAGTTGGAGGCGCAGCAGCGCGCACAGCCCGTCCAGCGGGTGTCCGCTGCGATGGTGTTCGACCTGGCGCCTCCGCCCCCCTTGCCCGAACACTGGCAGCCAGCGTTGCACCGGGCCGAAACGGCGATCATGCCGACGCACCCCGGTTGGGACACCGTGCGACTCGCCCACCTGAGCGAACCGCCTTCGCCGACCCCGGATCTTGGCCTGCCGCCTGAGGCAGAACCCCTGGCGCAGCAACGGGTCGAGCCTCGACTTTCGTCCCGCGCCAGCCGCCGGGACACCGCAAGGTTCATCCTCCGTCCGCCTTGCCGCCGCATCACCGGCAGCCACCTGTGCCGCTTTCGCGACAACTGATCGGCCCTGCATTAATTTCCCTTTACCTTTTTGTTAAAAATCTGTGTTACGGTTGGCGGCGTGCACCAACTGGGTGGGGAGGCACGATGGCAGGGGACATTCATTCCGTACTGACCATGCGAACCGGCGAACACGCCGGGGCCGGTGTCACGTTCCTGTCATTCCCTCCTGAAACAATTTCCGGCGCACAACCCAACTCACTGCAACAAACCTGCGGGGGATACCAACAGTGAACAGCACTCGACTTGCAAGGCTGTTTGTCGCCTTGGCCTTTTTGCTTTTGCCCGTGGCCGTCCTGGCCCAGGAAACTTCGTCCGCGATTCGCGTCGACACCTACCAGGCGGATGGATCGCCCGCCAGCGGCGTGACGGTGACGGTCACCGATACCCGCACGGGATCCTCACGCAGCAACACCACCGGGGATGCCGGCACGGTGACGATCACCGGCCTGCGCGTCGGTGGCCCGTACACGGTTTCCACTTCCGGCACCGGCGTGCAGTCACAACAGGTAACGGACGTGTTCCTGCGACTGGGCGACACCTACCAGCTGCCGCTGACCATGGGCACCTCGTCCCTGGAAGAAGTGCTGGTCACGGCTTCCGCCGAGATCCAGACGGCGCAGATCGCCCTCGGCCCGGCCTCGACCTACGGCCTGGAAGACCTGCAGGACATGCCGCACATCAACCGCGACATCCGCGACGTCATCCGCGCCGACCCCCGCATCTACCAGGATTCCGCCTTCGTGGGCGCGATCCAGTGCGCGGGCGCCAACCCGCGCTTCAACAGCTTGACGGTCGACGGCGTTCGCATGAACGACAACTTCGGCCTCAACAGCAACGGTTACCCGACCGAGCGCCAGCCGTTCTCCTACGACTCCCTCGAGCAGGTGTCCGTGGAACTGGCGCCTTTCGACGTGCAGTACGGTGGTTTCACGGCCTGTAACATCAACGCCGTCACCAAGTCGGGCACCAACGAATTCACCGGTTCGGTGTTCTTCGACTACACCAACGACTCCATGCGTGGTGACAAGCTGAACGGCGACTCCGTCGACTTCGGCGACTACGACGAAAAGCGCTACGGCTTCAACCTCGGCGGCCCGATCATCAAGGACAACCTGTTCTTCTTCGTGGCCTACGAGAAGTTCGAAGGCGCCAACCTGTTCACCCGCGGCCCGGCAGGTTCCGGCGCTCCGGTGGAAGTGCAGGGCGTGAGCCAGGCGCAGTACAACACCATCCTGCAGACCCTGCAGAACGTGTACGGCTACGACCCGGGTGGTCTGCCGGCGTCCATTCCCAACGAGGACGAGAAGTACACGATCAAGCTGGACTGGGACATCAACGAGAACCATCGTGCCGCGTTGACCTACAACTACAACGACGGCTTCAACATTTCCGAGTCGGACGGCGACTCCAACGAGCTGGAGTTCTCCAACCACTATTACGAGCGTGGTGCGGAGCTCAATTCGACGACCGCCGCGCTGTTCTCGGACTGGACGGACCGGTTCAGCACCGAGGTGCGCGTGTCCTTCCTGGAACTGGACAACCGCCAGAACTCCCTGGGTGGCAGCACCTTCGGTGAATTCCAGATCGAGACCTGGAACAACGGCACCAGCGCGATCGTGTACGCCGGTGGCGACGACTCCCGCCAGGCCAACAGCCTGAGCTACGAGACCACCAACCTGAAACTGGCCGGCGCCTACTCGCTGGACAACCAGATCATCACCTTCGGTTACGAGCTGGACGACCTGGACATCTTCAACCTGTTCCTTCAGCACGTTAATGGTGAATACCGCTTCGACGAGGAGTGCAACTCCTCCAACCCCGATGGCTGTATCCAGGCCCTGATCGAAGGCCGCCCGGACGACCTGTACTACGGCAACGCTTCGCCCACCAACAACCCGGCTGACGCTGCCGCCGAGTTCGGCTACAAGATCAACACGGCCTACATCCAGGACGAGCTGATCCTGGCCAACGGCACGGTGACCGTGGTGGCGGGCCTGCGTTACGACTGGTACACCTCCAACGACCTGCCGCGGGAAAACCCCAACTTCATCGACCGGTTGGGCTACACCAACGCCATGAACCTCGACGGGGAAGACCTGCTGCAGCCGCGCCTGGGCGTGACCTGGGACGTCAACGGCTTCGTCACCGTTCGCGGTGGCATCGGCCTGTACTCGGGCGGCAACCCGAACGTCTGGCTGGGCAACAACTACCAGACCGACGGCATCACCCAGGTCCAGCTGCGCGAGTTCCAGGTGATCGAGCCCATCTACGGGGTGGACTTCTCCCTGTTCGACATTCCGCTGGGCCCGAGCGGCAACGGCCAGCCGGGCTACGACGTGCCCTTCGACTACTACGACGCGGTCGCCAACCAGACGGCCAACTCCGCGGTCAACGCCCTGGACCCGAACTTCAAGATTCCGAGCGTGTGGAAGTACGCCATCGGCGCCACCTGGTTCTTCGCCGACGACTACACCCTGAACGCCGACATCCTGTATTCCGACCTGCAGGACTCCGCGATCATCCTCAACGGCACGGCGGTCCAGACCGGCACGGCGCCGGACGGCCGCCCGCTGTACACCGACTCGCGGGCTTTCAACTCGGATTACATCCTGAGCAACGTGCCGGGTGACGACGGCCATTCACTGTCGCTGTCCCTGGGCATCGCCGCCGATTACGAGTGGGGCTTCGACTGGTCCGTGGGCTACGCCTACACCGACGCCGAGGAAGTCAGCCCGATGACCTCGTCCGTGGCCTTCTCCAACTTCGCCAACATCTCCGTCGCGGACTTCAACAACCCGGGTTCGGCCACGGCGAACTACGTGATCCCGCACCGCTTCACCTTCCGTGCGGGCTACGAGGCCTACTGGTGGGATGACAACCGCACCCGCTTCGACCTGTTCGGGTCCGCCAACGAAGGTCGCCCCTACAGCTACACCTTCAACGGTGGTGACGGCGACACGTTCGGTGACTTCATCGACGGCCGTCACCTGCTGTACGTGCCCACCGGCGCCAGCGACCCGCTGGTGGCCTACGGCGCCAACTTCGACCAGGCAGCCTTCTTCTCCTTCCTGGAGGAGTCCGGCCTGAACAAGTACGCCGGCGGCATCGCCCCGCGCAACGAGTTCAACAGCGGCTGGTGGACCACGTTCGATATCCGTATCGAGCAGGAATTCCCCGGCTTCCATCCGGAGCATCGTTTCGCCGGTTTCATCACGATCCGCAACTTCTGCAACCTGCTGAATGACAGCTGGTGCACGCTGGAGGAAGTCAGCTTCCCGCGCGCGCAGGGCGTCGTGGAACTTGGCGAAGTCGAAATTGACGGTGTCGATTACGTGGGCATCAATCCCGACGGTCAGTACATCTACGACGAGTTCACCCGTCCCTCGGGTGAGTCCCGCGTCGCGGACCCGTCCGTGTACGAGATCCGCATCGGCCTGCGTTACGACTTCTGACGCGGCGCTGTCAGCTGTACCGAGGGGCCGGCCATTGCCGGCCCCTTTCTTTTTGGGGGTATGGCGACCTCCCGCGTGAGAGAATGGGCGACGCATAAAAGAGAAAACACGAAGAGGAAAACGCCATGAACAGCCACGTCGTCGACGCCAGCCTGTACCCCGCCGGAATGCTCACTTCCCTCAGCCGCATGGAGGTCGAGCGCCTCCACGACGCCAGCCGCGGGGACCTGTATGAACTGCTGCGCCGCTGCTCGCTGGCCGTGCTCAACAGCGGCAATGAAAGCGACGATGCCGAAGCCCTGCTGGCCCAGTACAGGGACTTCGAAATCCAGGTCGAGCAATTCAACCGGGGCATCCGCCTCGACCTGAAGAACGCACCCGCCATCGCGTTCGTCGACGGCAAGATCATCGAGGGGGTGCGCGAACTGCTGTCCTCGGTGATTCGTGACCTGGTCTATTACGACACCGAGATCGGCAGCAACCCGGACTACCGCCTGGACTCCGGCGAACACATCTCCAACGCGGTGTTCGAGATCCTGCGCAACGCCGACGTGATCCAGCCACGCATCGTGCCGCACCTGGTGGTGTGCTGGGGCGGCCACTCCATCTCGCGCGAGGAGTACGACTACACCAAGCTGGTGGGCTACGAGATCGGCTTGCGCAAGATGAACGTGTGCACCGGTTGCGGCCCCGGCGCCATGAAAGGGCCGATGAAGGGCGCCACCATCGGCCACGCCAAGCAGCGCGTGAAGTGGGGGCGTTACATCGGGCTGACCGAGCCCGGCATCATCGCGGCCGAATCACCGAACCCCATCGTCAACCGCCTGGTCATCCTGCCGGACATCGAGAAGCGCCTGGAGGCCTTCGTGCGCCTGGGCCACGGCTTCGTGGTGTTTCCCGGCGGAGCGGGGACGGCCGAGGAAATTCTCTACCTGCTGGGCATTCTGCTGAACCCGCAGAATGCGGACATTCCGTTCCCGCTGGTGTTCACCGGCCCGGCCAGCGCCGCGCCGTACTTCGAGCAGATCGACGCCTTCATCCGCCTCACGCTGGGCGATGCGGCGGCGTCCCGCTACCGGATCATCATCGACGACCCCCAGGCCGTGGCCCTGGCCATGCAGGAGGGCCTGGCCGAGGTGCGCGACTACCGCAGCGAACAGAAGGACGCCTGGTACTACAACTGGCGCCTGAAGATCGACCTGCCGTTCCAGCAGCCCTTCGAGCCGGACCATGAGCAGATGGCGGCGCTGGAGATCGACAGCGCCTTGCCGGTGCACGAACTGGCGGCCAACCTCCGGCGGGCTTTTTCCGGCATCGTCGCGGGCAACGTGAAGCCGCGCACCCTGCAGGCCATCCGGGAAAAGGGCAAGTTCTGCATCAGCGGCGAGGCCGCCATCATGGAATCGCTGGACCGCCTGCTGGCCTCCTTCGTGGCGCAGCACCGCATGAAACTGCCGGGGACGACGTACGAGCCCTGCTACCGGATTTCCAGCTAGGGACGGTCAGCCGTCCGGGTCAGGCAAGGGCGCCGGGCGCAGCAGGGCCCGGTCGGTGGTGAGGTTGTCCGCGCCGAGCAGGGCGCGGACCTCGGAAAGTGGGATGCCCTGCGTGAGCCGGTAGGTGCGGTCCTCGAGTTCCTCGGCGAGCCCGGCCTCCAACAGCGCATTGCGCTCGTCGACTTCCAGGTTCTCGTAGTCGAGCACCGCGTGGGCGTCGGCGTAGTCGATGGGCTGGGCGAGCCCCGCCAGGTCGTCCGCGAGCTCGATGCCCTCGGCCGGATAGCGCAGCGCGTAGCCATTCCCGCGCGTCACCAGCACGGTCAGCGCGCAGCCCTCGTCCAGCCCCAGGTACTGGCCGTCCACGTCCGGATTGGCGCGCACGAACAGCAGGTAACGCCGGCCTTCCTCGGTCACCGGCGGGTTCGGGAAATAGCACTCGACCTCTTTCAGGCCCTCGTCGTAGACCTCGACGATGTCGGGAAGCTGGCGATCCACCTTGTAGGGAATCAAGACCTTGAGAAACGCCGTGCCGCCGATCGGATAATCCCGCGCGTACTCGTAATCGGTATCCAGCACCTGCACCAGCGCCACCAGGTCCGCCTCCGCCGCCAGGTCCGACAGGCTCACCGCCGGCAACGCCTCCGCT
>JAUHYP010000048.1 GCA_030426265.1 Gammaproteobacteria bacterium | reverse complement strand
GGAACCCGGGACCGCCGCTCCAGTGGCCGCCTCCGTCGCCGTGCTGCCCTTCGTCAACATGAGCAACGACCCGGACAACGAGTACTTTTCCGACGGGCTCACCGACACGCTGCTGCACATGCTGGCCCAGCTGCCGGAGCTGCGCGTGGCGGCGCGCACGTCCTCGTTCTCGTTCAAGGGCGAGAACCGGCCTGTCGGCGAAATTGCCCAGGTGCTGGGCGTCGCCAACATCCTGGAGGGCAGCGTGCAGCGCGCCGGCGGCCAGGTGCGCGTCACCGCCCAGCTGATCCGCGCGGATGACGGCTTCCATGTCTGGTCGGAGACCTACACCCGCCCCCTGGAGGACATCTTCGCCATCCAGGACGAGATCGCCACGGACGTGGCCGACGCCCTGGATGTCGCCCTGCTGGGCGGAACGGACGCCCCCCGTCACCCGGATACGGAAGACATCGGGGCCTACGATCTCTACCTGCGTGGGCTGGAGCAGCGCGCCATCACCTCCTACGCCAGCCTGGGCGCCGCCGAAAGCCTGTTCAAGCAGGCCATTTCCATGGACCCCGGCTTTGTCGACGCCAAGCTGGCGCTGGCCGTCAACTACCTGATGCAACAACACACGGGACTGATCCCGGCCGAAGCCGTGCAATCCCTGGTGCCGCCACTGATCCAGCAGGCGCGGGAACAGGAGCCGGACAACCGATTGGCCCGCGCCGTGGAACTCGCCATCGGCTTGTCGGAAGAAGCGGGCTGGGTCCTGACGAACGAAGAGATCGAGTCCGCCGCGTCGGAGTTGCTGCAATTGCTGCCCCTGCTGCCCGAACAAAGCTTCCTGAGGGGCCAGGTGGCCATGGGGTACGGCTTCGGACTCGGACGTTTCGACCAGGCACTGGACATCATCGAGGCCGGGCTGCTGCTCGACCCTTTGTCCGCCGAGCTCTACGCGCAACAGGGCAACCTGTACCTCGGCCTGGAGCGGCCTGACGACGCCCGGCGTTCCTTCCAGCGCGCCATGGAACTCGAGCCGGCCAACCCGAACCATTACAGCCGCATGGCGAGGGCCGCGGCCGAACTCGGTGACCTGCAGGGCATGTTCACGTGGCGACTGCGCCACGTGCAACTGGATCCGCAGGATCACGAAGTCGTGGCCACATTGGCCGGGCTGTTCTACGCCTGGGGACTGCTCGAGGAAGGCGACCTCTGGGCGGAGCGTGTTCGCGCCCTGGCGCCGAATTCGGATTTCGTGCAGCGCCTGCGCATCGATCGCGCCGTGTCGGCCGACGATGCAGCGACCATCATCACGACCGCGGAGGAGATGCTGCGTCAACCCGCGACCATGCGCCACGGGGTCTACCCCACGGCCTTGTTCGAATGGTTGCAGGCCATGAGCACCGCCGGCCGCAGCAGCGAAGCCGAACAGTTCCTGCTGACGCTGAATCCGGACCTGGCAACGCTGGAGCAGCCACCCACCGAGCCACAGGGCGTACTGGCGCAATATGTCGTGGTCGAACTGATGGCCCGCACCCGTCCCCGGGAGGAAGCCTTGTCCGCCTGGGACCGTTACCTCGCCGCCCGAGCCGCCTATGACATGCAATGGGCGGACGAACCCTACACCCGGATGGTCGACGGAATGCTCCGGGACGACCTTCAGCTCGCGGTGGAAAGCGCCCTGGAGGACCTGTCAGAGCCCCTGGCCTCGTGGCCGCAACGAACCCGTGCTTACCGGGACCCGTTCCTGTCGCCGATCACTTCGGATCCGAGGGTGGCTTCCCGGCTTTCGGAGCTCGACCGTGAGTACCGGCAGGGGCAGGAAGTGATCCGCGACCTCGTCGACAGCGAGGACTGGAATCCTTGAGTCTCTTCGGTGAACTGAAACGGAGAAACGTGTTCCGGGTCGGCATCGCCTACGTCCTGTTGGGCTGGGCCCTGCTGCAGGGCGCCGACTTCGTGCTCGACCTGGTGGGCGCGCCCGACTGGGTCATCCGGGCGCTGGCCGTGGTGGTGGCCATTGGCCTGCCCATCGCCCTGTTCTTCGCCTGGGCCTTCGAGCTGACCCCCGAAGGCATCAAGCGGGAATCGGAGGTGGACCGCAGCGCTTCGCTGACACCACAAACCGGCCGCAGGCTGGACCGGGCCATCATCGTGTTCCTGGTGCTGGTGATCGCCATCATGGGGCTCGAACGCTTCTGGCCGGGCCGGGAAGCACCCACCGGCGCCGGGTCCTCGGCCGCCGGCGTTTCCGCGGAAACGCCGGCGTCGCCGGCCGAAGCCGCCACCGGCAAATCCATCGCCGTGCTGCCCTTCGTGAACATGAGCCCGGACCCGGACAACGAGTTCTTTTCCGACGGGGTGTCCGAAGAGATCCTGAACGTGCTCGCCGCCGTGCCCGACCTGAAAGTGGCCTCGCGCACCTCCGCCTTTCGCTACAAGGGCAGCGACCTTGGCATTGCGGAGATCGCCACGGCGCTGGGCGTCACTCACGTGCTGGAAGGCAGTGTGCGCAAGTCCGGCGACCAGGTCCGCATCACCGCGCAGCTGATCCAGGCCAGCGACGGCTTCCACCTGTGGTCCGACACCTACGACCGGGAGTTGACCAACATCTTCGCCATCCAGGACGAGATTGCCGGCAGCATCGCGAACGTGCTCAGGGTCCAGCTCCTGGGCAGCGGCAAGAACTACACCGAAACCGATGACCTCTCACCCGGCGACTACGAGAAGTTCCTGAAGGCCCGTTTTCTCATGCGCCAGCGCAACGACGCGGCCATGGCCGAGGCGGAGTCCCTGACCCGGGAGGTCCTGGACGCGGCGCCCGACTTTCCCCGGGGCCTGGCCCAGCTCGCCGAAATCCTGACCATGAGCGACGCGGACAACGACGGCTCGGGGCCGGTGGAAGTCGAGGAACTGGCGAACCGCGCGCTGGCGCTGGAGCCGGACCTCGCTGCGGCCCACATGATCCTGGGCAACCAGGCGGGTTTTCAGGGTGAGCCGCTCGAGGCCATTCAGCAATTGAGAAAGGCCATCGAACTCGATCCTGCCGAGCCCCGTCCGCACCATTGGCTCGGCATCATACTGGCCAACACCGGTTACCTCGAAGAGGCGCGACAGGCCCTGGAAACCGCCGTGGACCTGGAGCCGGACCACGCCAACGCCAACGGCTATCTTGGCTTTGTCTACCAGTTGCAGGGTGACTTCGAGCGCGCCCTGTTCCATTTCGAGCGCCAGGAACAGCTCGGCAACGACTTCTCGGCCCCGCGGAAAGTACACATCGCCGTGCAAATGGGTGATTTCAGGATGGCCGATGAGCTGGTGCGGACGATGAGCGTCCGTGACGCGCTGTGGTCCGCCCGCATGCCGCTGTTTGTCGATGCGGCCCGCAACCCCGAAGCGCTTCCCACCTACCTCGACTTCGTGTCCGAGCATCACGTTCCCGAGTTCCACCTCGGCACGGAGTTGATGATCCTCGGCCAGTTCGAACAGGCGCTGGCCATCGATGTCGGTGGCTATCCCCGCTTCGCCTGGGCGGAGTACTGGGCCGAGGCCCGGGCCTTGCCGGCCTTCGACGAACTGGTGCAGGCCGTGGATCTGCCCGAGGTCTGGAACGCCCTGGGCCCGCCACCGGCCTGCCGCAAGCTGGATGGGGCGTATGATTGCGCCATGGGGAGCGCACCGTGAGCCTGTTCGAGGAGCTGAGACGGAGAAACGTCTTTCGTGTCGGCATCGCTTACGTGCTCATGGGCTGGGTGTTGCTGCAGGGGGCGGACTTCGTGCTGGACCTCATCGGCGCGCCCGACTGGGTGATCCGTGCACTGGCCGTGACGGTGGCCATCGGCCTGCCCATCGCCCTGTTCTTCGCCTGGGCTTTCGAGGTCACGCCGGAAGGCATCAAGCGCGAAAAGGACGTCGACCGCACGGCGTCCATCACCCCGGTGACCGGGCGCCGCCTGGACCGGCTCATCATCGTGTTCCTGGCCGTGGCCGTGGTGCTGCTGCTGGCCGACCGCTTTTTCTTCGTCGGGGACCGGGGGTCCGGGCCCGATGAAGCCCGCGAGTCCGCTGTCACGACCCAACCGCCATCAGGGACGAACCCTGGCCCGGCTGCTTCCGAAGCGTCGACCGAGCCCACCGCAAAATCCGTGGCCGTCCTGGCCTTCGACAATATGTCGCCCGACCCGGAGAACGAGTACTTCGCCGATGGCATATCGGAAGAAATCCTCAACGTGCTCGCCGGCCTGGACAACCTGCGTGTCATCGCCCGCACCTCGGCCTTTTCCTTCAAGGGCTCCGGCGCCACGGTCGCCGAGATCGCAGAAAAGCTGGACGTGGGCTACGTGCTGGAAGGCAGCGTGCGCCGGTCCGGCGACCGCGTGCGGGTGACGGCGCAGCTGATCGAAACGGGCACCGAATCCCACCTGTGGTCCGACACCTACGACCGCGACCTGGACGACATCTTCGTCGTGCAGGACGAAATCGCCCGGGCCATCGCCGCGGAGCTGCAGTTGCGGCTCACGCCCGAGCAGGAAGTCGTGCTGGCGAAGGCGCCGACGGACAACATCGAGGCCTACAACCAGTACCTCATCGGCCGCCAGCTCTGGCACCAGCGCGGTGACAGGGGCCTGCGCGCCTCGATCAGCGCCCTGGAGCAAGCCGTCGTCCTGGACCCGGAATTCGCGGAGGCCTGGGCGGCGCTGGCGGACAGCTACCTGCTGTTGCCCGAGTACAGCAGCGAACCGTCGCCTCCGCTGATCGCCAAGGCGCGGGACGCGGTGAATCGCGCACTCGAGCTTGAACCGCAAAATGCCCAGGCGTTCACCACGCGCGGCTACATCCGCTACCTGTACGACTTCGACTGGGACAACGCCGA
The DNA here is from genome assembly GCA_030426265.1 of Gammaproteobacteria bacterium. GTDB lineage: Bacteria > Pseudomonadota > Gammaproteobacteria > Xanthomonadales > SZUA-36 > Marinihelvus. The sequence continues at coordinate 18,235 of JAUHYP010000048.1, read as the reverse complement.
AAAGGATTTTCAGCGCGCCCTGGCGCTCGCACCCGACTACCCCACCGCGCTGCAATGGTACGGCGAGATGATCGCCACGCGTGACCGGGACATCGATGGCGCCCTCGGGCATATCCGGCATGCCGCGCAACTCGACCCCCTGGCGCCGATCATGTGGCATGTGTCCGCCTGGCTGGCGACCCAGGACAATCGCTTCGAAGAAGGTGTGGCGTACTACGAAAAGGCCCTGGCCATCTCGCCGACCTTCGCGCCGAGTTACAGCAACATGGCGATCAGCTTTGCGCGAATGGGCGAGTACGACCGGTCGGACGAGGCCCTGGCCCGGTTCCTGCAGCTTGCCGATCTCGACTGGCCGGCAGACGTCCCGACGATTTCGGATCCGTTTCGGGACCCGACCCTGAAACCCGCCTTCATCGAATTCATGAGCCGCGAGGACAACAACCTGTTCCGCGAAAGTGCGGCGGACCGTGCCTATCTGTTCATGATGCTCGACGAGCCCGAGCGCGCCATGGACGTGCTGGAGATTGGTCTGGAGAACGGTGATCCCTACGCCGCTCACGCCAACCGGATGCGGGTCTACGACCCCCTGCGCGAGAACCCCCGTTTCCAGGCGCACCTGGCGAAGATGAACCTCTGGCCACCGGCGGAGCATGACTGACATGGGACTCTTCGAGGAGCTCAAGCGCCGCAACGTCATCCGGGTCGGCATCGCCTACGCGCTGGTGGCCTGGGTGGTGCTGCAGATCGTCGATTTCCTGGTGGAACTGATCGGCGCGCCGGGTTGGGTGTTGCAGGTGTTCTTCATCGCCGCTGCCGTGGGCCTGCTGGCCGTGGTGATCTTCTCCTGGGTGTTCGAGATGACGCCGGAGGGGCTCAAACGCGAGCGCGAGGTGGACCGGAGCACTTCGATCACGCCGGAAACCGGGCGCAAACTGGACCGCGTGATCATCGTGTTCCTGGCGGTTGCGGTGGTGTTCCTGCTGGCGCGGCCGTACTGGGAAAGCCCTTCGGAAACGGCGCCAGGCCTGTCGGCCGAACCGCAAGCCGCCACTGAGGGCGACCCTCCAGGGGGTACCGATGCGGGCGCCGGAAAGAATCCCGCAAAATCCGTGGCGGTGTTGCCCTTCGTCCCCCTGAGCAGCGGCGAGGACGACGAGTACTTTGCCGACGGGCTCACCGAGGAGATCCTCAATTCGCTGGCCCAGCTGCCGGAACTGCTGGTCACGGCGCGCACCTCCTCCTTCGCCTTCAAGGGCCAGGACAAGCCGGTCCATGAGATCGGTTCCGAACTCGGCGTGGCACACATCGTGGAGGGTTCCGTGCGGCGTTCCGGTGACCGACTGCGCGTCACCGCCCAGCTGGTCAGGGCCGACGACGGTTTCCACCTGTGGTCGGACAACTACGACCGCACATCGGCCGACACCATCACCGTGCAGGAAGACATCGCCACCGAGATCGCCGAGGCACTGGACGTGGTCATGGACGAGACCCGTCGCGAGGCCATGCGCAAGGCCGGCCTGCGCAACCCGGCCGCGTTCATCGCTTACCAACGGGGCAAGGCCGCGTCACGCGAAGCGCACGGTGCGTTCGACCAGAACGCCCGGTTGCTCGAGGCCAACCGGTACTTCGACGAGGTGCTCGCACGCGTGCCCGGCTACGCCCCGGCCCTGCTCGAACACGCCGATGCCTATGTCCACATCATCAATGAGAGTGCGACCAGGGAGCCCACCTTTGGTGGTGTTCCCGAGGAAGTGATCGACAACGCGTTCGCCATCGCCGTCAACGACCTGGACCAGGCCCGGCGAAATGCGGCCAATCTGGAACAGCGCGCCGCCGTGGAATACGACCTGGCCATGATCACCGGGGACTTTCATCGGATTCGTGAGCGAACCGAGGCTTACCTCGCATCAAGTCATTGTGAACAGGTCAACTGGATCGACCCGGTCGCCACGATCTTCGGGTATGCGGCCGAGCTGACGACACGCCTCGACGACGTGATCGCCTGCGACCCCCTTCAGACCGTCGTGCGGTTTTCACAGGCCCGCGCGGCCATGTGGGCGGGCGATCCGGATCAAGCGCTGGAACTCGTGGAAGCAGCGCGTGTCCGGTTGAATCACGTCTGGCTGGACGCGGTCAACGTCCAGGCGCTGCTGTCCGCGGGACAGCTCGAATCCGCCGAGAACGAGATCACGCGGACCTCTGATGATGGCTTTTACGAGTTCATGGGCCGGAGCAAACTGGCTGCCGCCCGGGGCGACCGGGAGGCGCTGGAGCCACTGCTGGTACAAGCGCGCGAGTCCATGCCGAACGGCAACATCGGCCAGTTCGCCGAACTGCAGACCTACGCTGTCTTCGGCGAGCGGGAAACCGCCAACCGCATCGCCTCGGAAATCGACGGGCGTACCTTCGGCCCCCTTCCGCTGGTCCTGGTGACCATGTGGTGCGCCTGCGGCGCCCCCTTCGACCTGGAGGCCACCCCCAACTTCGCCGCCAGCCTGGAACAGGGCGACCTGCCCTGGCCGCCCGCGTCGCCGATCACGTTTCCGCTGAAGGACTGGTAAGGCAACTACGACGAAGGACTCGCCAGGCGCTTGTATCGGCGACCCACCACCATCCCGTACACCGGCATCACCACCGGCAACGACAGGTACACCCAGCCGGGGATGGTCCACATGCTTTGTGGGGCGAACAGGCCCATCAGCGTGGCAGCCAGCCCGACCCCCGCAAGGATCGACCAGCTACCCATCTCCGCACGGGTGACGAAGCGCTCGGCGGCGTTCAGCTCGAGCATGTCCCGCAGGCGCCATGCGCGCCAGTACAGTCCGATGATCACCGCGCACATGACCGAGAAGCCGATGCTGTAGATGGTGAAGATGCCGTAGAGCTCCGCCAGCGATTCGATCTGCGCGTCCGCCGACAGGCGGCCGCCGGTGACCCAGTTGGTGAAGATCGAGGTCATGTAGCGCATCGGGTAGACGTAGCACAGCACCGCGAACACCAGCACGAAGCTCAGCACCATGCTGGGGAAATCCTCCAGCCCGTAGCGCCGGCTCCAATTCCAGTGGCCGTGCCAGAACAGGAACAGCAGGGCACAGGACAGGCCGAAGGCGGGGATGCCCTGCATGGCGGCCGCCAGTTCGTCGAAGCTCTGGGGGATATGGTCGATGGACACGACCAGCAGGGTCAGCGCGAAAGCGAAGGCGGCGTCGGTGAAGGTCTCGGTACGCGTCATCTCCCTGCCGCGCAGCCGGAAACCCCCTTCGTTGTCTGGCCTGGCCATGCGCCGATTGTGGCAGGGCGGACGCGATCGTGCACCCCGAATGAAGAGACGACGGCGGCCCCAAGGCCGCCGCCGCAGTCCCCGGACCCGGCGTCAGGCCGACTTCCTGAACTGCGCCTCCTCCGTGGAGCCGCTCAATGCCGCCAGCGACGACTGTCCCGCGGCGATGGTCTGCGTGATGGCGTCGAAGTAGCCGGTGCCCACCTCCCGCTGGTGCTTGGTGGCCGTGTAGCCGTCGGCCTCGGCGGCGAATTCCGCCTCCTGGAGTTCCACGTAGGCGCTCATCTGCGTCGCGGCGTAACCCCTCGCCAGCTGGTACATGGAATGGTTCAGGGCATGGAAGCCGGCCAGGGTGATGAACTGGAAGGCGTATCCCATGGCGCCCAGTTCGCGCTGGAACGCGGCGATTGTGGCGTCGTCGAGATTGGCCTTCCAGTTGAAGCTCGGTGAGCAGTTGTAGGCCAGCATCTGGTCCGGGTATTCCCGGTGCATGGCCTCGGCGAAGCGTTTCGCCTGCGCCAGGTCCGGCTTGCTGGTCTCGCACCAGACCAGGTCGGCGTAGGGCGCGTAGGCCAGCCCGCGCGCGATGGCCTGGTCCAGGCCCGGACGGGTTCGGTAGAACCCTTCGACGGTCCGCTCACCGGTGATGAATTCCCCGTCCCGCTCGTCCACGTCCGAGGTGATCAGCCCGGCAGCCTGGGCATCGGTGCGCGCGACCAGGATCGTCGGAACGCCCAACACGTCCGCGGCCAGCCGGGCCGAGGTGAGCTTGGCCACCGCCTCGGAGGTGGGCACCAGCACCTTGCCACCCATGTGGCCGCACTTCTTGGCCGAGGCCAGCTGGTCCTCGAAATGCACGCCGGCGGCGCCCGCTTCGATCATGGCCTTCATGAGTTCGAAGGCGTTGAGCACGCCACCGAATCCGGCCTCGGCATCCGCCACGATGGGCGCCATCCAGTCGGTGCTGCCATCGCCCTCGGCATGGTGCAACTGGTCGGCGCGCAACAGGGCGTTGTTGATGCGTCGGACCACGCTGGGCACCGAATCGGCGGGATACAGGCTCTGGTCCGGGTACATGGCCCCGGCCAGGTTGGCATCCGCCGCCACCTGCCAGCCCGAAAGGTAGATGGCCTTGAGCCCGGCCTTGACCTGTTGCATGGCCTGGTTGCCCGTCAGCGCGCCCAGGGCGTTGACGAAGTCCTCTTCCTTCAGCAGGCGCCAGAGCTTCTCCGCCCCCTGCCGCGCCAGGCTGTGTTCGACGTGGACGGTGCCACGCAGGCGCGCAACGTCGGCGGCCGTGTAGTCGCGCTGCACGCCGTTCCAGCGTGGATCGTGGTCCCAGTCGTGCTGCATCTGTTCGGTTGGGGTCATCGGGATTCTCCTCGGGCTCAGGGCGCCAGGTAGGGGTAGGCGGGCAGGGTCAGGAAATCTTCCAGGACGTCCTTGCGCGTCAGTTCACGCAGCAGGGCGGTCGCCTTGTTGATGTAGGGCATCAGGCCGTTCATGCCGGCCGCCAGCAGGCGGGCGTGCTCTTCCACGAACAGTCCGTCCAGCCAGTCGGTCGTGACCGCTTGACCGGTATCGGTGCGGGCCCCGTGGTGCGCCCACTGCCACAGCTGGGTTCGACCGATCTCGGCCGTGGCGGCATCCTCCATGAGGTGATCGATGGGCACGCAGCCATTGCCGCCCATCCAGGACGCCAGGTACAGGATCGCGACCCGGATGTTGCTGCGCACGCCCTTTTCAGTGATGTCGCCCTCGCAGGGCGCCAGCAACTGCTCCGTGGTGATGGTCTCTGTCGACGGCGGCCGGTCGAGCTGGTTCGGACCGGTCAAGACCCGGTCGAACTCGGCCCGCGCCAGTCGTTCCAGCCCCGGGTGCGCCACCCAGGTGCCGTCGTGCCCGTTCTCGGCTTCGCGCACCTTGTCGGCACGCACCTTGGCCATGGACTGTGTGTTGGCCGCCTCGTCGCCGCGAATGGGAATCTGCGCCGCCATGCCGCCCATGGCGAAGGCGCCGCGTCGATGGCAGGTCTGGATCAGTAACCGCGAATAGGCGCTCATGAATGGCACTGCCATCGTGACGCTGGCGCGGTCGGGCAGGATCCGGTCCGGGTGAGCACGGAGGGTCTTGATGTAGGAAAAGATGTAGTCCCAGCGCCCGCAGTTCAGGCCGAGGATGCGGCCCTTCAGGGCGTGCAGGATCTCGTGCATCTGGAACACGGCCGGCAGGGTTTCGATCAGGACGGTGACCTTCACCGTGTTCGGCTCGATGTCCAGCAGCGCCTCGGACCAGCTGATGACGTCTTCCCAGTACTGCGCTTCCTCGACGTGCTCCAGCTTGGGCAGGTAGAAATAGGGACGGCTGCCGGCGGTCCGCAACGCGTCGTGGTTGTGATAGAGGAACAGGCCGAAGTCCACCAGCGAGCCGGGAATGGGCCGCCCGTGAAGGCGCAGGTGGCGGGTGGGCAGGTGCAAGCCCCGGGGTCGCACCATCAGGACGGCGGTCCTCTCGTTCAGCCGGTAGTGCTTGCCCTCCTCCGAGGTGAAATCGATCTCCCTGCGGACGGCGTCCATGAGGTTGGCCTGGCCGTCCATGATGGCCTGCCAGGTCGGCGCCGTGGAGTCCTCGAAATCGGCCATGTAGACCTGGGCGCCGGAGTTCAGGGCGTTGATCACCATCTTGCGGCTCACCGGGCCGGTGATCTCGGTGCGCCGGTCCCGGACCTCGCGGGGCGCCGGCGCCACGCGCCAGTCACCCTCGCGAATGGCGGCCGTGTCGGGATCGAAGCCCGGTAGCTCGCCGGCATCGAATCGCGCTTGGCGCGCCTGGCGCGCCTCGAGCAGGGCCCGCTGGCGGTCGGTGAACCGATCGGCGAGCGCGACGAGGAATTCCCGGGCGCCCGGGGTCAGCACCCGCAGCGAGGACGGGGTGTCCATGTGGATGACTTCCAGTTCCGCCCGTTCGATGGGCAAGGCAGGTGAACTCATGGCGCGTTCCTCCGGTCGCTGGCGGGTGGTGGATCAAGTGCTGTCCAGCTTAGGCACGCCCTGTTAGGATTGACAATATAGATATTTCAATATGTAGTATGAGAATTGTTAAAGTTATAGGTGTTTGATTTTCATGGAGAAAACGCAGCGTTTTTACTACAAGGGCAATCCCCTGAAGCAGCTGCGGGCCTTCTGCACCGTGGCCCGCACCGGCAAGATGACCGAGGCTGCGGACGAACTCTTCCTCAGCCAATCAGCCGTGAGCCTGCAGATCAAGGCCCTGGAAACGTCCCTCGACGTGGTGTTGTTCGAGCGTCGTGGACCGCACACGCAACTGACGCCCGAGGGCCGGAAGCTGCTGGACATGGCCCGCCCCCTGGTGGAGAGCATCGACTCGCTGCCGACACGGTTCGCCAAGGAAATCAGTGGCAGCACGGAGTCCGGCGAAGTGGTCATCGCGGCGGGGGAATCGACCATCATCTACATCCTGCCCCGGCTCGTGAGCCGCTTCCGCGAGCGCTACCCGGGCATCCACGTGCAGATGCGCAACGTCACCGGCCGGGACGGCCTGGCCATGATCCGCGACGATGCCGTGGATTTCGCCATCGGCTCCATGCTCGACGTACCCTCGGACATCGGCTACACGCCGATGTACACCTTCGATCCGGCGCTGATCATGCCCGAGGGGCACGAACTGGCGGACCGGGAGGAACTTACCCTGGAGGACATCGCGCCCTATGGCCTGATCCTTCCACCGCGACGCCTGACCACCTGGCGCATGGTGGACCGGGTGTTCCAGCAGCACCGGGTGCCGTTCAACGTGGTCCTGGAGGTCGGCGGCTGGGAAGTGATCAAGCGCTACGTGGAGGCGGGATTCGGCCTGTCCATCGTCACCAGCATCTGCCTGCGCGAGGAGGACCGCCTGGTGGCCCGCAACATGAGTCATTACTTCCCCCGCCGCAGCTACGGCGTGGTCACCCGGCGTGGCCGGCACCTGCCGATGCCGGCCCGGGCATTCCTGTCCTCGATCCAGGACGTCCCGATCTCGGATTCACCCTGGCACACGGGTGAATCGACGAGGTAGCGCGATCACTGCACCGGGGTGTTGGGTCCCCCGGGGGGCGGGTCTGTGAACACACTCTGAAACTTCAGGGCCTCCAAAAGAAAACGCCGGCCCGAAGGCCGGCGTTTCCTACCCACAGACGCTTCCCGCGCCGATTACTTCGCCGAGACGAATTCGGGATAGGCTTCCATCCCGCACTCGCCCACGTCGAGGCCTTCGTACTCCTCTTCTTCGTCCACGCGGATGCCCACCGTGAACTTGAGGACCAGCCAGACCACGAGGCTCGCTCCGAACACCCAGCCGAAGATGGTGAGGGCGCCGACGATCTGCCCGAGGAAGGTGACGTCGGCATTGGTGATCGGCACCAGCAGCAGGCCCAGGATGCCCACCGTACCGTGCACGGAGATGGCGCCCACCGGGTCGTCGATCTTCAGTTTGTCCAGCGTGACGATGGAGAACACCACCAGGATGCCGCCGGCCAGGCCCCAGAGCGTCGCCTGCAGGGCGGTCGGGGTGGACGGCTCGGCGGTGATGGCCACCAGGCCGGCCAGCGCGCCGTTCAGCGCCATGGTCAGGTCGGCCTTGCCGAACAGCAGCCGCGCCAGGACCAGGGCGCCGATCAGGCCACCGGAGGCCGCGGCATTGGTGTTCAGGAACACCATGGCCATGGAGTTGGCGTTGGCCGCATCCGCCAGCTTCAGCACGGAACCGCCGTTGAAGCCGAACCAGCCCATCCACAGGATGAAGGTACCGAGCGTGGCCAATGGCAGGTTGGCGCCGGGCAGGGCGTTGACCTTGCCGTCCGCGCCGTACTTGCCCTTGCGTGCGCCCAGCAGCAGGACACCGGCCAGGGCAGCGGAGGCGCCGGCGAGGTGCACGATCCCGGATCCGGCGAAGTCGCTGAAGCCCAGGTCGCCCAGGTTGTACAGGCCGAAGACGTCCGCACCGTTCCAGGTCCAGGAGCCTTCCAGCGGGTAGATCACCGCGGTCATCACCACGGCGAACACCAGGAAGCTCCACAGCTTCATGCGTTCAGCCACGGCGCCGGAAACGATGGACATGGCGGTCGCCACGAACACCACCTGGAAGAAGAAGTCCGAGGCGCCGGAATACACCGAATCACCATCGAAGCCCGCCTCGGCCGAATCGGCCAGGACCGTCTCGAGGGAGAAGTCGCCGATACCCGCCAGCAGGTAGCCGCCGTCGTACATGATGGCGTAACCGCAGATCATGTACATGGTGCATGCGATGGCGAACAGGGCGACGTTCTTGGTCAGGATCTCGGTCGTGTTCTTGGCGCGCACCAGGCCCGCCTCGAGCATGCTGAAGCCGGCGGCCATCCACATGACCAGGGCCCCGCACACGAGAAACATGAACGTGTCCAGCGCGTACTGTAGTTCGAAGATTTGGTTTTCCATATCGTTGTCTCGCTCGTGTTCTGTTGGTTTCCCCGGGAAGGATCAGATGGCTTTTTCGCCGGTCTCGCCGGTGCGGATCCGCACCACTTCCTCCAACTTCATGACGAAGACCTTGCCGTCCCCGATCTTGCCGGTGGCGGCGGACTGCACGATCGCCTCGACGGCTGCCTCGACCAGGTCGTCAGCGACCGCGGTTTCCAGCTTGATCTTGGGCAGCAGGTCCACCACGTATTCCGCGCCGCGGTAGAGTTCCGTGTGGCCTTTCTGGCGTCCGAACCCTTTCACCTCGGTGACGGTGACGCCTGTGACGCCGACTTCGGCCAGCGCTTCGCGGACCTCGTCGAGCTTGAATGGTTTGATGATGGCGGTGACCAGTTGCATGTTTGTCAGGCTCCTGCGTTGTTATCGCCTCGACGGGCGCTCGATTCCAAGATGCAGGAATCGCGCCAAGGGCGCAGGGGCCTTGTTTTGCTTTCGTTTTTCGGGATATGCCCCGAATTTGGCGTCAAATGAGCACCTTTGTGGTGCGCAGGCACCGTCCCGGTGCATCATCCCAAGGCAGTGCGCATTGAGCGCCGAAGCGGTGCGCGCGTACACTCCACCGGTGCAAACCCTCACGACACACCCTGGTTTCGTCGCCACGCGGACCGTGCTGTTGCTCGCCGTGCTGTTCCTCGCCGGCTGCCGCCCGTCACCGTCCGTTTTCGTGCTCGACGGCACCACCATGGGTACGAACTACCAGGTCCGCATCGCCGACCCCGGGGTCGACCGGGACCGCCTGGCGACCCGCATCGATGCCGAACTCGAGGAAATTGACCGCCAGATGTCCACCTGGCGGGAAGATTCCGAGATTTCGGCGCTCAACCGCCACCGGGACCCGGAGCGCATGGCCGTCTCCCCGGCCTTCGGCGCCGTGGTCCAGCGCGCGGTCGAGCTGTCCGCGGCAACGGATGGCGCCTTCGATGTCACCCTGCGGCCCCTGGCCGTGGCCTGGGGCTTCCAGGGCGGCGGCGAACCCCGGGTTCCGGACGAGGAAGAGCTCGCCGCGCTACGGGAGCGGACGGGCATGACCCGGCTGGTCGTCGAATCCGGGCCCGGGGGCGTGCGCATCGGAAAGACCCACCCCGATCTCCAGGTCGATCTCTCCGCCATCGCCAAGGGCTACGGCGTGGACCGCCTGGCGGCCCTGGTCCGCGAGGCGGGCGGGGAGAACTTCCTGGTCGAAATCGGTGGCGAGGTACGCACGGGCGGCGAACGCCCGGGCGGCGGTCCATGGCGCGTGGCCGTGGAGCGCTCAGACGGCGCACCGCGGAGCGCGGCGGGCGCCGTGTTGCTGCTGGACAACGTCGCCGTCGCCACCTCCGGCGACTACATCAACTATTTCGAGCGCGATGGCCGCCACTATGGCCACGTGCTGGACCCGGCCACGGGCCGGCCCGTCGAGCACGGCACCGTGGCAGCGACCGTGGTGGCCGGTGACACAGCCACCGCCGACGCCCTGGCGACGGCCTTCCTCGTCCTGGCGCCCGACCGCGCCTTCGAAGTGGCTGGAAACCTCGACGTCGGCTTGCGGCTGGAGATCCGCGAGGGCGAACGGCTGGTCGCCCGTACGAATGCGGCGTTCGATCGCCGGTTGGCGAAAGGGGACTGAAAACCGAACTTTTTGCAGGGTTGTCGGTAGGTGTTCTACAAGCAAGGAGATCCCCCCTTGGACAAAGAAGAGCAGCCGATGAGCGACAACGACGACGAACGAGATTCACAGCAGGACACCCAGGAACGCGGTGAGAGCGAGGGCACCCCGGAAGAGCGGCGGTCGGGGGTGCAGGGGGCTGGTACGGGGTAGGTAATGGTTAGGGTATTGCCCGTTCCCCTTCATGGCCGAGCACACAAAACAAAAAAACCCCGCGCATGGCGGGGTTTTTTTGTTTTGGCGCGCCCGAGAGGATTGACTCGCGCCATCCCTGGCGCTCGCCCTTCGGGCGCTACGCTTTGCTTCGCGTCCAAAACGGCAGTCCTGCCGTTTTGTCGAACCTCAGGCGAATCTGCGATTCGCCAGTTCACCTCCTCTTGCGAGCACACTAAAACGACAAAACCGCCCGAAGGCGGTTTTATCGTTTTGGCGCGCCCGAGAGGATTCGAACCTCTGACCTCTGCCTTCGGAGGGCAGCACTCTATCCAGCTGAGCTACGGGCGCTCTGAAACCATATTGTGCACGCATGGCGCGTGATACTTCACACGCATGGCGCGTGGCCGACGCCTCCAGGAAACGAGTCCTCCGGTGCGTCGGGCTTCGTTGGCACACAGGTGCCTGCGTGACGCTCCCTGTTACTCGTCTCATCCCTGAGACTCGCCCTTCGGGCTTGCCGTCCGCTTCGCTCCCGGCTGCGTGAAAATTCGCTCCCGGCGAATTTTTCGGAGGGCAGCACTCTATCCAGCTGAGCTACGGGCGCTCTTAAATCGTATTGTGCCCGCCAGGCGCGTGGCCGCAGGCGCAGAGGGCGCGTAGTTTAAGGGTTTCAGGGCGCCTTCACAACGCCGGGGCGGTTTCGGCGCAGGGATTCAGCGGTTATAATCCGCGGCTTATTGACGGGCGGCCATCGCCCGGGTCCGGCGGGTCTGGCGCCCGCATTTGCAGAGGCACGTCATGAGCGACACGGACGACATCTTTCTCAAGCGCTTCAGCCTGGTCATCGCGATCCTGGTGGGCATTGCCATCGTTTGCGCAGTCATCGCCGGTTACAGCACACCGCCGCGGCCCGACGACCTGAATCCGAGCCGCGTGGCGCTCACCAACGACCGCACCTTGCCCGTGGGCGCGGTGCGCACCGAGGTGACGGAAGCCGACATCGCTGCGGCCGCAGCGCCGGCCACCGCGGCCGCGACACCCACGTTGGACCTCGCGAGCATCGATACCTCCGGCATCGACGGCAGCGCCATCTACGCCACCACCTGCCAGGCCTGCCACGGCGCCGGCGTCGCAGGCGCGCCGATCCCGGGTTCCGACCTGTGGGCCGAACGCGCCGGCCAGGGCATCGAGACCCTGGCCCAGCACGCCGTGTACGGCCTCAACGCCATGCCCGCCAAGGGCGGCCGTCCCGACCTCTCCGACGCCGAGGTCATCGCCGCCGTGGAGTTCATGCTCGCCCAATGATGGGCCGGCCCGCGCGCGGTCGGCACCGGCTTGCAGCGGCGGGCTTGCTCGGCGTCCTTGCGCTCAGCGGCTGCGGCAACGGTACGCCGTCGGGCGCCCTGGCCGGCACGCTGGAAGCCTGCCCGGCCGACGCCACTCCCATCCATTCGGTCCAGGGACGCGAGTTCGACTCCCCCCTGCTGGGCCAGCCGGTCACCGTCACCGGCATCGTGACGCTGGCCACGGCGGACGGCGCCTACATCGAATCCCTCCTCGCGGACGACGACCCCCGCACCTCGGAAGGCCTGTTCCTGTCAGTGCCGCTGCGACCGGATGAACTCGCGCCCGGCACGGTCATCACCGCCAGCGGCAACGTGGCCGAACTGGGCGAGCGTCGCGATACGCAGACCGCGCTGGTCGGCGTGAACGGTCTCGCACGCTGCGGCGCGCCGGCGCCGCGCCCCCTGGCAGAAGCCGCCCTGCCCCTGGGAGGCCGTGACAAGGAAGCCCTGGAAAGCATGCGCGTGCGCCTGCAGGGTGTTTCGGTGGTCTCTGACGTTTATGAACTCCGCGACCGGGGATTCCGCCTTTCCCTGGACGCCCCGCTGGCCCAGCCCACCGAGGTCGCGCGGCCCGGCCGAGAGGCGGACCGGCAGGGCGCCGCCAACTGGGACCGCAGCCTGTTCGCACGCCTGTTTCCGGGCGATGACATCGCCTTCGCCGTGGGCGACGAGTTGCTGTCCGACGAGGGCGTCCTGGGCCATGACGGCAAGGGCCCGAGACTGCTGCTGGATGCACCGGCCCGCATCCTGCGGCATCCGCTACCCGACATTCGGGCGCCCGCGCCCGGAGTGGTGCGGGTGGTCTCGCTCAATCTGCAGAACTACTTCAACGGCGACGGGCACGGTGGCGGATTTCCGACCGCACGCGGGGCGAAGTCACCGGCAGATTTCGAAACGCAGCGACGCCGGCTCGCGGCCCAGGTGGCCCAGTTGAAACCACACGTCGTCGGCGTGATGGAACTGGAAAACGACGGCTTTGGCCCGTCTTCCGCCGCGGCGGATTTCCTGGCCGATCTCGAACGCAGCACGGGCGGTGCATGGGCCGTGGCGAATCCCGGTGTCGAACGCATCGGCAGTGACGAGATCACCGTGGGCCTGTTCTTCCGCCGGGACGCCCTGGAGGCGGTGGGCCCCGCCCTGTTGCTGGATGCCGCCCCCTTCGACCTGCTCAGCCGCGTCCCCGTGGCGCAGGTGCTGCGACTGCGAAGCAACGGTGGGCGCATCCTGGTCAACGTGAACCATTTCAAGTCCAAGGGTTCCTGCCCTGACCAGGGCCGCGACCGGGACCAGGGCGACGGACAGGGCTGCTGGAATGCCGCGCGCACCGCCGCGGCGAAGGCGCTGGCGCCCTGGGTGAAGGCTCAGGCGGAAGAATCCGCGGACGGACGCGGCCTGGTGATCGGCGACCTGAACGCCTATCGCATCGAAGACCCGGTGCAGCAACTGCTCATGGAAGGCTTTGCCGACCTCACCGCCCCGATCGGGGAATGGCACCACTACAGCTACGTGTACTTTGGCGCTTCCGGCACCCTGGACCACGCCCTGGCGACGACCGGGCTGCTCAGGGATGTCAGCGGGGCGTTGATCTACAACGTCAACGCCGGTTACCCGCGCTCCGGCCCCCGTGATTCCGGCTGGCCGGACTGGGTCGGGGCATCAGACCATGACCCCGTGATCGTGGACCTTCGGCTCACCCAGTCGTCGACTTCCGACTGAATCATCGGAAAGACCTCCCGGAAGGTGGCGGCGCAATCGTCCGCGACCATGGGCCAGATTTCGCCCACCCGGTCGAGCGGGTTCGCCCGCCGCATGCGCTGCCCGAGGCCGGCCAGGCTGTGCAGCACCTCCTGCTCGTCCTTGTAGGCGGCGAACAGGCCGCGCCGGTCGGCATAGGCCATGAATCCGGCGAGTGAAGCGGGCACCAGGTCGGCGTGTCGGGCGAGCACGTCGCGGATGCGCCGGTCGAAGGCCTCCAGGCTGCCCTCGCCCCACTCGTCCCAGTTGCGCGCCAGTTCATGGTCGAAGGCCATGTCGACGATGATCCCCGCGTAGCGCCGGAACGGACGCGGAAAGGCGCGCAGCAACGCCCGGACCGGCCGCAGCTGGTCGGTGACGCGATCGATGTGACGGTGCAGGCGGATGCCGAGGCGCACGTCGTCCGGAAAGGCGCGCAGGGCGCGCAAGCCGCGAACGTGGTCGCCCAACAGGCCGCCCAGCATGAGCCCCTCATCGCTCCGGGCGAGGAAGGCGTGGGCGAGATAGTTCATGGCGCGCACCCTAACACAGTGGCACGAACGGAACATGACGCTTTTCTGGCAATGCATCTGCAGGAAAAGCCCCCGTTCGCAACGGGTGGCGCGGCCGGGATGCCGGATCAGCGCGCCGGCCGACGCCCGGGCCGCTGGCTGGCTCCCCTGTCGGGGCCTAAGTTATCATGCCCGCTCCCTTGCGCTGCCGCCGACTGAATGAGTCCGACCGCCCCCCCGCTGCCACCGTTTCCGTCCGAGCGTTCGGAACTGGGCCTGCCCGGTCCGGCCGGCAACCTGGAGTGCATCGTCGACCGGCCCGAGCCGGCCGATGCCCGGCCCGCCACCTTCGTGATCTGCCACCCGCACCCGCTGCACGGGGGCACCATGCACAACAAGGTGGTCACCATCATGGAACGCTCCATGCGCGAACTCGGGCTCAACACGGTGCGCTTCAATTTCCGTGGCGTGGGCGAAAGCGAGGGGCAGTATGACGACGGCTATGGCGAGACCGACGACCTGTTCGCGGTCACCGAGTGGATCCGCAAGACCCGGCCGGGCGACCAGCTGTGGCTGGGTGGGTTCTCCTTCGGCTCCTACGTCGCCCTGCGCGCCGCCCAGAACCTCGACCTCGGCCAGCTCGTTTCCATCGCCCCCGCCGTGTCGCGCTTCAGTTTCGCGGACCTGCACCACCCGGGGTGTCCCTGGCTGGTCATCCAGGGCGACGAGGACGAGGTGGTCAGCTTCGACGATGTGCGCGCCTGGGTCGAAACCGTCGAGCCGCCGCCGGACTTCGTGGTCATGGAGCACGCCGGCCACTTCTTCCACCGCCGCCTGATGGACCTGCGCGGCCTGCTCAAGAACGGGGTCTCGGCCCAGTTGCCCGAGCGTGTCGACGCCGGCGCCTGATGGCGCACCGACCGTGACGACCCCCCTCGAACGTTACGAGGAGCTGCTGGCGTCGGGTGAGTTCCAGCCGGACCCCGCGCAGCGCGAGGTGGTGGACGCGCTGGACACATTGCACCACCAGCTCGTCGATCAACGGCCCCGCCGCTGGTGGCGGCCGGGCCCAGCCAGGGCGCCGCGCGGGCTCTACCTCTGGGGCGGGGTCGGCCGGGGCAAGACCTGGCTCATGGACCTGTTTCACGACAACCTGCCCTTCGATGACAAGCTGCGGCTGCATTTCCACCGGTTCATGGCGCGGGTGCACGCGGAACTGCGCGAGCGCGACGCCGAACGCGACCCCTTGCCCGACATCGCCCGCTCCTGGGCGCGACAGTACCGGGTGCTGTGCTTCGACGAGTTCTTCGTCTCGGACATCGCCGACGCCATGCTGCTGGCCGGCCTGATGGAGACCCTGTTCCGGGAGGGCGTCACCCTGGTGGCGACGTCCAATATTCCGCCGGCGGACCTGTACCGCGACGGCTTGCAGCGCGCCCGCTTCCTGCCGGCCATCGAGCTGATCGAGCAGCACACCCGGGTGCTGGCGGTGGACGGGGACCAGGACTACCGGCTGCGCCTGCTGGAGCGTTCACCCCTCTGGATTCACCCGGCAGGCCCGGAGGTGGACGAGCGCCTGGCGCGCAGCTTCCAGCGCTTCAACCCGGGTGGCGAGCGGCCGCGGGTCCTGTGCGTGAACGATCGCGACCTGCTGTCGCGGCGGCGCGGTGACGGGGTGGTCTGGTTCGAGTTTTCGGAATTGTGCGAGCGGCCGCGCAGCACGCTGGACTACATCGAAATCGCGCGGGCCTTCAACACCGTGCTGCTGTCCGACGTGCCGGTGATGACCGCGGACACGCCGGATTCGGCGCGGCGCTTCATCAACCTGGTGGACGAATTCTACGATCGCAACGTGAAGCTGCTGGTCAGCGCCGCCGCCCCGGTGGACGACCTCTACACCGGCACCCGCCTGGCCTTCGAATTCGAACGCACTCGCAGCCGCCTCACCGAAATGCAAAGCCACGACTACCTCGCCCAGCCGCATTTGCCTTGAGGAAAAAGTCCAGGGACGCAACCCGCAGGGCTGCCAGCGAGGGGTATCGAAGCCCCTCAACGAGTGCCGCACACAAAAGAAAGGACCGGTAAGGGGTCAACCGGTCCTTTCAGTGAGATCCGGTGCAAGGGGAACACCGGCCTCGAGCCGTTCACGGCGCAAGGGGGGCACCGTGAACGAAAGCTGTGGTGCTTGGATCGCACCCACCAACAGAAGTTGCCTTCAGTTTAAGACAAATTCCTGAAAATTACCGCAATGACAGAGGCGGTAAGCGCCATTTTCCCATAACTTCCTGTTTTTCAACATCATGGCTGGGGATCGTCCCGATTCTCGGGGCAGGAAGCAGGCGGTCCAGGGTGGCCTGGTTGCCTTCCAGCTCCGCCATGTCCGGGTCGAGCTGGTTGGCCACCCAGCCCACCAGTTCGAAGCCATCACGCTGAATCTGTTCCACGGTCAGCAGCGCGTGGTTGATGCAGCCCAGGCGCATGCCGACCACCAGGACCACCTGGCGGGTGAAGACCTGCACCAGGTCACGCAGCAACAGGCGCTCGTCCAGGGGCACGCTCCAGCCGCCGATCCCTTCCACGATCAGCCAGTCGGCCTCGATGTCCTTCAGTGCGCCGCTGGCGACGTCGAGGTCGAGTTCCACGCCCGCCGCCGCGGCCGCGAGGTGGGGCGCCACCGGCGGCTCGAACGCGTAGGGGTTCACCTTCTCGTAAGGCAGCCTGACGTTGGACGCCGCCATGAGGTCCAGTGCATCGGCGTTGCGCAGGCCCTCGGGCGTGCGCTCGCAGCCCGAGGCCAGGGGCTTCAGTCCCGCAACGCGGTGGCCCTGCTCGGCCAGGTGGCGCAACAGGTCGCAGGCGGCCCGGGTCTTGCCGATTTCAGTGTCGGTCCCGGTAATGAACCAGGTGTTCATGATCGATCCCTCCCCCGCCGCAGCGAGTCGATGGAAAAAGTGGCGATGTCACCCTCGGGTGTGCGCACGGGCTGCCCCTCCGGCGGGGCGAAAGTCGTCCCGTAGACGACTTCGTAGCTGGCCGGGTAGCGGCCATCGTCGCGGCGGAAACGCTCGTAGGCCGCTTCCACCCTCCCGAGGCGCGCACGCCCGGTCAAGCCACGGGGCCGGTCCACGGCCGCGTTGCCGGCGCCGATGGCTTTGAGGTCGCGCATCAGGCCGCGCACGTCGCCGTACTCCAGCACCAGCCGCTCGACGTCCATGACCGGGTCGCGAAAACCCGACGCCACCAGGGCATCGCCGATGTCGTGCATGTCGGCGAAATCGTTGACGTGGGGCCGGTCGTCGACGGCGGCCCACGCGGCCCGCAACTCGGTCAGCGTGTCCGGCCCGAAGCTGGTGAACAGAAACAGGCCGCCCGGCTCGAGCACACGGAGCACTTCCTGGTAGAGACGCGGCTCCCGCGTGCTCCACTGCACCGCGAGGTTCGAGAACACCAGGTCGAAGCGGCGCGAGGCGAACGGAAGCCGGTGCATGTCCGCACACACCTGGGCGCTGCGGCGACCCTCGCAACGCTCGCGCGTGAGACGCAGCATGGCCGGGGAAAGGTCCAGGGACACGAGGTCCGCATCGGCGAAGCGCTCCGCCAGGGCGCGGCTTCCCCGTCCCGTACCACACCCCAGGTCCAGGACACGGCCCGGTTCCAGCGAGAAATAGTCCACCCGTTCCAGCAGGCGCGACTCCACCTCCTGCTGGAGGGCGGCATGGTCATCGTAGCAGCGGGCGGCCCGGTCAAAAGCCCGGGCGACCGCCTGGCGGTCGAGTTCGGTCAGGGTCATGGGGTGTCTGGCAGCAACCATTGCCGGACCTGATCGAGCAGGGGTTCCGGGTGGCTGAGGAACGGCGCGTGGCCGGCGCCGGGAAGGCATGATACACGGCCCCGTCGCTGGGCGCCCGCCGCGGCCCGGGCCGCCGCCGGCGGCGCCAGGGAGTCCGCCTCGCCCGTGATCCACAGGGTCGGCGCATCGATGGCGTGCAGGGCCTCGCGCAGGTCGGTGTCTCCCAGGACGCGCAAACCGTCGAGCAGGGCCTCAC
>JAUHYP010000087.1 GCA_030426265.1 Gammaproteobacteria bacterium | reverse complement strand
CCAGCGCCGTGGTGCGGTTGCCGATCCACGCGCTCACCAGCGGCGGTGCGGCCTGGAACACCGCGTGGTCGAGGGCGAGGTCGTTTTCAGCCCGGAAACCGGGCAGGAAGCCGTCCACGTCGGTGGAGCCGATGTACCAGGAAGGCGCTGCCGGGTCGCCGAGGTGTTCGAGGATCCGGTCCAGCACTTCGCCCAGGTCACTGCGCCCCGATTCGAAGTCCAGGCGGCTGCCGTCGTCCGTGTACCCGAAGCGTCCGCGCAATTCCGGGCGCGCCGTGAACACGGTGACGGGACGGCCCTGGTAGAAGCGCCGAAGATAATCCGCGGCCGCGCCGGGGGACCCGGTGCGCGCCAGGGGCCAGTCGCTGACCAGCCCCCGCAGTATGACCGGCCGGCCCTCGGCCATCAGGGCGTCGAAGTCGATGGCGTCGGGCGCCACGCCGGTCCACTCAGCGACCTTGTTCGCCTCCGTGGTCAAGGGCTCACTGGCACCGGATCGCGGCCGGGTCGGGGTCAGAAACCGCGGCGTCCATCACGATGCGGCGTCCGCTTGTTTGCGGTTCTTGAGCTCGATCAGCCACTCGATGTTGCCCAGGGAGTTCGAGACCATGAAGGCCAGGTTCAGCCAGCCCGGCGTGTGCAGGCGCTCCAGGGCGGCGCCGTCCAGGCCCGCCAGGCGTTCGGCGTCGATACCGAGGAACCCGGAGATGGTGTACTCGGTGCCGTCGGCCAGGCTGGCCTTCATCTCCAGGGGTTCGAGCAGCCCTTCCGACTCGAAGGCGGCGAACATGGGCCCGGCCAGCTCCGTGCCCTGCACGATGAGCTGCAGCACGCGGGTCATGCGCTGCAGGAGGGGCGACTGGCCGCCGTGTTCCAGGAACAGGGGCTCGCCTTCGCTGCGGCTGACCTTCGGGTGGTCGAGATCGACGTGCACCTTCGCTTCGGGTGGCTTCGAGCCGTCACCGTCGCCGTGCAGTCCGACCAGAAAGGGGCCACGCCGCTGTACCGCGGGCACGTAACGGGCATTCCAGCCGCCGTTCCCGTCGAGAAAAAGGTTGTCGCCCCGGTCCAGGCCGAGCAGCACAACGGCCTGCAGTCCCTCCTGCTCGTCGCGGCGAAAAACGATCGGGTACTCGCGCTGCAGCCAGACGAATTCCGTCGGGAAGGCGATGGCCATGTTTACCCCGTCGCCGAAGGCGTCCGAAAAACCGGGCAGGACCCGCAGGTCGTGGTGGGCGACATTGTCCAGGAGCACGGTGTTCGTCATGGAAGGCTCTCTCTGCGCAACTCGGAAATGGTATCAAACAGTCCCGGGGCCCACCCCAAAAGGAAAGGGGCCACCGGTGCGGCGGCCCCCTTCCCGTCCCGTGGAGGGCGGGGTCAGAAGAAGCGGTAGCGAACGCCCAGGGCGTACCGTGACTCCAGTTCGTAGGCCCAGACCACCATGCGCTCCTTGCGACGGTACTGCAGCGAGTCCTCCCCGGTGACATTGATGCCCTCGAGGGTGAACTGCCAGTTGTCGTTGAGCGTGTAGGCGATGTTGAAGTCCCACTGCCCGTACTCGTCGGTGTACTGCGGGCTGCGGCTTCCGCCCTGGTTGGTGGCGTTCAGGAAGGTGTCGCGCCAGTTGTAGGCGAGACGGGCCGACCAGCCGTAGTTTTCGTAGATGAACGTCACGTTGGCCGTGTCGGACAGGCCCACCAGCGCAAACTGGTTCTCGTTCGGATCCTGGCCGGGGTCGGCCTCCACGTCACCGTTCACGACCGTGTAGCTGCCGGCAACCCCGAAACCGCTGTCGCCGAAGAAGTGCTGCACGGCGAACTCCCAGCCATCGATGTTGCCTTCGCGGTCGTTGATGGGCTGGGTCACCCGGAACTGCATCAGCGGGTCGGCCGCGTCGCCGGCCACGTCGTAGAGCCCGAGGATCAGGTCCACGTAATCCTGCGGCAGGGCGCCGTTCACGAGATTGGCCTCGAACTCGGCCTGGGCCGCCGCGCGGTCACCACCATTGGCGTCCATGAGCGCCACGAGGGTGAACAGGTTGGCTTCCGACCGGTCGATACCCAGCGCGTCGATGATGTCCAGGGCGTCACCCGAACGGGAACCGGGCGCACCGGCCGTCGGGTCGAGCAGGCCGAACAGCGGCCGGTTGAAGACGCCCGTACCGAGGAAGTTCTTGACGGTCTTGTCGAAGTAGCCGACGGAGACATAGCTCGCGTCGTCGTAGTACCACTCGACGGAAACGTCGATGTTGGTCGACTCGAGAGGCAGGAGACCCGGGTTCTGCGAACTGCCGCCCGTCTGGCCGCCCAGCACCGTCGGGCGGTTGGGCGCACCCGCCGTCGTCGAAGCAAAGAGGTTGCCATAAGGCACCCGGCCGATCGTTTCGCTGTAGGAGAATCGCGCGACGAAGTTCTCCGTCAGGTCGAACTTGAGGTCCAGGTTGGGCAACCAGTGGTCGTAGCTGCCTGAACCCTCCACGTTCTGGTTCGTGCTGCCGTACTGGATGAGAAAGTCGTTGTCGGCGGTCCAGAGGATGTTGGTCGGCACGGCCTGGAGCGCATAGGACTTCACGTCCGTGTCCTCGTAACGCAGACCGGCGTTGAGTTGCATCGGTACGCCGAACACTTCCGTGTCCCAGGTGAAGGACGCGAAATAGGCCATGATCTCTTCCAGCACCTGGTTTTCGCTGTTGTTGATGGACACGGCGTTGCCGGGATAGGCCGCCTGGAAGATCGGGAACATCGCCGCCGCATCGCCACGGAAGGCCACGGCCGCATCACCCACCGGGTAGTCATTGAACTGGCAGGACAAGCAGTATTCCTCGACCAGTCCGGGCGCGTACTGGTCCACGTCTCCGGGGAAGGACATGCCCCAGCTACCCAGGTCCTGCTGGGTGGTCCGGGCGGTCACGAAGATGTCCGTGTCGCGGTAGTTGCCGCCGAAGGTCAGCGTCGTGGTGTCCCAGTCGAAGCTGTAGCGCAGGTCGTATTCCTGGACCTCGCTCTTCTGCGTCTGGGTGGAGCTGCGCTGGACCTGGGTGGCGAGGTCCCCGGTGTCGAAGATGCCGTTGTTGTTGCCCTTGGCATGCGCGTCGGTAAAGGTCCAGTCCTGGATGGGGAAGCCACTGCTCCAGTCCACCGAATGCCCGGCGACCACCGGGCCGCCAAAGGTGACGAAGGTTGCCGTGTGCCCGAGCGGGTTGTCCGGCAGCGCCTCGCCTTCGGAACTGTGGACATCGAAGGACAGCGTCTGGTTGTCCGTCACGTTCCACACGGCGTTGAAGCCCAGGGACTCGATGGTTTCCTTGGTGGCGCGGTTGGTCTGCTCGAAACCGATGTCCTTCTGGCCGTTGTTGTTTTCCTGCATGAACAGGGCCTGGGACACGGGGCCCTCGCCGTCGAAGATCAGCTGGTCGAACGGCGTGGCGAACCAGTTGGTCTGTTCCGCCCGCATTTCCTGCTGCTTGTTTTCGACGTAGTAGTAATCGGCCGTCAGCGTCAGCGAATCCGTGGGCGCGAACTGCACCACGACCTGTCCGTTCAGACGCTCCCGGTGAATCTGGCTGTAGTCGTAGCGGCTGTCCTGTGGGATCGCGAACAGTTGGCCGTCGGCTGGCGGGTTCACGTAATTGCTGGGGTCGCTGCCGGCACGGACGATACTCGTGTCGGAAAAGAAGTCATCGGCCGTCCTGACGACCCAGTCATTGGCCTGGCCAATGGCGGCACCGGAATCTCTTTCCGCGTAGGAGCCGAAGATCCCCACGCCAAAGGTGCCATCGGTATTGGTCCAGTTGAACAGGCCGGACAGCTCCGGCGTGAAATCATCACCCATGTCGCCGACGCTGGTGTCGTGGTGAATCTTGCCCGCGACCACCGCGGCGCTGCCTTCTTCCAGCGGGCGACGGGTGTCGATGTTGATGGTGGCGCCGAGCCCCCCGGAAGGCAGCAGGGACTGGCCGGTCTTGTAGACCTCCAGGGCATTGACGCCCTCGGCCGCGATGTTCTCGAAGCCGAAGCTGCGGCCCTGACCGCCGGTGTAGTTGTCGCGCTGGCCGATGATGCCCACGGTGGCGGTGGGCAGGGTGCGGCCGTTGAGGGTGACGAGGTTGAAGCCGGGGCCGAAGCCGCGCACCGTCACCTTGGAGCCTTCACCGTTCTGGCGGTCGATCGACACGCCGGGAATGCGCTGCAGGGATTCAGCGA
>JAUHYP010000047.1 GCA_030426265.1 Gammaproteobacteria bacterium | reverse complement strand
CGCAAGGTCATGCGGGTTCGATTCCCGCCCCGGGCACCATTGCAAACCGAGTCCCGACCTCAACAAGCGTGTCATCAAACCCGAGCACCGGGTTTGTATAATGCGTCGAGAGGGGGTCACTGATCAGGGATGTTTCATGGACTCAAAGACTTTCACTCGACACCTCGCCTTGCTTGGGGTTCTGGCGGCCGGTTCGGCCTACGCCACTTCACCGCCCTACCCGGATGTGCTGGAGGCTGGTCATACCGCCGTTTGGTTTGACTCCGAGAATCCGGGAACCGGATGGGTCCTGGAAATGCTCAGGGAAGATCGGGCGGCAGCCTATTGGTACGGATTCAATGACGAAGGCCAGCCCATCTGGCGCTTCGGAGCTGGGGGCATTGAAAACGACCCGTTGGAAGGCACCAGCTTGGTGTTCGATGACCTGTATGAAGGATCAGGTGCCCGCTTCGGAGGCGCCTTCGATCCGAATGATGTGGTCCTGGAACGTGTAGGAAGCGCCAAGGCGAAGTTTGCCAGCTGCGACATCGGCTCCATCGGTGTCACGCTGGGCGCGGACCGTGAGTCCGAGACACTGGACCGCCTCACGCAGACCATGGGCGCTGGCTGTGCCCCCATCAATGGCACCCCTGGCTTCCCGGTCAAATCCTATGCGGGCCAGAGCGGCGCCTGGTACGACCCTGACCGAAACGGCGAGGGCATCACCCTGCAATGGATGGCCCGGGACGAAGCCGTACTGTACTGGTTCACCTACGACCTGGAAGGCAACCCCTTCTGGCTGTTCGGTGTCGGCGCCGAAGAAGACGGCGCCATTGTCTTTCCCGTGCTGCACAGCGCCGAGCGCCTGCCGGGCGGCGAGGTGCAGCTGACGGAATGGGGCAGCCTTGCCCTGGACCTGGAGTGCAAGACGGGAACGCTCGCCTGGGCCTCGATGATCGAGGGCTTTGGCGAAGGCAGTCGCGACCTGAAGCGGCTCAACACCCTGGCGAGCCCGGCCTGCCCCACGGTTAGGCCGAAACTGACGGACCTGTACGACATCGAGGTCACGGCCGTCCCCTTGAATGAGCAACTGGGTCTCCTGGTCCTTGATGTCGCGGACGACGGCACCGTGCTCGGCATTTCCCGCATCGACGGAACCAACAACACGCCCTGGGTGCTGTCGCCCGAGCCCGGCGCCGAATGGGTCTCCCTGGGGGGTCCCTCGATCCAGGGCGGCTGGCCCGTGGACGTCAGTCAATCGGTGTTTCTCAGCCTGGACGCCACACACGCCGTGGCCGGAGTGGACTGGCAGGACGGTAATGTCCAGCCGGCCATTTTCACGCGCGACGACAGTTCGGTCGTGCCGGAATTCGGGCCGGGTGTGTTTGGCCTGGTGGGCGCGTCCGCCAACCGCACCGTGCTCACCGGGCGAAACGGTGACAGCCAACCCTGGGCCTGGAACCCCGTGACCGGTGTTCGCGCCCTGCCGCTGCTGCACGACCCCGAGGCGGGCATCGGCGTGGCCGTCGCGGCCGCCGACGATGGTAGCCGGATCGTGGGCGTCGAGACGGTTCCTCGGATTGGCACGCCCCCGCCCGAAGCCGGCGTCCAGCCGGGCACCCAGGCCCTCGCCTGGGACCGCGAAGGCAATGCCAGCTTGATGCGCGATCCCGAAGGTTTCGTACTCGCGGAACCGGGCGCTTGCAGCGCCGGCTGCAACACCGTCTTTGGTGCGCGCGTCGTTGGCGTGCCCCATGACAGCCCCCGCAAGCTCAACCCCTGGTTCTGGACCGCCGATGGCCGGTTCGGGGAATTCAAGGGCTTCGACTTCACCCTGGCGGACGGACGCCCCAACTGGGACCCTGAGATCCGGGACAGCTCGGCCGACGGGACCATAGCCCTGGGCTATGCAAGGTCAATGGCGATCGTGAGCCCCGCGCTGCCCCCGGCGGCCTTTCTCTGGACTCAGGCCACCGAAGTGGTCGTTCTTGGTGACGTGTTGCTCGAACTCGGCCTGGACGAACCGCACCTCCCCACGGGCAGCTTCAGCGCGCGCGCGCTGTCGAACGACGGCCGAAGGGTGCTGTTCTGGCTGAACGGGAACGCCTACGTGCTGACACTGAACCCCAAAGTCCCGTAATCGACAAACCGCTGCCGGGTCGGCCCGCCTTGGCCGACCCGAGCCTTCACTGCCCCGTACGAAGCATCTCCAGCACGTAACCAAAGAACCCGTCGTTGGCGATCATGAAGTAGGTGTCGTTGTCGGGATCCCAGAAGGCGCCGCCGACCAGCGGAACCCGGTCGATGCAACCGGAGATCTGCAGCTGAACCCGGTACTGGTTGTACTTCGAGTCGGGGGACGAGATCCTGCCGTCGACGTCGCAGTTCTCGGAGACGACGCCGGAGACCGAGCCGTTGGCCAGCACCGAGATGCTGCCGATCACTTCGTTGAAGCTCAGGTCGAGGAGGTCGTAGGTGCCCGCCAGGTCCGAAGTTCGCCGGCCCAGCTGGAAAGCCGGGGAAGGGGTGCCGGACATCACCAGGTTGTTGCCGTTGGCGCGAAAGCCGTTGTAGCCGACCGTTCCCGTTCCCGTGACCGGCGAGGTGCCCTCCTCGTAGATTTCGAAGGAAGTGCCGGAAAACGTGAAGGCACCGCCCTCCCCCGCGATCCATTCGCCCAGGCCGGTTTCCGCGGCTTCAGCGTTGCTGGCGGCCCAGACCAGCTCGCCATTCGCGAAGGCCATCGCGGCGCCCACCGCCGGAGCGCCGCTGCCGTCGTCCATTGTCATGGTGTAGTTGCCGTGCAGCAGCGCATCGCTGCACTTGACGCCCTCCACGTCGAGAAACTTGCTGAGTTCGATCGTCCCTTCGCCGTAGGCGGCGTCGATGGCCTCGTAGCTGAGCGTGGCCGAGCCGCAGTCGTTCCAGGTCAGGGTCACCGTGCCCCAGGGCTCCCGAACCAGGTCGTCGGGATCGAACTCACTGAAGCGCATGCCCTGCTGGATCGTGGCCGTGCCGCTGGTGCTCATGCCATCGTTCGTGGCCGCCGTGACCAGGAAGGTGGGTTCGCCTTCCGGTGTGTAGACGTACCAGTAGATCACCGTCGTGGTTTCGTTCAGGTACTCGACCGAGAAGCCGTGGCCATCCTGCGCCGGGTTGTACCAGGTGCCGGTGATGCCGGGGCCGATGGTCCGCGCACCGGCGGGACCGGCAAGCAGGAACAGGCCGGCAGCGGCCAGGAAAGAACGGATCGGCATCGTGCACTCCGGGACATCGGGGGAGGGAGGTTTGCACTCTATCCGATTCGGATGACGGCGTTAATCCCCTGCTCTACCCATTGAATTTGCTGATTTGCCGAACCCGGATGCCCTGAATCAAAGGAACTGAGACGCAAATATCTTCAATAAAAATGAGATTTTTCAGTAGATTTTATCGTTATTAAATAATTGACTTAAAAAAAAGCTTCCATCCCGCTGAAAAATATGGTTACATACTTCCAACAACGAGTCTCGCAGGAGCGGCGGCGGCGCACGGAAGCGCCAACTTCACCGCCAACAAGGAAGTTCAAAGAGGTGAATTCGGTGCTGGGAGCACCGTCGCCGTGACGGCCAGGGATGGCCGCGGGGCCCTGCCCTACCCTACCGGGCACCGGTTCCAAAACTCTGAAATTCCCCACTTTTTAGCCCGAATCACCCTGTTTTCCCCCTGATCGCCCCCTGAAACACAGCGTTCGCCTGCTATGCTCGCGGCATGGGTCGCACCGTCAAACAGGCCGTTTTCGAACTGCTCCACGCCCTCCCGGAGGTCGAGGAAGTCGTGTCCCACGGCGCACCCACCTTCAAGGCCGGCGGCAAGACCTTCGCGACCTGGACGGCCAACCACCATTGCGACGGCCGACTCGCCCTGTGGCTGGCCATGGACCCTGAATCCCAGGCGCACATCGTGGCCGGCAATCCCGAGGTGTACTTCGTCCCGCCCTACGTGGGCGTCAAGGGATGGGTGGGGATGGACCTCGCCCGGGACCTTTCCTGGCAGGAAGTCTGCGACCGGGCCCTGCAGTCCTGGGCCTACGCGGCGCCGGCGAAACTGCAGTCCCGGCACCCTGGCACCGTCAGCGTGCCGCCCCCCACTGAAGCCGTCCGACCCGAGGACATCAACCCGATGCTGGGCGAGCGCGCACAGACCGTTCTGCGGGGCCTGTCTGAGCATTGCCGGAAACTGCCGGAGGCCGAGCCGGAGGACGAACACGCCAGTCCCACCTGGCGCGCCGGCAAGAAGGTCTTCCTGCGTGGCCACCATGACGACCGGGAACGGCTCAAGCTCCTGTTCCTGGTTGGCGCGGAACAGCAGGCGATGATGCTGGATGACCCGCGCTATGCCCTGCCGCTGTACTGGGGCCCCAATGGCTGGATCGAACTGGATGTGGAGGACGACATCGTGTGGCCGGAGGTGGCCTCCCTGATCGAGACCAGCTACCGCAACGTGGCCCTGAAACGGATGCTGAAGGCTCTGGACGAAGCGTAGGGATCGGGCCGTTCACGAGGCCGGCCCACACCGCCAACCCGACAAGGGGGCATCAAAGGGGAGAAACCCCTGCCCTATTCCTCGCCTGACGACACCCCCAGTCTGCCGAAGCGCCGTTCTTCCCAGGCCAGGGTTCCCGCGCCCAGCACGGCCCAGGCCAGCTGGGTCGCCAGGTAGACGAAACCCGCCGCGACCAGGTCCTCCGCCGGAATGCCGTAACGCGCGAGCAGCAGGATGGACACGCCCTCGCGGACGCCGGCCCCTCCGAAGCTGGTCGGCAGGGCCGCCACGGCGGTGATCAGGGGAAAGGTCCACAGCACGTCCCGCCAGGGCACTTCCACGGCGGTCACCGACCACAGGGCGACGCCCATGGCCAGGCTCATGAGCACCTGGGCGGCCAGGCCGAGCAGCGCCCCGTTCGCCACCGAGCCCGGGGACTGCGCAGCAGCGCGAAAGGTCGAGCGCAGCGAGCGCCGCATGTTGGCGACGAACGGATGGTGGCGCAGGCGCCACGTAATGCCCACGCCCACCAGGCCGAGTCCCAGCGCCAGTGCCAGCCAGCCACCGACGCCCCCCGCTTCGTCCGCGGGCAGGGCCCCTGACTCGACAGCAGCGACACCGGCGGCGGCATCCAGTGCGGCGTCGCCGCCGAAACCCACCGGGCCGGCCAGCACCAGCGCCACGGTCAAGGCAGCGAACAGCATCGAGGCCAGCGCCGCCATGCTGCGGTCCATGATGGCCGAGACCAGCAGTTCGTGGATGGACAGGCCGTACCAGCGCGAATAGGCCGCGGACTTGGCCACATCCCCGCCGGCGGGACCGAACAGCACCATGTTGAAGGTGTGCCCACAGGACACCGCGCGCAGGTTGGCCGCAAGGCTCAGGGGCACGCCGGCCAGTCGCAGGCCGATGCGCCAGCGCAGTCCGGTGCACAGCAGCGCGGCGCCGAACATCAGTGCGGCCAGCCCGAAGCCGGCCAGGCTGACCCCCTTCAGGGCGCCGCCCAGGCTGCCGAGGTCCAGGCGCGACAGGATCAACGCCAGCAGGCCACCGGACACCAGCACGCTGAGCAGGGCTTTCATGCGGAAGCCCTTGCGGGCCTCTGTGGGGGGCGGTGGGTTGGGATTCACGGATTCACCCGCTAGAGAATCGGCGCCAGCAGACGGAAAAAGCTCACCGTGAAGCGCCAGGGCAAGGAGCGTTCCGCCAGTTCCTTCGGGTCGATCGGTTCGCAGCGCGCCATGGTGTGTTCGAACGTGGCTTCGACTTCGCTGGCGAAGCGCTCGTCCAGCACCAGCGCGGTGACCTCGAAGTTCAGGTGAAAGGAGCGTTCATCGAAATTGACCGTGCCGATGCTCGCGATGCGGTCGTCGACCAGCATGGCCTTTTCGTGCAGGAAGCCGGGGCGGAAGGCGTAGAAGCGGATATCGACGCCCCTGAGCCGCATGATGTAGTGGAAGGCGGCGAAGTACACCGGCAGGCTGTCGCTGACCCCCGTCGTGATGATGCGCACGTCCACACCGCGCAGGGCCGCCAGCTTGAGTGCATTCATCACCGCTTCGTCGGGCACGAAATACGGCGCCGAGATCCAGGCGCGTTCCTTGGCGAGATTGAGCAGCGAGACAAAATACAGCGTGGCCGTCTCGTGAGCCTGGCTGGGCGAAAAAGGCAGTATCATGCCCGGCACGAGCCGGTCGCCGGTCGCCGCCTGCGGGCGCCACTCCAGTTCCGGGATCTCGCGCGCCGCCCAGTACCAGTCGGAGAAGAACACCCGCTGCAACTGGGTGGCCATCGGCCCCTCCACGCGCAGGTGGGTGTCGCGCCAGGGACTGAGCTTCGGGTCCAGGCCCAGGTACTCGTCACCGACGTTGAGCCCGCCCACCCAGCCGCTGCGGCCATCGACCACCACGATCTTCCGGTGGTTGCGGAAATTGTGCTGGAAGCGGTTGCGCCGCCCGCGGTCGGGACCGAAGGAATACGTTTCGGCGCCGGCGGCTTCCAGTTCACGACACCAGCGCCGCGGCAGGGAAATGCTGCCGATGTCGTCGTACAGCACCTTCACCCGCACGCCGGCGCGGGCGCGCTCGATCAGTGCTTCCTGCAGGCGGCGGCCGAGGTGGTCGTCGCGGATGGTGTAGAACTGCACGAGCACGTAGTCCTGCGCCTCGGCGATCCCATCGAGAATGCTGGCGAAGGTGGCCTCACCGTCCACCAGCAGGGTGACCGCGTTGTCGGCGACCACGTCCATGCCGGTGGCGGCGCGCATCGCCCGACGCACGTCCCCCAGGCCGGAAGGCGGGGCCGCGCAGGGCGCCAGCGCCTCGCGAATCTGCGCCTGGAGCTTGTCCAGATCGACGGAATTTTCCTCGTAGGCCTCGACCATTCCGAGGAACTTGTTGCGCCCCAGGAACAGGTAGGCCACGACGGAAACGATGGGAAAGGTGATCAGCGCCAGCGACCAGGCGATGGCCGCCTGGGACGTGCGGGCTTTCATCACGGCTTCCAGGGCGAACACGATGCCCGTGACATAGATGCCGACCAGCAGCCAGTACCAGATTGCTTCCACCCCTGCCCCCGGATCGGCCGGCCCAGGCGCCATCCTAGCCCAGCGCGGGGCCGCAACCCAGCCCGGCGCGAGCGCACGGACACGCCCGGGCCACGGATATGCGATTAGAATACGAAGGTGGCGAACGACCCCTCCAAGCGCGACCAGCCCCGGCAGCTCAAGCTGCTGACCTTCAACATCCAGTCCGGCACCCCTGCCAACAGTTACCGCGAGTACCTCACCAGCAGCTGGCGGCAGGTGCTGCCCAGCGCGGTGCGCGTGGAGAACCTCGAGGCGATCGCCGGCCTGGTCATGGACTACGACATGGTGGGCCTGCAGGAGGTGGATTCGGGCAGCCTGCGTTCCGGCTTCATCAACCAGTCACGCTACATCGCCACCCACGCGGCCCTGCCCTTCTGGTTTCACCAGTCCAACCGCAAGGTCGGCACGATGGCCTACTCGGGCAACGGCTTCCTGGCGCGCTGGGAACCGGACAGCATCGAGGAGCATCGCCTGCCCGGCGCCATTCCCGGCCGCGGCGCGCTGTTCCTGAATTTCGGGGGTCCGCAGGGGCTGACGGTCGCGGTGGTGCACCTTGCGCTCGGCCAGCTGGCCCGGGGCGCGCAACTGCGGTACCTGCACCGCAAGTTGCAGGAGCGGCAACACCTGGTGGTCATGGGCGACTTCAACGTCAACGCCAGCAACGGCAAGCTGAAGGATTTCTGTCGCGCCCTGGACCTGGACGTGCCGACCCGGGGCCTTCCCAGCTACCCGTCCTGGAAGCCGCAACGGGCCCTGGACCACGTGCTGGTCAGCCACTCGCTGGCCTGCAGCGCACCGGAAGTGATCGACGTGGGTTACTCCGACCACCTGCCTGTCGGGGTGGACATCGAATTGCCGGATGGGCTGGAACTCAAACCGGCCGTCCCCGCCGTGGCGGGTTCGGAAGCGGCACGAGGATGAATCCCGTCGGTCCGCGGCCCATCGAGGGCGCGGACTTCCCGAAAGATTCCCTGCTCAGTAGAACCAGTTGTTGAAGCTGGTCAGTGCGAGGTAGAAGCTGCCTGTCACGACGGCCGCGCAGGCGGCGCCCTTGAGAAAGGCCACGAACTGCTCGACGCGATACTCGGACTGGATGTCGCGGTGCAGTTTCATCCACTGAACCTCGAGTTCGGCGTCGAACACGAAGTTGCCGTTTTCGTCGTACTGGATGCGGTCTTTGGGCATGGGGTAAGTTCGCGGCCCCGTTTCCAGGGCCGCGCCGGATGTCGCCATCACCCGCAGTTGGTGGTGACCGTGTCACCGGTCAGGTCGGAATAGCAGCGCACGGTGCTGTCGCTCTGTGCGTGGGTGACTTCCCAGTACAGCTGCCCATTGGGCGCGACGCGCTTGAGCGGCGGCTTCGGTCCGTCGTCCTGGATGGCCTGGGCTAGTGCGCCCGGGAAGCCTTCCGGATAATTGAACATGAACTGCTGGTCGCGCGCCTGCGTGCCGCAGACGTTGATCGTGGAGACGCGGGCCTGAGCGCCGCTGTCCCACTCGACCATGATGGGCTTGGTGCCCATGCAACCGCCTTCCTGGAACTCCGCAGAGCCGGAGTAGGACAGCG
This sequence comes from Gammaproteobacteria bacterium, assembly GCA_030426265.1. Lineage (GTDB taxonomy): Bacteria > Pseudomonadota > Gammaproteobacteria > Xanthomonadales > SZUA-36 > Marinihelvus. The sequence continues at coordinate 15,659 of JAUHYP010000047.1, read as the reverse complement.
TGACCGGGGCATGGCCCCAGAACTTGCCGCCTTCGTAGACCGCCGCCCCCGGCGGTTCGGAATCGATGGTCAGCAGAACCTGCGACGAGCAGGCGCTGAGCATCGCAGCGGCCAGTACCGTCAACCCCGTTTTCATCCCTCTGGTTTTCATCCCAGGAACCTTCCTTATATTTCAGTTGTTTATGGTGCGCTTTTCGAGCCGGTCTTGCAAATTCCCCTTACCGGCCCGTTGGATTGAAAGCGCACCGTACAGGTGGCTTATCTTTGGAAACGCAAATAGTGGCAAAACCATCTCACCATTTCGGGAAAAATCAGCCCGATTTCGACCGGAATGGCGCCTGCCCTGCCCTTGACAGCCCCGGGGGCCGGGGCGCGACAATATCGCCGTTACGCTGTGGGGGTCGCCACAGACGTGGCATGGGGCGCGGGAGTTGCGCACTTCCGCGCCCCTTTTCCGCTCACGCCCTAATTCCCGTCAGGATTCCAGCAGTTTCGCCAGCCGGTCGCGTTCCGGACGCGGAAAACGACGTCGCAGCAACGCGCCCGCGCCCAGCACCAGGGTCAGGCCCAGGCCGGCCACGCCGCCGATCCACGGCGCGAAACCACCGACGTAGGACAGCCACAGGCCCGAGCCCACCGGAAAGCCGGCGTGCCAGGCGACAATTTCCACGAGGTCGTTCTTCTTCTCGTCCATGGGATGCACCCTCGGATTGAAACCAGGATCCAGTGTCGGGGACGATCACCGGGCCCGCTTGGCGATTTCAGACAGGTGCTTGACCGGGGGTGTTCCGGTAAAGACAGGTAAAGCGCGGGAATTCAGTCGCTCGAGGTGGCGAGGAGTTCGTCCAGGCCGTCCAGCGCGCGGAAGCGCCCGCCCGGCTCGATGGGCGGCACCATGGCGAGGTTGCGCTCCATCTCCTGCGTGTTGCGGTAGGGCCGGCCGTGATCGAGATGCAAGGCATTGGCCGTCCAGCGCACCGTCGACGCCCTGACACCGTAGTTGGCCAGGCGGTTGCCGAAGTCCCCGTCCTCGAAGCCGTAGCTGAAGCGGTTGTCGAAGCCGTTCACCGCCAGGGCGTCGCTGCGCCAACAGGCAGAGTTCGAACCCAGCCAGTACAGCTTCGTCGTGGAGTGCCCGTTGAGCCACGCCCGTAGCCCGTAAGGAAGCGAGAGCTTCAGGTAGCGACGGTTCCAGCCGCCCTGGCGGCGCAGCCAGCCCGCGTCGAACACGGTGCCATCGGCAATGCGTTCGCGGGTGATCTCGTCCGAGAGTTCCGGACCCAGCCGGATAATGGCGCCGTTCTGATAGGCGCCGGGCGTCGCCGCGGCCCGGTGCACGTTCACGTACCCGGGATGGGCCACGCAATCGCCGTCCAGGAACACCAGGTAGTCCGCAGCCGTTTCCAGGATGCAGCGATTGAGGATGCGGGTCTTGCGAAAGCCCTCGTCGGGCTGCCAGAGATGCTTGAGGCGATCACCGAAGAAATCGCGGTAACCTTTTATAATTTCTCTTGTTTCTGCCCCTGAACCGTCGTCGGCCAACAGGAGTTCGAAATCCTGGTCTCCCTGCCGCGTCAGCGCGAACAGGCACCGGCCCAGGAGTCTGGGCTGGTTGTAGGTGGAGACGATGAGAGCGAGGCTGGGGGACATGTCGGCAGTGTACCGAATGCTCCCCCGATGATTCACTCGGCCAACGGCGTCCCCCGGTCGCGCATCACCCGGCGAAGTCCGGCCTCTACCTCCTCCCTGCGGGCGAACGCGGCACGCTCGAGCACCTTCGAAATGCTGGGCGAGGCCTCGCCGCCGTGAACGCGGGCCACGGGCTGGTCCAGCCAGTCCATGAGGCGGCCCTGCAGTTCGTCGGCCAGCCAGCCGCCGTAGGAGGTGCCGAGGGCCCCCTGCTCCACGATCAGGACATTGTGGGTCTTGCGCACGCTGGCCTCGACCGTCGCCCAGTCCAGCCCTGCCCGGTCGAGGGAACGAAGGTCGATGACTTCGGCGTCCACGCCGAGCGCCTCCACGGCGGCCACGCTCTCGCACACCATGGACAGGTAGGTCAGGATGGTCAGGTCCTTGCCGGGACGCACGACCTTCGCCTTGCCCAGCGGAATGAAGTAGTCGAGGTCGTCCTCGGGAACCTCGCCCCGCGTTCCGTACAGGTCCACGTGCTCGAGCACGAGCACGGGGTCCTGGCAGGCCAGGGCGGCGTTCATCAGGCCCACGTAGTCGTGCGGCGTGGACGGCGCCACGATGCGCCAGCCCGGCGAAGTGGCGAAGATCCCGGCCGGGTCCATGGAGTGCTGCGAGCCGTAGCCCGTTCCCATGGCCACCTTGGTGCGCAGCACCAGCGGCACGTCCGTGTCACCTCCGAACATGTGCCGGAACTTGGCAATCTGGTTGAACACCTGGTCCGCGGCCACCCAGAGAAAGTCCGGGTACATGAACTCGACCACGGGCCGGTAGCGGCCATCGGCCGCGAGGCCGCCGGCCAGGCCGGCGAAGGCGTTCTCGCTGATCGGCGTGCCCAGGATGCGATCCGGGAAGTCATCGGCCAGGCCCCGGGTGGCGCCGTTGGTGCCGCCCTTGAGCCGGTGGATGTCCTCGCCGAGGCAAATGATCCGCTCGTCGTCCGACATGCGGCGGTGCATGACCGAGGCCACGGCCTCGATGAAGCGGACCGATTTCCCGGCCCCCTCGCGGTCATCGGATTCGAGCACCCGGACATCGTCCAGTTCGGACAGGTCGCCCCGCACCCCCACGTCCACGAAGGCCCGGTCCGGCCACAGTTCGGGTCGGATGCGCCGGCCCCGGCCTTCGGGCTCGGTGATGCGATCGACGCAGCGCTGCATGACGGCCTGGGACCGTTCGCGCACGGCGGCCAGGTCGGACTCGTTCAGCGCACCCCGCGCCAGAAGCGCCTGCCCTACCCGCTCCAGCGGGTCGCGTTCGCGCCATGCGGTCTCCTCGGTCTTGTCGCGATAGCCGAAGGCGCTGCCGGCCAGGGGGCCGTTCTGGTGGAAGTAGCGGTAGCAGTTCGCCTCGATGATGGTCGGGCCGCCGCCTTTGCGCATCGTCTCCAGGGCGGCATCCGTGGCGAGCTTGACCGCCAGGGGGTCCATGCCGTCCACCTGCCAGGCGGGAATGCCGAAGGCCTGTCCCCGCCCGGACAGCCGGCGTTCGCGGGTGACCTCGTTCACGTGGGTCGCCACGGCGTACAGGTTGTTCTCGATGAAGAACAACACGGGCAGGTCCCAGGCGGAGGCCAGGTTCATGGTCTCCAGCACGGAGCCGATATTGACCGCGCCGTCACCGAAATAGGTGACCGCCACGTCGCCGGTTCCGGCCCGGCGATGGGCGAATGCCGCACCCGCGGCCGAGGGCACGCCGCCCCCGACGATCGCGTTGCTGCCGAGCACGCCGGCCTCCGCCCAGCGCAGGTGCATGGAACCGCCGCGGCCCTGGCAGAAGCCTTCCTTCAGCCCGGCGATTTCGCTCAGGGTGCGGTACAGCAGGTCTTCCACGGGCGCTGAAAGCTCGCCCCTGGGATCGAAGTGCTCCTGCACGTAGAACAGGGACTTGGCCAGGAACTGGTGGTGCGCCCGGTGGGAGCCGTTGATCTCGTCGGAGGCGCGCAAGGCGACGCAGGAACCGACAGCACCGCCTTCCTGACCGATGGAGGAATGGGCCGGTCCGTGGACCAGCCCCTCGCCGGCCAGTTCGAGCACCGATTCCTCGAAGGCCCGGACCAGGTGCAGCGTGGTCAGCATGTCGCCGAGCAGCTCGGTCGAGGCGTTGGCCCAGTCGGCCTCGTTGGTGACGAGTTCGACCCAGCCCGCTTCGGACTGGAGTGGGTTCAGATCTGGCATGGATGTCTCCGGGAGTCGCCGGCCGGCGCGAGGCCGACCGGCGCGATCAGGTCGTCAGTAGCGGAAGTCGACCTGGACACCCCAGCTCGACGGCGCTCCGTAGATGTAGTTGTTGCCCAGGAAGCCGGCCGCCGAGAAGATCAGGTACTCCTCGTCGAGCACGTTGTTGCCGTAGGCGGAGACGCCCCAGGTGCCGTCCTCGGACGTCCAGCCCGCGCGCAGGCTGAGCAGGCCATAGCTGTCCTGCACCAGCTCGTTGCCGGGGGTCAGGGGAATGTCGTCGGTCCAGTAGTAGTTGCCGGACAGGTTGATGGCGCCGCTGGAAAGGGGTCGCACGTAGCTCAGCGCCACACTGCTGGTCCACTCCGGCGTACGGATCATCTGCTTGCCACTGAAGTCCGTCGGCACCACCGCGAAGCCGTAGCTCGGCGGGAAGTACGGCGCACCGGAAATGCCCTGGCCGATGTATTCCTTGTACTCGGCGTGGGTGTAGGCGACACCCAGGTTCACGGTCAGGTTCTCTGTCAGGTTGCCGCCGAAATGCGCTTCCCAGCCGTAGGTCTCCGCCTTGGGCGCATTGTCCAGCACGAAGCAGGCGCAGTCGTTGTTGAAGATGTAGACCTGCAGGTTGTCGTAATCGGAGAAATACACCGCCGTGTCGAAGGTCCAGCCGTCGACATCCAACTTGTAACCGATTTCGTACTGCGTGATCTCCTCGGGGTCCACCGGCGTCTGGGGACCGACCTGGGTGTAGATGTAGTTCCCGCTCATGAAGCCCTGGCTGACCGAGGCGTAGAGGCTGGAGTCGTCGGAGGCCTGCCAGCGCACCACGGCGCGCGGGGTGAACTCGGTCCAGCGCTCGGAGTCGTTGAAGTAGGTGAACGGAGCCAGCAGGCCCTGGCTGACGATTTCCTTTTCTTCCGAGGTGAAACGTCCACCCAGGGTCAGGAACCAGTCCTCGGCGAACTCGAACACGCCGTCGACATACAGGCCGACGGAGTCGGTGGTGACCTCGGCATCCGAGTACAGCCAGTTGGTGCGCGTACCGGTGTTGAAGAAGTCGTTGTAGGCGTTGTTCCGCAGGGAACCCACGTCGTGGTAGTAGAACACGCCGGCCACCCAGTCCAGGCGTCCTTCCCCGGCGTTGCCGATGTTGATTTCCTGGGTGAAGGTCTCTTCTTTCTCGGTGTACTCCACCTGCCAGTACTGGACGGTCGTGCCGTCCAGGTCGGCCCGGATGTTCGCCTCCTGGTCCCGGTACTGGGAGTACCAGTTCACGTCCAGGCCGGCGAGTTCGAATTCGCCGTGCAGCTGCGCCGAGAAGGTCTCCGGGTTCGCCATCACGTCGTAGTTGAACGAGTTGGTGTACGGCTCCAGGGTGTGAACGATGGGCACGCCGAAGGCGTCGTTGTAGAACTGGGCGATGGGCTGGCGCGTGATCTGGGCCAGGCCGGTCGGATCGTTGATGTCCGAGTAATCGAGGGTCAGCACCCAGCGGGTCGTATCCGAAGGCGCCCACAGCAGCTTGCCGCGCACGGCCTTGTAATCGATCGGGGCCGTGGGTTCACCCGTGGCCACGTTGTCGAAGTAGTTGTCGCTTTCGCGGTAGTACAGCGACCAGTCCATGGCCAGCGTGTCGGTCAGGCCGGTGGTGCCGTAGACGCTGGCGCGGTAATCGTCCCAGCTGCCGACCGAGAAGCGGAAATGGCCGGAAGACTCGAATTCGGGATCTGCGGTGCTGATGAGAATGGCGCCGCCCGTGGCGTTCTGCCCGAACAGCGTGCCCTGCGGCCCCTTCAGCACGTCCACCCGCTCGATGTTCGCGAACTCGAACAGGTTGCCCGCCTGGCTGGGCATGTAGAAGCCGTCGACGTAGATGGCAACGTTGGCGTTCGCGCCCGGCCCCTGGATGTCCTGGGTGCCGATGCCGCGGATCGTCGGCTGGGAGTAGGCGCCGTAGTGGTCGACGCGCAGGCCCGGAACCACCGTGTTGAGGTCGAAGAGACCGAAGACCACGGCCTGGTCGAGCTGCTCTTCGGACAGGCTCGAGATGGAGATGGGCACGTCCAGCAAGCGTTCTTCACGTCGCTGCGCGGTCACGATGACTTCTTCGAGCAGCTCCGTGCTGTCATCTGCCTCCTGGGCAAGGACGGGCGTGCTCAGGGCTGCCGGCAGCAGCGCCAGGCACAGGGATTGGAAAAGCACGGTGCGGGTGAGCGTGGTTCCACGGTATTTCATTGTCGATACCTTTGTCGTGTGGCGGGCAATGGCCGCCCGGGCGTGCTTCCCTCTTGTCCCGGATTTCGATCCGGCTGGGGCTGTGGTGACGTTCCCGGAGCCGGCGCCAGTGTGAAACAGAGCAGGCGGGCTGTCAACAGATTGTATCCGATTTGGCGATTGACGCGATTCAGGCGCGCCAAATACGGCAGTTCTACTTGTGTTCTGTATCCAATATATGACACGATTTCACCCGGCTCACCGCTCAATGAGCCCTTCAAAACCCACGCAGTCAGCCGGCACAAGCGATGACAGACGACGACAAGAATCCTGGCGAACAAGCGGCGGAACCGGGCGGCATTCCCGGCCTGCGCGGCACGGACCATATTGGTTTCACCGTGCCCGACATCGAGCAGGCGACGCGCTTTTTCGTCGAGGTGATCGGCTGCGAGCTGATCTACAGCCTCGGCCCCATCGAGGATCCCGAGGGCGACTGGATGCAGACGCACCTGGACGTGCACCCCCGGGCGGGCGTGCGTGAACTGCGCCTGCTGCGTTGCCGACACGGTTCCAATTTCGAGATCTTCGAATACTCGGCGCCGGACCAGGTGACGCGGCAACCCCGCAACAGCGACGTCGGTGGACACCACCTGGCGTTCTACGTGGACGACTTCGACGCGGCGCTCGACTACCTGAAGTCACGAGGACTGCGCATCCTGGGGGAACCCACGGTCCGGCATGACGGACCCAGCGCCGGCCAGACCTGGATCTACTTTCTCTCGCCCTGGGGTATGCAACTCGAGTTGCTCAGCTTCCCCGACGGCAAGGGATACGAATCGAACGCCCGGCGCCTGCTCTGGCACCCGGCCAAACCCGCGGAATGACGGAACACCCCGATATGCTGGAAAACATCACCCTCCCCTCCTTTGGGTCCTCGGTCGGCGAGGCCACGATCGTGCAATGGCTGGTCGAGGCTGGCGCCACGGTCGAGGCCGGCGAGATCATCGCGGAGATCGAGACGGACAAGGCCATGGCGGAACTCGAGGCGCCCGCGGACGGCGTCATCGAAGCCATCGTCGTCGAAGCGGGCACCGAGAACGTGGAAGTGGGCACCGTGCTGGCGCAATTGCGGACCCAGGGAGCGGCGCCTTCCGCGTCGTCCGAGGCTGAGCCGGCCGAAGCACCACAGGCCGCACCCGACCCGGTGGTGAACCGTGAGCCAACCCCACCGGAAGCGCCCGTCGCCGCCGGCGAGGACACGAGTGAACGGATCATCGCCTCACCCTATGCGAAGAAACTTGCGGGCGAACGCGGAATCGACCTGTCCGCGCTGTCCGGCAGCGGCCCGGGCGGGCGCGTCGTCAGTCGCGACCTCGGGGACGCCACCGCGCAGCCGGCCCAGGACGGCGATGCGCTCGGCGGGTTCGGCTTTCCGCCGGACAGCTACGAACTCCAGCCCCACTCGCGCATGCGCCGCGCGATTGCCGAGGGGCTGACCCGCAGCGTGCGCGAGATTCCGCATTTTTCCCTGACCGTGGATGTCGACCTCGGCCCCGTCGTGGCGCACCGCAAGCAGTGGAGCGGGCCGGACCCCAGGCCCAGTGTGAATGACTACTTTGTCTGGGCCTGCGCCCGTGCCCTCAAGGACGTGCCCGCCGCCAACGCTTCGTGGACGCCCCATGCCATCGCGCGCCACCGCTCGGCCAACGTGGCGGTCGCGGTGGCGCTCGAAGACGGGCTGGTGACACCCGTGGTCCAGGGCGCGGACGCATTGAAACTCCCGGTGCTGGCGGAGACCACGAAGCAACTGGTGCAGCGAGCGAAGGACGGCGCGCTGAAAACCCGGGACCTGCAGGGCGCGACATTCACAATCTCGAACCTCGGCATGATGGGCATCCGGAGCTTCAATTCCATTCTCAGCGCCCCCCAGGCCTGCATCCTGTCCGTGGGCGCCATGGAAGAACGGGCCGTGGTGCGCGACGGAACGATCTCGACCGCGCTGCAGGCGACGTGCACGCTGACCTGCGACCACCGCGTGGTGGACGGCGCCGTCGGCGCGTTGTTCCTGCAGGCGCTGGCGCGCCACCTGGGGGCGCCGGCAGACTGAGCCCGGCCGCGGCGCCTCAGTGGGCGCCGCTTTCGAACAACTCGGGGTGCCGGACCAGTTCCTTGCGGGTTCGGCGAATGTGCATCCTGAGCACGCTGCCGGCATCCACCACGTCACGCCGCCGCATGGCTTCCATCAGCAGGCGGTGTTCCGCGTTGATGATCCAGTTGCCGCGGTCCCACACCATCTTGGTGTAGGCGCGGCGATAGTGCTGCGTGGTGTTCCAGTGGCGTTCCACCAGGGCCTTGAGTTGCGGCATGGGCGCTGCGGCATAGCTGGAGAGGTGGAACTCCCGGTCCAGCTTCAGGAAGACGTCACTGTCGCTGGTGCGCTCCATTTCCGCGACGCGCTCGTCGAGGGCATTGATGTCCTCGTCGCTCAGCTCTGGAATGGACTCGGACAGCGCCAGGGGCTCGATCAGTTCGCGGATCTTGTAGATCTCCGCCAGTTCGTCCAGTTCCAGTCGCGCGACCCGCGCGCTGCTGTTGGGGGTCAACAGGACCAGCCCTTCGCTTTCGAGCTGCCGCAAGGCGTCCCGGACGGGGATTCGGCTGGTGCCGAACTGGTTCGCCAGGGCGTCCTGGCCGATCCGTACACCGGGTGCGAGCGCACCGGACAGGATCAGCTCGCGAATGCCGCTGGTCACCTGCTGGCCGAGGGGAACGTTCTTTCCTGCCACCGCCTGCTGTTGCCTCATCATCTGGAGGTTTCTCCGTTACGACAGGGTTCCCTGTTCACCGGGGCGCGGTTCACGCGGTGCCTGCAGCCGCTGAGTCGCCCCGGACCCTCGCGATGGTTTCCCGAGGCAGGGTCATGGCGGAGGCGAAATAGTGCAAGGCGCCCCAGAGATAGAACCCAAGGGTCACCAGAATACCGTATCGCGTCCCTTCGGCCACGGCCGCACGGCACTGCCCGTCCAGCGCCGTCCCGTTCCCGTCTGCGCCGATGCCGCCGGGACACAGCGCCAGGAAGTCGCCCCCGGCCGCCATTGCCGCCATTGCCGACTGCGCCGTGAACAGGTCGGCGCTGAAGGTATCGATCAGCCAGCCCGTCAGCGGCGGGCCGACGCCCAGGCCCAGCAGGTTGACGATGAACAGCAGCAAGGCCGCCGATGTGGCGCGCATCGGCCCAGGCATGGCGTTCTGGATCAGAGCGAAGGTCGGCCCGGAATACATGAAGTGGAACAGGCCCGGCAGGAACAGCAGCCAGGCCGCGGCCGCCCAGCTGTCACTGGTGTACACCAGCACGTAAAGCGGCAAAGCGACGGCGGCGCCGATGCCTGGAACCAGGGCGTACCAGCGGGGGTTCTTTCGGCCGCGCCGGTCCGCCAGCCATCCGCCCAGCAAGGTGCCCAGGGCGCAGCTCAGGCCGCCGACCAGGCCGAACACCAGCCCGACCGCCGTGTAGCTCACACCGAAAGCGCGGATGAAGTACGCCTGCGCGTAGGTGGACGTGCCGTAGGCAGCGAGCGAGACCAGCGTGCAGCCGATCACCAGGTGCAGCAGGCCCCAGTTGCCCAGCAGACTCTTCACCACGGTCCCCAGCGAAGGACGCTCAGCCGTTTCAGGGGCCAGGCCCTGGCCGCGTTCCGACCAGCCCCTTGGCGGCTCTTTCACGAACAACTTGATGGCCAGCGCCACGGCGACCCCGGGCAGGCCGACGAGAATGAAGGCGACGCGCCAGGAGAAGTTGTCCGCCAGCCAGCCGCCCGCCACGGCGCCGAACATGACACCCAGGGGGATGCCCAGGGCATAGATCGAGAGAGCGAACCCACGCCGGCCGGGTTCGTAGTAGTCCGAGACCAGGGAATGCGCGGGCGGCGACAGCCCCGCTTCCCCGACGCCGACCCCCATGCGCAGGACCAGGAGCTGCACGTAGCTCGTGGCCATGCCGCAGGCGGCGGTGAAGGCCGACCACAGGGCGATGGCGCCCGCGATGATGTTGACCCGGTTGCCGCGGTCGGCCCAGCGCGCGATGGGAATGCCCAACACGGTGTAGAACACGGCGAAGGCGAGTCCGCCCAGCAGCCCCAGCTGCGTGTCGGTCAGCAGCAGGTCTTCCTTGATGGCCTGGCCGATGGTGTAGATGATCGTGCGGTCGATGAAGTTGAAGGTGTAGGCCAGCACCAGCAAGCCGAGCACGCCGCTGCGGTAGGAGGAACTGTACTGGGGGTCAGTTGGTGCCGGCATTTTGTATCCAACTTATCGTTATAGGCCAATGATCAGGGCCAGACTGTACCGGATCATGACGAATTTGGATACATGACTGCGACACGACCCGCCACGGGCGGGCCCGTTCAGGATCGGGCGGAACCCTCGCTCGACGCCTCGAGGAAGGCCGTGATGGCCTGCGTCGCCACGCCGGGCTGGTCCGTGGTGAACACGTGGCTGGCATGGTCGATCACCCTCAATTGCGCGCCGGGAATGTGCCTGGCCAGGTACTCGCCGTTTTGCATGGGGATCAGCCGGTCGTTTCGTCCGTGAAGCACCAGCGTCGGACAGGCCAATTGGTCCAGGCGGGTGCTGGAGGTCCAGCGGTTCACGCCCTCGATCTGCCCCAGGTAGGTCTCCGGATCCGGCCAGTTGGCCAGCCGCACGGCAAGGTCCTGCTCGATGCGCTCACGCGGCGTATCGGCGTCGTAGATGTACGGCACCATGGCCCGAACCCCCTCCTCCGGCGCCATGTGGGCCCGCGCCACCAGCACGTCCAGCACTTCCTGGTCGGCGGACACCGCGTGCTCCCCCAGGCAGGCCGTGGCGCCGAGGACCAGGGACCGCACCCGCTCCGGCCGGGAGAGCGCCAGTTCCTGGGCGATGTACCCACCCATGGACAACCCGAAGACGTGCGCGGAGGCCTCCCCGGCCGCGTCCAGGACCGTGGCCGCGTCGGCCGCCATGTCCTCGATCAGGATGGGCGCGGGGGCCGGTCCGCTGCGACCGATACCGCGGTTGTCGAATACGATGACCCGGAAATGCTCCGCCAGGGCGGCTTCCACGTGGTGCCACATCCCGGACGAGTAGCCCAGGCCCATGATCATGAGCAGCGGTGGTCCTTCGCCGGTGCTGCGCCAGTAGAGTTCGGCGCCGTTTGAAAGGACCTGGGGCATGGGCGAATTTGAAATTGGAGGCCAGGGTCGGAATCGAACCGGCGTACACGGCTTTGCAGGCCGCTGCATAACCACTCTGCCACCTGGCCACAGGTGAAGGTGCGTGATGATACACGCCCCGCCGGCGAGCGTCACCCCGATGACACGGGGGTTTGGAACCGCCGCCGGGCGGGTCAAAGAAAAGCCCGGTGCCGTTTCCGGGACCGGGCTTTCCTGAAGTCTGGAGCGGGTGATCGGGCTTGAACCGACGACCTTCTCGTTGGCAACGAGATGCTCTACCAGCTGAGCTACACCCGCATAGAGGCGCGTATTGTAGTGATTTCGGGCGGGCTGTCAACTCCCGGTCATACTGCCCCGGAATCGTCGTTCCGGGCATACCCGAAGTCTTCGGACACCCCGATCCTTCACATGTTCCCGAGGGGCCCTTTCAAAGGCGGAATGTCGTACAATACCGCCCTTTTCCGACACGCAATCAGGACCACATGGCCAAAGAAGACGTCATTGAAATGGAAGGCAAGGTGCTCGAAACCCTGCCCAACACCATGTTCCGCGTCGAGCTGGACAATGGGCACATCGTCACCGCCCACATTTCCGGCCGCATGCGCAAGAACTACATCCGCATCCTCACCGGCGACTCGGTCAAGGTGGAGCTGACCCCCTACGACCTGTCCAAGGGACGCATCACCTACCGCATGAAGTAAGCCGTCCGGCTTGCCCGCGGGGCGCCCTGCCCCGCTGATCGATCCGCGAATGATTCACGACTGACCCACGCCTGGGGTCATTGATGACTGTGGGCAGTGGCCTGGCGTGCCGGTGCCACATTGTCAGGGGCTGGTACGCCCCCATTCCGAGTCAGGTCTTCAGTTGTCCGTCGACGCCGGCAGCGCCTTGGGCGCGCTGGAGCGTTTGCGGCTGCGGACCGACAGGCCGTCGCCGTCTTCGTCCAGGTCCACCGACACCTCGCCGCCTTCGGACAATTCGCCGAACAGCAGGTCGTCGGCCAGGCGCCGCTTGATGTGCTCCTGGATGACCCGCTTCATGGGCCGGGCGCCCATCTTCGGGTCGAAGCCCTTCTCGGCCAGCCAGGCGCGCGCGCTCGGGCTCACCGTGATGCTCACGTCCTTCTGCGCGAGCTGCGCCTCGAGTTCGAGCACGAACTTGTCGACGATCATCAGGATGACCTCGAAGTCCAGGCTGCCGAACTGGATGATGGCGTCCAGGCGGTTGCGGAATTCGGGTGAGAAGGCCTTGCGGATCACTTCCATCGAATCACTGGCGTGGTCTTGTTCCATGAATCCGATGCTGCGGCGCGCGCTCTCGCGGGCCCCGGCATTGGTGGTCATGATGATGATCACGTTGCGGAAATCCGCTTCCCGGCCGTTGGCATCGGTGAGTTTCCCGTGGTCCATGATCTGCAGCAGGATGTTGAGCAGGTCCGGGTGGGCCTTCTCGATCTCGTCCAGCAGCAGCACGGCGTGCGGCGTGCGCGTGACCGCCTCGGTCAGCAGCCCGCCCTGGTCGAAACCCACGTAGCCCGGCGGCGCGCCGACCAGGCGCGAGACCGAGTGCGACTCCATGTACTCGGACATGTCGAAGCGGATCAGCTCGATGCCCATCACCAGGGCCAGCTGGCGCGTGACCTCGGTCTTGCCCACCCCGGTAGGGCCGGCAAACAGGAAGCTGCCGATGGGTTTGTCCTCGTCGCCCAGGCCCGAACGCGCCATCTTGATGGCGGAGGCCAGGGCGCCGATGGCGCTGTCCTGCCCGAAGACCACCAGCTTGAGGTCGCGCTCGAGGTTCTGCAGCGCGTCGCGGTCAGAGCGCGACACCTGCCGCGGCGGGATACGGGCCATGCGCGCGACGATGTCCTCGATGTCGTGCTCGTCCAGGCGTTCCTTGCGCTGGTCTTCCGGCAGCAGGCGCTGGCGGGCGCCGGCCTCGTCGATCACGTCGATGGCCTTGTCGGGCAGGTGGCGGTCGTTGATGTGCCGGCCTGCCAGTTCCGCGGCGGCCACCAGGGCCTCGTCCGCGTACTCCACGTGGTGGTGCTCCTCGAACCGGCTCTTGAGGCCGCGCAGGATCTCCACCGTCTCGGCGATGCTGGGCTCGGTGATGTCGATCTTCTGGAAGCGTCGCGCCAGGGCGCGGTCCTTCTCGAACACGCCGCGGAACTCCTGGAAGGTCGTGGAGCCGATGCAGCGCAGTTCGCCGGAGGCCAGTACGGGCTTGATCAGGTTGGAGGCGTCCATCACCCCGCCGGACGCCGCGCCGGCGCCGATGATGGTGTGGATCTCGTCGATGAACAGCACCCCACCCTGCGTACGCTGGAGCTCAGCCAGCACCGCCTTGAGGCGCTTCTCGAAATCCCCGCGGTACTTGGTGCCGGCCAGCAGCGCGCCCAGGTCCAGCGCGAAGATGACGGCGTCTTCCAGCACCTCGGGTACGTCGCCCTCGACGATGCGCTTGGCCAGGCCCTCGGCCATGGCCGTCTTGCCGACGCCGGCCTCGCCGACGAACAGCGGGTTGTTCTTGCGCCGGCGGCAGAGCACCTGGATGGTGCGCTCGATCTCGGCATCGCGACCGATCAACGGGTCGATGTAGCCGGCGCGGGCGCGCTCGTTCAGGTTGGTGGCGTACAGGTCCAGCGGACTCTGCGAGGCCTCCACGCTGTCCTCGGCCGCCTCCACCGTGGGCCCGGGGTCGGGCGCCTCGGCCTCGCCCTCGATCTTGGCGATGCCGTGGGAGACGTAGTTCACAACGTCCAGGCGGGTGATGTCGTTCTTGTTCAGCAGGTAGGTGGCGTAGGAGTCCTTCTCGCTGAACAGGGCGATCAGGACATTGGTGCCGGTCACTTCCTGCTTGCCGGAGGACTGCACGTGGTAGAGCGCGCGCTGCAGCACGCGCTGGAAGCCGATGGTCGGCTGGGTGTCGCGGTTGTCCTCGTCGCCCAGTTCGGGGACGGTCTCGGCGATGACCTGTTTGACCTCTGCGCGCAGGCGGTCGAGGTCGGCGTTGCAGGCCTTGAGCACGCTCATGGCCGCGGCGTTGTCCAGCAGGGCCAGGAGCAGGTGTTCCACGGTCAGGAACTCGTGGCGGCGGTTGCGCGCCTCCTGGTAGGCCTCGCTGATGGTGATCTCGAGTTCCTTGCTGAACATAGGTGCGTCCTCGACTGGCGTCGGTTCAGTCAGTAAGACCCGCGGCGCGGGAAACGGTTCTCGGCATCCACCCCCGGGCGCCTAGGCCTTTTCCATCGTGCACTTGAGCGGATGCTCGTTCTGTCGCGAAAACTCGTTGACCTGGGCCACCTTGGTTTCCGCGATTTCGAAGGTGAATACACCGCACACGCCCTTACCGCGGGTGTGTACGTGCAACATGATCTGGGTGGCGCGGTCGTGTCCCATGCTGAAGAAGATTTTCAGCACGTCGACCACGAAATCCATGGGCGTGAAGTCGTCGTTGAGCAGCACCACCTTGTACAGGGGCGGCTTCTTGACCTCGGGGCGGACCTCTTCGAGGGCTACGCCCCGGTCCTGGTGTGAGTCGGATTCCTTCGCCATGGCAACCCTAGTTTATCCCACTCGAATTCACGCTGAAAAGGCGGACGGGCCGAGGCGACGTGACGCGGCCGGAGTACCGCCCTGGACGGTCCCTGGCGATTGCAAACGCCCCGCCCCACCCCCATCTGCGTGGCATGCGGCATGGCGCCGCGAGCGACGGTGAACAGGGTCAACGACTTCGTGAATGAAACCGTGAACAAGCCTGCCAACAGACACGGCGAACTGATCATGGTGGCCATGTCCGGTGGCGTGGATTCCTCCGTCTCCGCCCTGCTGCTGCAGGACGCGGGAGCGTCCATCGCGGGCATGTTCATGAAGAACTGGGAAGAGGACGACCGCCACGGCACCTGCCCCGCGGAGCAGGACGCCGACGACGCCCGCGCGGTCGCCGAACGCATCGGCATCGAACTGCACACGCGCAACTTCGCCGATGAATACTGGGACAACGTCTTCGAGACCTTCCTGGCCGAATACCGGGCCGGCCGCACCCCCAACCCGGACATCCTGTGCAACCGGGAAATTAAGTTCAAGACCTTCCTGGAGCACGCCGAGGACCTGGGCGCGGAGGTCATCGCCACCGGCCACTATTGTCGCACCGAGAAGCGTGACGGCAAGGCCCGGCTGCTGCGCGGACGGGACGTGAACAAGGACCAGAGCTACTTCCTGCACGCCGTCGGCAGCGAACAGCTGGCGCGCACCCGCTTCCCCATCGGCGACCTGGAAAAACCGGCCGTGCGCGAGCGCGCCGAGGCCGCCGGCCTGGCCGTGCACGACAAGAAGGACAGCACCGGCATCTGCTTCATCGG
>JAUHYP010000046.1 GCA_030426265.1 Gammaproteobacteria bacterium | reverse complement strand
CTTCAGATCCTGGCCTTCGCCCGGCGCGAGCTGTTCCGTGACATTTCCCAGGTGATGGCCTCTGCGGATGTCCCGGTGACGGACATCAGCAGCCAGGCCGGCAGCGAAGGCGGGCGCGTGGACATCCGACTGCAGGTGGAGGTGCGCAACTACGAGCAGCTCAGCGAATTGCTCACGCGCCTGGGCGGCATCCGCAACGTGATCGAGACACGGCGGCTGCGCGAAGCGGCCGCCTGAGGCGTCAGCCCCCGAGAGCGTCCAGCAGGGCGGCCAGGTCGCGCCGCGCCGCTTCCCGGGAGAAGTGCCGGTGCACGTTCTCCAGCCCGTTTTCCGACAGCCGGTTCCACAGGGCCTCGTCGCCATAGAGTCGAACCACCGCGTCGGCAAAGGACGCGGCATCTTCCGCCACCAGCACGTCCTGCCCGTCGACGGCGTTCAGGCCCTCGACCGCGGCCGGGGTCGCCACCACGGGTTGGCCGTGGGCCATGGCCTGGTTGACCTTGCCCTTCACTCCGGCGCCGTAACGCAGCGGCGCCACGGACAGGCGGCAACGGTCCAGAAAGGGGTCGAGCCGCTCGACGAAGCCATGAAAGGTCACGCCCTCCGCTTCGCCCAGCGCGCGCACTTCGTCGGTGGCCTTGCTGCCGACGAGGTGGAAGCGCACCTCCGGCAGGCGTTCGCGCACCAGGGGCCAGATCGACTCGACGAACCAGCGGGCCGCGTCGATGTTGGGCGGGTGCTGGTAGCCGCCGACGAAATACAGGTCGCTGCGCTCTCCGAAGCCGGCCGCGCTCCCGTTCACCTCGTGAATGTTCGACAGGATGTGCACGTCGGCCCCCGGCGCTTCCTTCGCCAGCAGTTCCTGTTCCACCGGGCTGACCACCAGCGTCGCGTCGGCGGCGCGGATCATGGCCAGCTCCGAGCGCCGGGTCTGTTTCGCGACCTGGCGCAGGGCGGTGCTGTCCTCCAGCTCGGCCAGGCGCTGCTCCCTGAGGTAGTGCAGGTCCACCGTGTCGAAGATGAACTTCGCATCGGGTGCGAGCCGGCGAACCGTTTCGAGGTGGTTCACGGCGATGTAGTGGCGGCTGACGATGACGTGGCTGAAGGCGTCCGCCTGCCGTTCCAGGAAGGCCTCGGCGGATTCCATCCAGGGGTCGTACCAGGCCTCGATGCCCAGCGCCTGCAGGTCACGGGTGTAGCGCCCGCCCCAGGCCCGGTTGTCGGCGAAGAAACTGACGCCGTAACCCAGCTCCAGCAGGCAGCGCATCAGGTTGACCAGGCGCACGCTGCCCGAATCCTGGTCCGGTTCCGGCGTGTAGGCGTCCACCACCAGCACGCGGCCGGCAAGGCGGTGGTCACGGGCGGCCCGGACGGCCGCCGTGTCCTGCGGGTCCTCGATGGGCGCGGGCTGGCGGGACAGGGCTTCGGACCATCGCGCCAGGAACTTCTCGCGGTTGACCACCTGGTAGCGCTTGGTGCCGCTCTCCAGGTCCGTCCCCGAGCTGACGCCTTCGAAGTGCACCACGGTCGCGCGGGGCTGGACGTAGACCTTCAGGCCCTGTTCCCGCACGCGGAAGGCCAGGTCCGTGTCCTCGTAGTACGCCGGCGCGTAGTGCGCATCGAACCCGCCCAGGGACGCGAACAGATCACGGCGCAGGACCAGGCAGGCGCCGGAGCAGTAGTCGACCTCGCGCAGGGACTGGTATTCGGGACGGTCCGGATCATCGCCGCGGCCGTAGTTCCAGCCCGATCCGTCGCTGAAGACCATGCCGCCGCATTCCTGCAGGGTCCCGTCCGGATAGACCAGGCGGGCGCCGACCAGGCCCGCGTCCGGCCGCTGCGCGAACGTCTCCAGCAGCGCATCCAGCCAGCCGTCCCCGACCTGGGTGTCGTTGTTCAGGAACAGCACGAATTCGCCCCGGGCATCCTCCGCGCCGCGGTTGCAGGTGTGGATGAATCCGCGGTTCTCCTCGTTCACCCGGAGCACCAGTCCGTCCACGGTCGCGAGACGTTCCGGGGACCCGTCGCCCGAGGCGTCGTCGACCACGATGACCTCGAAGGGGCTCGACACCTTCGCTGCGGCGATGCTCGCCAGGCAGGCGGCGGTGTGCTCCAGGTGCCGGTAGGCCGGGATGACGATGCTCACGAGCGGTTCCGCCGCGCAGGGGATGCGGTCGGGCAGCTGCACCTCGACCGGTTCGGCCACCGGTTCCCGTGGCCGGTCGGCGCCGGCCGGAGCGGGGCCGGGCGGCGCGTGTTGCAGGCGCCGCAGGGCCTGGCCGGTCCCGTCGGTGGCCAGCAGCCGCACCCCCTGCGACAGCAGCAGCGGCCAGCGCATCGGGTTCCAGGCTTTCAGCCGAACCAGGTTGCCGGCGACACGCCGGCCGGCGCGCAGCGGGCGAGTGAGTTTCCAGGAGTGGCTGGACCAGACCTGCTCCAGCGCCGCCTGCAGGGCATGGCGGTGTTCTTCTTCGGCCGTCGCCTGTGCACGGGCCTCTCCCAGGCGCCGCTCGGTGTCGAGGATGTGGCGGTCGCGTTCGATGATTTTCTGGTCCAGCGCCGTGATGTGCCGGGCGCGCTCGGACAGTTCTTCGTCCAGCGCATCGCCCCTGGCCGTGGCCAGGTCGCGTTCATCGCGGAGCTGCTCGCTACGGCGCTGTTCGTCTTCGGCCCAACGGGTGCGCTGGTCGACCTGTGCGCGCAGGTTTCGTTCGCGATCGGCTGCCGCCCCCAGCGCCGAGCGCGCGCGCCGCAGCCGGTCGGCGCGCGCGGCGGCCTGGGCATCCACCAGCCCGAATGCTTCGTCCGGGAGGGCCGGGCGGCGCGCGGCCGCGCGGGCCGGCGGGCACAGCCGCTCGTAGTCGGCGACCATGGCCTCCAGGCTGCGAAGCTCGAAGTCCGCGAGTCGCTCCCGCACGCCCGCCAGGGCTTCCGCGTCCCCGGAAAGGGCGCGCAATTGCGCCACCAGTGCGTCCGGTGTGGGATCGACCAGCCAGCCGGTCACGCCGTCCTCGATGCGCTCGGCGAAGCTGCCCAGCCGGGTCGCCACTACGGGAACGCCCAGGGCGAACATTTCCGACAGGGTGTAACTGAAGGTCTCGGGCACGACGGAGGGCAGCACGGCGCAGTCCGGACCCAATGCGGCCAGCAGTCCGGGCAGCTCCGCACGGTCGTACTGCGGCACGACGTTCACGCCGCCCATGCCGAAGAAGCGCTCGCCGCCCTTGCCCGTACCGAGCAGGGTGACGTGCGCGACGTCCCGCAGCGCGGGCAAGGCCTGTTCCAGCAGGGCAGCGCCCTTGCCGGACTGGACACGGCCCGGAATGACCACGCGCAGGCGTCCGTCCGTCCGCGCCTTCAGGGAGATGGTCGCGCGTGGCAGGGCGGGCAGCCCGTGCGGGATGATCGCGATGGAGGAGGGGGCCAGGCCCGGTTCCACCCGCGCCTGGACGTCCAGCGCGGATTGCGACGGCGCCACGCGGCGCACCTGGCGGGCGGCCTCGGCGTAGGCGTCGCCGATACGGCGCCAGTCCTCGAGATTGAACTCGGGGAACTGCTCTCCGGCCCGGCGATCGGCCAGGGCGGCTTCCAGGTCGGCGCCGTACTCGTCCGGGTGAATGCTCAGCAGGGGCCAGGCCGGAAAGGCGTCGTGCAGCACCTGCATAGTGGGCCGGTCACTGCGCAGGGCGTCCAGGCTGTGTCCGACCAGCGAGCTGACGATGACCCGGCCCACGCCCAGCCGGTCGCAGACGGCATCGAGGACTTCGCCGTACTGTGTGTGCTGCGCTTCCACGGCCCGGATGGGGGCCTGCAGCCACCACTGGTCCACCGGCGTCTCCAGGTGGTTGCCCAGGTAGAGGGCGAGTCGCTGGCCGGCGCCCTGACCGGTCTGCGGTCCTTCGGAGCGCAACTGGAAGTGCCGTCCTGCCGGGTCCCCGTCGATCATCGAGGCCACCCAGGCCGCCACGCCGCCGCCCCAGCTGTGGGTCACGTGAAGGGTGGCCGGTACCGCCTCGGGGCCGGGAAGGTCATCGGCCAGCGAAGGGTTCGCCGTCAGCGCCGAAAGCCAGTCCTGCAGGCGTTCCGACAAGGGCCCCCAGGGCGTCGGGCGCCGTTCCTCGTGGGGCTCCAGACGGGGTTCCGCGTCGGGGACGGCACCGGGCGCTTCCACGTGGATCCAGTCGGCCAGCGTCACGGTGGCCTGAAGCGTTCGCAAGCGGGCGGGAACGTCCTTCCATGCCAGCGCCGGATCGGCCAGGGCCGCGATGGTCTCCGGGCCCAGGGCGAGCAGGTGCCGCGGCCAGTGGGACAGGGGCAGCAGTCGGCCCGATCCCAGCAGGGCGACCAGGCGTTCACGCGTGGCGGTGTCCGTGGCGCCGGTGTCCAGGCCGGCAAACGGATTGCAACCCGGGTCGGCGTTACCCGACGTGGTGTACACGGCGACGCCCCGCCGCTGCGCCAGCAGGGCGGACAGGGCGTCCAGCGCCGTGTCCGAAGGCGCCAGGGCCCGGTCGAGTACCAGCAGTCCACGGCCCGGTGCTTTTTCGGCCAACTCGGCGCAGAGGGCGCCGAAGGCATCGAGACCGGTCGCCGTGCGGCGCGCACCCTCCAGCGCGGCGTGGCAGAACACCGGCATGTCCCGTTCGCCCAGGGCGGCCATCCGTTCCGGGCTGACGGCGCCGGCGCCGTGCAGGAACACGGCCGGACCTGGCGACTGCGTCTGCGCCCGGGAATCTTCGGAGGTGATTGCGGTCTCTGCCATCTGGGAAAACGAACACGGCCGCATGCTGGCGGCGGGGTGCCCGGGCTGGATAGAATGGTTCTGCCTTTTGGGTCAGCGAGCCTGCCGGGCCACGGAAACGATCGTGGAAGGTCCGTGCCGGCTCAGAAACCGGGCCATTATGGTCAAAGGCACCCCCGATGTCACCCGGCATCCACGCGAATCACGGCAAGGAGCCCATGAGTCCACCGAAAAAGGCCGGCGGCAAGAAAAAGACCGGCCGCAAGACCGCATCGTCCCCCCGCAAGCGACCCGCCAAGTCCAAAGCCACACGCGGCAAGGCCGCCCGTCGGCCGCCCGGCCGGCTGCGCCGCCTGCTCGGGCGTGGGCTGCGCCTGGGCCTGCTGCTCGCTGGACTTGGGCTGGGCCTGCTGATCCCCTGGCTGTTCTGGCTGGACCACCTCGTGACCTCGGAATTCGAGGGCCGGAAGTGGGATCTGCCCAGCCGGGTGTACGCACGGCCCCTGGAGTTGTACGAGGGCCTCGCGCTCGATCCCCTCGGCCTGGAACGCGAACTGTCCGCCGCCGGGTACCGGCGCGTCGATCGCGCCGAACGGGAAGGCACCTGGTCCGGCAGCGGCGGCCGCTATGAAATCTTCCGGCGGGCGTTCCGCTTCGATGACGGGCCCCAGCAGGCCCTGAAGATCCGCCTCGAACTCGGCGGCGGGCAGGTGACGGGCCTGTCCTCGCCGGTGGGCGGCGGTGCGCTGGGCCTGGTCCGGCTGGACCCCGCCGAGATCGCCTCGATCTATCCGTTGCACGACGAGGACCGCACCCTGGTGGCCCTGGCCGACGTGCCGGAGCTGCTGCTCACCGGGCTGCAGTCCGTGGAGGACCGCAACTTCAAGCACCACCACGGTGTGGACCCGCGCGGCATCGCCCGGGCGGCGTGGGCGAACCTGCGCGCCGGTGGCGCCGTGCAGGGGGGCAGCACGCTGACCCAGCAGCTGGTCAAGAACTACTACCTGAGCAACGAACGCACCCTGCCGCGCAAGGTCAACGAGGCCCTGATGGCCCTGATCCTGGAGTGGCGCTACGACAAGGCCGAGATCCTGGAGGCCTATCTCAACGAAGTGTTCCTGGGCCAGCAGGGCAGCCACGCGATCCATGGATTCGGCCGGGCCAGCCAGTATTACTTCGGCCTGCCCCTGGAGCAGATCGAGCCGCACCAGGTGGCCCTGCTGGTGGGCATGGTCAAGGGCGCCTCGCTCTACCATCCGCGGCGCAACCCGGAACGTGCGAAGGCGCGGCGCAACCAGGTGCTGGACAGCTTCGCCGAGACGGGCCTGCTGAGCGCACAGCAGGCCTCGGCGTACAAGGCGCGACCCCTGGACGTGACACCGGATGCCGGCTTCAGCGGCAACCGCTACCCGGCCTTCCTGGACCTGGTGCGCGACCAGCTGCAGCGCGACTACAAGGAAGCGGACCTGCGCAGCGAGGGCCTGCGCATCTTCACCACCCTGGCGCCGTCCGAACAGGCGGCGGCGGAAGAGGCGGTGCGCCAGGGCATGCGCGATCTGGCGGCGCGCGGACTGCCGGCGGAACTGCAGGCGGCCCTGGTGCTGGCGGCGGTGGACACCGGCGAGGTGCGGGCCCTGGTGGGTGATCGCGACCCGGCGGCGCGGGGATTCAACCGCGCCCTGAACGCCCGCCGGCAGGTGGGGTCGGTCATCAAGCCCCTGGTCTATCTCGCGGCCCTGGAACACCCGGAGCGCTTTTCCTGGCTGAGCCGGGTCGAGGACGAACCCATCAGCCTGCGCCAGGCGGACGGCAGCCTCTGGTCTCCCGAGAACTACGACCGTCGTTCGCACGGGGAAGTGAGTCTGCTGGAAGCGCTGGCCCAGTCCTACAACCAGGCCACCGTGCGCCTGGGCATGAACGTCGGCCTGCCGGCCTTCACCGGCAAACTCGAACAGCTGGGCGTGGACCGCACCATCCCCGAGGTGCCGGCCACCCTGCTGGGCGCGGTGGAACTCACGCCGCTGGAGGTGGCCCAGGTCTACCAGTCCCTGGCCGCCGGCGGTTTCAGCGTGCCCTTGCGGGCGGTGACGGCGGTACAGACGCCGCGCGGTGACGCCCTGGCGCGCTATCCCCTGCGCCTGAGGCCCCTGGAGCGCCGGGACGCGGTGGCGGTACTGAACTATGGCCTCACCCAGGTGGTCGAAACGGGCACGGCAAAAGCCCTGCCGGGACTGCTGGGCAGCCAGGCGACCATCGCCGGAAAGACCGGCACCACCAACGACCGCCGGGACTCCTGGTTCGTCGGATATACTCGGGACCGCCTCGGCGTCGCCTGGGTCGGACTCGACGACAACCGCCCCGCGGGCGTCACGGGCAGCAACGCCGCCCTGCACGTCTGGGCGCGGCTGTTCCGGGGCCTGCCGCTGAACCCGGTGAGCCTGGACCTTCCCGAAGGCGCCGGCTGGTCCTGGGTGGATCCGGTCGATGGCAGCCTCAGCGACGAGGCCTGCGACGGCGCCGTACAAATGCCTTTCGTGGCGGGATCCGAGCCGACGGCGAACAGCCGCTGCCTCGCCCGCCGGGAGGGAGAAGAAGAATCGTTCTGGAGCAGATTCCTTGACCGTGACTGAACACCGCAATTCCAGCCCTCGTATCCTGCAACTCCCCTCGCTCGCCCTCCTGGGCGCGGCGTTGCTGCTCGGCGCCTGCGCCAGCCAGACGCCGGCGCCGATCGAGGAGCGCGACGCCGTCGACCAGCAGGTGCGCACACCCGCAAAGGAACAGTCCGCCGGCGTGCAGGTCTACCCGTTGAAGAATCCCGCCGTGAAGGAACTCACCGAACAGGCGGACCAGGCGGAGGCCCGTGGCGACCTCGACCAGGCGGCGGTGCTGCTGGAGCGTGCACTGCGGATCCAGCCACGCGATCCCGAGCTGCTGCAGCACATGGCCGAGGTGCAACTCCAGCGCGGCCAGTACGAGCAGGCGCTGAACTTCGCGACGCGCTCCCACGACATCGGCCCCCGTGTCGGTGAACTGTGCGCACGCAACTGGCGGACGATGAGCCTGGCCCAGGAGCGCCTGGGGGAACCACGGGCTGCCGGCCAGGCCATGGACCGGGCCGAGCAGTGCATGGTGACCCGGCCCCAGGGGCTTTGAGCCCCCCGTTCACGGGTCGCGGGCGCTGGCGCTCCGGTGGCGGATGATGCGCGCGTGAGTGGCGGCGCCCCGGCGCTGCTGGGCGCGGGCAGCCCCCTGGCGGACCACCTGCCCGGGTTCCGCCCGCGCGAAGAGCAGATCGAACTGGCCGGTGCGGTGGAGTCCTGCCTCGAAACCGGCGGCCTGCTGGTGGCCGAAGCGGGCACGGGCACCGGCAAGACCCTGGCCTACCTCGTGCCGGTCCTGACCTCCGGCCTTCGCACCATCATCTCCACCGGCACCAAGACGCTGCAGGACCAGCTGTTCTTCCGTGACCTGCCCCTGGTGACGGCGGCGCTGGGCGTGCAGCCCGACGTCGCGCTGCTCAAGGGCCGGGCCAATTACCTCTGCCTGCACCGCATGGAACAGGCCCGGCGCGAGGGTGAATACCCCACGCGCGAGGCCATCGCCGAACTCGAGGCGGTGCGCGAGTGGTCGACCCGCACCCGCGACGGCGACCTGTCGGTGGCCAACGTGGTTCCCGACGACAGCCCCCTGTGGCCGATGGTGACCTCCACCAACGACAACTGCCTGGGCGCCCAGTGCCCCGACTACGAGGACTGTCACGTGCTGAAGGCGCGCCGGCGCGCCCAGGAGGCGGACGTCGTGGTGGTCAACCACCACCTGCTGTTCGCCGACATGGCCATCAAGCGGGGCGGCTTCGGCGAGGTGTTGCCGGGCGCCGAGGCCTTCGTCGTGGACGAGGCCCACCAGGCGCCGGAACTGGCCTCCCGGTTCTTCAGCGCCAGCCTCACCGGTCGACGCATCGAGGACCTCCTGCGCGACATGCTGGCCGAGGCCGGCGCCCTGTCCGGAGGGCTCGGAACGGTGCGCAAGGAAGTCGAGGCCTGCCGACAGGCCCTGCGCGCCCTGCAAGCGGCGATGGCCGAGCACCTCGGGGACCGTGGCGGCTGGCACGAACTGGTGCGCTACGAGGCGCTGAGAGGGGCCCTGCAGGACCTGGACCAGGCGGTGGCGGACCTGGGGCCACCGCTGCAGGGACTGGAGGGCGCCAGCCGCGGCATCGACGCCTGCCGGGACCGGCAGGTCGAATTGCAGTCCCTGTTCGACCTGCTCGACAGCGCCTCGGGCGCGGGGACGGTGCGCTGGTACGAGCGGCGGGGCAAGGGCTTCGGGCTGCACGTCACACCCCTGGACGTTTCCGAGGTCTTTCGCCAGTACCGCGACGAATTGGATGCGGCCTGGGTCTTCACCTCGGCCACCCTGGCGGTGGGTGGGGATTTCGGCCATTTCACCCGCGCCATGGGCCTGGAGGATGCGCGCACCCTGTGCCTGGATTCTCCCTTCGACTACCCCAACCACGCCCTGTTGTGGCTGCCGGACCTGGGCGTTGAGCCGCGCGACCCGGCCTACATCGACCGGCTCACCGACCAGCTGGTGCCGGTGCTGCGCGCCAGCCGGGGCCGGGCCTTCCTGCTGTTCACCTCCCACCGGGCGCTGCAGGCCGCCGCGGAGCGCCTCGAGGACCGGCTCGACTTCCCGATGCTGATCCAGGGCCAGGCCCCGCGCAGCGTCCTGCTGGAGGCCTTCAGGACCTCCGGCAACGGCGTGCTGCTGGGGACGTCCAGCTTCTGGGAAGGCGTGGACGTCATCGGCGAGGCCCTGTCCCTGGTGGTCATCGACAAGCTGCCGTTCGCGGCGCCGGACGACCCCGTGCTGGAAGCGCTGGGCGAGCGGTTGCGCAGCGAGGGGGGTAACCCCTTCATGCAGCTCGCCTTGCCCCAGGCCGTGATCACGTTGAAACAGGGCGCGGGGCGCCTGATTCGTGACGTGGAAGACCGCGGTGTCCTGGCGGTCTGCGATCCGCGCCTGCACAGCAAGGGCTACGGCAGCGTGTTTCTCGACAGCCTGCCGCCGATGCGGCGCACGCGGGAAGTCACGGACGTCATCGATTTCTTCACGGCCGGGCCACCCGCCCAGGCCAAGCGCGTGGATAATGAGGCCCCATGAAACTGCTCGCCGTCGAAAGCGCCTTTGAAGCCTGTTCCGTCGCCCTGATCGTGGACGGCGAGGTGACCGAGCGCCGCGAGACGGCGCCGCGCAGCCATGCCCGTTGTCTGCTGCCCTTCGTCCGCGACCTGCTCGGGGAGGCGGACCTCGCCCTGGCCGAACTCGACGCCGTCGCCTTCACCCGCGGACCGGGCAGCTTCACCAGCCTGCGCATCGGCATCGGCGTGGTGCAGGGCCTGGCCTGGGGCGCCGGACTGCCGGTGCTGCCGGTCTCCTCACTGCAGGTGACGGCACAGGGGGTGATCAGCGCCGGACATGCGCGGGTCTGCGTGGCCATGGATGCGCGCATGGACGAGGTCTACACGGCCTGTTTCGAGGCCCGTGACGGCCTGTTCGTGCCGGTCACGGAAGAACGGGTGTGCGCGCCGGAAGCGGCCCTGCCGGAGCAGCCCGGCGACTGGGCGGGCGCCGGCACGGGCTTCGCCCGCTTTCCCCATCTGTCCGGTGCGCCGATGGCAGCCTGCATTCCGGAAGCCCTTCCGCACGCCCCGGTGCTGGCGGAGATCGCCGCGGCGAGGCTGGCGGCGGGTGAGCCCGGCCTGCCGCCGGACCAGGCGCAACCGGTCTACCTGCGCAACAAAGTGGCGGACAAGCCCGGAGCGCGCGGCGCCTGATATCGGGGTGGGGCGGCCGCCCCGGAGGTGGAGCGGGCCAGGAACGTCGACCGGGCCTCAGGTCCCGAGGATCAGCCAGGTTGCGCCGCCGACGAAGGAGAGGATGCCGACCACGTCCGTGACGGTGGTCAGCACCACGCCACCGGCCAGCGCCGGGTCGATGGACATGCGCTTGAGCACGATCGGGACGACGAAACCCGCCAATGCCCCCGCCAGGAGATTGGCCAGGATGGCGATCAGCATCACCAGGCCGAGCATTTCGTCGCCGTACCAGTACCACGCGACCGCCGCGACCAGCACCGAGAAGACCAGTCCGTTGAGCGCCCCCACGGCCAGTTCCTTGCGGAACATGAAGGCGGTGTTGCGTGGATTCACCTGGCCGGTCGCCATGCCCCGGATCATCAGGGTGAGGGTCTGTGTCCCGGCGATGCCGCCCATGCTCATGACCACGGGAAACAGCACGGCCGTGGCCACGATCTGTTCCAGGGTGGGCTCGAAGAAGTACAGGACCGCGGCGGCGAGCAGGGCGGTGACGAGATTCACTCCCAGCCAGATCCAGCGACGGATGGCCGATCGGGTCACGGGCGCGAAGATGTCGTCCTCCTCGTCCAGGCCGGCCATGGTCAGGACCGAGTGCTCGGCTTCTTCGCGGATGACGTCGACCACGTCGTCGATGGTGATGCGCCCGAGCAGGTGGTTGTCCGCGTCCACCACCGGCGCGGACACGAGGTCGAAGTGTTCGAATTCGGTGGTGACCTGGCTGGCGCTCATGTCCACGGGAATCACCGAGGGCGGTGTCTCCATCAAATCGCCCACGAGGGACGCAGGGTCCTTGGTGAGCAGGTCCGACAGGCGCAGGATGCCCTTGAAGCGGCCGTCCCTGGAGACCACGAACAGCTGGTCGAACACCAGTGGCAGGTCCGTGCGCGCCCGCAGGTAACGCAGCACCACGTCCAGGCTGACGTCGGCCCGGACCGTGATGACGTTGGGATCCATCAGGCCGCCGGCCGAGTCCTCCGGGTAGGCCAGGACCTGCTCCAGGCGCTCCCGGTCCTGGCGGGACATGGAGGCGAGGACCTCGCGGATCACGGTGTCCGGCAGGTCGCCCAGGATGTCGGCGAGGTCGTCGATGTCGAGCTCGCCCATGGCGGCGACGAGCTCGTCGGAATCCATGTCGCGGATCAGGCCGGCGCGGACCTCGTCGTTGACCTCGACCAGGACCTCGCCGTCCAGGGAGGTGTCGACCAGTTCCCAGACCGCCAGGCGTTTCGCCGGCGGCAGTGATTCGAGGAGATCGCCGATTTCGGCCCCGGACAGGCCGTTGACCATGCGGCGCACCCGCTCACGGGCGCCACTGTCCAGCACCTCGGTCAGGGAATCGAGGTGGCGTGTGATCTTTTCTTCCAGCGCCGGTTCGCTCATTGCTCCCCCCTTTCCCTGGTCGGCCCGTTCCCGGTATGCGGGCGCCCATTATCGGGGATGCCCGTGACTTTTTGAACGGCGGTGGTGGTGGTCAGTGGTGCAGCTGGGCGTGGTCGAGGTACTGGGCGAGGCTTTCGTTGCCCGTCTCGCCGTCGCCCTCGCGCCAGCGGCGGAACGCGTCGCGGACGACACCGATGTCGGTCTCGTTGATGACCTTTTTCACTTCGAGCAGGGACCGCGGCTGCATGCTGAACTCGCGCAGGCCCATGGCCAGGAGCAGGCGGGTGTAACGCCGGTCGCCGGCCATCTCCCCGCAGACGGAAACCGGCAGGCCGATCCGTCCCGCGGTTTCGAACACGTGCGACAGCAGGTGGATGACGCCGGGGTGTTGCGGATCGTAGAGGTGGGCGACGTTCTCGTCGACTCGGTCGGCCGCCAGGGCGTACTGGATGAGGTCGTTGGTGCCGACGGAGAAGAAGTCCAGGTGGCGCCCCATGCGCTCCAGGGCCAGCGCCGCGGCGGGCACCTCGATCATCCCGCCGAGGCGCATGTTCTCGCCGCCGTGCTCGATGCCCTCGCGGTCGAGGTCGAGCCGGGTCTCGTCGAGCAGGGAGCGCACCGCGACCACCTCCCGGTCGGTGGTGAGCATGGGGATCAGGCAGTGCACCGGCCCGGCGGCGGCGGCGCGGAGAATGGCGCGCAGCTGCACGCGGAACATCTCCATCTCGCGCAGGCACAGGCGCACGGCGCGCAGGCCCAGGGCCGGGTTGGGGCGATTGCGCAGACTCTCGAACTCGAGCAGGTGGGCGGACTTGTCCGCACCGATGTCCAGGGTGCGGATGGTCAGCGGCGCTCCGTCCAGCGCCTCGATGGCGCGCCGGTAGTGCTCGACCTGCGCTTCCTCGTCCGGCGGCTCGCCCTGCATGAACAGGTACTCGCTGCGGAACAGGCCCACGCCCTCGGCCCCGTCGGCCACGGCGCGGCGGATGTCTTCCGGCTTTTCCGCGTTGGTCATCAGGCAGATGGCCTGGCCGTCGAGGCTCTGCGCCAGCTGGCCGCGGCTGCGCTCCAGGGAGCGCCGGTAGCGGTCCGACTCGGACTGCTTTTCCAGGTAGTGGCGGAGCAGGGACTCCTCGGGGTCGGCAAAGACGATGCCGTAGGCGCCGTCCAGCACCAGCTGCTCGCCTTCGCGGATCAGGGCCTGGGCCCGACGCACGCCCATGACCACGGGCACGCCCATGCCCCGGGCGAGGATGGCGGTGTGCGAATACGGGCTGCCGTGCTCGGTGATCACCCCCGCGACGCCGCGGTCGTGGAGGATAGCGAGTTCGTTGGGGGTGAGTTCGGTCGCCACCACCAGGGTCTGGCCCAGGCGGTCGGGGACGTCGACCAGCGGCTTGTCCGGCTGCTCGGCCGCCAGCACCTGCTGCACCATGCGCACCACCTGGACGATGTCGTCCTCGCGCGAGCGGATGTAGGCGTCGTCGATGGCGCGAAACTCCGAGACCAGGGTCTCGAGCTGCAGCTGCAGGGCCCATTCGGCGTTGCACAGCTGTTCGCGGATGTGGCGGGTGGAGGCCTGGATCAGGCTGGAGTCGGCCAGCATGGCCAGGTGGGTGCGGATGATTTCCTCGCCGGAAGCGCCCGCCACACGGCGAAGACGCTTGGCCAGGGCCTCCAGGTGGTCGCCGGCTTCGGAGGTTGCGGTGAACAGCCGCTCGATCTCGGCCTCCACCTGGTCCGGCTCGATGCGGTATTCGCCGACCTCGATCTCGTTGCGCTGGATGTTGTGGGCCTGGCCGATCGCGATGCCCGGCTCCACGACCTGACCCGAGAGGGCGAGCGTCATCCCAGCTCCCCGAAGCCGTCCGTCACCAGTGCCAGGACGCCTGCCAGGGCCTCGTCCTCGTCGGGCCCGTCCGTGCGCACGAGCAGTTCCGCGCCCTTGGCGGCCGCGAGCATGAGCACGCCCATGATGGACTTGCCGTTCACCGTGCGGTCCCGGTAGGACACTTCGACGTCGCTCTCGAAACCGTTGGCGCGTTCGACGAGACGCGCGGCGGCCCGGGCATGGAGGCCCAGGTCGTTGGGAATGGTCACGCGCGCCTCGGGCATCAGTCGGGCTCCACGATGGCGGCGCGTCCGCCCTCGACGACGAGCCTGCGCAGCTCGTCCAGGGGCCGGTCACGGTAGTTCCAGGCCCGGATCAGCATGGGCATGTTGAGGCCGGACACGACGCAGCTGCCGGGCGGTGATGCCCGGCGCGCCTGGTTGCAGGGGGTCGCGCCCGGAAGGTCGGTCATCACCAGGACGCCGTCCCCGTCGTTCCAGGTGGACAGGCGCTCGGCCAGGTTCTCGCGCGGGTCGGCGGTGCCCGAATCCAGTTCGGCGATGCGGATGGCGTCCAGCGGCGTGCCGAGAATCTCCGATGCCCGGTCGCGCATGGCGGTGGCGATGCCGGGATGGGTGACGAGAACGATGGCCACGCTCATGGTTTCAGCTCCCGGTGGTGCAGCATCACGTCGGGAAATTCGTCACGCAGGTCCCTGACCAGGCGTTCGGCCAGGTAGACAGAGCGGTGCCTGCCGCCGGTGCAGCCGATGCCGATGGCCACGAAACTGCGGTGCGCCGCCGCGTGCCGGGGCAGCCAGCGCCGCAGGAAGTCGAGAATGTCGTCACCCAGGGCGGCCACCATGGGTTCCTGTTCCAGCCATTCGCCCACGGCGGTGTCCTGCCCGGTGAGTGGGCGCAGATCCTCGTTCCAGTGGGGGTTGGGCAGGCAACGGGCGTCGAACAGGTAGTCCACGTCCGCCGGCACACCCCGGCTGAAGCCGAAGGACTGCACCACCACGGTCATGCTGTCGGTATCCGGTCCCACGCAGCGCCAGGTCTGGTGCGTCAGCTGGTGGATGTTGATGTCCGAGGTGTCGATTTCCCAGTCCGCGACCTCCCGGATGCGTTCGAGCAGGCGCCGCTCGCGTTCGATGGACGAGGCCAGGGCGCCTTCACCCTGGGCCAGGGGGTGGCGGCGGCGGGTCTCGCCGTAGCGGCGCAGCAGCACTTCGTCGCGCGCACTCAGGAACAGCAGCTGGGTGCGCACCCCCGCTGCGCGCAGGCTGTCCAGCCAGGCCGGAATGTCTTCCAGGTTGAGGCCCGGCGCCCGCACGTCCATCCCGAGGGCGACCCGACCATACACTTCCGGTTCATTCTGGATGTGGACGGCGAAGTCGTGCATCAGGGAGGCGGGCAGGTTGTCGATGCAGTGGTAGCCCATGTCTTCCAGCGCCTTCAGCGCCGTGGACTTCCCGGCCCCGGACAGGCCGCTGACGATGATGACGTGCTGTTCGCCGCTGCTGTCCGCCATCGTCAGTCCTCCCAGTTCGTGTGCTGGCCGCGCAGGATGCGTGAATGGCGCTCGATGAACGCCGTGGCGGCATCGTAACCTTTCATGCGGAGCATGAAGTCGCGCACGGCGGCCTCGGTGATCACGGCCATGTTGCGTCCGGCCAGTACCGGAAGGGTAATGGTGGGAATGGTCAATCCGAGGACATCCTGGGTGCCCGTGTTGCCACGCAGGCGATCGATGTTTTCCGGGGCGCGTCCGCCGTCGGGAATGTCGAGGTGGATGACCAGCCGCAGGAACTTGTTCAGCTTGATGGCCGCGTCACCGAACATTTCGCGCACGTTGAGCACGCCCAGGCCGCGCACTTCCAGGCAGTCCTGCAGCGCCTCGGGACAGGCGCCGTCGATGATCTCCGGCGAGATCTGGGTGAATTCCGGCGCGTCGTCGGCGATGAGGCGGTGGCCCCGGTTGAGCAGTTCGAGCGCCAGTTCGCTCTTGCCGCTGCCGGGACCGCCGGTGATCAGCACGCCGATGGTGAAGATTTCCATGAACACCCCGTGCAGATTGCAACGCCGGGCCAGCACGCGCGAGATGTGGTACTGGAAATAGTTCACGAGGTCGTAACTGGATTTGCCCGATTTGAGCAAGGGCTTGCCGGCCGCCTCGGCGGCCTGCGCCAGGTCGGGCGGCACTTCGAGGTCCCCGCCGACCACCGCGGCGATCAACTCCCGGCGGAAGATGCTCGCCAGGGTGCCGTGGCGCTGGGCCGGGTCGAGGCTGCCGAGATAGTCGAGCTCCTCGATGCCCAGCACCTGGACCCGATTGGGGTGGATGAGGTTCAGGTAGCCGGCGAGGGCCGGCCGGGCGGACATGTCGTCCTCGCTCAGCAGGGTGTCCTCGCCATGGTCACGGGCCGCCACCCAGTGCAGGTCCAGGCGGTCGTGCAGTTGCTGGAACAGGTCCCGGGCTGTGAGCGTTCGCGTCACAGTGACCGGGTCAGTGACGGGTCTGTGAGAGCAGTTGCACCAGTTCGGTGGCGTCGCTGGCCTCCCGCAGCCTGCGCAGGAGGTCGTCGTCGCTGAATTTCTCGGCGATCTCCGCGAGCAGCTTGAGGTGGTCGGTGGTGCAGTGCTCCGGCACGGCCAGGGCGAACAGCAGGTCGACCGGCTCGCCGTCGACGGCGTCGAAGGCCAGCGGCTTGGCCAGCCGGATGAACACGGCCTGCACGCGGTTCGAGCCGCTGACGCGGCCGTGGGGAATGGCCACGCCTTTCCCCAGGCCGGTGCTGCCGAGCCGTTCGCGTGCACACAGGCTTTCGAACACCTCGCGGGCGTTGAGACCGTCGTCCTCCTTGGCGAGGGCGCGGCTGATGACTTCCAGCAGGCGTTTCTTGCTGCTGGTGCGCACCTGCGGCAGCACGCTGTCCGTACTGATCAGATCGTCGACGAGCATTGGGTTTGTTTTCCGGCGCGTGGATCCGTGCGCACTGTTGTTGTCAGAGATCCGTCGCGATGTGCGCGGGCTTCGTGTGGTGATGGTCACGCAGCCGGTCTTTCAGGCGGCGGACCTGGCGGTCCATCTTGTCGGAAAGGCCGTCGATGGCGGCGTACATGTCTTCCGATTTGTCCGTGGCGAACAGCTTGCGACCGCCGGCGTTGACCGTGGCCTCGGCGATCTGTTCCAGCTTTTCCACGTTGAGGATCACGTCGATGGAAATGACCTGGTCGAAATGGCGGGTGATGCGTTCCATTTTTTCCGTGGTGTAGGCCCGGAGGGCGGGCGTGACTTCGACGTGGTGTCCGGTGATGGTCAGTTGCATGGATCGTGCTCCTGGTGGTCGACAGGGTGGACCAGCGCTGTTGCGATCGGCTGCGCCGGGACGCGCCAGCCTGGGTGGAAGCCTCGGCCGAACCGGGTCGGGTTCGTCCCCTGGTGCCGAGAAGGCGTCCTTGATGACAATTCTATACCCCACATTCCGGCATTCCCAGTCCCATGCGGTGCCGAATGGTTTTCCAGGTGATCGGTGGGTCAGATGGGTGCTCCGGGCGGGTCCGGCTGGGCGCGCTATGGGACTGGTCCTGTGTCGGGTGTTGATGTTGGTTTGCCGCTGGTCGGCTCTTGCTTCGTAGGGCGGCTCGGTACGTGACCCCCTGCACCCGGCTCGGGCCGTTGGCCTTCGGCTTCCCTCGCGATCCTGCGCTTGGTGGGGCCGGCCGACAGGCCATCCTGGCCTGGTGCGGCCTCAATCCGCCATCCCTGGCGGATTGACCCCAGTCGTTCCGGCTCACTCGGCAACGGCCCTGATTGATCCGGGTACAGGGGGTCACGCACCGAGCCTTGATCTTGAGGATTGGACCGTCGGCAACTGGCGCATCAGTTCCTTCACGGCGTTCGGGGTCCCAAAGCACGCCCATCTGACCCCACCCACCCCGTGCTCTGGCGGAGGGTGATGTCGTATCCCATCCATCGGCTGCCCACGGGCCGCCACGCAGCCTCTCTTCAGGACTGCCCCGCACCTTGTCCAACATGAGTCCCCGATGCAGCCCCATGCCCTGACCCCCTTGTACCTGGCTCAATCAGGACCGCTGCCGAGTGGCCCTGTGCGACTGGGGTCAGATGGCCAGGGATGGCCATCTGAGGCCGCACAGGCCAGGATGGCCTGTCGGCCGGCCCCACCAAGCACAGGGACAGGAGGGGAGCCGAAGGCCAGCGGGCCGAGCCAGGTGCAAGGGGGTCAGGGTATGGGGCGGCCCTACACTCCGAGCCAGGTGCAGAGGCGTCAGGCGCGGCGGGCGGAGAGTCGGCGCCAGGCGCGGCGGCGGTCGCTGCTCGAGCCGATGCCCAGGGATTCGCGGTACTTGGCGACGGTGCGGCGGGCGGCGAGGATGCCGTTCTGCTTCAGAAGCGCGGAGAGTTCCTGGTCGCTGAGCGGGCTGCCCGGCGGTTCGGCGGCGATCAGGCTGGCCAGGCGCGCCTTGACGGAGGTGGCGCTGACTTCGCCGCCATCGGAGGTGGACACGTGGCTGGAGAAGAAATACTTCAGTTCGAACAGTCCGCGCGGCGTGAGCATGTACTTGCGCGTGGTGGCGCGCGAGACCGTGGATTCGTGCACGCCCGCCAGCTCCGCGATGTCCTTCAGGATCAGCGGCTTCATGGCGATCTCACCGTGCTCCAGGAAGCCCTGCTGGGCATCCACGATGCATTGCGAGACGGTGAGCAGGGTGCGGTTGCGCAGTTCCAGGCTCGACAGCAGCCAGCGCGCTTCCTGCAGGCGTCCCTCGAGGTACTTGCGGTCCTCCGCGCCGGACCGGCGCAGCAGCTGGATGTAGTACTTGTTGAGCTTGAGCTGCGGGTCATTGTCGGGGCTCAGCGCGGTCACCCAGCGGCCTTCGACATGGCGCACGTAGACATCGGGCACCAGGTACTCGTCGGCCCGGTTGTCGAAGCGCGCGCCCGGGCGCGGCTCCAGGCCGCGAATCAGGTCGATGGCCTTCTCCAGGCGTTCGGCGTCCGCGCCGAGTTCCTTGGCCAGGCCCGCGTGGTCGCCCTCGACGATGAAGTCCAGTCCGTCGCGCGCGATGCGCCGGGCCAGGTCCAGGCCCGGGGTGGAACCGGGCAGGGCGGCCAGCTGCACGCGGATGCACTCGGCCGGGTCCCGCGTCGCGACGCCCACCGGCTCCATGCGCTGGATGCGTTGCAGCACGGATTCGACTTCGGCCGGCTCCACGCGGTGCTCGGGCGCCAGCCCGTCCGCGATCTCCTCGACGCTGTCGGCCAGGTAGCCGTCCTCGTCCAGTGCGAAGACGATGGCCGCGGCGATGGCCGCCTGGGTTTCGTCGAACTGCGCCATGCCCACCTGGAACAGGAGGTGGTCCTGCAGGGAGTCGCCGGAGGTGTCGGCGATCTGGCCCTGGCGGTCCCAGTCCGGGCCCTGGGGCTCGCCCCAGTTGTCGCTGACGCCGAAGTCGTCGCCCCAGTCATCGCCCCCGGTGTCCCAGTCGTCGCGTTCCTGGCTCTCCTTCGAGGACGATTCCCAGTCATCGCCACCGCCATCCTCGCCGGCTTCGCCGGGGGCGTCGCCTGCCTCCGCGCGCTCCAGCAGGGGGTTGGCCTCGATGGTTTCCTGGATGTATTCACGCAGCTCGATGCGCGTGAGTTGCAGCAGGCGGATGGCCTGTTGCAACTGGGGCGCAAGCGCCAGTTTCTGCGTGAGTCGGAGCTGGAGGGACTGGTCGATCATGGCGACAGCTTAGCAGGCCCGGTGCGGGCCTAGAGCCGGAATTCCTCGCCCAGGTACACGCTGCGCACGTCGTCGTTCTCGAGGATCACCTGCGGAGTGCCCTCGGCCAGGATACGGCCCTCGGCGAGGATGTAGGCGTAGTCGCAGATGCCCAGGGTTTCGCGGACGTTGTGGTCCGTGATGAGCACGCCGATGCCGCGGTCCTTGAGGTGTTCCACGATGCCCTGGATCTCGCGTACGGAGATCGGGTCCACCCCGGCGAAGGGTTCGTCCAGCAGGATGAAGCGCGGCTTGGAGGCCAGCGCCCGGGCGATCTCCACCCGCCGCCGTTCGCCGCCGGACAGGCTGATGCCGGACTGCTCCGACAGGTGCGCCACCCCGAGTTCCTCGAGCAGCGCCTGCAGCAGGTCCTCGCGGCCCTCGCGGTCGAGGTCGTGGCGCATCTCCAGGATGGCCATGACGTTGTCGCGCACCGACAGCTTGCGGAAGATCGACGCCTCCTGGGGCAGGTAGCTCAGACCGAGGCCGGAGCGGACGTTGACCGGTTCATGCGTGATGTCGTGCTCGTCGACGGTGATGGCGCCTTCGCTGGCCGGAATCAGGCCGACGATCATGTAGAAACAGGTGGTCTTGCCGGCCCCGTTGGGGCCCAGCAGGCCCACCACGCGGCCGGGTTCGACCTGCATGCTGACGCCGCGTACCACGTGGCGTTTGCGGTAGGACTTGTGCAGGTTCTCGGTGCGCAGCATCTCAGGGCGAGCCTTCGCCGTCCCCATCGTCGGCAGAGGCATCCCCCTGGCCTTCGGACGGTTCCGGCGCCTCGCGCCCCTGCAGGGATTCGGCGACTTCCGGCTCCATGCGAATGCGGATGCGGCCGTCCGAGCTGTCGCGCCCGGTGCCCTCGAAGTGCTGTCGGTTCAGGTCGTAGGTGAGCTTCTCGCCGGTGATGTGGTACTGGGGATGAGTGACGTCCGCGCTGCCGGCCAGTTCCACCTTTCCGGCCGCCACCTGGTAGGTGATGGTGTTGGCCTCGGCCTGGACCAGGCCCTGTTCCTCGATTTCCTGTTCCAGCCTGGCCGGCGCGCCGCGGAAGGTGATCACCTGGACCTTGCCCTCGCGCTTGTCCACCTCCGCCTGGTCGGCCTGGATGTGGAGCGTGCCCTGGCGGATCTCCACGCGGCCGCTCAGCACGGTCGTGCCGTCGCCCAGCGATCCCTGCGTGTCGTCGGCATCCACCTGCAAGGGTTGCTGGCGGTCGGACTCCAGCGCCGGCACGCCGGTGCTGGCCACGAGAAGCAGGCAGATCAGGGCGCAGCGCGCCGCGTGGGTGAGG
Organism: Gammaproteobacteria bacterium; assembly: GCA_030426265.1. Taxonomy (GTDB): domain Bacteria; phylum Pseudomonadota; class Gammaproteobacteria; order Xanthomonadales; family SZUA-36; genus Marinihelvus. The sequence goes on along the minus strand of JAUHYP010000046.1, from coordinate 3,499 downwards.
TCAGGGGAGGACATAGACGCCTTGGACATCATGATGCAGTTGAAATTCATCCGTTCGCATGTCGATGCGGAATCCGCGGGCGCGCAATTCCCCGGCGGGATCTTCCATCCGGACGTCGGACGCCGAGCGTGCGATCCGCTCATCCACCACCAGTGTGACATCCCGGCTGTCCACTTCCAGGGGCCCCAGGTCAGGGGCGCCTGCCCGTTCCAGCCGAACGTCCCCGCCCAGGAACACCTGTCCCTGATCGTCGCTGATGGTCGCGGTTTCAGCCATGATATTCCAGAGCCGGCCCTCGTGTAGGACTTCCACCCGTGGTTGCTGTACCCGGCCGATGCGGGTCGCCGCCTCGTTGGTGAGGCGCGGCGCCCAGAGCCGGATCGCCAGCGCGCCCTTCTCGTCGAAACCACGCATTTCAAAGTCTTCCAATGCATAGTCCAGGCGGGTGTCCAGGCCCTCGATCGGTTCCGCGGCGTCCTCGTGATCTCCACTCGCCAGCCACAGGGAAACCGCCGCCAGCAGTCCGGCGAGGACCAGGCCGCGGCGGGTCGAGCGTGACATCCGGGCGCCCCGTATCACGACTCGTGCCTCGCGATCACGGCCTCGAGCCGGCCCTTCGCGGCCAGGATCAGTTCGCAGAGTTCACGGACCGCGCCTTCGCCGCCGGCGCGCGGGGTGATCCAGTGACAGGCGGCCTGCACCGCGTCTCCGGCGCCGGGGACCGTCACCGCCAGGCCGGCCCGGCGCAGCAGTGGCAGGTCGATCCAGTCGTCTCCCGCGTAGCAGACCGCTTCGTCGCCCAGCCCGGTTTTCTCCAGCAGGTCGAGGTAGGGCGTCAACTTGTCGTCACGCCCCTGGTAGACGTGCCCGATGCCCAGCGCCGCGGCGCGGTCGGCGACGATGCGGGACTTCCGTCCCGTGATCAGCGCGACCTCGACGCCTTCGGACTGCAGGGCCTTGATGCCCAGGCCGTCGCGGACCGAGAAGGCCTTGAGTTCGTTGCCTTCGTTGTCGAAGTACAGCCGCCCGTCCGTCAGGACGCCATCGACATCCAGGGCCAGGAGGCGGATGCGTGCGGCCCGTTCCAGCAGCAGGGGATCGTAGGTGGGCATTCAGACCACCCCGGCGCGCAGCAGGTCGTGGAAATTGAGCAGCCCGACCAGTCCGCCGTCATCGTCCAGCACGATCAGGCCCTGGATCTGACGGTCCTGCATGAGCTGGACGGCGTCGACCGCGAGGGTGTCCGGGCCGATGCTCACCGGGGTGCCGGACATGACCTCGCTGACGGCCGTGACGTGCGGGTCCAGGCCCCGGTGCAGCGCGCGGCGCAGGTCGCCGTCGGTGAACACGCCGGCGACGCGCCCCCCCTCATCGAGCACGGCGGTCATCCCCAGGCGCTTTTCGGTGATCTCGACGATGGCGTCGGTCACGCGGGCGTCGGTCTTCACCACCGGCATGGCCTCGCCGGCGTGCATGAGGTCGCGGATGCGGATGACCAGGCGACGGCCCAGCGCGCCCGCCGGGTGCGAGCGGGCGAAATCCTCGCGCGTGAAGCCGCGGGTCTCGAGCAGGGCCACCGCCAGCGCATCACCCATGACCAGGGCGGCGGTGGTGCTGGAGGTCGGCGCCAGGCCCAGGGGGCAGGCTTCCTCGCCGACGCCCACGTCCAGGTGGATGTCGGAAAACTCGGCGAGGTAGGAATTCGCGTTTCCGGTCATGGCGACGATGTCCACGCCGAGGCGCTTGAGCATCGGCAGAAGCTGCTTGACCTCGTCGGTCTCGCCGGAGTTGGACAGCACCAGGACCACGTCCTCCCCGGTGATCATGCCCAGGTCGCCGTGGGCCGCTTCGGCGGCATGCACGAAAAAGGCCGGCGTACCGGTGCTGGCCAGGGTGGCGGCGATCTTGCTGCCGATGTGGCCGGACTTGCCCACGCCCAGCACCACGACGCGGCCGCGGCAGTCGAGCACGATGCGGCAGGCGGCGACGAAGGCCTCGTCGATGCGTGGCAGCAGTTCCTGCACCGCCCGGGCTTCGGTTTCGATCACGGCCCGGGCGAGGCGCTTGAGGGCCTCCTCGTTCATCGCGCCATTCTACCCCGCGGTCGGGTCGCCGGCCCCGGTCCACACCATGGCCTGGTAGGCCACGAAGATCAGCAGGAGCACGGCGCCGGCCGTGCGGCCGATGCGGCCGGGGCCCCGGAAGTCCGAGGCCAGCAGGAACATCAGGCCCGTGAGCAGGAACATCACCGGGAAGTCCCGGCCCAGAACCATCGACTGGACCTCGACGGGCCGGATGCTCGCCGCGATGCCCAGCACGCCCAGGAGATTGAACATGTTCGAGCCGATGATGTTGCCGATGGCGAGGTCGTCCTCCCTGCGGAAGGCGCTGGTCACGGCCGTGGCGAGTTCCGGCAGGCTGGTGCCGAAGGCGACCACCGTCAGGCCGATCACCGTGTCCGAGACGTCCAGGCTGCGGGCGATGCCGATCGCTCCCTCGACCAGGAAGTGTGAACTGGCGGGCAGGGCGATGAGGCTGATGATCAGCCAGAACATCGCGACCCGGGTCGGGATGTCCGTCGGGATTTCCGCCTCCAGTTCCTTCGCATAGGGGTCCGTATCGGGCCGCTGCATGCCGAAGCGCACCAGCCAGGCGATCATCGCGAACAGGCCGAGAATCAGCAGCGCGCCTTCCACTCGGCTGAGGTTCATGTCCAGGGCCATGAACAGGCAGACCAGCATGATCAGCAGCAGCAGGGGGTATTCGCGCTTGAGCGTGCTCGACTCGAGTTTCAGCGGGTAGATGACGGCCGTGAACCCCAGGATCAGCCCCATGTTGGCGATGTTGGAACCAATGGCGTTGCCCACGGCGAGGCCGGAGTTGCCCCGGGAACTGGCCACCGCCGAGACCACGAGTTCGGGGGCGGAGGTGCCGAAGCCGACGATGACCAGGCCGATGATCAGCGGTGAAACACCGAGGTTGCGCGCCGTGGCGGAAGCGCCCGCGACCAGGCGGTCCGCGGCCCACACGAGCAACAGGAAGCCGCCCACGAGCTGGACGATGTAGATCAGCATGGTCGCACCCGCGGGCCGGCTCCACGGAGGACCGGCCAGGCGCTGACAGGGGGGTGGTGCCGGTGATTCAGCAGCCGGCGTGATTGCTTTAAGATATCCCTCTCCTGGAATCTCCCGCCTGACGAACCGCGGTATTGCGCCCGGTCCGCCGTTTCGACTGGACGCTAGTCTATGGACAGCAAGACAATTGAGCAAATGATTCGGGCCGGCTTGCCCGGCGCCGACGTTCGCGTGCAGGGTGATGACGGCGTGCACTTCGAAGCCGTGGTCGTCAGCGCATCCTTCGCCGGCAAATCCACCTTGCAGCGCCACCGCATGGTCTACGCCACGCTCGGCGCGGCCATGGGACGTGAAATCCATGCCCTGGGCCTGCGCACCGAGCTTCCCGGAGACAACGCCGCGGACGTGAGCCACTCCTGATGGCC
>JAUHYP010000086.1 GCA_030426265.1 Gammaproteobacteria bacterium | reverse complement strand
AATCGCTGCTGAACGTGGCGCGCCACGGCACCGCCAGCCACGTCGAGCGCCTGTCGCGCGCCTACCGCCGGGTGGGCCGTTCCATCGCGCTCGAACTGGAACAGCATCGCCACTTCAGGCGGACCTTCCGCTGCTGGCAGGACGACGACGACAGCTGGGTGATCAAGGCGCGCCTGACACCCGAACAGGGCGCGCTGCTGGAACGGGCCCTCGACCTCGCGGACCAGCAACTGTTCGCCGAGCGCCGGAACGAGCCGGCCGAAGTTTCCGCGGAAACGCCGGAAGCCCCTTTGGACCTGCAGGCGCCGGAGGACGGTGAATGCCGCCGCGCCGATGCCCTGGCCCGGGTCCTCGAAGCGTTCCTGGCGGGCGGAGGCCACCCGGAAGAGGAGACGACCCTCGCCGCAGGTGCGGCACACGATGACATCGAAGCGGTGGAACACGCTGGAGAATGGGTGGGTTCCCGGAACCCTGGCTGGATGCAGAATGAAGCCCCCTCACGCCCATCGCGTCCGGCGCTCAACGGTGGCGACCGCTGCTGTGTTCACCTCCACTGCACACCCGAAACCTTGAAGGCCGACGGTGAGGATGACCTGGCCGAACTGGAAATCACGCCCGGCCGCAACGCGAGCGTTTCCGCGGAAACGTCCCGGCGCCTGTCCTGCGACGCCGGCTTGGTGGCGTGGCAGAAGGACGCCGACGGCAAGACCCTGAACATCGGCCGCAAATCCCGCACCGTACCCCCGGCCATCCGCCGGGCCCTGCAGCGCCGTGACGTCGGCTGCCGCTTCCCGGGCTGCAGCTGCACGCGCTGGGTCGACGCCCACCACGTGATTCACTGGGCCGATGGCGGACCCACCAAGCTGGACAACCTGGTCCTGCTCTGTCGTTTCCACCATCGCAAGGTGCACGAGGAGGGCTTCGGCGTGCACATGCGTGACGGCCAGCCGGTTTTCACCCTGCCCTCCGGCACCGTGATCCCGCCGGTGGCGGAAACACGTTTCCGCGGAAACGCCATCGAACTCCGGCGCCGCAACCGCGCGATCGGCCTGGACATCACCCCCGAAACGCCCATCCCACGGTGGCACGGCGAAACCATGGACCTGAACCAGGCCGTCCAGGGACTGGTTTACAGCGACCATGGCCGTTACGACGTGCCCTGACGTTTCAACCCGTCGGGAATGATGTGATGATGTCCCCTGTTGACGGGGGGCACAGATTCTTGAGCGACGAGGGCGGCGCGCGCGCCACGAACGACCATTCCACTCCGGGCACGACGGGCACGACGGGCACGGGTCAGTCACATGCCCGGCTGGCCCTGGGCCTCGCCATGCTGGTGGCGCTGACCCCGCTGGCCATCGACACCTACCTGCCCGCCATCCCGGCCATGGCCGACAGCCTGGAGGTGGACGTGGCGCGGGTGCAGACCTCGGTGTCGAGTTACCTGCTGGGCTTCGCCGCGGGCCAGGTCCTGGGCGGGCCGATGTCCGATCGCTGGGGTCGCATCACCGCCGGCAGCCTGGGGCTGTGCCTGTTCATCGCGGCCACGACGGCAATCCTGTTCACTTCGGACGTGGACACGCTCATCGTCCTGCGGTTCGTACAGGCCCTGGGCGGCGGCTTCGCGACGGTGATCTGTGGCGCCATGGTGCGCGACCTGTACAGCGGCCGCGAAGCGGGTCGCATCATGTCGATGATCGCCACCATGATGCTGCTCGCGCCCATGGTGGCCCCGTTGCTGGGCTCGGCGCTGTTGTTCATCGGTGACTGGCACGCGATCTTCGGCTTTCTGCTGCTCTACGCCGTGCTGATGCTGGTGCTGGTGCGCCGCCGCCTGCCCGAAACCGTCCCGTTGGCGCTGCGCCGTGACCGCCAGAATGCCCCCAAGCGACACGCCTTCCGCGCCTACGGCCAGGTCGTCCGGCAACGCCGTGCCATGGGCTTCCTGCTGGGCCAGGCCTCGATGGTCGGCGGCATGTTCGTCTACGTGACGACGGCGCCCTTCGTGTTCATGGAGTATTTCGGGGTGTCGGCGGGACGATTTCCCTTCTTCTTCGGCGCCTGCGTGCTGGGCATGGTGCTGATGGTGCAGGTGAACATGCGACTGCTGCGGCACTTCGAGCCGCGCCACCTGCTGCTGGCGGGGCTGTCCATGCAGGTCGTGACCTCCGGGCTGCTGCTGGGCCTGGTGCTGTTGAGTGGAGACTCGCTGGGCGTGGGCGCCTGGATGGTCCTGCTCATCCCCACCATCGGCTCCCTGGGCCTAATCACGCCCAACGCCGCGGCTTGTTACCTCGAATTCTTTCCCCGCATCGCCGGTACCGCCAACGCCCTGTACGGCGCCTCGGTGTTCATTGCGGGGGGGCTGCTGGGAGGCTTCGTGAACACCCTGTTGACCGGCACGCTGACACCCATCGTCGTCGCCATCTTCATCTCGGGCATCCTGGCGCTGGGTCTGGCGATGTTCGTGGGGAAGATCAGGCAGCCGATGCCGGTGACGGAAACGGGGTGATAGAGGGGCTTCCGGGAGAGGGTGGTGCCGGCACCAGGATTCGAACCCGGGACCTACTGATTACAAATCAGTTGCTCTACCAACTGAGCTATACCGGCAAGGCGTTTCAACGGGCGGCATTGTACCCCGGCGCCGGCGGATTCGTCAGTCGGGCTCAGGGTCCGGCGTGATCAGGGTCCGACGGAATCAGCGCAGGGGATCGCCCGCTGCTGACCGGTGGGCAATGCGCTCGCGGCGCGTTCGGCCATGGCGGTGTCGGGATAGGCGTAGTCCAGCCACCAGCGGACCTGGGTCTCGCGTTGCAGGCGGGTTTCGGCTTCGAAGCCGAGTTCGCGCACGGCATCGCGACGACCACGGGCGTTGGCCTCTTCCAGGAAGTAGCCGAGGGAGACGCGGTATTCACCCGTGTTCTCGTCGGTGACCACGGCCATGTCCTCCAGGCCGGCCCTCGCAAGCTCCTGCATGGCCTCGCCGGCCGCGGCGAAGCTTTCGACCGGCGGCAGGGACACCCAGTAGCCCAGTTCCACCAGCGCCTGGCTTTCGCGCTCGCGCACGTCCTCGGCGGCGGGGCCCAGGGCCTCGCGGGCGCGGATCAGGGTCGGGAGCGTCTCGAAGGGGCCGGCGGAATAGCACTGCCGGGGATCCGAAGCCGGCAGGGCGCCGGGTTCGATCTCGTCCAGGAGCTGCAACTGCGGTACGCCGGCGGGCAGGGGCGCGGGCGATGCGACGGGGATGGCGGGGTCCGGCGGGGCGCTGGCGACGTGCACGCCAATCAGCAGCAGATTGCAGGCCAGCAGGGCGACGACCATCATGCGGAGCATGGGAATCCTTCCCGTCCGTTGAAGCAGGGGTGGCGCCATTATAGCCACGCTTTTCGGCCCGGGTTCCATGCATTCCCGGGGCAGTTTTTCAGGGGTCGGACAGGCGCACGCTGACCTCGCCGGCCAGCAGTTCCTCCATGATTCCATCGCGCTCCAGCAGCAGGCCGCCCCGCGGGCCAAGGCCGCGGGCGATCGCCGGCGCGGCTGGTCCGGCAGCCTCCGTTCCCATGACCCGGACGGGCTGTCCCTGCAACACATCCCAACGGTCCCAGTCGCGCACGAAGGGCGCGAAGGCGCCGGCCGGGCCGGAGGTCGAAATGCCGGCCTCGTAGGCTTCCATGGCGGCAACCAGCTCGCCGATGAGGGCGCCGGCCACTGCATTGCGTGTCACTCCCGGCAGGTGGGCGCCGAGGTCGGTCCAGGGCTGGTCGATGTCCGTCGCTTCCTCCGCGCCGCGCAGGTGGACATTCAGCCCCACGCCGATCACCGTATCGCTCGGACCCCGGCCCCGCAGCTCCACCAGGCAGCCGCCCAGCTTGTGGCCGCCGCGCACGAGATCGTTGGGCCATTTCACGCCGTGTCCGGACAGGCCCAGGGCCGCCAGGGCGCGGGCCGCCGCCACGGCCGTCGCCAGCGGCAGGAAGCCGAGCTGGTCGGGTGGGACATCGAAACGCCAGCCCAGGCTCAGATAGACGTTGCGCCCTTCGGGTGATTGCCAGCGCCGGCCCCGCCGGCCACGGCCCGTCAGCTGGCGATCGGCCATCCGCACGCGTCGATGGGCCTCGCCGGGCGGCAGCGCGAGCAGGTCGGCATTGGTGGACCCGGTCTCGGCGACGACTTCCAGGCCGAGCAGTCCTTCGGCCGCCGCACCGGCGCCGTCGCGAATGGCGTCGGCGCTCAACGGCGTTGACGTGAGTTCGGGACTCAAGGTCCCTCGCCGCGGCGCAACCAGTTCACCAGCCGCACCTTCTCGAAGCGGTGTTCGGTGCCGGCCGCGAGCTTCCGGAAATTGGAACGGTGCGTGAAGGCCATGAAGCAGGCGACGGCCAGGCAGTAACAGA